>JAZNEW010000071.1:0-20515 GCA_045588775.1 Candidatus Egerieisoma sp. | reverse complement strand
GCAATCTCTTTCATTCGGGGAGAGTTGTATTTTTCACTCATTTCAATGAAAGTTCCGGCATCCACAAACTGGTAGAGTTTGTTGCCGATATGTTTTGTAGGCCAGAAAGGCATGCCGCCATCGATGTCGTTGGTGAAACCGCCCGGTCCAAACTCTTCGGAGTGTTTTATAAGTTTGGTTGTTCGTGAATGCTTGTCGTATATAAAATGCGAACAAGGCAGCAGATTATTGGCAATTACAACATCTTTTGGAAGAAACAGCGTTCCTATTACAAATGATTCTGACTCTGTGAAAATATCTTCGGAACCGAGTATTATAGCGGCAACTTTTGTTGACATGTGTCTTGTGTACGGATAGAAGAAAGAGTGCGTCTTTTTTATTTGGGGCATAGTTGACAAAGATAAAATATTTCCATAGTCAAAAGTGATGCGGGGCTGTAGTGTATTCTCTTTCCAGGTATATACAGTATCCTTCAGCCCATGAAGAATATTTACATTGTCATCATATGTATACAAAAAAGAAACCACAACACGAGGCATTCCTGTCCCCAATGTAGTCTGTCTCATTTTTACAATGGTGTCTACAGTAAAATCGGGTTTCATTTGTATCAAGTACTGGTCCAGTGTTGTATCATCTCCGGCTGTCGCATACAAATGATTGTCATGGAGGATGACATTTTTTATACTCATGTTATAATTTTCATGCTTTCTTCCTTTAAAATCAGTTATCAAGTCATTGGAAGAGTCAAAGAAGTTAAGGAGGGAACATTTTCTCAGACATTTGCCATCATCCAATGAGTAAAATAAAATTTCCCACCCACCTTCAACCATCAATGCATTGGATTCCGGTACAACAGCCATGGTCCGGACAGCCATATATTCACCGGGTCCATTGCCCTTGGAACCTATATCTTTGATGTATTTACCATCACGGGTATATATGTGTATGCATCTCTGCATTTCTCCAGAAACAAAAAACATGAGGGAATCATGTAAAGAAAAATTCCATCCTATTGTGCTTAACAATGTTGATTCGGTTGTTTCTACAGGTGTATATTTGAGCGATGAAACATACTCGCTCAACATTACTTCTGAAACATTTTCAATGGCCTCCGGAAAATTTATGGAATGCATGGCAGATTCATCCTCTTGGCGGGCATTGCACCCGCCAAGGAAGATGATTGTAAATATAATGAGGGTTGATTTAATACTCTTCATTATACCTCCGGGATAGGGTAAACATATCTTACAATCCAATATCCGCACTTTGGACAAATATATGTGTGGATTTGGAAAGTAACTTGATCAGTCCATGTATCTATTTCAGGTTCAACAGGAAATTCGCAGCCGCACATTTCGCACTTATCTGGGATTTCATACCCCCATTTTGTTATGAAACCGGCAACAGAAGTAATAGTGAAGATAGCAAATGTTACTATCAACAGCAGTTTTTTGAAAGTACTTTGTTTCATAATTCAAAAGTGTCAAGATTAATATCCTCAAAGGTACAAAATAAAAGTTTGACATCCCTCCATTTTATGCAATAATCCCCCATTGCAACAAGATACCATAAGGTGCAGTGCAATGGAGGTTATTATTGTATTTGAAGATTTATCTTTTAGTACTCTCTCAAGAAGTCGGTCATGATGCCGAACAGGTCGTTGAATTTTTCTGAAGAGGAATTTTCATAGGTGTCGCGAGGGGTGTGGTAGTATTGGTACATGTCACCTTCAATTGTGAAGTACATGCAAGGCACACCGTTTATTCCAAAATAGTAGTGGTCGCTGTTGTCTGAAAACGGCTGGCTGTCGACACTTGTAAAGTAGCCTTTTTCGGCATTGATTTTTTTGAACATTTCGTAGCCGGCATCACCACCTGGGCCGCCACCAATTTCGCAGATGAGGTTCTTGCCATTGTCGCCAACCATATCAAGGTTAATCACAAACTTGATTTTGTCTAACGGCATATATGGATTCTGCACATAATCCTTTGCACCCAAAAGATTGGCCTCTTCACCGTCGAGGAACAAGAAAAGGATAGAGGTTTCAGGTTTGTGGATTTTGTAGTATTCCATCATGGCAAGGAGTGCTGCCACGCCCGAAGCGTTGTCGTTGGCACCGGTAAAGATATTGCCCTGACCGATCATGCCCAAGTGGTCGTAATGGGCAAGCGCAATAAAATGCTCTTCTCCATCATTTTTGCCTTTTACAAACGAAGCTATATTGGTAGCCTTATACTCGTCAATCCACTCATTCTCAAGGTTGATGGTTGCCTGTTTGGCATCAGTGGGAAACTCAGGACCAACACCCACAACAGGAAACGGCAATGTGTAAACTGCTCTTGAAATGAAGTTTACAGGACGCGATGCATATTTGAAAATAAGACCGCCCACTTTGCCCGACAGCTGAGTGAGGTTGTCTTTATAAAGTTCAATGCCTTCCCCACCGAAATTTTTTGAGAAAAGAGGAAAATTGAATGCCACAAACTTGTTCTCGAATTTTCCGCTGCAAAGATGTTTGTAGAACTTCTCCTTATCCATGAGATATTCATCATCAAGATAATAAATATCCATAGTGGCATTCTTGCCGGTAGAGAACTCCTTTACAATAAAATCCTCTGTAAAAACATATTCTTTGCCGTCTACAGAAAATTCAATTTTACCTCTCATTGTGTTTTTTGGATAGGTAAAGTTGAGGTTTGTCCATTCAAAACCAATTTTTTCAATAGTGGTGCGGATATAATCTGCAGCAGCAGTGATACCGCCGTTATAATCGGTTCTGCCGGCATATTTTGGATCCGACAACTCTTTTACATGTCCTTCATAGAGGGATTTATAATCTGCTTGTGGTTCGCAGGCAAAAATAGAAGTCATAGCAGTTAGTGCAATGAATAATTTGGTGAAATGTTTCATAGTTATTTGCAGTTTGCGGTTAATAATCGGCTATCAGTAATTACTGTTTTAGTATATTGTGACCATAGTGGCGCCATAGCCGTACTCTTTGAAAGAGGCATCCTGCCACTTGCAACGGCTATATTTGTTTTTCAGTTCCGCCAGAATGGCTTTCCTCAAGACACCGTCTCCTTTGCCATGGATAAATACAATCTTGCCTCCCTTTTTGTGCAGGATGGCAGCCATGGCCTCGTTGAACTTCTCCAGCTGGTATTTGAGTATGGCTGCGTTGTCCATTCCGATTGTGGTATCAAGCAATGCACTTGCATGCAGATCTACCTCCATCACTCCTTGGGTATTGGTTTTGATGAGGGCGGTTTCCTGCAGCCATTCGCGTTGCAGACCGCTACCGGGCAGATTTATCCATTTTCCGCCAACAAAGGCCTTGTCCGGGGCTCCGCCTTTGCTTGTCGACAACAGATTGTTGCTTGCAGTCTGCCGGTTATTGCCTACAGCCTTCTCTCCCTCAAACTTCTCTTTCAGGGCTGTACGGATATCCTTACCCTTGATTTCTACAACAATCGGCTGGTTCTGGGCCGATTCGTTTATTACAGAAATCACATAACCATTCTCCTTAATGTAGTCATTTGGCCTGAACATGCTCTCTTTAAGCAGATTTGTAGGGTCGAGAATATATTCAAGCTCAATAACGGGCTTTATTTTATGGACTACATCACCTTTCAGCTTCATATTGTTCGGTTTGAATGGTATGGCTCTGAGTATTACCCTTTTGGAGTATTTGTTGATGTGGTCGTGACCAAAATGGAAAAGCTCCTTGCGCTCATATGGCAGAACTTCTCCTGAGAAGGCCGTTACAAAGTTCTCATTTGGCAAAGCGGAACTCTTCTCCTCTTTGAGACAATTTGTGTATGTAACAAAGAGGGTATAGTTGCACTCATTTGCGAGGGTGCATGTATACTCTTTTCCAGTTTTTGTATAGACAACGGCAATATTGAGTTTGTCTCCATCTTTAGTATGTATCTTGACATCCTCTTTTGCCACAACATTCTCTTCAATTACAACACACTCTTTTTCCGGAATCGGAAATTCAAAACCATCCTCGTCCTGAACAGTTGCCCACCCTTTTTTACCAAATCCTACAACAATTCCTCCACCTGTCTGGTTGAGGAAGCGTACTTTATCACCTATTCTCATAAATGGATTCAAACAGTTTCTAAGCAGTTATAAACTCTTTGCAATTTCAACAAAAGCATCAAAAACCGGCCCTGCATTAACTGCAGCAGGCTCACCCTCATCGCCACACTCCCTTATGCTCTGTACAAGCGGAATCTGTCCGAGCAACGGTACATTATATTTTGCCGCCATCTCCTTGCCGCCATCCTTGCCAAAGATGTAATATTTGTTGTTTGGCAACTCTGCAGGAGTAAACCATGCCATATTCTCAACCAGTCCGTAAACAGGTTTGTTGATATCCTTGTTGCGGAACATATTGATGCCCTTCTCAACATCGGCAAGCGCAACGGCCTGCGGAGTGCTGACTATTATTGCACCATCCAATGGAATGTCATGCACAAGGCTTATGTGGATATCGCCTGTTCCCGGAGGAAGGTCGAGAAGCAGAAAATCAAGTTCACCCCATTTTACCTGCAGAATCATCTGTTTAAGGGCATTGCAAGCCATCGGGCCTCTCCAGATCAGGGCCTGCTCCGGTGCGGCAAAGTAGCCTATCGACATCCATTTTACACCATATTTTTCTATTGGCACTATAAGCTCGGCAACTGTTTTTCCATGTTCGCCGGCATTGGGAATTCCGGTTGCAGGATTGATGCCTGCATCTGCCGCAGATTGGCCGTTATCGGTATATCCGTCTTCATAAACAAATTCAACATCGGGGCCTTCACCCTCAGTTCCTGTCATTTTTGGAATCGACGGGCCATATACATCCGCATCTGCAAGACCCACTTTATAACCCATCTTTGCAAGAGTTACGGCGAGGTTTACAGAGACTGTAGATTTGCCCACACCACCTTTGCCTGAAGCAATTGCAATAATTTTTCCAACATTTTCCAATTGCTCCTGATTCAGGTCATTGATATTCTTCTTTTTAGGCTTATTCTCCCTGACAAGTTCAATAATAAGCACTTTTGCCTGGGGGAATGCCTTTTGCAGGGCCTCTTCACAACTCTTCTTGATGCTTGCTGCCAGTGCATCCGGACGTGGAAATACCAATTTGAATTTTATTTTGGCAGAGGGCATTTCGCCCTCCACCTTTATATCCTCAATAAAGCCAAGCTCTACAACGCTTTTGTCAAATGCCGGATGAATTACCTCCGACAAAATCTTTTCAACTTCTTTAACCATTTCTCAAATAATTATCTTTCAATTTTCATTTCATCCAGCAGATAACCGGCACCGCCGAATTTGTCTATGATGAACAAAACATATCTTATATCAACATTGATACATCTTTGAAGCTCCGGCTCAAAGATAACATCGCCGCTCATTGCCTCCCAGTTGCCGTCGAAAGCAAGGCCGAGAAGCTCACCGTTATCGTTCAGTACAGGACTTCCTGAGTTACCGCCGGTAATATCGCAGTTACACAGGAATGCAACAGGCATTTTGCCATTCTCAAGGGCGTAATCGCCAAAATCTTTTGTTTTCCAAAGCTCTTTCAATCTCTGAGGAACTACAAACTCCCAGTTGTTCGGATCCTCTTTCTCCATAACTCCATCCAATGTTGTAATGTAGTTGTATACAACAGCATCTTTTGGAGAGTAAGGCATTACTTTACCATAAGTCAAGCGCATTGTTGAGTTTGCATCGGGGTATGAAGCGTTGTTGCCCTGCATCTGGAGAACACCCTCAACATAAAGCTGTTTCAACTCTGCAATTTTTGCGTTGGTCTCCATAACAACCGGCATGATAATCTGCGCAACGCGGTAAATATCTCTTCTGATATCGGCAGCCACATCGGTTTTCAAATCAACGCCATTGGCTTTAGCGCTCTCATATTTCTCACGGCTGGTGAAGTTTGAGTTATCAAAAATGTAGTCTACAAATGCATCAATGCTCCCACCAAACTCCTTCTCAATTTTAGTGTAGAATGCAGGGTGGTATTTTGGCTCTACCTTTTCTTTGTAGATATTGTACATCCTTTTGGCAAGTTTTCTGTCGGTTTCAACTGAATAGTCTTTATAAAATGCCTCTACCTGATCCTGACGTTTCATTGTTGTTGCCTTTATAAGTTCAACGGCCGAGAGTGCTTCGTTTACATATTTATATACATACATTGCCTCTGCTCTCGATTTCACAACATTGTTGATCTCATCTACAACTGTGCCATATTTTTTAGCGCGTTTCTTGTTTGAGTTTGCCCATGCGTTGAACTCTTTCTCCTCTTCTGCTCTGCGGTCGATAATATTGAGTTTGTCGAATGTCTCGTCCATACCCATCCATTTTTTCCAGCCGTTAGAAGAGCTTGCATATTTGTTTGAGTACTGGATTCTCACTTTAGGATCTGCAAGCATGTCGTCCATCCAGATTTTCTGTTTCTCGCCTCTTACATAGATACTTACGGCATTGCTTACTTTTTGGGTCTCCCTTGCCTCCTCGCTCAGCATAAAGCGGGTTGTTCTGCCTGGGAAGCCTATGATCATTGTGTAATCATTCTCCTTAACACCTTTCAAAGAGATTTTCAACGATTGTTTTGGAGTGTAAGGAACATTATCTTCCGAGTAGTCGGCAGGGTTGTTGTTTTTGTCGGCATAAATCCTGAATACAGAAAAATCTCCTGTATGGCGGGGCCACATCCAGTTGTCGGTGTCGGCGCCAAATTTTCCTATTGATGAAGGGGGAGCACCCACAAAGCGGATATCCTTGAATGTTCTGGTTGTGATTACATAGTATGCGTTGCTGTTGTAGAAACTTTTCACCTCGGCATCAAGTGTAGAGTCATTTTTTGTAGCCTCTGCAACGATTTTTGCAACCTCTGCCTCGTATGCTTTGCCCTTCTCCTCGTCGGTTTTACCCTTTGCAACAGCCTTGTTTATACGGTCTGTAACATCAACAAACTTATCAATGAATGTAACTGTCAGGCCCTTGGCCGGAAGCTCCTCTTTGAGGTTCATTGCCCAATAGCCATCTTTAAGGTAATCATGCTCAACAGTACTCAACTTCTGGATAGAGCTGTATCCGCAGTGGTGGTTTGTGAAAAGGAGACCCTTGTCCGAAACGATTTCGGCAGTACAGCCGCCACCAAAATGCACAATCGCATCTTTAAGGCTCGAATTGTTGATGTCATAAATATCTTTTGCCGACAGCTTCAATCCGCTCTCCTGCATCTTTTTGATATTCAATTTCTCCAATAAAGGAAGCATCCACATTCCCTCGTCTGCCTTAAGTGGAAGCACCGACAAGAGCATGGAAGCAACTAATAAGAATGATAATTTTTTCATATAGTAAATGTTATTAGTTATTAATCGTGTTGTTTAACAAACTTCAAAGATACAAAAAAGATATAAAATATTTTTTTCGTAAGAGTTTAGGAATATATAACTAACTTTTGATAGCTTTGCAACAGTTGTTTTAGACCATGAAAATCCTTATAGCCATAGATAAGTTCAAGGGCAGCCTGACCTCACTTGAGGCGGCTCAGGCAATCAGTATGGGAATTGAGAGAGCCATGGCTGAGGCAGTTGAATCTGAGCCTCAGGGCAGTGCCACAGAGTCGGTTACCGGAGTGGTGTCATCTGCTGAAATAATGTCATCTGCCGGAGTAGCACCGGCTCGGGGTGGATCTGCCAATACATACGAGATTGTGGAGATAGCCGATGGCGGCGATGGCAGCGCAAATGTACTGCTTTCTGTGAGAGAGGGTGTGGAAGTGGTGAAGGCGGAAGGAGTGAATCCGTCGGGGCAAAAAATTGAGAGTTCTTATTTGTCTTATTATGACCCCGACAGCAGTGACACCCATGGCGGAAGTGCCATTACCTCTCGTAAGTGCGCCTTCATTGAAATGGCAAAAATTTCGGGTCTGGAACTCATTCCTCCGGTTGGCCCGGATGGCAGGGCTTTGCGCAATCCGCTTGTTACAACAACTTATGGTCTTGGCGAGTTGATTCGCAAGGCTTACGAAGATGGTGCCCGCAAAATCACTCTTTCTATTGGCGGCAGTGCCACCAACGACGGTGGTACCGGCATGCTTCAGGCACTCGGATTCAAGTTTTACGATAAAGGCGGCTCATTGATTACCGATTATATGTGCGGAGGTCTGCTTTCGGGCATTGGCAAAATTGAGGCTCCGTCAGACGGGGTATTTGGTTGCGCCTGCGGCATTGGCGCCAGCGTTGATGCGGGTGTTTATGCGAGTCTTGATGCAAGTGATGACGCCAGAGCTGATGCACGCAGTGATGCGCGAGGAGAAGCACGCGATCAGGCACAAGGTGAAGCTTGCGCTGTGGTATGCGATGATGTACGCAGTGATGTACGCGGTAATGCACGCAATAATGCGGCTGATGCCTGCGAGATAGAGGTCATTTGCGATGTGACCAATCCGCTGTTGGGCGAAACTGGTGCAACATTCGTTTACGGACCGCAAAAGGGAGCTGACCCTTCAATGCTTCAGCAACTGGAAGCAGGCATGGAGAATCTTGTAAGAGTGGCAGGGGATGCGGCTGCTACCATTGCGGCAGGTTGTGAGCGTTTCGGAACTATGGGGGCAAAATCCTCCGGGCAATTACCCCATAACCAATTTTTTTACGAGCAACCGCTTCAAAACCAAGCGTTTCCTGACCACCTCCTTCCGGGAACTGGTGCTGCCGGGGGTGTGGGTTATGCGGTAAAGCACTTTCTGGGTGGTAAAATAATCAGCGGTTGGCGTTTCTTTGCAAACATCACAAACCTCAAACAGAAAATTTCTGAAGCCGATCTTGTTATCAGCGGTGAAGGTCGCATCGACTCCCAATCCTTTAATGGCAAGGTGGTAGATGGCGTAATCACATTGGCAAAAGAGGCAGGCAAACCGGTATGGCTCTTCTGTGGACTCAATTCGCTTAATACTCGGGACTATCGGAACACCACCAACATTCAGAATCCTTTGAGCACCGGTTCAAATGATACCGGTAATCAGTCGTGTACCCCAGAATTGCCCAACAATATCTTCCAATTGGCAGATCTTGAACCCGACAGAAACAAAAGCATTGCAAATGCTTCGTTGCTCCTTGAGCGTCTGGCTTACGAAGTGGCGCTCAGCAAGCTTGTCTGATTCACCGTAAAACTGTTCAATTCAAAAAGAGATGCAGACAAGACGGCAGCATCTGTCGGCACTTTGTTATTCCCGTTCTTGTTATTCCCGTTCTTGCTGTTCCCGTTCTTGCTGTTCCCGTCGCTTCCACCTTTCCCAAACCCCTAAGCACACATTATGCCTCTACAGCGCGTTGAGTGTGCATAGAGGGTGAAAATAGAGACCCTTTTAGCACGCTAAACCCACCCACGCTGCAGAAAGTGTGTAAAGGGGTTTGCAGCCTCCCCCGCAAAGAGGCAGACCCAAGCAGTGTTTATGCCTTCGCAACAAAAAACCGGACCAAGCTGACTTGATCCGGCTCTTCTGAATTATATGTAGGGCTGCTTTGGCAGAGTATGGTCTGCAGCAGAGCGGCCCTAAATGATTTTGGAAACGATTACTCGTCTTTCTCTTCTGCCTCGTAAGCTTTAAGCAGCTTGTCTTGAACATCAGAAGGAACTTGTTGGTACTCAGCAAACTCCATTGTAAATGTAGCTCTACCTGAAGTTAGCGAACTCAACGAAGTTGAATATTTGTAAAGCTCTGCAAGAGGAACGCGTGCTTTAAGAACCTCAAATCCTTTTGCACTGCTCATACCCTCAATCATTGCTCTGCGGTTTTGCAAATCGCTCATTACATCACCCATGCAGTCGCTTGGAACCAATACTTCGATATTGTAGATAGGTTCCATAATCTTTGGACCTGCTTTTTTGAAGGCCTCTTTAAATGCGTTACGTGCAGCAAGTTTGAAAGCCATCTCGTTTGAATCAACCGGGTGCATCTTGCCATCGTATACATAAACTCTGATATCGCGGGCGTATGAACCTGTAAGAGGGCCTTCGTTCATCTTCTCCATAATACCTTTAAGGATTGCAGGCATAAAGCGTGCGTCGATTGCACCACCTACGATACAGTTGTAGTACTCAAGTTTTCCGCCCCACTCAAGAGGATACTCCTCTTTGCCTTTAACGTTAAGTACCATTTCCTGGCCGTCAACTTTAAATTTGTTGTTTTCAGGAGCGCCTTCATAGTATGGCTCGATAAGGATATGTACCTCACCAAACTGGCCGGCTCCACCTGATTGTTTCTTGTGGCGGTAGTCTGCGGTAGCAATTTTGGTGATAGTTTCGCGATAAGGAATCTTTGGAGCGAACAGTTCAACCTCAATCTTGTTGGTGTTGGTAAGCTGCCATTTGAGGATATTGATATGGTGCTCACCCTGACCGCTGATGATGGTTTGTTTCAACTCTTTTGAGTATTCAACGATAATTGTAGGATCCTCTGCATTTGCCTTGTTCAACAACTCGCCCAATTTCTCCTCATCTTTCTCAACTTTAGCTTTGATTGCTGTTCTGAATTTAGGTGCAGGGAAGTGTGTAGGCTCGAAAGCAAACTCGCAGTTAGGAGCACAAAGGGTCTGTCCGGTTTTAACTGATTTAAGTTTGACTGTACAAGCGATATCACCTGCCATAACTTCAGTAACCTTCTCTCTCTTCTTGCCTGCAACAGCATAAATCTGTGCAATTCTCTCTTTGGCACCGGTTTCAGGATTGACAACATCCATACCCTCAACAAGCTTACCGCTCATTACCTTAAAGTATGATACATCACCCAAGTGCTGCTCTTGTGCGGTTTTGTATACGAAAATTGCAGTAGGTCCTTCAGAATCAACTTTTACAGAAGCACCGTCTTTAAGTTTGTTCTCAACTTTGTCTGGAGTAACACCGGCATTGATGGTGAACTCCATAATTCTTTTAACTCCAATATCTTTTTTAGCCGACAGACAGAATACAGGAAGAATATCGCCAAGTTGCATACCAACCTTCATACCTGCTCTGATCTCATCCTCTGTAAGAACGCCTTTATCAAAGAATGTCTCCATCAAAGTCTCGTCATTCTCTGCAGACATCTCTACAAGCTGCTGGTGAAGCTCCTGTGCCTCCTCCTTGTACTCATCGGGAATTTCGAAAGACTCTCTGGTACCGTTCTCATCTTTGAATTTGTACATTTTCATTTTAAGAACGTCGATGAAAGTGTCGAAGTCAGTTCCTGCATTAATAGGATATTGTACCAGAACAACTTTATTTCCGAAAGTCTGTTTCAATGAATCGATAGTGGCTTGCCAATCAGCTTTCTCATGGTCGAGCTGGTTAACGGCAATGATAAGAGGTTTTTTATGCTCAACAGCATGACGCGCGAAAATCTCGGTACCAACCTCAACGCCTTGTGTTGCATTCACAAGGAGAATACCATTCTCTGCAACGGTAAATGCAGAATAAACACCGCCAACAAAGTCATCAGAACCCGGAGTGTCGATAATATTGAATTTTGTATCAAGGAATTCTGTGTATAAAAGTGTTGAGTAGATAGATCTTTGGTATATCTGCTCAATTTCTGTATTGTCACTAATAGTATTTTTTGCCTCTATGCTTCCCCTTCTGTCGATTACTTTACCCTCAAACATCATGGTTTCCGCCAGCGTGGTCTTTCCGGATTTGGAACTGCCCAAAAGAACCACATTCCTCACATTCTGTGTATTATAAGTCTTCATTTGTGTAAATATTTTAAGTGTGTTTTATAACTGATTTTGCTTTCAAGTGTTTAAATATTTCCCATGTAAAAAGGGATTTCAAATTTATAAAAAAATATTTGATAAAACAATACGGGTACAAATGATAGAAAAATGGCACCAATAACAACCGATGGTTGTAAAACAGAAATGCTATGGTTGTTTATATAATGCAGTTTCTTGGTTTAGCTTTGCAACATATGGATGACAGATTATTAAGAGAGAATATTTACAAGCGGAGAAAAGAGTTGGGACTCTCTCAGGAATGTGTTGCAGAGCAGGTTGATATTTCGCTCAATGCATACATAAAAATAGAAAAAGGGCCTACAAAAATCTTCAATCCCAAAATTGTAAAAATAGCAGAGGCTTTGGATATAACCCCTGAAGCTCTGATATTGGGTTCTGTCATAACAATGGAGAAACATACGGAAGCGTGCGAGAATCTCAAGCAGTATTATCATTCGCGTATTGGTGAATACAAGGCAGCAATTGAGAGCAAGGATTTATTTGTCAAACGTCTGAATGAGATGATTGAAGATAAGAATGCAATAATCGCACGGCTCGAAAAGGAGCTGTTGAGAGTTGAATCTGAACTTGAAAGGCTTAAAAAAGAGTAAATATCATTAACTTTGCATCTCACTTAAAAAAGTAGACAGATGCGGGAATTCTCCCTTTTACAATATGCCGATCCGCAGTTGGTGGAGGCCGGATGTGATGAAGCTGGCAGAGGATGTCTTGCAGGGCCTGTATATGCGGCTGCTGTGATACTCCCCAAGGATTTTTATCATCCGTTGCTGAATGATTCAAAACAGCTAACCGCCCGGCAGCGCGAAAAATTACGTCCTGTAATAGAGCAGGAGGCCATAGCATGGGGCGTTGCGGCAGTCTCTCCTCAGGAGATCGACCAGCTCAATATCTTGAGGGCCTCGATAACAGGAATGCACAGGGCTCTGGATATGCTCACCACAATTCCACAATCAATTCTGGTAGACGGCAACAGATTCTACAAATACAAAGATATTCCGCACACATGCGTAGTGAAGGGCGATGGCAAATATGCTTCAATAGCGGCAGCTTCGGTTCTGGCAAAGACTTACAGAGATGAATATATGCTCTCATTGGCAAAGGAGTTCCCACAATATGGATGGGACAAGAATATGGCATATCCAACAAAACAGCACCGTCGGGCAATTGCAGAGTTTGGCATAACGCCGCATCATCGTTTGAGCTTCAGACTGGTTGATGATGAACCGCTCCTATTCTGAAAAAATGTTTAAATTTGTAAACCCTTATCCAAATTACACCGATATAGAAAATGAATTTGCAGCAACCGTTGTTTTCGATAATTGTTCCTGTCTACAATAGGCCACAGGAGGTACAGGAGCTGCTTGATAGTTTGTCGGGCCAGACTTTGAAGAATTTTGAAGTCATTATAGTGGAGGATGGCTCTTCTTTAAAATGTGATGAACTGGTGAAAAGCTGTTCCGACATAGCGGTTACATATTATTATAAGGAGAATGGAGGCCCTGCTGCTGCCCGCAATTATGGTGCAGGAAAGGCTAAGGGCAAGTGGCTGGTATTTTTTGATTCAGACTGTATAATTCCACAAAACTATATGATGGAGGCGGTTAAGGAGCTGGAAAATGATAATTGCCAATTATTTGGTGGGGCCGACAGATCCCATCCCTCTTTTACAACATTGCAGAAGGCAATAGATTACTCCATGACATCGGTACTCACAACAGGAGGAATTAGAGGAAACCGCAGAAGTGCAGACAAATTTTATCCCAGAACATTCAATATGGGAATCCTTAAAGAGGTTTTTGACCGTATAGGCGGTTTTTCAAATATGCGCTTTGGCGAGGATGTGGATTTCAGTTACAAAGTTAAGGAGGGCGGATATGAGAGCAGGTTTTTCCCCCAGGCGTGGGTATACCACAAACGGCGTAACACATTCAGAACCTTCTTCAAGCAGGTTTTCAACTCGGGAATAGCGCGTATACACCTTACAAGACGCCATAAAGGTTCGCTCAAACTGGTTCATCTGCTCCCTGCAGCCTTTGTATTGGGCTCTTTTCTGCTGGTCGCTCTGGCAATATTGTGGACACCGCTCTTTCTCTTGCCTATGGTGTTGCTGGCGCTGCTTCTGTTTGTTGATGCCTCCGTAAGGGAAAAATCTGTAAAAACGGGAGCATACTCGGTTGTGGCATCATTTGTCCAGCTGTTCGGTTATGGAATGGGGTTTATCGCAGGCTGGTGGAATATCTCCATTTTGGGCAAGAGCAATTATGCCGCCTTTGTAAAAAATTTCTACAGGTAGCAACTGTTTGTTATTCAGTCTCTATTTTTAACAGAAGATAATGGAAATGATAAAGTGCAGCAATATAAATAAATCGTTTGGAGAGCTTCAGGTGCTCAAAAATATTGATTTTTCGGCAAAAAGGGCTGAGGTTGTGAGTATTGTGGGTGCCAGTGGTGCAGGCAAATCTACTTTGTTGCAGATTCTTGGAACTTTGATGGAGCCCGACAGCGGAGCAATTTTCATAGACAATACCGATGTTATGGCCCTTTCAGGGAGACAACTGTCGGATTTCAGAAATAGAAAAATAGGATTTGTATTTCAGTTTCACCATCTGCTGCCGGAATTTACTGCTTTGGAGAATGTGATGATGCCGGCCCTTATTGCAAAATCAGGAAAAAACAGGGAGAGCTGCTGGTTCAAAAAGAGCGATTCCCAGATAAGGGAGGAGGCAATGCGCCTGCTTGGTGAGCTTGGATTGGGAGAGAGGCTGGAGCATAAACCCTCTGAGTTGAGCGGTGGTGAACAGCAGCGTGTTGCAATAGCAAGGGCTCTGATAAACAGACCGGCTGTATTGTTTGCAGATGAACCTTCCGGCAATCTCGACAGCAAGACAAAAAATGAACTTCACGATCTGTTTTTTTCGTTGAGGGACAAATATGGACAGACAATAATAATCGTAACCCACGACAAGGATCTGGCTCAGAGAAGCGACAGGATTGTGGAGATGAAAGATGGCCGTTTCGTTTAATCCAAAACAGTTTGTGTGGTGGCATCATTCAGATTCAAGAAGTTTGCAGTAGAGCAGGAGCGTTCTGCCATGAAGGTGAACACCGACGGTGTTCTGCTTGGCGCATGGATGGATATTCTGCCATCGGATAAAGTACTGCTCGATGTAGGAACAGGAAGTGGTGTGATAGCACTTATGGCCGCCCAGAGAGTTGTTGAACTGCAGCGCCAGGACTCTATGGCTGATGATTCTAAAGCCGGATGTGAAATCTTTGGAATAGACATAGACGCCGGCTCATTGGCCGATGCTGCCCTTAATTTCAGGAACTTTTTTGAGACGCCGTTCTGTAGCGGCAATGATTACAATCTGGAGCTGATATCACTGTTGCTGCCCGTTCAGGAGCTGGGCAAACATTTGCCCGACAAAAAATTCGATTTGATCTTCTCCAATCCTCCATACTTCATAAATGCCTTGAAATCAACAGAACAGGCCAAGTCTAATGCCCGACATACAGATACATTGTCTCAAGGGGAGATGATACATTCGGCGTTGGAGCTGCTTGCGCCAAATGGCAGACTTGCTTTAGTATTGCCGGCTGCAGAGGCTGAAGAATTTGTCCGCAAGGTGGATTTCATTGCCGGCAAGGCAAAAGCAGGAGAGAGCGCATTGCGCCTGTGCAGATTATGTAAAGTGCATACAATAAAGAGTAAGCCGGCCAAGCGCTGGCTTATGGAATTTACCCTTTCTGCTAACAGAATCTCCAATATTGAACAGACTCAGCTCACTATTCACGAGAATGGTGAATATACAGCTGAGTATAAAAAAGTTACCGGTGATTTCTATCTGAACATCTGAGAAACTTATTTCTTTTCACCACTTCCAGGTACTGGATGACGGAGCTGTTTTATGAGCATACGTCGGAATTTTTCCTCAGCATAAAGAATCTTTGCAGCCTTTTTGATAGGCAGGATTTTCTGGAATTTGTTGAAATACTCATTAATCAATTCTGCCTCCATTGCATAGTTGGCAAGATAGATCTCTGAGAGTCTCTTTATTTCAGAGTCTCCCTTTTCAGGCTCCGCTTCAAGAGCTGCTTTCAGGTTTTTCAAGGCAGACATGGTCTCTTTTCTGGCTTTGTCCCTTTCTTCCCAAAGTTCATTGTATAGCGGCCAGAATTTCTCGGCCTCCTGAGGTGTAAGTTTCAGTTCGGAGGTGAAAAATGCAATTTTCTGCATTTGTATCTCCTCCATGAAGTGATCAGGTTTTGGATGCTTGTCGGGTTGTGCATAAAGATTTGCAAAATTGGCAACAAGTGCAACCAATAATATAAGTATAGCAGAACTGTTTCTATATTTCAAAAGTTTCATAACTGTAAATTTATTCTAAAGATGCCAAAGCCGAAAGTGGTATGTTGGAATCTATCAGGTATTGCTCTATTTGCTCTTTGTCTATAACGGGCGTATCGGAGATGTTCGGATAATTGTCAATCTCCTCAGGTGTCTCAATAATAGGATGATTGCCGATAGTTTCAATCAGCATTTCATCAAAGGCCGAGTCTGTCTCTGCAATTATCTGGCTTGTCTGACTTTCCGAAATATCCAGAGTGTCTGTAAGGTACATGGCTCCATATCCGAGTCCGAATATTATTCCAAAAACACTTGCCAATGCAATGCTTGTTTTTAAGAAGTCCCATACAGTACCTGTCTGGCGTGATGTTTTATGGATTTTTTCATGTACGGCATCCTCTACTGAGGCAAAATATCCGTTTGGCAGAGTATAGGGATTCTCTTTCAGACGGGGGGTCTGAAGAATATCTTTTTCTGTATTATTTGTTATTTCTCTACTTTGGAGCATGTTATGTGTGTTTATCGTTTTGACTACAAATTGATGCAAAGGATTAATGGAGAGGAAAAAATTATGTAAATTCATTCTCCAGCTCACTCTTTATTTTATGGTAAGCATGGTGATATGAGGCTTTAAGGGCACCGACGGAGGTATTCATGATTTCCGAAATCTCTTCATATTTCATTTGCTGGAAATACCTTAAATTAAATACAGCACGCTGTTTGTCGGGTAACTTTATTATGGCCCGATGGAGGGCAAGCTGCAGTTTGTCGCCATTAAAATATTTGTCTGCGCGCAGATTGTTTTCAAGCACACTGTTGTAGTCGCTCAGCGATAAGAAACTTCCTAACCTCTTTTTCTTGAGGAATGTCAGGGTCTCATTGGTGGCAATCCTATAAATCCAAGTGTAGAGCTTGGACTCCTCTCTGAATGTCGGGAGATTTTGCCATATCTTCACAAGGGTTGTCTGTAAAAGATCATTGGCATCATCATGGGAGCATGTGAGCTCCCTGATGTGCCAATATAATCTTTCACTGTATTTACGCACAATCAAGTTGAAGGCATATTCCTGTTTGCCCTCTTGTTTGTAAATATCGAGAATATCCTTGTCTTGAGACATCTATTTCCTTGAAATTGCTTTTTTAGCTGCTGCAACAATATGCTCGGCATCCAGTCCGTAAGCTTTCATCAGTGCCGATGGGGTACCGCTCTGACCGAATTTGTCGTTTATTGCAACAAATTCAACAGGTGCAGGTGCATTTGCAGCAAGTGTGCTTGCAATGCTCTCTCCCATTCCGCCTGCAATGAAATGCTCCTCTGCACAAACAACAGCATGTGTTTTTCCTACAGATTCTAAGACTGCCTCCACATCCAAAGGTTTAATGGTGTGGATGTTGATAACCTCAGCATTGATGCCCTCTTGTTCCAATATTTCAGCTGCCTGAATAGCCTCCCAAACCAAATGGCCTGTTGCAAAGATTGTAACATCTTTGCCCTCAATAAGTTTAAGAGCTTTGCCTATTTCAAATTTCTGGTCTTCGGGAGTAAAGTTAGGAACTCCAGGTCTGCCGAAACGCAAGTATACAGGGCCGTTGTAGTTTCCTGCAGCAATTGTAGCGGCTTTTGTCTGGTTGTAGTCGCACGGATTGATGACAACCATATTAGGAAGCATCTTCATAAGGCCGATATCCTCAAGAATCTGGTGGGTAGCACCATCCTCTCCCAATGTAATTCCGGCGTGGGAAGCTGCAATTTTCACATTTGTCTCGGAGTATGCTACAGATTGACGGATCTGGTCATAAACCCTGCCTGTTACAAATGCAGCAAAAGAACCTACAAACGGAATTTTTCCGCTGAGAGCCAAACCTGCGCCAACACCTATCATGTTGGCTTCTGCAATACCTGCCTGGAAGAATCTTTCCGGCCACTCTTTAGCAAAAGCGTCCATTTTCAAAGAACCGGTAAGGTCTGCACACAAGGCAACAACATTCTCGTTTTGCTTGCCTAACTCAAATAAACCGGCACCAAAGCCTGATCTGGTGTCTTTGTTGCCGGTGTTAGTAAATTTTTCCATATAGTTTTTCAAGTGTTTTTTGTCGTTAATAAATAGCTACATATAAACCTACATTAAAATAAATGGACTGTCTGTCTTTTATGTCAATGTTTCCAAATGTAGACTTGTTGGTACTGAAGTTATATCCTGCCGAAATATTCGCTCCAAATGGAGAGTCTGCTCCAAATGGAATAAGCATTCCAACCTCAGGGGAAACCAAGAAGCCCCAATTGTTATTCCACTCACCCAAATCCTGAACAACAATATGCTGTCCTGCACTTAATGCTCCCAGACCCAATCCGGCATATCCTTTTATGTATCGGTCCTGGCTGAAGAAATATTTTACCTGAGCCTTTATAGGAAATGCCTGTGTATATCTGAACTGAGCTGCATTAACAGCCATATTTTCATTAGGTCTATAAATTTTTTGTCCTATCTTTTCGTGGTAATTGTTGTAGGAAAGATCCAGTCCCACTGCAATTTCCCTTGTAACAAAATAGGCCCAATTTATATTTACGCCCTCAAAGCTTGCGTTGGAAACGAAATCCTTTGAACTGCCGAGCGGAACATTCATCTGATAATTGATTGAATAGATCTGCTTCATGTCGTTTCCACCGTACGAATAAGATTGTGCATTCGCTAATCCCGCACAACTTAATATTATCGCCGATAATAAAATTAACTTTTTCATATTCTCAATGTATTAAATTATTTGGGAGGTAAGATTGTGAAAACTTCGTTTATTGCACTTGTTAACTGAGCCTCTGTATGGGTTCCGTTAAGAATGCTTCTTACTACTCCGTGCCATACTATAGGTACTGAAGACTCTTGACGCACTTTGGTTACATCGGCAATTTCAAAAATGAGCGTGCCGGTTGTGTAAGAGCTTACAATTGATGGCATAGGATAAGGATAATATGGATCCCACGGATACCAAGGGTAAAAATATTCTTTCCACCACCAGTCCCAATCAGACCAATATCCTGGAGAAACAGTGGTATTTGTTGATTGGATATATCCGATGTCAACCAAGAGGTTAGGACTTTCAGATGCCGCTACTTGAGTGTAGCCCAAACCATTGAGATTGTGAACTACCTGACTGTAGATCTTCATCGACTCGGCATTCTGAACCCTGCTCTTTTTACCATTTACAACCACACACATGGAATCTGCTACAGCAAAAGTCTTGAACTGAGCAAAATTTGCTTCAGGAGACTTATAGGCAATGGTCAGAATCTGATCTTGTGTCTGGTCCAGGTCATCTCCCCAACTGCAGGAGGCAACCCATAAACTTGCAAAAGCAAGTAGTGTTAATTTAGCTATTTTCATAATTTTTGGAATTATTAATTGCTATATTAACATACGAGTTCCACTCTTGTTCAGTTGGGAAAGTGGTTATCCCATCCTTTCAATACAATGAGAACTATCTGAATATCAGGGAAATTCTAATAATCTCCCAAAGTCTCTTCTATCTGAGCGAGTGCTTTTTCGGCCTCTTGGGGTTTAGGTGCCTTTCCATGCCATGCACAGGTTCCTTCCATAAAATCAACACCTTTTCCCATATTGGTTTTCATAAGGATCATAACAGGTTTCTCCTCATTTTTGCCCAACTCTTTTGCAGTTTTGAACGCCGACAGGATACTCTCCATATCATGACCGTCGGCAACAACAACATTCCAGCCGAAAGATTTCCATTTCTTCTCGAGATCACCAAGTCCGAAAACCTCTTCGGTTGTGCCGTCGATCTGCTGATGGTTCCAGTCTGTAATGGCAATCAGGTTGTTCACCTTGTTGTGTGCACCAAATGCTGCAGCCTCCCAAACCTGTCCCTCTTCGCTCTCTCCGTCGCCCATAAGCACATAAACATAATTGGGATCATTGTTTGCTTTTTTAGCCAGTGCAGCGCCAATGGCAACTGAAAGGCCTTGACCCAATGAACCCGATGCAGCATAAACACCAGGCAAGCCTTTCTCAACAGAAGGGTGTCCTTGAAGTCTGCTGCCAAATACTCTGAACGTAGCCAGTTCGCTTACAGGAAAATATCCCGAACGGGCCAAAACGCTGTAGAATACCGGAGAGATGTGGCCGGCAGAGAGGAAGAACATATCGTTACCCTCGCCGTTCCTGTTCCAATTTGCAGGAGTGTGTTTGAGCTCGCTGAAGAATAGTGCAGTGAGAATATCTGCACTGCTCAAACTTCCACCCGGGTGTCCGCTTTGTGCGGATGTTACCATTCTAATAATATCTCTTCTTACCTGAGAAGCGATATTATTGAGTTCTTGATTTGTTGGCATATATTGTAAAGTGTATAAAAAGTTAAGTGTTTGTTT
>JAZNEW010000070.1:0-34439 GCA_045588775.1 Candidatus Egerieisoma sp. | reverse complement strand
TAATAGGTGTACCGTATTGAAAAATTTATTAACTTTGAATGTTTTTTGCGAAAAATACAACTTTAATTTTTGAAAACTTGAAAAACTTAAAATGAGAAAACTATTCTATTTATTAGTTGTATTATCGGGCTTCATTGGAGTTGCTAATGCTCAGGAAGTCAGCAAAGTACAGTGGGGGGGGGTAGTAGTCTATGCTGATAATGGTGAACCGGTAATAGGCGCCTATGTCCAGGTTGAGGGAACTGATATAGGTGCAGTAACAGATCTTGATGGTAAGTTCACTCTTTCTAATGTACCATCAACGGCAAAATATTATATTGCCACCTTCATGGGATGCAAAGATGCAAAAGTTCCCATTTCTTCTTCAGTAAAAATTGTAATGGAACCGGATACGCAACTTCTTGAGGAGGTTGTTGTTACCGGTATGCAGAAAATGGACCGCCGTCTGTTTACAGGTTCATCTGTAAAGGTTGATGCAGAAAATGCAAAACTCGATGGTATGAGTGATGTGAGCCGTTCACTTGAGGGTAAAGTGGCGGGCGTTTCTGTTCAGAACATTTCAGGTACATTTGGTACAGCACCTAAAATTAGAGTAAGGGGTGCTACATCCATTTACGGAAGTTCAAAACCTTTGTGGGTTGTGGATGGAGTAATCATGGAGGATGTGGTAAATGTTAGTGCAGACCAACTTTCTTCGGGTGATGCCACAACATTGATCAGTTCTGCAATTGCAGGCTTGAACTCCGATGATATTGAGAGTTTTGATATTCTTAAAGATGGTTCGGCAACATCTATCTATGGAGCAAGAGCCATGGCGGGTGTGATTGTTGTAACAACCAAAAAAGGTAAACAAGGACAGAGTCGTTTGGGGTATACCGGTGAATTTACAGTTCGTCTCAAACCGAGCTATTCTACCTTTAATATAATGAACTCCCAAGATCAGATGGCCGTTTATCAGGAACTTCAACAGAAGGGTTATCTGAATTATGCTGAAACCTCAAATGCGGCAGATAGCGGTATATATGGAAAGATGTACCAGCTGTTGAGTGAATATGACAGTACCAGCGGTCAATTCGGGCTTGAGAATACTCCTGAGGCAAGGGCTGCATATTTGAGGGCTGCTGAGTATAGAAATACAGACTGGTTTGACATTCTGTTCAAAAACTCGTTACAGCAAAACCACTCTATAAGTATGTCGGGCGGTACAGAAAAAGGTACTTATTATGCCTCGTTGAGTGCTATGGTAGATCCGGGCTGGACAGACCAGAGTTCTGTAAACAGATATACCGCAAATCTCAATTCGTCGTATAAAATTTCCAACAGTTTGTCGTTGAATCTGATAGGAAATGCCTCATACAGAAAACAACGTGCTCCCGGAACATTATCGAGTAATATTGATGCAGTAACCGGTGAAGTTACCCGTGATTTTGATATAAATCCTTATTCATACGCTCTGAATACTTCGAGGGTGCTTGATCCCAATGAGTTCTATACCAGAAACTATGCACCGTTCAATATTCAACATGAGTTGCAAAATAACTATCTGAATTTGAATGTAACAGATTTCAGAGCACAGATTGAACTTAAATACAAGCCTGTAAAAGGTTTGGAACTTACAGCTTTAGGAGCTGTGAAATATACATCCACTTCGCAGGAGCATCATATTTTGGATGATTCCAATCAGGCTCAAGCCTATAGGGCAATGGGAACTTCCACAATCGCAAATTCCAACCCGTTCTTGTATATAGATCCGGATAATCCTTACGTATTACCTATTTCTGTTTTGCCAGAGGGCGGTATATATAATAGAACCGACAACTCAATGTTGGGTTACGACTTTAGGGCTACCGCAAATTATAATACAACAATAAAAGAGAACCATATCATAAATTTATATGGTGGTACCGAAATTAACAATATCGACAGACATAGTTCGTGGTTCCGTGGCTGGGGTATGCAGTATACTTTGGGCCAAATTCCAAACTACGCATATCAGGTGTTCAAGAAAGGTGCTGAAGAGAATACCAATTACTATAGTCTTACCGATTATTTTGAGAGGAATGTGGCATTCTTTGCAAACGGTACATATTCATATAAAGGCAAATACACATTGAATGGTACAGTGCGTTATGAAGGTACAAACAAACTTGGAAGAGCCCGTAGTGCAAGGTGGTTGCCTACTTGGAATATTTCGGCAGGTTGGAATATGCACGAGGAGAAATTTATGGAATCTCTGTATCCTATTATTTCGCACATGACACTAAAGGCTTCATATTCGCTTACAGCCGACAGAGGCCCTTCGAGTGTAACAAACTCAATGGCTGTTATCTCAAGCAGCACTCCTTGGAGACCATTTGCAAATGTGCGTGAATCGGGGCTCTATATTTCGGATCTGGCCAATACAGGATTGACATACGAGAAAAAGCATGAGTTGAATATAGGTCTTGAGGCCGGTTTTGTAAATAACAGAATCAACTTTGTATTTGACTGGTATAAAAGGAATAACTTTGACTTGATAGGCGTAATAAGCACATCCGGAGTTGGTGGTGAAATTCAGAAATTCGGTAATGTCGCCTCTATGAAATCAAATGGTTTTGAGATAAGTCTCTCTACTACAAATATTCAAAAGAAAAATTTCAGATGGGAAACCAATTTTATCTACTCTCATGCCAAAAATGAGGTTACAGACCTTAAAACAGTAGAGAGAGTTATCGATTTGGTATCGGGCAACGGTTTTGCCCAAGAGGGATATCCTGTAAGAGGTATCTTCTCCATTCCTTTTGTAGGCTTGAATGAAGAGGGTCTTCCTATGTTCAAAGATCAAGAGGGAAATATCTCTGTAAACAATATCAATTTCCAGGAGAGCAGTCCTGAAAAACTGAAATTCCTTGAATATTCCGGAAGTGCAGACCCTACGGATGTGGGTTCGTTGGGAAATGTCTTTACCTGGAAGAATTTCAAATTGAATGTTTTCATTACCTATTCGTTTGGAAATGTAATAAGGCTTGATCCGGTATTCAGCAGCAGGTATGATGATTTGACCTCTATGCCAAAAGAGTTCATGAACCGTTGGATGGTTGCAGGAGATGAGAACCATACCAATATCCCTACCATTGCAAGTATCTGGCAAAATAAGAGAAACAGCCAGTTAAGCTATGCTTACAACGCATATAACTATTCAACAGCCCGTATAGCAGATGGCGGATTTATAAGAATGAAAGAGATTTCACTTATGTATGAATTCCCTAAATCTGTAACAGAGGCATTGAAGATAGGAAGCATGTCCTTAAAATTGCAGGCAACAAATCCTTTCCTGATTTATGCCGACAAAAAACTTAACGGACAAGATCCTGAGTTCTTCAATACAGGTGGTGTTGCCGTACCTGTTCCTAAGCAATTTACAGTAACATTGAGACTTGGACTATAAAAAAATCGACAGAATGAAAAAATATATCATATTAAGTGCACTTATGCTGTTAATTTTGGCATCGTGCGACAAATATCTCGATAAGCTACCGGATAACAGGGCTGAGATTGATACGGAGATGGAAATACAGAAAATTTTGGTGAATGCCTATCCGGAAACAGCATATATCCTTCTCAGTGAATTTATGTCTGATAATGTAGATGATTACGGACCAACTAACCCATATTCCGACAGATTTGTATATCAGCTGTATAATTGGCAAGATATAACAGAGTCTGACAATGAGTCTCCTGAAAGGGTTTGGAGTGCGCATTATTACGCGATTGCACATGCAAACCAGGCTTTGCAGGCTATTGAAAATATTGGTGGTGCAACAACCGAAAATCTCAAACAGGCAAAAGCCGAGGCATTATTGTGCAGGGCATACAACCATTTTATGCTTGTGAATATTTTCAGTTTGCATTACAATAGTGCAACAAGTTCAAAAGACCTTGGAATACCTTATATAGAAGAACCCGAAGATCAGTTGTTGGTCTCTTATCCAAGGGGTACAGTGGCTGAAGTGTACAGTAAAATAGAAAGGGATCTGGAAGAGGCATTGCCTATGGTTGGCGATTCATATTATTCGGTTCCGAAATACCATTTTAACCAGAAGGCGGCGTATGCGTTTGCAACCAGATTCTACCTCTATTATGAAAAATGGGAGAAAGCAGTTGAGTATGCCGACAAATGTTTGGGTTCTGTCCCTAAAACCATGTTGAGGGATTGGGAGCATCAGTCAACTATGACACAAGAAATTGGTGCGATTACAGAGCACTACATAGATGCCTCTTTGAATGCAAACCTGCTGCTTATGACAGGTTATTCAAAAATAGGTCTGGTGTTCAATAATTACTATATGTATGCAAGATATTCTCACGGTTCATATCTGGCAGCAAATGAGACTTGTCTTGCTGAGAATGTATTTGGTGGCACACCATCTATGGATTATTATATGACACCTAAGGTTTATGCAGGTACAAATATAGACCGTGTAATATTCTGGAAACTTCCATATCTGTTTGAATATACAGACCCTGTTGCAGGTATAGGTTATTATAGAACAGTTTATCCGGCATTTACAGCCGATGAATGTCTGTTGAACAGAGCAGAGGCCCTTATAATGTTGAAAGAAAACGACAGGGCAGTTGAGGATTTGAATGTATGGATGCACAATATCTATAAAACAAACTCAGATCTCACAACAACTAAAATAAGGAGATTCTACAATAGTATAAATTATTCTACATGGAATAAATCTACTGTTAAGAAACATCTTAATCCTGCATTTGAAATAGGGATCGAGAGCAGTGAGCAGGAGGCATTGTTGCAATGTGTACTTCAGTTCAGAAGAATTGAAACACTATTGCAGGGACTCAGATGGTTCGATATCAAGAGGTATGGCATTGAAGTGGAGCGTCGTGTTATGAATGCCGATGGAGAACCAATGGAGAAGACAGGTGAGTTGCTTAAGGATGACCTTCGCCGTGCAGTTCAGATTCCGCAAAAATCGATAGATGCCGGAATAGAGGCAAATCCAAGATAATAACCTTAAATTTTACAACATGAAAAAATTAGGAATATTATATATATTGACAGCTGCTTTATGTTTTTCTCTCACTTCTTGCGAGAAAGATGAACTTAGCAGTGAGAGTGTGATCAAAGTATCTTCTTATGAAGAGAATGATTTCGACAAATGGTTGAGAGTAAATTACTTGAACCCATACAATATTGATTTTATCTACCGTTATGAGTTTATAGAGTCTGATATGAACTATTATACAGTTCCTGCAGATATGGAGTGCTCTATAATGATGGCTCATCTTGTAAAATATCTGTGTATCGAGTCATACGACGAAGTTGCCGGTATTGCTTTTACAAGGCAGTTTTTCCCAAAGATGTTTTTCCTTATTGGAGAGTTCGAGTACAGAAACAACGGTACAATGATTCTTGGAACAGCTGAAGGTGGTAAAAAGATACTTTTGTCGGGTTTGAATTATTTGAAATCTATAGCAAACAATATAGAGGCCCTTAACTATTATTATATAAAAACCATTCATCATGAGTTTGTGCATATATTGAACCAGACTCGCGATTTTTCAGCAGATTATCAGCTGATTACCGGTTCCGGATATGTTGCTGACAGCTGGAGTGAATATCCGTATAATGAGGGGTATCTCCAGAGAGGTTTTATTAGTGCATATTCGCAACAATCGGCAGATGAGGATTTTGCAGAGATGATGTCGACCTATATCACCAACTCCGAAGAGTGGTGGGAAGAGCAGATGGAGGCAGCAGGAGAGGTTGGCAGTATGTATATTACCAAGAAATTGGATATTGTACGCAGCTATGCGAAAGATGAATTCAATATAGATCTTGATGAATTGCGCTCAACTCTCATGCGCCGTCAGAAAGATGTTGAAAATGGGGCAATAGATCTTACTTCAGTAGAAATCAAATAGTTTGAAATGCAATGAAAATGAATAGAATATTAACATCAATCATAATGTTTGCAGTAATGGTTACAAGTTTCTCTTGTATGAAAGAAGATATGGAGAACTTCGACAAATCTGCAACAGAGCGTCTGCAGGAGAGGATAGATGAAGTGAAGACTATCCTTACAGGCAATACCAACGGCTGGGTTATGAAATACTATACTGGTTCAGAGCAGTCTGGCGGAGGCTATATTTATACTATGAAATTTACAGATTCGGAGGCAGAAGTGGGATTTGAATATGCTTCAGACCTCGGTAAAACCCTTACATCGTTGTATAAAATAACCGATGATAATGGACCGGTATTGTCTTTTGATACCTATAATACCTATCTTCACTATTTTTCAACACCAAGCAGCAGCAATTATCAGGCTTTAGGAGGAGATTTTGAGTTTGAGATATTTGATGTTGCTGAAGATAAAATAACAATGGTGGGCCGCAGATCCCGCAATGTTATTGTGCTGGAGCCGCTTACCCAATCTTCACAAGAGTATCTGGAGGGTGTTGTGAATATGTCGAAAAACTTTGTACCATACTATATTAACGGCACAGTTGGCAATGAAATCGTCTCAGGAACTGTTGATTACAGTTCAAGACAGCTCAATTTTACTATTGGAGGCAAAAGCCACACTTCTGCATTCTGTTTTACCCCTTCGGGGCTGTCGCTTTACAATCCAATAAAAGTGAGCGGAATAGAAGTGACAGATATTGAGTACAATATCCAAACAATGGGACTTTCTGCAAATTCTGTAACTCTTGAAGGTTCTGTTCCTGAAGGATGGCTTCCTTTTGAGAAGTACGCGGGCAATTACAGACTCGACTATACAGGCCAGTTCTTTGTAAATGTTACTCTAACTCCTGGAACATACAACGGTACATACATTATGTCGGGAGTGAACAAAAACTATAATTTAATCCTCAACTACAACATGCAGACCGGAAGATTGGAACTTAATCCTCAAATGGTAGGTACTGTTGACGGATATTCGATTTATTTCTGTGCATGGGCACTGGATTGTGGCGGTAGTGTTACTTGGGCAACTGCTGCCGGCATGCAGACATCTTGGAATGGCGATGAGGAGAATCCGGTTTATAATTTTGAACCAAACGGATATGTTTGGAGAAATGCTTCAGGTGGAAAATGTGTTACAGATTCATTCATCCTCTTTGCAATAGGTTCAACAGATGTCTTTTATTACGAAAAAGCTTCATGGGGAACAAATGGTTATACCCAATGGCCATATTTGGAAAGTTTAACTAAACTTTAATAGAGACTGACAATGAAAAAAGATATTTTAAAAAGATTTGCAGGTGTTGTATCTCTTCTCTTAGCAGTGGCTTTCTTTGCTGCATGTGATGAGGAGGGTATGGTGGTTGAAAATGAGCCCGCCATAAAGATTATTTCAAACAATTTGCTTTTTGGCCCTCAAGGAGGAGTGGGAACTATAGAGTTTGAGGCAGCAGGTGCAGTGTCGGCATATTCGGAGCAATCTTGGTGCAGTGTAAATGTTCAGGGAAATGTCGTGTCTGTAACTGTAAATGAGTATGCAGAACTGGAGAACAGATATTCATCAATCATTCTTGAGTGTGAGGATACTTCTGTTAGGGTTGTGGCACAGCAGAATGGTGTGATTATGCAAGTTGAAGGTAATGACAATTATATTTTGGATGATAATGCACATGAGTTGTCTTTCAAAGTCACATCCAATTGTAAAGTAACTGTATCGTCAGAAGATGCTTGGATCAGTTGTGCCAATAATGACAATGAGATTGTTGTAAATATTTTGCAAAATGAAACAGGGCATATAAGATCGGGCTCTTTTACATATGCTTGCGGTAATGTATCAAAAACTGTAACAGTTTCACAGGCTTCGGCAGCCGATCTATATGGAGATTACAGATTGTTGGGCTATTCTTCAAACAATCAGCTCACTTATCTGCCGGCTGTAATTTCTGAAGGTGAGCAGGAGAATGAATTGCTTATAACTTGTACAGGGAATGAATTCTCATGGTGTTTCAATGGAACATTTGAACCGCAGACTCATGAGGTGGTATTCGGAAATGCACAATATGCAGGTGAATATACAATGTCGGGTTATAATTTCTATATCTATTTGTGTATGCTTTCTAAAGCAAGCGGCTCATTTACTTGGGACAGTGCATTGAGCAGCCGTGCAAAGGTTGTATACAATACAGAAAAACAGGCAACTGTAATGGAGATTGAACCTTATTCGGTTACAGCAAGTTCCGGAACTACATCTTACGACAGTTGGGTATTTGCCGCATTTATGAAAAAAGATGCGGCAACCGGAGGTCCGTCGGGAAATCCTTCTGCATATCCTGCAATATTGTATACTCCATATTTTATGAGCTATTAACGGATTATAAAAACCATTTAACTTATTATAATTATTACTATTATGAAAACTAAATTATTGAGCCTTCTGGCAGTAGTTGCCTTACTGGCATTTGGCAGTTGTTCGTATGATGATTCTGATCTTCAGGATCGGGTAGAACAACTTGAGCAAGACATGACTGAGTTACAACAGTTAGTGTCGCAAATGAATACAAATCTTCAGGCGTTGCAAACAACTATAGATGTTTTGAATTCCGGAGATTATATTACCAATATAGCTCCTGTTACTTCGGATGGTGAGACTATTGGTTACACCTTGTCGTTCGGTAAAAATGATCCTATTACCATTTATCATGGTACAGATGGTTCTACTCCTGCAATGAGTGTTGCAGTTGGTGATGACGGACAGTATTATTGGACTGTAAACGGCGAAATTCTTAAAGATGCACAAAATAATCCTGTTAGTGCTGCCGGTGTTGCTCCGACACTCCGTATCAACGATGGCGTATGGCAATATTCAATCAATAATGGCCAAACCTGGACAAACATCGCAATAAGCGGTTATGCAGGTGTTATTTTCAAGAGTGTTGAGGTTGGCGAAAATTCTGTGAAAATTGAACTTGGAGATGGAACTGCTTTTGAGATTCCACTTATGAGCGAGTTCAAACTGTTGGTTGATCAGAATTATTATTATCTTGAGAATGAGGGTGTAATTACAGTAAATTATACTATTGAAGGGTCTGATGATATGACATCTGTTATCGCTTTCCCAAGCGGTGATGTTACAGCCGTTGTAACTAAAGATGGTAATTCCAAAGGTTCTATTAAGATAACAAAAGGGGCAGATGTTAATGGTGATGTTCAAGTTCTTGTTATGGCAAGCAACGGAAAAGGGCAGAAAGATTATCAGATTTTGAATTTTGCGGATATCCAAATGACAATAACATCTGTGGATGTCGCATTTACAAATGCTGCAGAAACTGCCGAAGTTGAGATATCATCAAATGTTGAGTATACTGTAGCTTTGTCAGAAGAGGCTTCATGGTTGACATATGAGGTTGCAGAGGTTAAATCATCATATACCAATGCCAAACTTACATTCTCAGTAGAGGCCAATCCTTTAAGACGCGTGCGTTCTGTAGATGTTCAAATGATTGATAAATACGGCAATGTAATTAAGTCTATAACCGTAGCCCAAGCTGCTGCAGATTATAAGGCCGGTGCAGAAATTGAAGATATACCGGTTCTTCCTGCATAAATTTGATTTATAAACGTTAAAAAAAAGAATTATGAAACGTATATATAAGATATTTTCAGTGGCACTTATGGCTTTGGGAGTTGTAGGTTGCCAAGTGGAAGAAATGGAAATAGAAAGGGGCCAGATGATACAGGAGAATGGAGAATATGTTCTTGTAACAGCAGGCCTTCCGTCAAACAATACAAAAGTATCCTATGAAATGGATGCTGCCAACAATCTTGTTAAAACAGCATGGGAAAAGGGTGATGTGATTTATCGTACTACAGGTTCCGGAGGTACAGCATTTACCCAGACCGATTCAATTTCGGCAGATGGCAAGTTCGCCAACTTTGAAGCAAACTTAAATTTGTCGGCAAATACAGATTATTTGTTTACATATCCAGTTCAGTATAGGAATTCATCGGGAGGTAATCTGAGGATAGAAAACTTGGATGGAACAATAGAAAAAGCTATGGCTTGTGATTATCTGTATGGTGTAGCAAGAACAGATGCCAATAAGGTTTTGGCAAATATCAACTTCAAAAGGCTTACTGCGTATTTGCAGATTAAAGATATTGATTTCGGTACAGGTGTAAACGGAACAGTTAAAACTGTATACTTTACAGGTGCTACTGTTGGTAATAGGGCAATGATTAGCATGACCTCTGGTGAAACATATGGTAAGCCATCTGTTTATCGCGACAGAACTGTTGTTATTGTACCTTCTGAATATAATATTGTAGATGGCAAGCCTGAAAATACAGAGCCTCTCTATTTGGCATTTATGCCGGTTACAGAGTCTAATCAGAGTGAAAAGGCTTCTGCTAAGGGAGATGAGTATACGCTTACATTTGTTTTAGACAATGGTGATACTTATGTGAAGACTTGGAAGAGCAGTACTGCTTACACTTCTGGTAATATGTATTCTATATCATGCGATCTTGAGAAACCTATGGTATTCAATATTCCGTTTGAAGAGGATCTTATCAGGCAAAAACTGATTTATTATGGATATGATATGAATGCAGACTCTTTAATAAGTAATATAGAGGCATCTCTTATGACTACTCTTGGATGGGTATTTGCAGAAGATAAGAATATTACTAAATTTAATGAGTTCCAATACTTTACAGGTATTACATATATGGATGCAGATAGATCGGGTTCAAGCGGAGCTTTCTATGGTTGTACATCTCTTAAAGAGATTACATTGCCTGCATCTCTTACAGTTATTGGATCAGATTCATTTAACGGATGTACTGCGTTGGAGAAATTTAATGTTCCTGAATCTGTTAAGAAAATCAATGCCGGTGCGTTCAGATACTGTTCGAATTTGAAAGAGATCACCATTCCGGAGACTGTAACATATATGGGATCCGGTCTTACATTTGCAAACTGTACTTCACTTAAAACTGTAAAATGGCCAAAAGGTACTACAAATATCCCTTCACAAGCATTCTTTGAATCAGGCCTTGAGGAGTTTGTAATTAACGATAATGTAACATCTATTGATGCTTCTGCTTTTGCACGTTGTTTCTCATTGAAGGAGATAGAGATTCCTGCTTCAGTTGAAACTATAGCAATGAAAGCATTCTATGAGTGTACCGGAATCACTTCATTCGAAATCCCTTCAGGTGTTAAGACTATAGGTAACGAAGCATTCTATGGTACAGGAGCCAAATCATTCAGTTTGCCTGCAACTGTTACTTCTATTGGTGAAAATGCATTTGGAGCAAGCTCTGATCTTACTTCATTTACAATAGAGAGCGGTTCTCCGTACTCGGTATCAGAAGATGTATCTATCTTGATCAAAGGAACAGAAGCTGTTGCATTCTTTGGAAATAAAGCTTCAATTTCATTCCCTGAAAATGTGACCAAGATTGGCAATAATTTCGCTAATGGAAGTACTGTTCTTGAGAGTGTGAATATTCCAGCTGTAACTACGTTTGGCAACAATACTTTCCAAAACTGTACTAACCTTAAAACCGCTGTTTTTGCCGCAGGTGCAACAAAAACAGGTAATAATACATTCAACGGCTGTACATCTCTAACATCCGTTACTCTTCCTACTGCTATTACAGAGCTGGGAACAGGTTTGTTCCAGAATTGCAGTTCATTGAAAAGTGTTGAAATTCCGGATGGTGTTACAAAAATAAATAATAATGTATTCATGGGTTGTTCAAGCCTTGAATCTGTTACCCTTCCATCAACCCTTAAAGAGATTGCCCAGAATTTGTTTAATGGTTGTGCTGCACTTAAATCAATCAATATCCCAACAAGTGTTACAAAGATTGGAAATAGTGCCTTTGCAGAGTGTACAAGTCTCACAGAGCTTGTATTGCCATCAACTATTACCACAATACCAGCTGCTATGATTCAGAACTGTACAGGTATCAAATCAATTAATCTTCCTGAATCGGTAACAACAATTAATTCTAATGCGTTCAGAGGTTCCGGTTTGACATCCTTTACATTCCCTCCAAAAGTAACAGTGATCAACAGCATATTTGCAGAATGTAAAGATTTGAAATCGGTAACTATACCTTCAACAATCAAGACAATACAAATGTCTGCATTTGAGGGTACCGGTTTGGAATCCATTACAATTCCAGAACACATTACATCTATACCAATGTGGGCATTCAGGAATTGTACAAATCTTGTATCTGTAGATATGCCTGGTGTTACAACACTTGCCGGACAGTCTATATTTGAGGGCTGTACAAGTCTTAAAACTGTGAATATGCCAAAGGTTAAAACAATGAATCAATTGTGGCTGTTCAAAGATTGCAAGGCTTTGGAGTCTATTACAATTCCAGAGGGTGTGACTGCCCTTCCAAATCAAGGATTTATTGGTTGTAGCTCGCTTAAAGATGTTAAGTTGCCTTCAACAATAACTGCATTGCCAACATGGGCATTCCAGAATTGTACATCACTCAAATCTATTACAATCCCTGCTAAAGTAACTTCTTACGGTAGTGGTACCTTTAATGGATGTACAGCTCTCGAGGAGGTGATTATAGAGAATCCTACCCCTTCTAACATAGGAACAGGTGTATTCCCATTTGCAACAAATGAGAATCTTGTAATATATGTTCCGGATGCAGCTCTTGAGGCGTATAAAGCTCACGCATCATGGTCTGCAGATGAGTATAAAGGTAGAATTTATGGAATCTCAACAAGAGAAACAAGTAATAACTAGTTGTTATACATGACAAAATAATTGACATGAACCCCGAAAGTCAGATAAAAAACTTTCGGGGTTTTGTTATAGATAGTGTCCATCAAAAGCAGCGATTTTGTGGATACTTTAGGGTTTGCTACCAGGAATCTCCCAGTGGAACGGTTCAAATTGGGTATCGGTAGCTCTCCATGACTCTTTGCGATTGGCGTAGATTATGAAAGGGATTGCTACCATTACAATACATCCTCCAAATAGTACGGAGTACCAGACAACATTGCTTCCTGTTGCAATCTGGGCGGGAGGAATGAAGCTGAGGATAAAGGCAAGCAGTGAGCCGGCAAAGCCGAGACCTCCTATAATCCACATGAGAATGTTGCCGTTTTTGCCAATTTTGAATGGTCTGTTGGCATCTTTCATTATATATCTTAATCTGATTGCTCCGGAAAACATCAGCAGATACATTATCAGGTAGAGCAAAACAGAAAGTTGTGACATTATCTGATAAAAACTTTGTACCGACGGCATTACAACAAACAGAAGTCCCAGAAGTGTAACAATGGCGCCCTGAACAAGCAATATGTTCTTTTGTACGCCAATCTTATTGGCTTTCTGGAAGAAAGGTGGGAGATAACCTGCTTTACCTACAGCAAATATACCTTTGGATGGGCCTGCAACCCATGTGAGAACTCCGGCCAAAACTCCAAATGCAAGGGCAATTGCTATGATTGGAGAGAGCCATGAGGCGTGTATGTAGTTGAAGTATCTGTCGAAACCAATAAGGAGACTTTGAGTAAGGTTTATCTCTTTTTGAGGTATTATGGCTCCGAGTGAGAATGTACCCAATACAAAAATCAGTACTGTAATTGCGGCACCCATAAATATTGCTTTTGGGTAGTTTTTTGATGGATTGTCCATCTCTTTTACATGTATACCGCTCATTTCCATTCCTGCATAGAAGAGGAATATTGATGAGGCCAATACAATGTTGTCGAGCTTGCTCAAATTGGGGAAAAAGCTTCCGCTGAAATCCATTTGGGATTCACCTCCGGTTGCAAGGTATACTATTCCAAGAATCACAAGCAGTGCGGCAGGTATGATTGTGCCGGCAAGTCCGCCTATTTTTGCAACTTTACCAACCCAGCCCATTCCTTTGAGAGAAATCCAGGTGGCGAGCCAATATATTCCAAGCACTACAACCAATGTGTAGATTCTGTTGGATGCCAGTGCCATATCTGCACTCTGGTTCATTCCTATAAAAGCTATGGAAACGGCACCGAATGTAAGCACTGTAGGATACCATATAGTGTTTTGAATCCATTGCAGCCATATTGCAAGGAATCCCCATTTTTTGCCGTAAGCCTCTCCAACCCATCTGAATACACCACCCTGTTTGTCCTGGAACATTGCTGCCATCTCTGCGGCAACCATCGAAGTTGGAATAAGGAATACAATTGCTGCAAAAAGATAGTAGAATGCCGAACTCAGACCGTATTCGGCCTCAGCGGGGATTCCTCTGAGGCTTACAACGGCTGTAACATTCATTATGGCAAGGGTGAATACACCCAGTTTAGCCACTTGTTTAATATTTGCCATACTTGATGAATATTTTAAATGATAGTTATTTGTTATTGTTTAAAAAACTTGTCAGTGGGTGAACACTCTGCCTTTAAGTTTCTCTTCTTTTTCGTATGCCAGCCTTGTTGAGGTTGGATATTGCAATTTTTCAAACTCATCAATGGCTGTGCGTATATCGGCAAGTAGCATATCTGCAAGATCTCTTGTAAAGCCCTGTTTTACAACGGCACGCATTACAACAATATCTGTAAGGTTGTCTGGCAGAGTGTATGCCGGAATCATCCAGCCGCTCTGTTGCAGACGGGCCTGCAGGTCGTAGAGGGTCCATTTGGCAGTTTTGTTGTACTCAGGTTCGAGATGCCAGATAAATAGCGGATTTACAACTTCGTCTGCATAATTTTTGAATTGAGGGATTTTGCCTATTTCGCGCCACAAGTATTCGGCAATCTCCATACAGTTGTGCTGTATTGCCTTGTAGCCCTCAAATCCTAACCTTATAAAATTGTAATATTGGCCGAGAATCTGTGCTGCAGGGCGTGAGAAATTGAGTCCTACCTGATAAATCTCGGAGCCGAGATAGTTTACAGAGAAGCTCATCTCTTCCGGCAGATATTTTTTATCTCTCCACACTACCCAGCCAAGGCCCGGATATACAAGGCCATATTTGTGGCCCGATGTGCTTATTGATACAACCCACTCCAGTCTGAAGTCCCATTTTTTCTCAGGTGCAAGGAATGGGAGAATAAAACCGCCGCTTGCAGCATCTACATGAATTGGGATATTGTAGCCTGTTCTTTTGTTGAATTTGTCGAGGGCATCATTAAGTGCCTCTACATCATCGTTCAAGCCTGTCCATGTAACGCCCTGGATAGGAACAATGCAGATTGTGTTTTCGTCGCACATTTTCAGGGCAGCCTGAGGATCGAGGGTAATGTGTTCTTTGCTCAAAGGCACTGTGCGCATCTCGATCTGCCACAATTGGGCAAACTTTTCCCAAACAACCTGATATCCGCTGCTTATTACAAAATTTGGTTTGTCGTGAGGTTTGCCTTGAGCCTTTCTCCTGTTGCGCCATCTGAGCCATGCCGAAATTCCGCCAAGCATACATGCCTCCGAAGAGCCTATGCCAACAGCTCCGGCTTTCCATTTTGCCTTCTCCGGTGAATTCCATAAATTGGCAATTATATTAATGCACTTGCCGTTCATCACAGCAATACGGGGATACTCGGTTTCATCAATATAATTTATATTTATGGCCTCATTCATAAGTTTTGTTGCATGTTTGTCCATATATGTTGTAACAAATGTTGCAAGGTTAAGCATAGGATTTGTTTGAGAATAAGTCTCCTCCTTCACCATCTGGTAGGCTATTTCTGCAGGGGTGGGATGTTGGGGAATTGTATCGGAAGGAGCTGCTTCAAGAATTCTTTTGGAGCCGAATACCGACTGCTCCAAATCGTTTGACTTTAAATTTTCATTATTCATAACTGCTTAAATATTAAAAGTATGTAACTCGATAATTGATTTTTATCTCTATCTAAACAACCATTATGTTTCTTTGTTTAATATGGTGTTGAATCAAAAGTGCCAATAAATTTTTAAGAATATATTAGAAAAATTTGCATTTTAGAATAATTATAAATAACTTTGTAGCAGAAATAAGAAAGGATATGGAAACGATTAAGGAAAAAATTCACCAGAGTGGCCTTAAAGCTACACCGCAGAGAATAGCTATTTACAGTGCCATGCAGAGATTGGGACACGCCTCTGCCGACATGATTACCGAGGTTCTTAACGGAATATTTCCTTCACTTACAATTGCTACGGTCTATAATGTGTTGGAATCATTTGTCGGGGCCGGATTATTGGTGAGAAGGTACAGCTCAAACAACAAAATGTATTTTGATGTAAATACCTACAATCATGCCCATTTTTATGATCCTGCCAGTAACAGACATGTTGATTATGAAGATAGTGAACTTGTAAAAATCGTTACGGATTATATCAACAGCAAGGGAATCCAAAACTTTGAATTGGAGAATGTCGATATCCAGCTTATTGGAAAATTGGAATAAAAAAGATAATTTTACCGGACAAAATACAAAAATATAAACGATATAAATCAATAAATACTATGGCTACACTAAAAGGTACACAAACTGAGAAGAACTTGCTTCATTCGTTCGCAGGCGAATCACAAGCAAGAATGAGATACAACTATTTTGCAAGCGTTGCAAAAAAAGAGGGTTATGAGCAGATTGCTGCCATTTTCAATGAAACAGCAGACCAGGAGAAAGAGCACGCAAAGAGATTCTTCAAATTCCTTGAGGGCGGTATGGTTGAGATTACTGCAACTTTCCCTGCAGGAGTTATCGGCACAACTGCAGAGAACTTGAAAGCTGCTGCAGAGGGCGAGCATGAGGAGTGGAGTGATGCTTATCCTAAATTTGCAGAGGTTGCAGAGCAGGAGGGCTTTATTGAGATTGCCAAAGTCTTCAGAGCTATTGCATCTGTTGAGGCTGAGCATGAGAAGAGATACCGTACGCTGCTTGATCTTGTTGAGACAAACAGAGTTTTTGAGAGAGAAGAGGCGATTGTATGGCAATGCCGTAACTGCGGATATGTGCTCACAGGAAAAAAAGCTCCTTTGAAATGTCCTGCATGTGCCCATCCACAGGCATATTTTGAGAAAATGAAAGAGATTTGCTAAGTAAATCCCAGTCAGCAGAAAAAGGTCCGGTCGGAAAAATGACCGGGCCTTTCTTGCTTTTTTTTGTGCAGCCGTTATATAATTTAAGGATGTTATTTGCTATCTTTGCAAGAAGTAGATTATGCCTTGAAAAAGAATAAATGGATACGATGGATTACAATACACAACGAGAGAAATTGCAGATGCCGGAATATGGCCGCCATGTGCAGGATATGATAAATTATGTAAAGAATATTCCCGATAAAGAGAAACGGAATGAACAGATACAGGCAGTTGTTTCTGTGATGGGAACACTCAATCCACAGCTGAGGGACATTAATGATTTTAAGCACAAATTATGGGATCATGTTCATATAATTTCTGATTTTCAGATAGATATAGATTCTCCATATCCAACCCCAACACGGGAGACACTTGCTGCCAGACCCAATACTATTCCATTGGAAAAGACTCCGGTAAAGGCTTCGCATTATGGACGCAATATCCAGAATATGATTGAGGTGATTGCCCAGAGGCCGGATGATGAGGTAAAGACATATATGATAAAGACTCTTGCATCATACATGAGGCAGCAGTATCTTATCTGGAACAAGGATTCGGTCTCTGAAGAGACTATCTTTAACGATATAAACAAACTCTCAGACGGAAGGATTGTGGTTCCGGAAGATGTGCATATAGGGGCAGCAACTTCTGAAGGTGGAAATGTGCAGCGCGGCAATAATGGAGCAAGAGGTTCAAACAACAATTTCAGAAATAATAAAGGAAAAAATAACAACAAGCGTAGAAAAGGGAATAAATAATCATGGCAGGACGTACTACTTCTTCAAAAAAAAATAGGGAAAAAGAGCTCTCCAAAGCAGAAGTCGCAGTTCCTGGCAAAAAGGAAGGACTCTATCTGTTGTGCGGACTGGTCTCTTTGGCTATCGCTGTATATACATTTGTCTCACTTTTGTCGTATCTGTTTACATGGGCGGATGATCAGAGCCTTTTTTCCAATGATGGAGTGCTTGGCACCGTTATGCAGGTGGAAAATGGCGGAGGAAAAATAGGGCTTGTATGGGCAAACTTTCTTATCTCCAAACTCTTTGGATTGGGTGCATTCATTGTGCCGTTCTTTTTTGGCGGAGTTGCCCTTTTTTGTCTTAAAATAAAGAAAATAAGGCTGCTGAGATTGTTTTTCATCTCATTGTTCGGATGTATACTGGTTTCGGTCGCTTTTTCATATCTCTTTTCATTTACCAAATTCGACAGCTGGTTCGGAAATGGTGCCGGAGGCTCGTATGGATATTATGTGACTGTATGGCTGAAGGAGATGCTGGGCAATATCGGTGCAGCTTCGGTGATATTGATTGCAGTTATTGCATGGATAATTGTCATCAACAATAAGTTTGTGGAGAAGTTCAACCGGTGGATCGACAAAATTACAGCTCCGCGTCCTAAAAAAGAGAAGAGAGCGGTCAGTGAACTTGAAGAGATTCAGGATAGTGATGACAGGCAGGAGGAGAGTGATGAGAGCATGGGGGATGTAATTAATCTGGATGACAATCCGGAGTTTGCCGATATATTTGAAGAGAAAGCAGATGGCAAGGATATCACCTTTGAGGTAAAGGATCAGGATGGTGGCGAGGGTGATGATGACGGCATTATCGACCTCACAAGTCTGGATGAAGAGCATGAGGGAAAAGATGGTGAGGATAATGGAGGTGAGACTGTTGAGAATACGGAGCTGGAGATAATTTCAGCCCCTGATGCCCCTGTTGTAAATGATCTGAATCCTGATGATGCTCTGTTGAAAAAGGAGAAAGATGAGAATGACTTTTTGTCGGATCTCTCTGAAGATGAGTTGAGGACACTTTTTGACCCTCGCCTCGATCTCTCTTCTTATCAGGCGCCTCCAATCTCTTTGCTGGAGGATTACAAAGACAAGTGGTATGAGGTTTCAAAAGAGGAGCTGATGAAGAACAAGCAGCAGATTGTTCACACATTGGCAAATTACAAAATAGGAATTTCGAGCATTTCTGCCAGAATCGGTCCTACAGTTACCCTTTATGAAATAGTGCCGGCTCCGGGTGTGAGAGTCTCTCAAATCAAACGTCTCGAAGAGGATATACAGCTCTCTTTGGCTGCAAGGGGTGTGCGTGTGGTAACATTGCCCGGCACAAACTCAGTGGGTATTGAGGTGGCCAATGAAAAACCGAGTGTTGTTTCGATGCTCTCTGTGCTGGATGATCCTACATTCAAGGAGGCAAAATATGATTTGCCTATTGCAATAGGTAAAAATATCAAGAATGAGGTCTACTCTTTTGATCTGGCAAAGATGCCTCACCTTTTGGTGGCAGGAGCAACAGGTCAGGGTAAATCGGTAGGTCTGAATGCTATTCTTGCATCATTGCTGTATAGGAAACATCCGTCGGAACTGAAATTGGTTCTTGTGGATCCAAAGAAGGTTGAGCTCTCGCTATATTCAAAACTGGAGAAACATTTTCTTGCACAATTGCCGGATGCTGATGAGCCTGTAATTACTGATACCCAAAAAGTTGTATATACTCTCAAGTCTTTGTGCATTGAGATGGACAGCCGTTACGACCTTTTGAAGATTGCAGGAGTGCGAAATATAAAGGAGTATAATGAGAAGTTCCTGCAGCGCAGGTTGAATCCGTTGAAAGGGCACAGATTCCTGCCATATATCGTTGTGGTTATTGATGAGTTTGCAGATTTGCTCATGACTGCAGGGCGTGATATAGAAGAGCCTATTGCCCGCCTTGCCCAATTGGCACGTGCCATAGGTATTCACCTTGTAATTGCAACGCAAAGGCCTACAACATCCGTTATTACCGGTAATATCAAGGCAAACTTCCCTGCCCGTATTGCCTTTATGGTGCGCTCAAGTATAGACTCCAAGACAATTCTCGATGAAGTGGGCGCAAAACAGCTCATTGGTAGAGGTGATATGCTTATCTCAACCGGTGGCGAACTTACCCGTGTGCAATGTGCCCTTATCGAGACTAAGGAGGTTGAGAGAATTGTCGATTTCATTGGTGATCAGAGAGGTTATACAACGGCACACTATTTGCCTGAGTATACAGGTGAAGAGACGGATGGCGAAGGCGGATCTTCTGTTGGTGTTGTGGATTTGAACAAGAGGGATTCACTCTTTGAAGAGGCGGCAAAACTTGTTGTAATGCACCAGCAGGGCTCTACTTCACTTATTCAGAGAAAGATGAATCTGGGCTATAACCGCGCCGGAAGAATTATGGATCAGTTGGAGGTTGCCGGCATTGTAGGCCCGTTTGAGGGGAGCAAGGCCCGACAGGTTCTTGTCTCTGATTTGACTGAGCTGGATGCCAGACTGTCGAATATAAAGGATATATATGGTTAGAGGAGTGTCATACCGATTCGCGAAAAAGTTTCTTATGCTCTTTTTGAGTATATGTTTCTGGGTTTTGCCCCGGATGGCTTTTTCGCAATCAGGTTATACATTTGATTTCGAGTTTCTGATGGAGGATGCCGGCGGCAAGGTTCTTTATGATGGAAATGGAAGAGTGCTTGTTAGCGGCGGATGTTTCAGAGTGGAGATACCAAAGGAGTTTCTGGTAGTGTGTGATGGAGCTTCGCAATGGATCTATAATTTTTCCAATGACGATGTGGTGGTAACGCATAGCGAAGTATCAGAAGTTTTGGAATCTCTGGAGAGTTCCGGAGCTTTGGCCCCTGTTCTGGAGAATCTGGTGTACCTGTTTACAGGCGATTCAAAATCATATAAGGCCTCTGTCAGAAAAGATTCAAAAGGAAATCCTGTGGAGATAGTGATACGTTCTGCAGACGAAAAAGATCTCTTTAAGGCGCAGATAGGCAGCATCAGGCAAGTGGATAATTGCGGGAAAGAGAACTTTATATTTGACTTGCAGAAGTATCCTACGGCAGTTGTTACAGACCTCAGGTGATCCTTTTATATTGCTTCTGAGTTGAGGAGTACCTCTTTAATGGAAGGATAGGTGTTGGCAACATACTCTGCCAGCGCCTCTTTTTTTACCCATCTAACCTCCTGAATATTCTCCTCTGTCTGGGGTCTGAGGTTGCACTCTGCAGTACATTTCATTCTGTACCAGTAGGTGTGTTTGAGTATGTGCATACCATTCATTTTATAGGTATGACGGGTTATACATATCAGTTCACCCTGCTGCAAGGCGGTGATACCGCACTCTTCCTGAACCTCCCTTATGGCTGTTACAGAGATATCTTCGCCATCTTCCTGTTTCCCTTTGGGAAGATCCCATAATCCGTTGCGCAGGATGAGCAGATACTCTCCGTTTTCATTCTCCACAACTCCTCCTGCCGCATTGATTTGTGTGAATTGGGAACATACTTCGCTGAATGTTGTTTCAATTTTATCATGAGGGACAGCAAGCGCAAGAATGCCTATGTTTGGAAGTGTCTCCATTAATTCCGGTATATTCCCAATCTCTTGGGTCATTCCGGCATTTGATATAACAGTATTGGGATTTTTTAGGGAAAGTGATGAAATATCACAAATTTTTAAAACTCTTTTGTCGAAGTATATATTATACATAAAGCAGGATTTACTATCTTTGTGCAAAGATACATTGTAATTATGGAATCAGTAGAAAAAATTGTAGCAAAACAGCTTTTGGAGGTAAAGGCTGTAAAATTGAATGTAGAAAATCCTTTTACATGGGCTTCGGGATGGAAATCTCCAATTTATTGTGATAACAGGAAAATTCTCTCTTATCCCGCAGCAAGAAAAGTTGTATATGAGTCATTTGTTGAGGTTATCAAGAACCATTTCAAGGATGTTGATGTGATTGCAGGTGTTGCAACAGGTGCAATTGCATATGGAATGTTGGTGGCCGAGGTTATGGGCAAGCCGTTTGTATATGTAAGACCTAAACCAAAAGATCATGGTACAGGTTCGCAAATCGAGGGTGATCTGCCTAAAGGTGCAAAAGTTGTGGTTGTGGAGGATCTTATCTCAACAGGCGGCAGCAGCTTGTCGGCAGTGGATTGTTTGCAGAAGAGCGGTGCAATCGTGCTTGGTATGGTTGCAATATTCAGTTATAACTTTATCAAGGCTCGCAGAGCTTTTGAGTATGCAAATGTTGAGCTGCATACTTTGAGCCATTATGAGGCATTGTTGGAGGAGGCTGTTGCTGAGAACTATATTAAAGAGGAGGATCTTGATGTCCTCAAACAGTGGAGAATCAATCCTGAAACTTGGGGAAAATAGATGGGAAGTCCAACTGAAATAAAGGGAAAGGCAGTTGCAATAAATCTACCTGCCCATGTCTTGTATACCGCTTTTGCAGATATGAGACATTTTGTGGAAAAATTGCCGGAAGATAAAAAACAGGGAATTGTTGTAACTTCAGATACAATAGAGGGTGAAGTGCAGGGCTTCAGAATGGGAGCTGCCATAAGTGAGCGCATACCCTTTTCGTGTATCAAAATTAAAGAGCACGGACAAACACCTTTCCAATTTGAGGTAAGTCTCTTTTTTGATGCGGCGGATGCCCAGACAACACAATTCCATATGGAGACTAAAGCGGAGTTGCCTTTTATGATAAAGATGCTCATTGGCAATAAACTGCAGGAGATGGTTGATAAAATTACCGATCAGCTGGCATTGGCTTGCGAAGGTAAAGTTCCTCCGAGTGATTTTAATGTGGATCCGTTCAGTGATCTTGCAAACAGAAGCTGAAAACTCTCAAAAATTGTCTGATATGAGTGATAATGTCCGGTTACCGGAAGAGTTTGTAAAACTTATGGAAGCCTCTATTGGAAAGGAGGCTTCCGATATTTTTATAGAGAGGTACAATACAAGTAAAGCAGGTGTTACAAGTGTGCGGTTCAATAACTCCAAACTTGGCGGTATATTGCCGGATATTGCAGATGCCTGGAACGATGCGGATAGGGTAAAGTGGTGCAGTAACGGCTATTATCTTCATAACAGGCCGGTATTCACTTTGGATCCGCTTTTTCATGCAGGAGCCTACTATGTTCAGGAGGCCTCTTCTATGTTTGCAGAGGTTGCCATGCAGGTGATTTCCGCCAATTCAGCATCTGTTCTGGCTGAGAAAAAATTGAAGGTTCTCGATCTGTGCGCAGCTCCGGGAGGAAAATCCACTCATATAGCCTCTCTGATATCAGATGATTCGCTGTTGGTTTCAAATGAAGTTATCAGAAGCAGGGCAGTGGTGTTGGCCGACAATATGGCAAAGTGGGGTTGCGAAAATAGCGTTGTAACCAATAATGATCCGAGAGATTTCAAGAAACTGTCGGGTTACTTTGATATAATATTTGTGGATGCTCCATGTTCGGGGGAGGGTATGTTTATAAAAGAGCAGCAGAGCATTAATGAGTGGAGCGTTGCAAATGTAGAATTGTGTGCGGCAAGGCAAAAGCGTATTCTGCAGGATGTGTGGCCAGCTCTTGCTCCGGGCGGATATCTGGTATACTCTACCTGTACTTTCAACCATTTTGAAAATGATGATAATCTGCAGTTTGTTGTAGAGGAACTTGGTGCAGAGACTGTTTGTGAAGAGAGCGCTCTGGATAGAGTTGTAGGGGCAAAAATATTGAGAACAAAAAATGGTGGATATCAGTTTGTTCCCGGTATGGTTGAGGGCGAAGGCCAGTTTTTTGCGGTTGTAAGGAAATATTCTGATAATGCTTCAGGCACTTTTGCCGGTGGCGGTTATGGAGAGGTTGCATCCAGACGGAAAAAAGAGAAAAGTGGCAAGAGTAATAGGGATGCTTCTAAAAATATTTTGAAAGGCTTTGAATATCTGCCTGCTGCAAAGTATGATTTTTCTCAGATAGGAGAGATAGTGAAGGCATATCCCAAAGAGCTCTCAAATGAGATCAGGTTTGTGGAGGGATGCCTGAAAATAGTATCATCCGGCATTGCTGTAGCAACACTAAAGGGAAAGGATTATATACCGCATCCCGATTTTGCCCTGCAGAAAACTTTGGCAGAAATGGTTGCAGAAAATAGATTGCCGGCCGGGATATCTGCTGTGGAGGTTGATAAGGAGACAGCTCTCAAATTCTTGGCAAAAGAGCCTTTGGTTCTACCAGAGGCATCTAAGGGGTATGTGCTCCTGACTTATAAAGGTATGGGGCTTGGCTTTTTGAAGAATTTGGGCAACAGAACAAATAATCTTCTGCCTATGGCGCGGAGGATAAGGATGCAGAATAAGATATTGTAGAAAAGAGTATGACCCACAAAAAGTCAGTAAAATGCTTTTGTGGGTCATATCGGTATTTCAGGAGGATCTCCTTTTTATTTTAAATTTCATTTATAATCACGCGGCGCCTCGGCATAGTCTTCAAACAAGTTTGAGCTCTGCGCTCGGCTTGCAGTTTAGTTTTGCCTGTTTAAAATGACTAGTGCTGCAATCACACCCGGCACCCATCCGCACAGTGTAAGCAGAAAGGTGATGAGGATTGAACCACACCCCTTGTCAATTACTGCAAGTGGTGGAAATATGATGGATAACAATACTCTCCAGATAGACATAATTCCTCCTTTTTACCACATATAATCCCAGGCAGGAAGCAGTACAGGGGTCTGTTTTGCAGCCTCAAGAGCCTTCTCTCCCAGATATTTTTTATTGATGACAATGCGGAACATATACTCATCGAACCATTTGTCTGTGAAAGTAAGGTATCCGTTGTGTCCGGAAGCAGGTCCCCAACTATTCTCAAACTCCCATTTTATAGGTTTGTCGTTCTCGTCGGTATCACATGCTACAAGAAGCATGGCATGGGCAGAAGCGCTGTATCGGGTTAGAATTCTTGCTTTTTTGTCCATCTGCAGATCAATTCCAAGAAGCGATTCATAGTCATACAGATTATCATCCATAATACCGGCTTTGGTATCGCTCTCCTTTCCTACATCGCAAGAGGCGTAAAGTGGCTCATTATTCTTGATTGATTTAAGGGCAGCCTCTTTGATATCCTCATTTGGAAGGTTCAGGTATACCCAGTTTACACCCTCAATGGTGTTGCGGTAGTTGGCAATATCATATACCTTATAATACTCCCTTGTGGGGTCATTCATTATCATAATGTATGATTGCGGATTGTAATCGCTTGGAACAATGCTTTTGTAAAACTCCTGAGGAGTGGTTTTTACAGAAACAACCTCACCTTTTGTATTTTTGTACTTCCAAGTAAACTCTACAGGTGGCTCGCCGAGGCAAAGGGCAAGGACTCTGTAAATATCTTTAAGGGCTGCCATTTTGGCCTCTTTCATAGCTGCAGCCAACTCCTCCTGTGATTTCTTTGTAGCCTTCTTTGCCGAAGCAGTTTTGTCGGCATAAAGCTGTCTAAGATCCCAACCTGCCTTTTTAAGCCTTCTATTGATGACTCCGCGCATCTGGCTTGTATTGTTTGAGTGTTCGGTTTCAGGCATGATCTCTTTAGGAACAACACCATATTTCTCGCCTATGTTATAGAAAAGATTCCATACGCCACCATCGCCTACAGGTGCATTGAGATACCAGATAACCTCCTGGTCATTGATATCCTTGTCGGCAGTTCTTATGATATTTTCGAGGTAGAGGTTTGATTTCTCAAGCATATCCCAGAAGAAACCGTAATTGTGCGAAAAATCAAACTTGCCGACATTGTATTTCTCCATTGCAATAGGCCTCAAAGCATTCATGGAGGTGAACATCCAGCATCTTCCCGAACTTTGCTGGTCTGTAATGCCCTTTACATTTACACGGTATTTGAAGAAGTGGTCAACTGAATTTACCGCATTCTTGTTTAGAGTCTTGTTTTTGATATTCTTGTCGCTCATAAGCACATTCTGTACTGCGACAGTCTGGGCATCTTTTACAAAACTGCCTTTAAGTTGTTGGAGTTCCTGCTCTCCAAGATTTTGGGCACTGGCAGAAACAAAAGCACCACAGGCCAGCAATGCTGTAAATAAATAATGTAGTTTCATAGTATTTGATTTTAATAATTTTCTCGTGATAAGTGTGGTAGATTACGCTACTTGTTTAAGGTAAATGGAGATAAGGAGTATAATTGTATTTTCATCAATGTCATTGCCGAGCATGGTACGGATTTTTTCGAGCAGACGTGCTTTACGTTTCTTTACGGTGATTTCTGCAACACACATGCGGTCTGCAATTTCGGCAATCTTCAGTCCTTCACGGAAACTGAGTTCGAACAGCTGGTGATATTCTTCTGGAAGTGAGTCAACAGCTGCATAAATCACATCAAGTGCATCCTGATAGATTATGGCAAGTGAGATATCATCAACCTCATTATTGCTCAGCAGGGCATTGTTGAGGAAAACCTGATTGCAACCGGCGCGGCGTATAAGGTCAATGGCCCTATTGCGGATATTCATGAAAAGACAATTGCGCCAATGGGCTGTTGATAACAGATTTTTGCGGTGGCAATAAGTCTCCAAAATGGCATCCTGAACACAATCTTCACTTAGATAGGCAAGAGATTCCCCCATCAGCTTGACTGCATAACGAATCAATGATGGATAAAGATCCTCATAAAGCGGATGAATGTCACCGCTTTTAAAGGATTGATATATAGAATCGAGATTGGGAATCATACTTGATGCAAATATACGGATTTGTGACTATTTTCAAGTTAAATAAAATTTTAATCAAAAAATATATACTTTTTCTTTTACTGTCCGTAATAAGCAACAAATAGCAAAGTGGATATGAAACCGATAAGCATATTATTTCTAAAGCTAATAACAAACCGTCTTACCGATGAAGAAGCTCAGCAGCTTCATCAGTGGATTGAGTCTAAACCACGTCATCGTGATCTGGCCGGAATGATTAACAACCCAGAGGAACTGACCAGAGAGTTCCGTTTCAGGAAAATGGTTAATTCTTCGCGAGCCGAAGCAGATATGAAACGGCGCATAGCCATGGTGGAAGCACCCCGCCGTTATCGCAGGTATGCAATGGCAGCATCAATTGCATTGATTTTAGGCTTAAGTACATGGCCTTTCTTGGAAGAGAAACTCTTTAATCAAGAGATTACTCCTCAAGAAACAATAGCCGTTGTCAATAAGCCACAAGTGATAAAACCAGGTGAGACCAAAGCCCTTGTCCGTAACTCAGAAGGCGATTCATTAATGCTGGGCCAAACCGATACGGTTGCTACAAAACTATTTACTTCCAGCAAGGTGGTGGCAGCAGTACAACCGGCTAAGGAAAAGAAACTCATTCTTGATGTACCTCGTGGTGGTGAGTTCAAGATAATACTTGAAGATTCTACTGAGGTATGGCTCAATTCAGAATCATCATTGCATTATCCAAATAAGTTTGATTCAAAAGAGCGTATTGTTGAAATTTTTGGAGAGGCTTATTTTTCTGTTAAGAAAGACTCATTGCGCCCATTTTATGTAATTGTTGGTGAACAGAAAGTGCGAGTTTATGGAACCACTTTCAATATCCGTAACTATGATGATGACCATCTGGCCTATACTACATTGGAAACAGGTTCAATAGCTATCTCCAAAATTAATGGACAAGGAGGTGAAATTTTTATTGAACCTAATCATCAGGCTATTTTTAATAAAGAAGAATCACATCTGACGATGCAACAGGTTGATGCGAGCCGTATTTCGGCATGGCGTCATGGACGTTTTGTTTTTGAGGGACAGACGCTTTTGAATATTATGAGAGACCTTTCCAGATGGTATAATTTTGAGTATGAGTTTGTAGATTCTTCAATAGAGGGGATCCGTTTCTTCGGTAACATTCCACGCTATGCAGAGTTTACCACTGCCATTACAATTCTGGAAAACTGCGGTGATATCAGCTTTAGCATTGAGGGAACAAAGGTGGTGATTTCCAAACTTGCCCAGTAACGGAGATATGGTTTATTGAAATAAAAACCTATTAAATACGACTATTTATTAACCTAATTTTAAAGTAAAATGAAAAGACTGATACTTATCATTCTGCTGGCACTTCTTGTACCGCTTGCGGCTTTGGCTAAAGAGTACAGTGCTACATTTAATGGTGCCGATGTCCGCACCACACTTCAAATCATAACCAAGACGACAGGATATGATTTTGTATATCAGCAAGGTCTGATTGATCAAGTAAATGAGAAGGTTAATGGTACATATAAAAATGTATCAATTACTGAACTTCTCGACAATACAATTCTTTATCAGCTTGGCTTGAGTTATAAAATTGTAGATAAATCAATTTCGTTACAGAAAGCCAAACCTGAAGAGATTGTCAAAACAATAAAGGGTGTGGTAGTTGATGAAGAGGGTGAGCCTCTGCCTGGAGCAACTGTTATGGTGAAAGGTACCTCAAATATTACCGCTGCAGACATTAACGGTAGCTTCGAAATTAATGTCAAAGGGCAGAATCCTGTATTGCAAGTAACATATCTCGGCATGCATGACGTTGAATATCGTCTTACTGCTGCCAACAGTTCAAAACCTCTTAATATAGTTCTCCGTTCGGATATAACCATGATGCAAGAGGTTGTAGTTACGGGATATCAGACAATATCAAAGGAGCGCACAACAGGAGCATTTACTCAGATAGATAAGTCCCAGCTTGAAACCAAACGTATTGATAATCTTTCAAATCTTCTTGAAGGTGAAATCGCCGGTTATAGTGATGGTATGATTCGTGGTGTTACTTCAATGTCAAATACCTCTCCACTTTATGTTATTGACGGTTTCCCTGTAGAAAACATCACAATGAAAACTACAGGTGCTTTAACAGAAGATCTGCCGGATCTTAATCTTAACGATATTGAGAGCATTACTGTACTGAAAGATGCATCAGCCACTTCGATATACGGTGCCAGAGCAGCTAATGGTGTGATTGTTATCACTACCAAATCTCAGCGTAAAACTAAAAAACCTGAGATTCATGTAAGCGCACAATTGTCGTGGACTCCGTATAATAATTATAGCGGTAATGTTGCAGATTCGGAACTTACAGTTGAGCTTGTAAGAGAATGGGAACAGCAGAACCCGAATCTTCATGGAAATAATGTTGCCAAGTATGTTGCTCAGGCATTAGATAACCGGGCATATCCTGGTGCAGCAAATATTGCAGTTTTGAATTACTATGCGGGAAATATTTCTGAAGCTGAAAAAAATGATATACTCGATAATCTTGCAGGCCAAGGATATAGAATGTATGATCAGATTAAAAAGTATGCAAAACGCACAAGCTTGGAGCAGCAATATAATATGAGTATTCAGAATGGAACAGACCGCAATATTTTTAAAGGTTCGGTAACATACAAGCAAGCAGACGGTCAAGATTTGTACTCCAATGACCGTTCTGTAGGTGTTGACCTTTACAATTCAACCAAAATTACCTCTTGGCTCCAACTTGATTTGGGTGTTTATCTGAAATATGGTGAGACAAAAAATCAGCTTGGTACAGCTTGGTATTGGGATGAAATGCCTTATGATTATATTGTCAATGAAGATGGTACTCCTAGAACTATCACTATGGCAGAGAGATATGCCAAAACCACAATGGATACTTATTACAATAAGTACAATTTATTGAATATGGATGTTACACCTCTTGAGGAGATGAAACTTAGTCGTCAGACTGTACCGTCACTCAGCAACCGTTCTGTTGCGAGAGTTACCATAAAATTCGCCCCATGGCTAAATTATACTGCAGCATTCCAATATGAACGTGCTTATACAAAATATAGGAGCCTTTATGATGCACAATCTCTTAAAGTAAAAGATATAGTGAACAAATGGTCAACTGATGCCGGTAAAGGGGATGGCTCTGTAACTCAATTTATTGCCCAGAAAGATTTTATGCAGTATGAAGAAAGTAACCGTACATCATATAATATCCGTCAGCAACTCAATTTTGACAAAACAATAAAGGATGTACATAACATCACAGCCATCTTCGGTACTGAAACACGTGAGAATAAAAATACAGCATTTAAAGATGAATACTACGAATGGGATGAACAGCTGCTTTCCTATAAGGTACTTGATTATTCAACTCTCAGTTCGACAGGTATGCAAACTATTTTCGGTAAACAGAGATTGAGTGATGCAAGGGTATTTAATGAGGCTACAGACCGCTATTTCTCACTTTATGGTAATGCCGCATATTCGTATGATGGCCGCTATAGTATTACAGGATCACTCCGTTGGGACCGTTCAAACCTTTGGGGAACCGGTAATAAATATCAGAAATATCCTTTCTGGTCTGTAGGTGCGAGTTGGATTATATCTAAAGAGAAATTCTTTAATGTAGACTGGGTACAATATCTCAAACTCCGAATAAGTAATGGTGTTGGCGGAAATATTTCAAAAGAGGCATCTCCATATATTGTTGCAAGTTATGGATATAATTCAAATGTAGGTGCAACATCAGGAAAAGTATCCCGTCTTCCTAACAACAATCTTACATGGGAAAAAACCAATACATTTAATGTAGGTATCGATTTCTCGATTCTTGATAACCGTTTATCCGGATCAATAGAATACTACAATAAAAATAGTACCGACCTGATGTGTGAGGCCGACGGTAATGCAGTTTCAGGATATGGTTCAAGATTTATGAACAGTGCTTCTATGACCAATAAAGGTTTGGAAATAACACTTAACGGCACTATTTTGGATAAAGGTGACTGGTTGTGGGATGCAGGACTCACTTTTGCTACCAATAAAAATGAGGTAACTGAGATAAAACTTACCTGTCCATATGTTTCTGCCAGAATACAAAATCCATGGGCCTATCCACTGGAAGGTACACCATATTATTCTCTATGGTGTCTTGAATGGGCCGGTCTTGATGAGCAGGGCTTGCCATCTGTATATAACAGCAGAGGTGAGCGTGTTTATCAAATGCCTGATTCAGGTGATTTTGATTCTCTTGTAAGAGTAGGAACTACTGTCCCTAAATTCAATGGCTCTTTCAATACCCACATTACATGGAAAAACCTTACACTTTCGGCACAGTTAGTCTTTGCAGGTGGCCATGTTGCTCGTAATGCAAATACTCCGTTTCTTGGGATAGTAAATGCGTCGCAAGTTGGTACATCAACCAGTTTTGAAAAAATAAGCTCAATGCTTAAAGACCGTTGGCGTGAACCAGGTGATGAGAAATATACAAATATTCCTCGTGCAATGTTCAGCGAAAATACTGAATATCCTGGGAAAACTCTAAGTGAGATTTATACATTCTCCTCTATCAATGTTCTCAAAATGGATTATATTAAGATAAATAATATTTCGCTTATCTACCGGTTGCCAAAAAATATCTGTAACAAATTGTCTATTCCGGATATGCGTGTTCAGGCAACTGTAGACCGTCCTTTCTTCTGGGCAAAATCTGAACAGGCCAAATATCAGCTTGGCGGATTTGCCGGTACAGCCTATACTCTTGGTGTATTTGTAAACTTCTAAACAATTTTGTAAGATATGAAAATATTTAAAAATATATCGAAATTATCAGTCATCGCAATGATTGTCTTTATGGCCGGCTCTGTTCTGACCTCATGCGAAGACTACCTTGGAATCAAACCTAAAAAACAGGAAATTCCGGAGACTCTTGCTGATTATGTGGCATTTTTTAATGAGGATTATATGATTTATACTCCACACTATTATAATTATGCTACAGCCCATGAACTGCTTGGTGAATCTTATAACGCTTATATTGCATGGTATGGAGAGACTTCACTTAATTACATAGTATATTTCTGGACAGACTATGACCGTTATGAATCCTCTACTACAAATTTAGTTTATGGATATTCAGCACGAGGGGTTGCTGTGGCAAACCAGATTATTGATGGTGCAAGCCGAGCTACCGAATGTACCGAAGATGAACGTCAATCGGCTATAGCCAGTGGCCGTATATTAAGGGTTATGCAATTGTTCAGTCAGGCAAACTATTTTGCCGATGCATACGATCCTGCAACTGCAGCAACAAAACTCGCTGTTCCACTATTGACTTCATCTGAGGCAGATGCAACCTACACTCAGCCTACAATTCAGGGTTTGTATGATTTTATGATCAAAGAAGTTGAAGAGGCGGTTGCCTGCAAATCATTGCCTGATATGGGTGCTACAATCTATATTCCTGGTAAAGGTGCGGGATATGCTCTCCTTTCTCGTTTGAAACTTTATGTACGCGATTGGGAAGGTGCCCTGGAGGCTGCAAACAAGGCGCTTGCAATCAATGGAGAACTATTTGACTGGGTAAAGCACTATAATGATAATTATGATGCTTATCTTAAAGATTTTAAAACTAATAAGATGATACCTTCTCCTATGGAGCATGATTTCTGTGAGAATTATTATTTTGGTTTTGGGCATTTAGCTTATAGGGGGGGCCGTAAAATTTTACCAGAAATTGCCGGCAGATGGTTTGAAGAGGGTGATTGCTACAAACAGACCAATTGGCAATTGGCCCCTTATGGAAGTGAAAATGTATATCGACCTGCAACAACAGGATTTTTCAATGAAGGCGGTATCCGTACACTTGAAGTATACTATGTGAAAGCAGAGGCTCTTGCACGTCTTGACCAACTTGCTGATGCACGCAATGTTTATAACACTATCCGTAAAAAGACCATCCATCCGGATTACTATGCAGATGTAACTACAGATGATAAAGATGAGTTGATTTATCAGATTTGTAAATCAAGACATGCTTCATTCCTTTTGAGCACTATCGGTTTTACAGATATCAAGCGCCTTAATGCTGAAGGTAAATATATTCTTCCTGTTAAGAAAATAATTAATGGTGAAGAGGTAACTCTCGCTCCAGATCATCGTTTGTGGACTTTCCCGTTTGCGCAAGATGTAATGGCAGATGAGTCTATACAGCAAAATGTAGAATATTAATTGTGTTGAACTTTTTTAATTATTGTTTTAAATGAAAAAATCGTTTTACATGCTGTTGCCCATAGTTGTAGTATTGACAATGTGGACACTCACTTCATGTAGTGGAAGTAAAACAGATTCATATGTACTCAATGTAAATATTGAGGGGCTGTCGGATTCAGCTAAAATTATAATTCAACCTGTAACACACATACGTGATGCCAAGCCGCTTGGTGAAGCATATATTATTGGTGGAAAGGTACAATTTAAAGGTATGGCAGAGAATCCTGCTGGGGCATATTTGTGCATTGATAAAGGTTATGGCAGATTGCCTTTTATTCTTGAACCAGGTAATATAACTATAGAAGGTACTATTTCAGGTGCACCATCCCAGAGAGACAGTACCTTTACAAATTATGATTTCTCAAAACTTGTTGTTACAGGATCTGAAAATACACCACGTTTCCAGTATATATTTTCTGTGAGAGATTCACTGTTTCAAGTCAGTTCTCAGAACAGGAAGAAGTATACAGCACTTAATGAGCGGTATTATCAAGCCAGGAAAAGCAATAATAAGGATCTGATAAAAAAAATAGAGGCTACTGATGAATATAAAGCGTATCTGGCATCTGAAGCAGAAATGAGTACAGCGTTTAATAGCAGGTATACAAAACTTATTACAAATGGTAATGACTCTTTCTGGGGACCGATGACAATGCTTGCCCTTTATTGGTATTTCACTCCGGATATGCGCTCTTTGTATGAAGGATTCAGCGAAGAGGCCAAAGCTTCTTCGTATGGTCAGGAAGTGAAAAAGGAGCTATATCCTGTAGGTCGTCCTGGTGATAAACTTGAAAATTTCAGGGCTGTTGATACTGCCGGAGATTCAGTTTCGATGGAAGGTATTGCAGCGCAAAGCAAGTATACCCTTATCGATTTCTGGGCTTCTTGGTGTGGACCATGCCGTAGGGAAATTCCAAATTTGCGCAGTATTTATGAAAAGCATAAAGGTAATGGTTTCAATATACTTTCTGTTTCAGTTGATAAAGAGGAAAGTGAGTGGCGCAAAGCTTTGGATGAAGAGAAACTCCCTTGGATTAATATTCGTGATACCGACGGCTCAATTGGTATTGCTTATGGTGTCAAGTCCATACCAATGCTTATAGTTGTTGATACTGAGGGATGCCTTGTAGTAGAGAATGTGCGTGGTAAAGATCTTGAAAACAAAATGGATGAACTGCTCGCAAAATAAAGGTTAAGAACATATAAACACACACATAGGTAGAGAGGCTGGTTTAAGGTTATATCAACTTTAAGCCAGCCTCAATAATTTATTGACACCATGCTTTTGAATAAATAGGTGAAGTGTATTGTCATACTTATTGTCCAAGGGAGGCATAAAAAAACCGGGCCATGATTTTGATGTGACCCCCAAAAGTTGGACGGTTTAACATTATCAAGAGGCGCTTTTAGATTGGAATAAAGCTCGGTATTGCACCGGGCTTTTTCCATTTAGCCTCAATTTGATTCTATCATTATTGTAGTAGCATATATACT
>JAZNEW010000069.1:0-58619 GCA_045588775.1 Candidatus Egerieisoma sp. | reverse complement strand
CCTAATTATGCTGTATTAATATAATATTTTCTATATTTTATCAACACAGCTAAATTTAATGCAAAATAATTTGGCGAATAAAAAAATAAAAAGATATATGTTATCCCCTGAATTCATAATTGGAATGCTTTAGGCAAATATAACAAAAAATATATAACCATCAATGGCAATTCCGTAGACTTACAATTTGTAAATACAGATATTTTTCGTACATTTGTAACCTCTTAAAACAAAAGAAGAATATGAATTACCGTCAACGATTGCTGGGCTCTTTGCAACTGCTACTCAATTATTTAGTTGGGAGGGTCTTCCGTATTTGCGTTTAAGGTAAATGATATGTATACGTAAGGTGCTCCCAATGATTTGGGGGCATTTTTATTTTGATTACAAATTAAAAGAGATATAATTTAAAGAAAATTGCTATGGACCAGAAAATTTATGTCTTCGACACCACTTTGAGAGACGGAGAACAAGTACCTGGATGTCAATTGAATACAATTGAAAAGATAGAGCTGGCCAAATCACTGGAGGCATTGAATGTAGATATCATTGAATGCGGATTTCCGGTTTCGAGCCCGGGAGATTTCAATTCGGTTGTAGAGATTTCCAAAAATGTTACAGAAGCAAGAATTTGTGCACTTACACGTGCCGTTGAAAATGATATAGATGTTGCAGCAGAGGCCCTGCACTATGCAAAAAAGGGAAGAATACATACAGGAATAGGAACCTCAGACTCACATATCAGATACAAATTCAATTCAAACAGAGAAGAGATTATTGAACGGGCTGTAAAGGCTGTAAAATATGCCCGCAACCTTATTGATGATGTTGAATTTTATGCAGAAGATGCCGGAAGAACAGATAACGAGTATCTTGCCAGAGTGGTGGAAGCTGTTATTGCTGCAGGTGCTACCGTTGTAAATATTCCGGATACTACAGGCTATTGCACCCCTTGGGAGTATGGCGAGAAGATAAAGTTTTTGATGAACAATGTGCCTAACATCGACAAGGCAATCATCTCCACCCACTGCCATAATGATCTTGGAATGGCCACAGCAAACACCATTTCCGGTGTAATGAATGGAGCCCGACAGGTTGAAGTTACAATCAACGGCATTGGAGAAAGGGCCGGAAACACTTCACTTGAAGAGGTTGTGATGACACTGAAATGCCGCAAAGATTTGCCATTCTACACAGATGTGGACAACAGACAGATCTACAAGAACTCACGACTTGTATCAACTCTCATGCGCATGCCTGTGCAGCCCAACAAAGCCATTGTGGGACGCAATGCATTTGCCCACTCGTCGGGAATACACCAGGATGGAGTATTGAAAAACCGCGAAAGCTATGAGATTATGGATCCTATAGATGTTGGTGTAAACGACTCTGTGATTGCTCTCACTGCACGAAGCGGAAGAGCTGCACTCAACCATCACTACGAGCGACTCGGCATCCGCCTTGAACCGGAAGAACTGGATGCCGCTTACGAGAAATTCCTGCAGCTTGCCGACAAAAAGAAGGATGTGAACGACAGCGACCTGCTGATCATTGTGGGAGTAAACAGAAGTGAAGCGGCCCGAAAGATAAGGCTGAAATTCCTGCAGGTAATATGCGGCAAAGGCTCTGTGCCGATGGCAACTGTAAAACTCAATATCGATGGCGAGATATGTACTGCCACAAGTAGCGGAAACGGCCCGATAGATGCCGCATTTACCGCTGTAAGGCAGCTGGTAAACCGCAAGATAGTTGTAGAGGAGTTCTTGGTGCAGGCCATTACAAGAGGCTCCAACGATCTTGGCAAAGTGCATGTGCAAGTGGAAAACAGGGGCAACCTCTATTATGGTTTTTCGGCAAATACCGATATCATTACAGCCTCTGTAGAGGCATTTGTCGATGCAATTTCTAAATTTATTTAAGATGGAGAGAGAAAAAACACTTTTTGATAAAATCTGGGAAAGACACATTGTAAAGGAGCTCGACAACGGCCCTACACAATTATATATCGACAGGCACTTCATTCATGAGGTAACATCACCACAAGCTTTTGAGGGGTTGAAACGACGCGGCATAAAGGTATTCAGGCCAAAACAGACCTTTGCCACCTGCGACCATAACACTCCCACACTGAATCAGGAGCTGCCTATAGCAGATGATTCATGCAGAATTCCGATAGAGACCCTTGCCAAAAACTGCAGCGAACACCATATCACATACTTTCCATTACGCAATCCTTCAAATGGAATTGTTCATGTAATAGGCCCTGAGCAGGGTATCACCCAACCTGGAATGACTATTGTCTGCGGCGACAGCCATACAGCCACCCACGGCGCATTCGGTTCAATTGCATTTGGAATAGGCACAAGCGAAGTGGAAATGGTGCTTGCCACCCAGACTCTGCTGCAGAACAAGCCAAAACAGATGCGCATTACCGTTACCGGCAAACTTGGTGATTGCGTTACCCCAAAAGATGTAATACTCTATATTATCGCCCAACTGGGCACAAGCGGCGGCACAGGTTACTTTGTGGAGTATGCCGGAGAGGTCTTTGAAAATATGAGCATGGAGGGACGTATGACTGTGTGCAATATGAGTATTGAGATGGGGGCCAGAGGAGGATTTGTTGCTCCGGACAAAACCACTTTTGAATATATGAGAGGCAGGAAGTATGCACCTGTCGGAGAAGAGTTTGAAAAAGCTGTGGAAAAATGGAGCACCCTCCATTCCGACAAAAATGCCCGGTTTGATAAGGAGTACACATTCAAGGGCGAGGAGATTGAGCCGATGATCACATACGGAACAGATCCCGGCAGGGGCATTGCCATTACAGGAACAATTCCGGCCTGCGATGAGAGCGGACTCAAAGGTCTCCAGTATATGGGCTTCTCCGAGGGCGAAAAGATGCTCGGAAAGAGAGTAGATTATATATTTGTAGGCAGCTGTACCAATGGACGCATTGAGGATTTCAGGGCCTTTGCACAATTTGTAAAGGGGAAACAGAAGGCAAAAGATGTTACAGTATGGCTCGTTCCAGGCTCTGTAGAGGTTGAACAGAAAATAAAAGATGAGGGGCTCGACAAAATTATAAAAGCAGCAGGATTTGAGATAAGGCAACCCGGATGCTCAGCCTGTCTGGCCATGAATCAGGACAAAGTTCCTGCAGGAGCATGGTCGCTCTCAACTTCAAACAGAAATTTTGAGGGCCGACAGGGTCAAGGTGCCCGCACAATGCTCTGCAGCCCGATTGTAGCGGCTGCCGCTGCCGTTACCGGAGTAATCACCGACCCAAGAGCTTAACCGAAGAAACACAAAGCAAAACTGAGACACTCAGCGAAACCTTGAACTGCTTTCTAATTTTAAACAAGTAGTTCAAGGCACAAGGAGCAGATATTCCGCAGCATACTAAAGTATGTGAGGAACAGATGCGACGCAGTAACGAAGAAATACGAAGTTTAAAATTAGAAAGACATGGGATTTGAAAAAATAAACATACTAACATCCCCCATCATCGCAACCCCGGTAGAAAACATAGACACCGACCAGATTATACCGGCAAGATTTTTAAAGGCAACTAAAAGGGAAGGATTTGGAGAGGCAATGTTCAGGGATTGGAGATATACTCAAGATGGAAAGGAGATGAAAGATTCGGTATTTGCCAAAGCTGATAAAGAGGCTAAAATTTTAGTTGCAGGAAAAAATTTCGGATGCGGTTCGAGCAGGGAACATGCGGCATGGGCAATTGCAGATTATGGTATAAGAGCTGTAGTTTCGAGTTTTTTTGCCGATATTTTTAAAAATAATGCGCTTAATAACGGATTGTTGCCGGTTCAGGTAAGCGAAGAGTTTCTGCAGAAAATATTTGAGGCACACAGAAATGATGGTGGGGTCAGATTGATAATAAATTTGCCGAAGAAGAGCATTTGCATAGATGGCAGTGATGAAAAGGAGTATTTTCCAATTGGAGAATACAAGAAACATTGCCTGGAAAATGGATTGGAAGATATTGATTATCTGATTACTACCAGGGAAGAGATCGAAGTGTTTGAAAAGAGTGCGGAAGATGGAGTTTGTAAACAAAGTTAATGGAGGAATATTATGAAAAAGAGAATAGCGGTTCTGCCGGGAGATGGTATAGGACCGGAGATTATAGCTCAGGCCAGAAGAGTTCTTGAGGCGGTGGCAGTAAAGTACGGCCATGAATTTGAGTTTGAGGAGGGAATTGTTGGAGCGTGTGCAATTGACCAGTGCGGAGATCCATATCCCGAAAAGACCCACAAACTATGTGAAAGTTCAGATGCAGTCCTTTTTGGTGCAATCGGAGATCCCAAATACGACAATAATCCGAATGCAAAAGTGAGACCTGAACAGGGCTTGCTGAAAATGAGAAAGAGTCTGGGTCTTTTTGCCAATTTGAGACCGATAGAGCCTTTCAGCTCTCTGATAGAGCGTTCCCCTTTAAAAAAGGAGAGAATTGAGGGTGCAAACCTTATGATTGTAAGGGAACTTACGGGAGGTCTCTACTTTGGAGAGCCACGGGGCCGAAGCGAAAATGGCAATGTTGCATTTGACACTTGCGTGTATAGCAAAGAGGAGATTGTAAGGATTGCAGAAAAGGCATTTGAACTTGCAAGAATGAGAAGAGGTGCGGTTACATTGGTTGATAAGGCAAATGTGCTTGCAACAAGCAGATTGTGGAGAGAGACCGTTACAGCACTGCATAAGGAAAAATATAGCGATATTGCACTCGATTTTATGTTTGTAGATAATGCAGCCATGCAGCTGGTTACAGCTCCGGGCAAATTTGATGTGCTGCTTACAGACAATCTGTTTGGAGATATTTTAAGTGATGAGGCAAGTGTGATTACCGGCTCGATAGGTCTGTTGCCATCGGCTTCTGCAGGTGAAAAAGTATCTCTTTATGAACCGATACATGGCTCTTATCCTCAGGCAAAAGGGAAAAATATTGCCAATCCTGTTGCTACAATCTTATCGGCAGCAATGATGCTGGAGTACTCGTTCGGGATGAAGGAGGAGGCCGACAAAATTAAGGAGGCATGCCGGGTAAGCATTGAACAGGGAGTTGTTACAGAAGATATTGCATCCGGGGGCAATGCCGGTTCACAAAACGGCACTCAGAGCTGCATAAAGTATGGCACAACCGATGTTGGAGAGTTTATCTGCTGGTATATTTTAAAGTAACATATCCACCCCGACGGCCATTGAGCTGTCGGGTCTCTTTTTTAAGAAATTCATATTGCAATGCCGGCTCCAGCGATGCATAGGCTGATGACGCTTTAGTTCCTGTTATCAGCTCTATAGCCTTTGCCAAATGGGCATCCCTGCGGTCTCCAAAAGGATAGACAGAGACAATCAGATTATCTTCAACCTCATAATCCGGTTCAAGACCGCCTGTAAAATCGGTAAAACCGTTATTGTTTGCAAATTTGTATACAACCAGACTCATTGCCCAATTTTCAAGTTCCTCCATCACATTTCCATTCCTGTCCAGAGCCTGCAGAAGAAGCGCTGCACAATATTTTCCATGAGTTGTTGTGCCGATAGTTACAACATCCATATATGGCTGAAGTCCCACTATGGTAGCCTCAGAAGCAGAGGCTGTGCCGGAAGTTGTAAGAATATAGACCTTGTCGAGATCCAGATTATAAGGCAGAGCCGACTGATCAAACTCAGTATAGAGGGCCTCTCCGGTGGCTTTCAGGTACTCTGTAAGTTCCTTGTTCCATAACTCCTTGAGAAATATGCTCCTGTTCTGGATATACTTCTTGGGAACTATAAGACTGCTCAAATATTGGGCTGAGAGCGAAGCTCCTCCCGGATTATAGCGCAAATCGAGAACCAGGTCTGTTACACCCGCAGCTTTGAATTCCGAAAAGACAGATGAAAGTTTTTCATGAGATGATGTTACATAATCGGTATAGCAGATATAACCTATTTTATGGGTTCCCTCTTCTATTAACTTATAGGTATTTACAGCATCTATTGTGAGTTTTACGGCGGTCATTGAGACTTTCCGATCAGAAAGGGCTATCGCTTCATCAGACGGCAAGTACTCTCCCATCTGCAGCTCCACTTGTGAAGAGTAGTAGAGATCGAGATAATTGCTGTCCGAAATATCTTCGCCATTTATCTTGAGTATAATATCACCCCTCTTTATACCGGCCTGCTCGGCAGGGGAGTTAGCATAAACAAATTTCACTACGGCAAAATAGCTGTCGGCATTTGAAAAACGGCCCAATACAATGTTGTATCCGTATGTTGTTTCAACGCCCTGATAACTGCTGAACATAGACTCGGCATCATCTGTGAGATATGACCATATATCAAGTTCATCATAGATACACTCTTCAAACAATATAAAAGGATCTTCTATATATCTCGGATCTTTATTTGAATAATCTATTTTGTCGGTCCATAAATAGTAGGTCTGACCATACGACAAAATAAAACTGTTTACAAGCTGTATTTCATCAGAAACCTCCTCCTTTCCATTGTCGGACGGAGTATCTTCTTTTGTGCATGATGACTGGGCAGATGCAAGAAGCAGAAAGAAGAGGAAATACGAAATGTACCTTTCATAAAATCCGATTACCATAACCAAAATAACATCTATTAATCATACGACAAAGAGAACTCATCTACATACAGTACAGAACTTGTACTGCCTGTAAAATAATCACCATACCGGCTGGCAGCTGCAACTATGAGTATATATTTTGGTTTTCTTGTAAGATCCCTGTAATTGAATTTTATTTCAAACTCTTTATACTCGCCATTGGTACCTGCGCCATCGGTAAGATCGCCATAAGCGATAATATTTTTATCATTCGCAACATCAAGGAATATCTCTTTGGTGGTATTGATTACAAAAGGAGCATCCCAATCAGCCAATACTGCATAAATATGGCAAGTATCATTCTGGCCCTTCAAATGAGAGTATTTCTCCTTCACCTTATCAATTGTACCGGGAGTATAGTTATAATATCCCTTCACAGAAACCGGACGGCTTGAGAATGGTATTCCAAAATCGAGCTGGGCACCCACTCCCTCTGTCTTGACATATTTTCCTGTATAAATATTACCGGCTGCAAAGACTCCCACAATTGAAGTGGAGGACAATTTTGCCGCCTTGCCACTCACTACCATGCTCTCTTCTGCAACAGTAGGATTCTTCTCTCCCATAGTGTTTGCACCCTTGTTTCCAGAATCCCACCAATAGTGTTCTGCACTCAAATCCAGATTAGGATACCACGATTTGCCCTCTTTTATCCAATTGTCGAATCCGGAATTTTCTATTTGCAATGCACTCTCTGTTGTAAAGGCGATTTCTGCACCATACAACTCCCCTACCTTAGATTTTATCACATACTCAGTTGCCGGCTCCAGACCCGAAACTTTGGCCGAGAAAGAGCCTCCTTCTACAACTACTTCGCCGGTAAATGTTCTCCATTCAGCCTCTGATTCCTTTTTGTAGACAAATGTAGGTTCACCTAAACCTGCCTGGAACTCGCCGCTTGCCAAAACATATTTGGCAAAAGCATTGGCCTGGGATGTAGTAACGCTTACATCAGATTTTACAACTTTTATGCGCCATGTCTCGCTGCGCCCTTTATAGCTCCAGGTAAATTCCTGTGCCGTTGTAAAATCGGTAACATCCCTGAAATCAGGAGTAACCAAAGCCCCCTGCGGGCCTATCTTCATCTCATTGATCTTAATATTGTTCAATAAGGAATTCTTTGAAACACTCACTATGGCTATTTTGCTGAACTCATCAAAAATGGCGCTTCCTATCTGATTTTCCAGCTCAATATAGCGGTCTATGCTCTGGGTAGCCATTACTGTCCAGAGATAATCCTGATATGTTGTAAGTGTATAATTAATTGGGGCCGACAGATCTAAATAAGAGGCAACTGCCGGTGAAACAGTTGCATTGTCCGACACCTCAAATTTAAGAATCTTCACTTTTGTTATATCAACTGTATCGGCAAGATCCACAACAGCTGTACGGTTGGCAATATCGATATTTGCTGCCCCTTTTTGTCCACGCACCTGAATATTTGTAATTTTTGCCTCAATAACAGGGTATGGTATATCATTCTTGATACACCCTGTCACAAGACCCGACAGCAGACAAAATGCAGAAAATATTCCAATAATTGCTCTCATCAGCTTTACTGTTTTTATTTTTTGGACGAGCCAAATAGTCTGTCGATATAGAACGAAACTCCTATATTGATTGAAAGAAGATCCACTTTAAAGTTTACGCCACTGCTCTCCAGACTTCCCTGATAAACTTGATTACGGGTCTGCTCATATTTTTTATAGCTGAATCCCAATACATTTACAGAAGCCTCCACAGCCACATTATCTGCAATAAATGCAGTAACGCCCGGTATAAGTCCAAGCTCCAGTTCCAGAATATCCTGATAAGCTCCTATAAGCTCCTCGTCTGCTCCTGAAATTGTTTTGCCCTGACCTCCGCCTGCCGAAAGACGCACCTCGTTGAATATGGCGAATCTTCTGCTGTTTCCCAAATTTATATAATTTCTGAAGAAGACTGCACCTGTATATACATGCCTCAAATTATAAAAATTCTCAACACTGAAACTCAAATCCTCTGAGATATTCAACGATGTGGAGTTAAGTTTTATCATTGAGCGGCTATATCCGAAACGGCCTCCGATACACATATTGTCCTTAAAGAAGTATCCCAGAAACGGACTTATCTTAAAGGAGTAAGTGGTTCCGTCGATCTCTTCAAGAATGAGCAACTCATAATTGTCTGCAGTATTTTCGCTATAAGAGAAGGAGCCTCCGGCAATCCATTGTCCCTTTGGAACAAATGTCTTCATCTCTATGCCTCTGCTGAACTTCTCTCCAGAACGGGCAAAAGCACTGTCGGAAATTCCCGACAGTGCTATCAAACCACAAATCAATATATTTATCTTAAAAAAGAGTCTCATCTGCTAAAAAACAAATTCAAATTCATCCACCATTAGAGTACTACCCACACCTCCGGTAAAGTAATCTCCATATTTACTTGAAGAGCATACTATTACGCAAGTTGTTGGGATTCTGTTGCTTCTATACTCGATAGGGATATTGAACTCTACCCAACCATTTGTATTTGCGTTGTTCTCCAATGAGCCGTAAGCTATTATATTAGGATCATTCGCAATATCAATGAATTTGCTGTCGCCGGTGCTTACCTCAAAATAACCAGATGGCCAATCTGCCAATACCACATAAATCTGACAAATATCCATCTGACCCTGCTTGTCGGTATGAGGAGCTTTTGTCTTATTGATTGAAACAGGTGCATAATTGTAATAACCTTTCAATGCCAAAGGTTTGCAATCGTATGCCCTACCCCACTTGAGATTTGCACCCAACGGACTCAATGTTGCCTTCACAAATTCACCCAAGAACAAGCTTCCTGCTGCAAACTGGCCCGCTGCGGTTGAGGATGTCAAAATGGCTGCCTGTTTGTCGGTTCCTGCCACAGCCACATTTGTTGTAGGCTGGGTAGGATTAACCTCGCTCAATGTATTTGCACCTTTATTTCCGCTATCCCACCAGAAATCGCTTGAAGACTCATTAGGATACCAGTTTTTGCCATCCTTGTACCACTTGTCGAAACTCATATTGACAATCTGGTCTGCTCCAATAGTTGTAAACTCAATCTCATTCGAAGGCTCTTTGTCGGAAACTGTTCTGAATATATATTTTGTACGTGGCGACAAGCCTGTAACTTTCACAGAGTAGTTTGCACCATCAAATGTAAGACCATCTGTTACCTTTGTCCACGACTGCTCACCATCTTTCTTATACTCAAAACCAACTCCTGCAGGCTGATCCATTGTATTGTACATACCATACAGGAAGGCATGTTTACCCCAAGGATCCGCACTTATTGTTGAGGTTTCGACAGCTGGAATCACTTTAAATTTGAAGCTCTTCACAACTTCCTGAGCCTGCATATCAAGTGCAGTCATTGTCAATTCGTAATCACCTAAAGGCAATGCTGTAAGCAATGTTGAGAAATCGAGAGTCATGGTCTCTTTGGTCTGTGCAACCACACCGCTCCATACTAAGCCTGCACTGTTTATTGCGCTCTGGCTTGCACTCTCCAATGCCAAAAGGTCAAATGTATTTGGAATGCCACGGCCTGCCAGTTCTGCAGAATTATGGGCAATTTTCAGACTCTTGATTCCTGCTTTGGATACGATGTTGATCTGCCAAGTGAGAGTTGAACCTATTGATACATAGGCTGTATTGTCCAGGTTGAAGCCATTTGTAGAGAATGCAGGTTTAGCCTTTTTATTAAGGTTTACATTCACATCAAACTCCATGTCGTTAGTGGAGCTGTCCACCCCTATTCCTGGAATTATTGCACCACCCTCATCATTTTCTGAAAGCGACAGATTGAAAATGTAATGCTCTTTTGGATTTACACCGTTTATTGTTCCAAACACATCACCATCAGAGATCTCGCCATCCTGATTTATCAGGTATATGTTGTACTTCAAAGAGCCTGTGCATTGGAAATATCCCTCTCCTCCAATAGTTCCGTCTTCTGCAATTCCATTATCGGAATTATAGATCAGATTCCTGCCTGCATCAGAAAAATCGGTATGGTTTGTAACAGTTACTATTACAGTCTTGAAAGCATCTGTAACTGTCTTATCACATTTTACAGTAACCTTCACCTGAGAGAGTGTGCATACAACCTGTGCAGTTGTTGTCTGGCCGATAACAACCTCAACCTCATCCTGACCCTGATAAACAGGCATATCAAATGCTGCATGCCCTCCATTTTCACCGGTTGTTCCTATTACGGTATATTTTCCGGCCTTCAATTTCAAAGGAGAAGTAACCAAATCATTATGATTGTCATATGAGGCTACTATTGCCCCTTTGGAGTCCAAAACTTCCACTTTATAAATGGGATCATCTGGGGCTTTTGTACCAATAACCACCAATGATTCGTCTTTATCTATATTCAGTTTCAGATAACCTTCGCCATCAGCACCGCCATCCTTATTACAGGATACAAGTGCTGCAGCAAGCATCCACACCCCGAATATATGTTTAAGTATCTTTTTCATTGTATTCATATTAATTTAGTTACTACTGAACCATTTTTATAACACAGGTAGCTGTAGTCTCTTTATCTTCGCTATCTATAACTCTCATTGTAAAATTACACAATGTACCCTCTGCCAGGCCTGTAGATGCCAATGCTCCCATAAACTGGCCGATTTTGAATGTGTAAGCAGATTTTCCGTAGATAGGATCGGTATCAGGATCTGAAATAAGGCCCAAACCGTCGCCATTTGGCCCGAGAACAGCCTTACGCTCCGCACCGTTCGCATCAGAGAAATCAACAATGCTGAATGTTCCGCTCAAAGTTGGGAACAACATTGCTACAAGATTCTGGAAATCTGCAGGGTCTGAAGAAATGGTTACCAGAATATCCTTTATGGTCTTTCCGTTAAGTGTAGCAAGATTAATATCCACAGTGATATTATCGTTGTTTGCACTCATGCTGATCTCTTTTGGAGTGCCTATACCATCACCGGTAATTGTTGGAAGATACTCATTTACAGGCTCTCCGCTTCCGCCTTCGCCACCTTCTCCGCCTTCACCGCTGCCGCTTCCATTGCCGCCGTCACCGTTTCCGCCATTGCCACCGTCGTCAGGAACAGGAGTCTCATCCTCACCAGGTACAATAATTTCAACATTTCTGTTATTTACAGTATAATCAATTGTAATGCCTGTATTGTTGTCGTCACCAAACTGGATATCACCGGTCTCCTGAGCATCAAATGTCAGAACAAAATGGTCTTGAGGTTTGCCGTCGGGAATATCTATTGAGTGCAAAATCTCATCACCTGTGGTTTTTCTTGTACCGTTAAGTCTTATAGACAGAGAACCTGCAGAAAAATATCCGCTGCTGCCATTGTCTATAACTGTTTTGGTAAATACAAGGTTTCCGACACCATTGGTTACAGCTATCTCAAAATTGTCTGAAATCTCTTTGCCAAAGGCCTCTGTATATTGTATTGTTACCTTCATATTCTGAAGAGTACAGGTTACATCCACAGGCACAACTTTACCTGCCTCTACAGTAAAATCACCCTCGCCAAAATAGATAGGCTGGTCAAATGCAGCAGGATCGCTTTCATGCGAACCGGCCTGAATGGTATATGTTCCTGGAACTACCTCAACGGCATTTGGAATATCTGCATACCTGTTAAAACTCTTTACAACGGTCTCTCCATCCATGATCTTCACAAAGAAATCACCAACCTCCACATTTTCTGATTTTACCTGGGTAAACTCACCCTTACTTTGCAATCCGATTGTAACGGCACCATACCCTTCGGTAACACCGTTGTCATAACCCTCTTTTGAACAGCCCGACAATATCAGTCCGGCAAATGCTGCAATCAAAAACAACTTTTTCATATATATCACTTTTTATATTTTCTGATTAATAATTAAGTGTTACATTATCAATTTTTAAAACACTTCCTACAAACGAGTCCAACGACCAAGGGTTTGCACTATAGCTTCCCTCTACAGCCTTTACATATTCCCATTTTTCGTTAATGCCCTCATTAACTCCAGACTGGAACATTACAAATAATGACGCCGCTTTAGATGTTGTAACAGTATATTTGAAGTTCAAAGTAAGTTCTGTATAACTATTTACAGTTGAAGCTGTTGTAAACTCATCTGTTGATGCGATAACTTCACCTGAAGCATTATACAGCACAGCATATACTTTACAGTTATCTCCGTTATATGGTGCATATTTATAACTGAATTTCAATGACTCAGGTCTAGACTGATGTGAAATTCCATATTTATCCGGTGTCTCAGAAGTTGCAGTTACATCTGCTGTACCGGTATATAAAGTTCCTGCATAGACCCTATAATCCTCTTTAACAGCCTCTTCAACAGCTTTGGTAGCCCAGAATAGGCCTGAACCCACATCTGTACCGCCCAAAGCAACTCTCGACATTGCCATTGTTCTGATTTCAGCAGCATTGCCTTCAACAGCATCTGTTGTTGGTATTGTACATGAATTCCATCTGTAAGCAGTTCTCTGATTGGTGGTACCACTACTTGTACCATCCTCTACACCATCCATTGTAAGGGTATTTCTGGTTCCCCATGCCTTATTCGACGCAGACTCTCCAACATAATATCTGTAGATAGGATTGCCGTTCAAATAGGTTTTATAGCTATCATTGCTCCAAGTATTCAGATTGCCGTTCACCAACTCCAATGCAGCCTCTGTTGTACCGGCCGCCTGCTCCGAATATTTGAGTCCGCTGCAGTAGTTTACTCTGAATGAATACTCTTTTGCAGATGTAAGACCCGATACCATAAATCTGCTCACATCTCCGCTTCTGCCAACAAAGGTAGTATTAAGGGCAGTTGCTGATGAGCCATCCACAGCCTCTATAACAAACTGGCGTGCATCCGTTGCATTGGTTGTAACATCTACATAAGCCTTTGTAGCCCACATATCATAATCAGGAATTGAGTTGATGGCAACTGTTGCGCCTATTACATTGAACGAAAGCTCTATTTCCGACACTTTGCCCTTTACATCTGTAACTTTCAATGTGAATTTATTGACATTCTCACCAACCATCCTCACTTTTTGGGCAAACTCCTTAAAGCTTACAACACCATAACGGCTGATGCCTTTGCTCATGCTCCATTTGATACCGTATGCCTTTACTGTACTCAGCAACTCTTCTGTTGAGTTCAACAAATCTATCTCTGATGGCCAGTTGCTTGGGAAAAATTCCGATTGTGAAACCAATACGCACTCCTCTATAAATGCAGGGGCTGTAATTCCAACATACAAATCATCCTGAACACCAGAACCCTCAACTACATCCACTGAGTTCTCTGCAAAGCCCACTGTCTCAAATGACGGAGCCTCCTTTGCCACCAATGTTGCAGGAATTACCACAGTCTCTGTCTTGTCATCGGTTGCTGTAACCAATTGGAATGATACAGAAACCTCCTCTTTTGCAGCCTCTTTTGTATCTATTTTAAAGGTAATGAAATCATTGGCTGCACAAGTTATTGCACTTGGCGAGTATACACGCCTGTTGCCCTCTTCATCTATCAGAACTATATCGAGGCTCAAATCTCCTGCAGGAATATATCCCTGACGTGTCTCTGTGCTTGAGAAGAGCAGCGATCCCTCTTTACCTTTGCGATATACCTCAACATAATAGTCGGAATAATCATTCTTTACATTGTTACCCCACTCCACAGCCACTTTTACATTTGCCATACGGCACACTACAGATACCCCTGTGGTAGACTGACCCTCCACCGAAAAGGTATTTTTACCTGCAAAATAGATGGCATCAAATCCTGTTGCTGTAGAATCGCCATAAAAGGCATGAGCAGTAAATGAGCCTTTGTTCATACGCACCTTTTCATCCTTTATCTCTGCGTATTTCCATCTTTTGAACTTGACACCGGATGAGTTAATGATTTCGAGAGTAAAATCATCTACATTAAGGGATAGCTCTTCACCCGCTTTTGTTCCCGCTTCAGACACAGAGTAATCTGCCGACAAAGCAAACTGTACACTTCCGTCTCCGAAGTCATAAGCCTCTTTGCCGCACGAAGCACACAATGCCGCCACAAGAACAAAAAGGAGAACCTGTTTAAAACATCTCATAATTATTCAATTTTAAAAATCGGTGCAAAATTGGTCATATTCATTTTATCTGACAATACCTTTTCTGGCTATTTTATGTTCAAATTTATCGTTTTTTTACTCTTTTACGATTTTTTTTGCCTATTTTTACAAAAAATATGATCCGACAGATGAAGAAAAAAGATACTTTTCCCCGTTATGACATTCCCATCGACTACATAATGGACGACCATCTCACAGGCCGCATTCTCGAAATGTACAAAATGTTTCCGGCAAAAATAAAGGCAGGAGTTTTTGCCATTTGCCTGCAGGGAGAGGTAAAGGCCAGTTTGAATTTGTCGGAACATACTGTAAAAGAGAATGATTTTGTTACCATTATTCCAGGCAGTTTCCTCCAGATTCATGATGTTACCCCCGACACGCTCATTGCATTTGTGGGTTTTTCCTCATCTTTCATAAATACAATCAATTTCTGGAAAAACATCACTACCAACCTTGCAAGCATCATAAACAATCCTGTAGTCTCCCTGCATAAAAACACAGCCGAATTCTACAGAGATACCATATCTCTTCTCATAAAGGCAGCCGAGACCGCGGAGAAACTGCTGAACAAGGAGATAATAATCAATGTCGTGGAGATTATCTACAACTCATTGTCTACAATCTATTCGCAACATCCGCAACCTCAGTACGAAAAGAGTCCGAGAGAGTATGAAGTGCTGCGGGAGTTCATCCGGCTGGCCTTTGAGAATTACACATCAGAACACAAAGCCACCTTCTATGCCAATGAAATAGGTCTCACACTCTCCCATTTCTGCGCGACAATCAAGAAAGCTACCGGCCAGACAGTTCAGGATATCATAAGGGAGCTGATCATTACCGATGCCAAAGCGCAGCTCAAGAGTTCCGACATACGTATAAACAAAATAGCCAAGTCTTTAGGATTTACTCCTACTGCCTTTAACCGCTATTTTATGGAATATGTAAAAATGACACCTTTAGAATATAGAAACAGTTAGAAATTTTTATATCTTTGCACCCCGATAAAAACACTATCTCTTATTAATTTTGTTTATATGGCATTTACTAATAACGTAATGATTGTACGCCACAAATTGTTGGCGAATTTAGTCAAACTTTGGAAAGACAATGAGCTTACCGATAAGATTGACCATCTTCCTATTGAGCTAAGCCCAAGAAAATCTAAAGTGATGGGACGTTGCTGTATCCACAAAGAGCGCGCAGTATGGAAATACAAATCTCTTCCGCTTCTTGGTTTTGACATGAAAGACGAGCAGGATGAACTCACACCTCTCTCATATTATGCCCAGCAGGCTGTAACCAGAGCAAAGAATCTCAAAGAGAATATATTGTGCGTGATCGACGAGGCTTGTTCTTCTTGTGTCCAGACAAACTATGAAGTTACAAACTTGTGCAGAGGTTGTGTTGCCCGCAGCTGCTATATGAACTGTCCTAAAGATGCCATACATTTCAACAAAAAAGGTCAGGCAGAAATCGACCACGATTTGTGCATCAGTTGCGGCAAATGCCATAAGAGCTGTCCTTACCATGCCATCGTTTACATTCCTGTACCTTGTGAGGACGCCTGTCCGGTTAAGGCCATCAGCAAAGATGAGTATGGAATTGAGCATATCGATGAGAGCAAATGTATCTATTGCGGAAAATGTCTGAACGCTTGCCCATTTGGTGCCATATTTGAAATTTCGCAAGTGTTCGATGTACTTCAAAAAATAAGAGATGGCAAAAAAGTGGTGGCAATGGTTGCCCCTGCTATCCTTGCCCAGTTCAATGCCCCTATCGAGAATATCTACGGAGCTTTGAAAGCAGTTGGATTTTCGGATGTGATTGAGGTTGCCCAAGGTGCAATGGAGACTACCAGAATAGAGTCTGAGGAGTTCAAGGAGAGACTCGAAGAGGGTGCTCCTTTTATGACCACAAGCTGCTGCCCTTCTTACATTGAATTGTCGGAAAAACATATTCCTGAAATAAAGAAATACATATCCACCACCAAATCACCTATGTATTATACAGGTGAAATAGTGAAGAAAGAGGATCCAGAGGCTCTTACAGTATTTATCGGCCCTTGTATTGCCAAAAGAAAAGAGGCAAGGAAATATCCTGAATTTGTTGATTATGTAATGACTTTCGAAGAGATCGGTTCCATCTTCGCAGGTATGGAGATCGATTTCAACAATGTTGAACCATATGCAATGAAGTTCAAATCGGTATATGAAGCTCACGGTTTTGCCCAGACAGGCGGTGTAACAGGTGCGGTAAAAGCATATCTTGCCCAGGCCAACCTGAATGCCACACTCATTGCAAATCTCGACAAAAAGAATATCGGTCTGCTTAAACTTTATGCAAAAACAGGCAAGACCCCATCTCCATTCATTGAGGTTATGGCTTGCGAAAGCGGTTGTGTAACAGGCCCTTGTATTCACAACGACAAACTGAACTCCATCAAACAGATGAACGCCGAGCTGCAGAAACTCAAATAGAGAGCAGCTTTGATATAACACAGAAGATACCTCTGCCACCGGAGGTATCTTTTTTATTTCCCATACTTGCCGGCCACTTTTTTCAAATCTATTTTGCCTTTTAAAATTTATTCCCTATTTTTGCAACCCGATAAAATACGGCTCCAATGAAAAACAATACACATATCCATATCAACCCTACGGCATCTGTCCAGATTGCCGGTATGATGTATTGCATGTTTGCTTCATCTATGCGAATGCATCGCTAAGATGCGTGTTACTTTTCCAAAGGGTCTTTATGTTCAGGGAGCATGAACCCAACCGATTCAAATACAATATTCCGGCAGCTTTACCATGATTTTTGATACATGAGTAATTTATTGTTTATACAAAAGGCTGCAGACTTACCAACAATTAAAAACGATTTTTATGGCACAATATAAATTTGAGACCCTACAGGTTCATGCAGGACATACTCCCGACCCAACTACGGGTGCATGCGCCACTCCTATATACCAGACTTCGGCTTACGCTTTTAAAAACATAGAGCATGGCCGGAGACTCTTTGCATTGGAAGAGGATGGCAATATCTACACAAGGCTGAGCAATCCCACAGTTGATGTATTTGAGAAACGGATTGCAGCGCTGGAAAATTCAGCTGCAGCAGTTGCCACATCATCCGGTATGAGTGCCCAATTTCTGGCAATCCAGAACTTGTGCGAAGCCGGCGACAATATAATAAGTTCCATCTCCCTTTATGGCGGCACTTACAACCAGTTCAAAGTTACACTTCCACGATTGGGCATTAATGTAAAGTTCTGCAAATGCACAAACAGAGAGGAGATTGAGGCGCTGATTGATGATAATACAAAAGCCGTTTATGTTGAGACAATTGCAAACTCAGACCTGTCGGTTCCTGATTTTGACATGCTTAAAGATGTATGTGAGAAATACAAGCTGCCTTTGATTGTAGACAATACAGTCGGATGTGGCGGTTATCTGTGTGCCCCTGCCGATTGGGGTGCAAATATAATTACCCACTCGGCAACAAAATGGATTGGCGGACATGGCAATTCCATTGCAGGCATTGTTGTAGATGCAGGCAATTTCGACTGGTCGAGCGGAAGATTTCCACAGTTCACCCAGCCAGCAGCGGCCTATAAAGGCTTGAGTTTCCACAAAGTGTTCGGCAATACAGCCTTTGCGGTAAGGGCACGCAGTGAGGGATTGAGAGATTATGGATGTTGCCTCAGCCCTTTTAACGCATTTTTGCTGCTCACAGGTGTGGAGACACTCTCTCTGCGTTGCCAGAGGGTATGCGACAACACACTTGCCCTTGCAAAATGGTTAGAGAAGCACCCTGCTGTTGAACATGTAAATTATCCCGGACTGGAGAGCCATCCAAGCCATAACAATGCAAAAAAATATCTCCGCAATGGTTTTGGAGGAATCATTACCGTTGATTTGAAGGCATCGAGAGAGGAGACTGCCAAAGTTGTAGACAAACTGCAGATCTTTACCCTTCTTGCCAATTTGGGCGACAACAAATCTCTTGTTGCTCACCCGGCCACCACCACCCACGCCCAACTCACAGATCAGGAGCTGCTGAATGTGGGAATCAAACCGGGAACATTGAGGTTGTGCATAGGTATCGAAAATATAGATGATATAATTGCTGATTTCCAGCAAGCTTTGGAGAGTATACAATAACCCTTTTCATGTTGCATATATGGAAAAAAGAGTATTCAAATATAATACGGAGTTTGTTTTGGAGAGTGGAGAGAGTCTGCCCGGAATAGAGATTTGCTACCATATATCTAAGGAGTACAACGTACCTGGAAGTGATGGAGTAGAGGCAGATGGCGGATTAACAGAAACAGCACCCAAGAAAGTTGTCTGGATTACCCATGCTCTTACCGCAAATTCAAATCCATGTGAATGGTGGGATACTATTGTTGGAGAGGGAAAATATCTCGATCCGCGCAAATACACCATAATATGTGCAAATATTCTCGGATCGTGCTACGGAAGCACTTCGCCCCTTTCCATAAATCCAAAAACCGACAGACCATATATGCTGGATTTCCCAAAAATTACGGTAAGGGATGTTGTAGCATGCCATGAACTCCTCAGAAAAGAGCTGGGTATAAAGAGCATCGACCTTCTGGTTGGAGGTTCCGTTGGAGGTTTCCAGGCGCTTGAATGGAGTATTTCAAACCAGGATATTATCAAAAACATGGTATTGCTGGCATGTGGGGCAAGAGTCACGCCATGGCTCGGAGCGTTTAACGAAACAATGAGAATGGCACTGTATGCCGACCCTACATTTGAGGCACAGGAGTATGAGATAACACAGAGCCGGGCCACAGCAAAAGGAGGCAAAAAAGGACTCGCAGCAGCACGTGCACTTGCTCTCATCTCTTACAGAAGCTATACGGGATACCTCACGACCCAGCCCGAAACCGATACAGATACGATGTGGTGCTCCAGAGTTGGTTCATACCAGCAATATCAGGGCAGAAAACTGGTAGACCGCTTTGATGCCTATTCATACAACTCTATGGTATATATTACCGACAGCCACAATGTGGGACGCTATCGCGGAGGAGTTGAACAGGCACTGCAACAGGTTAAAGCAAAGACCATCTGCGTAGGAATTAACAGCGACTACCTCTTCCCATGCTGCGAACAGCAGTTCATGGCCGATCACATACCCAGAGCTGAGTATCGCGTAATCAGTTCACTTTTTGGCCACGACGGATTCCTGCTCGAATGGAAACAGATAACAGAAATTTTTAAAGAATTATTATAGATATGCAAGTAATGAAATTTGGTGGCAGTTCAGTTGCCAACGCCCAAAATATAAATAAGGTAATAGCCATTGTAAAAGAGGCTGTAAAGAGAGACAAAACAGTTGTAGTATCATCTGCTATCAGCGGTTGCACCGACGAACTTATTGCCATAGGCAAAGAGGCACTTGCCCAAAATGACAACTACACAACAAGAATCGACAAACTCGAGCAGAGACACATTACCCTCATTGAAGAGCTTATTCCTGCAGAAGATTCCATAGTGATAAAACAGGAGTGCGCAGATCTGTTCAACAAACTCAGAGAGATTTGCAAAGGTGTCTATCTGCTTAAAGAGTTGAGCAACCTGAGTCTCGACCACATTGTAAGCTTTGGAGAGATTCTCTCTACCAAAATTATAAGTGCAAAACTCAAATCACTCAATATTACCCATCAGTGGAAAGACTCCAGAGAGGTCATCACAACTGAACCCGTTAATGGAAAGAATGTTGTTATTACAGATCTTACCAATTGGAAAATAAAGGAGTTCTTCGACAATAGCAACCACAAGCTCTACATCATGCCGGGCTTTATTGCAATGGATGAGAAGGGACGTACAACCACTTTGGGAAGAGGCGGTTCTGATTATACAGCATCATTGATTGCAGTTGGTGCACAGGCCAGAATTCTCGAAATATGGACAGATGTCTGCGGAATGATGACCGCCGACCCCCGCATCGTTGCAGATGCCCATCCTATACGCAACATTTCATACAAGGAGGCTCTGGAACTCTCCCATTTTGGAGCAAAAGTTGTGTATCCTCCAACAATACAGCCTGTTGTCAAACAAGGAATTCCGATTTATGTCAAAAATACATTTGAGCCGTCGGATCCGGGTACTCTGATTGAGAGGAATCCGCCTGAGGGCCATAATAAGATAAAGGGTATTTCGAGTTCAAACAAGATTGCCCTGCTCTCGATGGAGGGCAGTGGAATGGTCGGTATTCCGGGATATTCAAGCAGATTGTTCGACACTCTCACCAAAAACAATGTAAACATAATACTCATTACCCAGGCCTCGTCGGTACATACAATGTGTATTGCAATAGATGAGACAGATGCCGACAAGGCTAAAAAAGCAACCGACGAATTGTTTGCATACGAAATCTCGTTGGGAAAAGTTGATCCTTTGCGTGTAGAGAAGGGATTCTCAATAATATCATTGGTTGGCGATGATATGAAAAACCAGTCGGGAGCAAGCGGAAAGATGTTTGATGCACTTGGCAGAGAGGGAATAAATATCCGTGCAATCGCACAAGGCTCTTCAGAGAAGAATGTTTCGGCCGTTGTCCAGACAGAGTATGTGAATGATGCCATAAGGGCTATCCACAATGAGTTCTTTGGCGGCAACTGCAAAAGAATAAACCTCTTTATTGCAGGTTACGGCACAGTATCAAAGGCATTGGTTGAAATTATCAGACAGAAGAGGAGTGATATTGCCAAAAGATTGGGCAAGGAACTTGTTGTATGCGGACTCTGCAACAGTAAAAAATATATCATCAACAAGAATGGCATTGAACTTGGCGATGAGCAGCAGATGCTCTCCCAGCTCAGCAATGGAGTATGCAATCTTAACAATGAGTACATCGATGCCCTGTCGGAATCCAAATTGAAAGATGCAATTTTTGTAGATTGCACAGCAAGCAAAAATATTGCAGGCCTCTATACCGGTCTTTTCAGAAACAAGATCTCTGTTGTTGCCTGCAACAAGATTGCAAACTCGTTGAATTATGATTCATACCGCGAGTTGTTCAACTGCGCACTGGAAGAGGGTGTTACATACAAATACGAAACTACCGTATGTGCTGCAATGCCTGTTCTGGCAATGATCAGACAGATTATAAACAGTGGAGACAATATCCTAAAAATAGAGGGAATTGTGAGCGGAACCCTCAACTATCTCTTCAGCACATATAATGCAGAGAAGAGTTTTGCCCAATTGGTCAAAGAGGCAAAAGAGCTGGGATATACCGAGCCTGATCCGCGTCTCGACCTTTCGGGCACAGATGTGTTGAGAAAATTCATCATCTCTGCACGGGAAGCCGGAGAGAAATTGGAAGCAAGCCAGATTGATTTCAAAGGATTTGTTCCCGACAGTGTATTGGCCCCTCAAGGAAGTTCTTTTGCCGAAGATGAGCAATACTTCTACAACGCTCTGGAGGCAGAAGAACCTGCACTTAAATCGGCCTACGAAAATGCGGCGGCACAGGGCAAAAAATTGCGTTTTATGGCAGTACTCGACAAAACAGCCTGCAACAATACCCAAAATGGAGGAGACCCTATTTACAGGATAGCTCTTGCAGAGGTTGATTCGAGCCATCCGTTCTACTCTTTGGAGGGCAGCGACAATGCAATGGTAATAACCACAGAATATTACCCTAAGGGAGTTGTGATAAAGGGAGCCGGTGCCGGTGCAAAACAGACTGCCAGCGGTTTGCTCAATGACATTTTAGCATAGTATCCAAAATATAAACAAAAAGATTAAGTGAAAATGAAAGTAGCAGTAGTGGGAGCTACCGGCTTGGTGGGCTCCAAAATGTTGAAGGTTCTGGAAGAGAGGAATTTTCCGGTAAGTGAGCTGATACCGGTAGCATCTGAGAGATCAAAAGGAAAAAAGATAACATTCAAAGGAAAGGAATATGAGGTTGTAACTCCTGAGGAGGCAATTGGAATGAAACCTGTTCTTGCAATATTTTCGGCAGGAAGCGATGCTTCAAAAAAATATGCACCGATGTTTGCAGAGGCCGGATGCAGGGTTGTAGACAACAGTGCCTGCTGGAGGATGGACCCCGACAAAAAACTGGTTATCCCCGAAATCAATGCAGATGTAATTACAAAGGAGGATATGATCATTGCAAATCCGAATTGCTCAACAATCCAAATGCTTGTTGCAATTGCAGGGTTGCATAAAGAGTATAAAATAAAAAGGATTGTAGTCTCTACTTACCAGTGTATCACCGGCACAGGACAAAAGGCTGTAGACCAGCTGGTTGAGGAGAGAAAAAGATGGAAGGGCGTTCATGAAAACATCATTGGCGGCGATTACAAATGCGCATATCCTTATCAGATAGACTTGAATATGCTTCCTCATATCGACAAATTCCTGGAAAACGGCTATACCAAAGAGGAGATGAAGATGGTGAATGAGACTCACAAAATCATGAGGGACGAGAGCATAAGGGTCTCTCCTACCGCTGTGAGGATTCCTGTTTTGGGAGGACATGCCGAATCCATCAATCTCGAATTTGAAAAGGCTTTTGATGAAAAAGAGGTTGTTGAGGTTATAAAGAACACACAAGGAGTTGTAGTTCAAGACAATGTGCAACCTAATGGTGATGAGCAGAATGGTGCTATAGGTTGTAAAGAGAGAGAGAATCTCCCTTACCCGATGCCTCTTTACACCGAAGACAGGGATGAGGTTTTTGTAGGCAGAATCAGAAGGGATCCGAGTGTTGAAAACGGCTTGAATTTGTGGTGCGTTGCCGACAATCTCAGAAAAGGAGCTGCCACAAATGCTGTTCAGATAGCAGAGGTGCTGCTTGCCAAAGGATTTATTGCATAACCATCACCCCAAGCAAGTATCGCTTACTTGAGGACTACTTCAATAATTACAGGGTTGCTGTCTTCGTTCATCGAAGCGGCAACCTTTTTCATTGCCCTGGAATTGGATTTTTCTGCAAGATCCATAAATCTTATGGCATCCATCAGCTGGTACATCCTGCCATCTTTGATATAGCGGGGCATAAACGGTGCGCCGCCATCGAGATCATTTATAAAACCGGCATAACCTTTTTTTTCTCCCGGCATAGTTCCAAAACCACAGAACTCCAAGGCAAAGCCATACTCCGGATCTTCTTCCAATGATTTGATTTTCCTGCTCTCTTTATCATACAAGAATACCAAAAAGGTATTTTCCAGATCAGGAAAATATTGCTTGCCGAACAACATCAGAAACAGGACAAATTTTTCGGAATTTATAAATACGCCTGTGCGTTTGGGCAAAAGTCTGGCTTTGGGTTTACCCCCTTTTTCCTGTAATTTTCCAAAGTCAAGCAAATATTCTACCATCAGAGTATCTTGTTCACAATCATATCTGTAAATGGTATCTCTCCTCCTTATATTAACTAACCCGTCGCTATTGTAGAGTGCAGTAGGGTCTAGGCTTAAACCATACCTGCCATTCTTTTTAAACTCAACATGACTGTAAGTTGGTCCCAGATATCTGCGCAGAAGTTCATCACCTGATGAATTGATATGAATTACAAAATCATCACTATTTTTTATAATTGGCTCAGAAACAGACTGATATAAATTCTCATCCTTATAATAACCTATATAGAAATACTCTCCATTACCTTTGTATACTATCCGGCAATCGTCTCCAACCGTTACTGATTGAGAAGGCAATGATGCGGTGTGCTTGTAATTTCCATTCTTATCATAAAACAGAAGATTTGCCTCAAGGTCACTTATCAGCATATCTCCACTCTCCTCATTTATTACAAAATCTCTGACATATCTGCGGAACTCATTGTTTGCCCTTCCTTGAGTACCAATAAAACGCCTGAATTTTCCATCTCTGCCAAAACAGAAGACAGGGGCCGATGAGCCTTCTGAATAAAAATAGAAATTTTCTCCATGCTTTACAATCTGCATGCTCTCATCACCACTCATCATACAATCAAGATTTGTTTCAAGCGGTATATAATTTATTGCCGATGCATATTTGCTCAAGTTTACACACTCCCTGGTTTCAAGAGCCTTTTCGATATCAAGAACTAGCATTTCATTCTCTTTGCATACATCATCATTATTGCACGACAAGGCCATCAGCACAAATGGCAACAAATAGAAAAGCTTTCTCATAAGGCAAATATTTTGATTGATAAAGGTAGCTATTTTTTTTATCTTTGCACATTAATTTGCACTTGGTAGTGCCAACCATTATTTTTCAGATGAACTTGAACACAGACAACGAACTATTTAACAAAGGAGTGTCCGGCACCTCAAGCGGTTACACCGAAGATGATTTTGAAACTCTGAGCTGGAATGAACATATCCGCAGACGTTCCGGTATGTATATTGGCAAGCTGGGCGACGGTTCAAGTCCCGATGACGGCATATATGTCCTGTTCAAGGAGATTGTGGATAATGCCATCGATGAATTCATCATGGGATTCGGCAAATCCATAAACATATCTATCGAAGATAATCTGGTTACGGTGAGGGATTTTGGCAGGGGTATTCCGTTTGGGAAACTTATTGATGCAGTAAGTAAAATGAACACCGGTGCAAAATATGGCAGCAGTGCTTTTCATAAATCGGTTGGTCTTAATGGCGTGGGTACAAAGGCGGTAAATGCAACTTCGAGCTACTTTTATATCCAGTCGTTCAGAGATGGGGAGAGTTTTTATGCCAAATTCAGCAAGGGAGATCTGCTTGAGAGCGGTGAATGCAGTGCTGCCGGAGAAAAAAACGGAACTCTTGTGAAGTATATTGCCGATGAAACTTTATACGAGAATTACAGCTACAACACTGAGTACCTCGAGACTATGCTCAAGAATTATGCATACCTCAATACCGGTTTGTCGCTCAATTTCAACGGAACAGAGTTCAAGTCTAAAAATGGTCTGCTCGACCTTATCAATGACAATCTCAGCGAAACACCGCTATATCCCGTAATACATTTGTCGGGAAAAGATATAGAGATTGCTATTACTCACGGAACTGAGAATGGCGAGAATATCAGCTCTTTTGTTAATGGCCAGAACACCATTCATGGAGGTACACATCTGGCGGCATTCAAAGAGGGTGTGGCAAAGACAGTGAAGGAGTTCTTCAAAAAGGATTTCGATCCAAAAGATGTACGCCAGTCGATTGTTGCGGCGGTGAGCATAAAAGTGGAGGAGCCTTCTTTCTCAAACCAGACCAAAACATTCCTCAACTCAAAGGATGTTGCAAAAGATGGCCCGTCGGTAAGAAATTTTATTGTAGATTTCATAACAGAACATCTCGACAACTTCCTCCACAAAAATCCTTCGATTGCAGATCCATTGCTGAAAAAGGTGATTGAGAATGAAAAGGAGAGAAAAGCCATATCCGGCATCCAGAAACTGGCAAGGGAGAGAGCAAAAAAAGCCAATCTGCATAACAGAAAATTAAGGGATTGCCGCATCCACTACCACGATAAAGATGAGCGCAACCAGGATTCTATGCTCTTTATCACTGAGGGTGATTCGGCGAGCGGTTCAATTACCAAAAGCCGTAATGTGAATACTCAGGCGGTATTCAGTCTGAGGGGAAAACCTCTCAACTGCTACGGATTGAGCAAGAAGATTGTATATGAGAACGAGGAGTTCAACCTGCTTCAGGCAGCTCTCAATATTGAGGAGGATATAGAGAATCTGAGATACAACAAAATTGTGATTGCAACCGATGCCGATGTGGACGGTATGCACATCAGATTGTTGTTGCTTACCTTCTTCCTGCAATTCTTCCCGGATGTAATAAGACAGGGACACCTTTATATTCTTCAGACTCCGCTCTTCAGAGTAAGAAAGAAGAAGCCTTCCCAAGGTGGGGCTACAGGCAAAAAGCGTGGTAAATCAGGCGAAAAGGATGATATGGAGACCTACTACTGCTACTCTGCAGAGGAGAAAGAGAGGGCAATTGCCAAACTGGGCAAGAACCCTGAAATTACACGATTCAAAGGTCTTGGAGAGATTTCGCCCGATGAGTTTGCCAACTTTATCGGTGAGGATATCAGATTAGACCGGGTAAGGCTCAGCAAAGATGACACCATTCATGAACTGCTTGAGTTCTATATGGGCAAGAATACAATGGAACGACAGAACTTCATCAAACAGAATCTCCGTTCAGACTTGATAATGGAGGAGATTATTGAGGAGAGTGAAATATAAAAGATAACCGGTTCTAAAAATTATAAAAATCATGAAATATATTTGCAAATTTCTGCTTTGGATACTGGGATGGAAAGCTGTACTCCCTCCTATAGATGACCCGAAAGGCATTATTCTGGGCGTGCCCCACACCTCTGTTTGGGACTTCATAATATCCTGGATTTACTACACTTCAGTAGGTGGCAGAGCCAGTGTTATGGTTAAGGCAGAGTTTTTCAAAGGGCCTTTGGCTCCTGTAATGAGATGGCTGGGAGCTGTACCTGTAAACCGCAAACATGGAGCCACTGTAGCAAAACAGGTAATTGACGCAATGAATAAAGCAGAGGTAATGCACCTTGCCATTGCTCCTGAAGGAACAAGACAACTAACAGAAAAGTGGAAAACCGGTTTCCATACAATTGCAAGAGCTTGTAACTGTCCGGTATACTTAGGATATTTCGACTGGGGAACCAAACGAATCAGCAGAGGTGAGAAATTTGAACTCACAGATGATGTACAAGGGGATCTCAAGCGAATAAGACAAGCATACAAAGCTATGGGAATTAAGGCTAAACACCCCGAATTGTTCACAACGGGCAGCGACCTTGATTGATATTGCACGATGTGTTGCCACAATTGTGGCGGCACATTTTTTGTTAATTACACCAGCCTAAAACTACTCACAACATACAAGTTATGAATTTCAAGACAATCAAAGATTTATTTACCAGCAAAACAAAGGCTTTCAGCAAACTTAAATATCTATGCACCATAGGTGGAGATTTTTACACTTATGAGCAATTCGGAGAGAAAGTAGAAGAGATTTCCGCCCTATTGCTGAACAATAATATAAGACCCGGCGACAAAGTGGGCATCCTTGCCCAGAACATGCCCAACTGGGGTGTTTCATTCTTCAGCTGCACTGCATACGGCAGAATCGCAGTCCCGCTCTTGCCGGATTTTTCAGAGACCGAAATAGAGAACATACTGGAACACTCTGAGGCAAAAGCGATGTTTGTCTCAAAGAGACTTTTCAGAAAATTATCGGGAAAAATACATGAAAAACTGGAAACAATTATTGAGGTAGATACTTTCACTGTATTGAAAGGGGAAAATATCTACAGCACTCCGGGCGAAACACAACAAGTTCTTGCCGGCGAAAAATCTGTTACAGTAAAACAGATGCAGGAAAAGATCGATTACCTCAAACGCAATCTGGAATCGGCAGAGTTTACTCCTGCAGAGGAGGATCTGGCCACAATCATATACACCTCAGGTACCACAGGCAATTCCAAAGGAGTAATGTTGAGCCACAAAAATTTGTGTTCACACCTTAAATCGGCCATGCAGTTGCGTCCAAGTTTTGAATGGGATGTCTGGCTCTCTATTCTGCCGCTTTCCCACACCTTGGAGAACAGCCTTTCGCTGCTTCTTCCATTTTCAAGCGGTGCATCTGTCTACTATCTTGAGAAGGCCCCTACACCTTCGGCACTTCTGCAGGCATTCAAAATTGTAAAACCAACCACAATACTTGTTGTACCTCTTATTATCGAGAAAATATACAAAAACTCAATCTTGCCTAAAATCAAAGCCAAAAAGATCACCGCGGCAATGTACAAGAGTGTTATAGGCAGAAAATTTGTCCACCGCATTGTGGGCCGACAAATGAGGGAAATGTTTGGAGGGAGAGTGCGTTTCTTTGGTATTGGAGGTGCAAAACTCGATGGTATTGTAGAGCGTTTCCTATATGAGGCAAAATTCCCTTACGCCATAGGCTACGGCCTCACAGAGTGCTGTCCGCTCCTTGCCGGTGCAATTCCGAGCATGGTGAAATGGCAGACTACAGGCCCTGCTGTTCCTGGTGTGCAATTGAGAATAGACAATGTAAATCCCGAAACCGGAGAGGGCGAAATTGTTGCAAAAGGCGATAATATCATGATGGGATATTACAAAAATCCTCAAGCAACAGCAGATGCGTTTACAGAAGACGGATGGTTCAGAACCCAGGATCTGGGATATATAGATGAGCAGGGATGGCTCTCTATCAGAGGCCGTCTGAAAAATATGATTCTCGGCCCGAGTGGAGAGAATATCTATCCCGAAGAGATTGAGACTGTAATCAATTCACATGCAGCAATTACCGAGTCTCTTGTTACAACCTGCAAAGGCAATCTCATTGCCAGAATTCATCCTAATCCGGATAAACTGGAGGTCTACAACAAAAAGAAAGAGGAGCTGTATAATGCCTATATGCAGAAGAAGGCCGAACTGATCAAAGAGTATGATGCAAAGAAAGCCGAGCTGATTGAGGCATTTTCAAACAAGAAGGCCGAATATACAAAAGCCTATGAATCAAAGAAAAGCGAATTATCGGAGGCCTATGAGCTGAAGAAAAAGGAGCTGGTACTGAAAAAGAGCGAATTTGCAAAGGCTTACGACCAGAAACGCAGGGAACTCTACAGGTCATACGCCCAGAAACGGGACGAAGCCACAGCATCCTACAACGCCAAAAAAGCTGAGATGATTGAGAGCCTTAGCAGTTCATTTGAATCGCTTAAAAAAGAGGTTGCTGAGTATGTCAATGCCAGAGTGAACAAATTCTCCCGCATTACCGAGTTCCACATACAGCATGAAGCATTCCAGAAAACTGCCACAAGCAAAATAAAAAGGTATCTGTATAGTTAATCACCGCCATACAGGCCGAATTAAAGAATGGGAGGGCGACCAAGATTTACTTTGGTTGCCCTCTCCTATTTTGCAATGCCTGCAAAAACAATTAAAACCACACATCCAATTTGCCCACATATTCTCCCTTCTCGCCATCCTGCACAATTATCACATCCCTTCCAAGCTTGTTCTTTACAATCACCTTATCTTTCAATTTGGTATGGGAGTGTCCTCCAATTATAATATCAACATTTTCCGACTGTGCGGCTATATACTCATCACCCGGATTATTTTCGCGGCCGGCATAGTGTCCGCAATGAGAGAGTGCTATTATCAGATCGCACTTGTGCACATTCTTCAGTTCGAGTGCCAGCCTGTTCAGAACCTTTACAGGATGAATATATGAGGCATTTTTAAGATATTTGCTCGAAACCACACCTTTAATGTTGCACATCATCCCAATAATTCCAATCTTCTTGCCGGCTTTCTTTATAATTGTATAGGGCTTTACCACACCTTCAAGCGGGCTCCCCGAAAAATCATAATTTGCACAAACCACATCAAATTTTGCATCACCTATCCGTCGGGCCAATTCTGCATGGCCATTATCAAATTCGTGGTTACCCAAACAAACTGCATCATATCCGAGAGCATTCAACAATTCAATCTCCACATCACCTTTGAACAACGAGAAATAGGGACTTCCCTGACTGAAATCTCCGGCATCAACCAAAAGCACACTCTTTTTGCCGTACTTTTTTACAATACTGTTAATATAGGCCTCTCTCCTCTCATAACCGCCAAGACCTTTACCCTCTCCTGTTACCTGCGGAGTAATCTGGCTATGAGTATCGTTGGTATGCAGTATCACAAGATCCTGAGCATTGGCATTGCAACACAATGTAACACCAAACAACAAAAACGCTATTTTGCAAACAATTTTTTTCATCATCTTCTACTTTCTTATCAAATAACCGACAGTTCTCTATTTTTTACTCTTTGACTCTTTTATCACTACAGCCCTACCATCTTTTTCGGCCTGTACCATCTTGCCCTGCTCAGTAAGTTTTTTTATGTATCCAATAACCACATCACGCATATAAACGCCACAATCCTCGCTCTTTTGTGCATATTTCAGAGCATACACGCTGTCGCCACCGCCCAACAGAAAATCAATTGTAACAACTTTATAAATACGGTTATCATCTATAGGCTCACCTGCCACATAACACTCGACGAGTCTGTTCTTATCTATTTTCAGGCGCACTCCTCCCATTGCCTCAACCCTTGCCCTCTTTGCAAAATTCTCCATAAGCATCCTCACATACTTGCCTTCAAGATCGAGAATCATTATTTTATTGTCGAACGGAAATATGGAGATAACATCAAAAGAGGTAACATCACCACATGGCATCGATGCCCTTATGCCTCCAAAATTGGTTATTGACATATCAGCCTCAGCACCGCTGTCTCCTGTTGTCTTCTGAAGATATTCTGTTCCGTATGCCAACATTATATCTGCTGCCAGATTCGACAGCTTATCCTCAGGAGGATATGATTTGAGTTCCTCCTTTGTCTTTCCTATAGGCAGCAGTAATGCCTCTACCTCAGGTCTATATTTATCAATAACTTTTGTAGCCTTTCCCGATGAGGAATTCCATGTTGAATCAATCTTCACACGGCTCCATTCAGCCCTGGAATATCTCTGTCCATAACAATAAACAACTTCCAACGAAAAGAGAAATACCAAAAATATCTTCCTGATTTGCATATTCATCATATCACTATTTTTATTTTAACTTCATCCATCTCCATAAATCCCTGAAGGTTGCCTTCTTGCCATACATCAGTATGCCTATCCTGTAAATCTTACCCGAAATGTATGTAAGCAACAGGAATGAGACAACGAGCAATCCTATCGAGAGGGCAATCTCCCACACAGGCACTCCATACGCTATTCTGGCCATCATAACCATAGGGGATGTAAATGGAATTATGGAGCCCCAGAATGAGAGGGCACTGTCGGGATACTGGAATGTGTGCAACATTATAAACAGTCCGATAATCAGAGGCATTGTTACCGGAAGTATCAGTTGCTGTGTATCGGCCTCACTATCCACAGCAGAACCCACTGCCGCAAACATTCCCGAATAAAGCAAATAACCCAAAAGGAAATAGATTAGGAAACATCCTATTATTTGTATATAGTCTACACCTTTCAATACACTCAACAGCTCACCCACAAAATCATCCTCACTCTCTCCCATATATGCTGTTCCCGACAAATCAGAGACACCGGACAAGTCCGATATATCAGAAACGCCCTGCGCACTTGAAACAGCGCCGAGCTGCTCCGAAGGCGCACCTGCTGTAAGGCTCTCCTGTACCTTGTCCACACCTACAGCAGCAGAAACAACTGTTACAATTGTAAATGTAAGTACAATCCAAATCAGGAACTGGGTCAATCCCACCGCAGCTACACCTATTATTTTGCCCATCATCAGCTGGAACGGTTTTACGGATGACACAATCACCTCAACTATGCGGGTGGTCTTCTCCTCAATCACACTCCGCATAACCATACTGCCAAACATAAATATGAACATATAGATAAGGAAACTGGCAATATATCCTATGCCCATATAGACTTCAACCATAGAGGCCTTCTCCTCTCCGGTATTCTCATCCAATGTAAATGTGCTGAACTTCACATCAGACTCTATATCTTCCAGCACTTTATCCAGATCGGGAATATTATATGCCCTCAATTTATTATCCTCAACAGCTTTTTCTGCACTTTTGCGGATACGTGTCTGTATGTCAATATTCAGCTGTTTCTCAGAATATAAAGTTATTGCAACATTCTTGTTTGAATCAAGCGGTGTTACACCTATTACAGCCAATACTCCCAAATCTTTAAAATTTTCCTTCAGATCAGCCAGACTCTTCCCCTCATCTGCCTTTTGAAATATGATCTGGCTGTCGCTCTCCAGATATGGTATAACAATACCCGACTCATCAACCACCTCAATTATCTGCTCCTGCTGATCTCCTGAATACATTGCAATAAGAGATGGCACAACCATAAGTGCTGCAAACAGCAACGGAGTAAGTATCGTTGTGAATATAAATGATTTTTTCTTTACCCTTACAGCATATTCACGACCTATGATAATTCCTATTTTACTCTTTCCCATGACAAATCCTAAAAAATTGATCTATAATTGAAATTGGCGTCAATTGCTGCTTACCAGTTTGATGAAAATATCTTTCATTCTTGGAATCAGCTCCTGATAAGAGACAACATCAACATTTTTAATGACACTGTCCAATACCTGAGCATTGGTTACATCTCTCGGCACCTCCAGAACCGCACGCCATCCATTACGGCCCTGCTCATCAGAAACAATTTCAAACAGCATCGCTCCGGAAATACTGTTTTGCAAACTTTTGAAATATCCGGTAAGGCTATCGGTTGAGCGATACACTAATTCCACCTGATTATTTCCATACTCTCTCCGGATTTTATCGGTATTTCCCGACACTATCAGATTTGACCTGTTTATAAGAGCAATGCTGTCGCACAACTCCTCAACACTCTCCATATTGTGAGTAGAGAGGATAATTGTTGTGCCTGCGGCCCTCATTTCGAGGATCTCCTTTCTTATCAGATTCACATTCACTGGATCAAATCCAGAAAACGGCTCATCGAGAATCAGCAGCTCCGGACGATGCAACACAGTTGTAATGAACTGCACCTTCTGGGCCATACCCTTTGAGAGTTCTTCTACCCTCTTATTCCACCATGCCTGTATACCAAATTTGACAAACCACTCTTTTAAAGCCTTTGTTGCCTCCTGCTCACTCATACCTTTAAGGCGCGCCAAATAAAGAGCCTGCTCCCCAACTTTCATCTTTTTATACAATCCTCTCTCTTCAGGCAAATATCCTATTCTCTCCACATCGCTCTCTTTCAGAGGCTTGCCATTGAAAAGAAGCTCGCCGCTATCTTGAAGCGCAATTCTGTTGATTATTCTTATCAGAGTAGTTTTTCCTGCTCCATTTGGTCCCAAAAGGCCAAATATCTCACCCTTAGGAATATCTACGCTCACCGAGTTAAGAGCCGTAAAATCTCCAAACCTCTTAACAATATTGGAACATGTAATTATACCCATAAAATCGGTTGTTCTAAATCCTTAACTATAAAATAGCCTTCAGGTTCAAAATTAGCTATTTTTCACCAAAAAAAGAGGCCAGGCCAAAAATATTTTGACCCGGCTCTTCTAACCCGAAAATACAACACTAATTGTATAGCGAATGTTCACTAATAGGTGTTCTGCTCAATAACTCCATTTGATTTGACTATTTCATCTTTATGAATAGGAATGGCATAATGACGAGAATCAGGTTCCAGCACATACTCTATCACTCCATCATTAGGCAACACACTTGTAGAGGTATATTTGTAGAAATCTCTCTTTATAGTTACTTTATTATCAGAATCATTCGCATTTAATCTCTTCAAATCATACCAACGGATACTGAACGGCATCTCTCTTCTGCGCTCCTGAAGAACTTTCTTCAGTGCTTCAGATGCAGATGAAGCTGTAAGATCTGTATAAACCGATCTCTCAATTCTATTTTTCCTGAGGGCATTTACCCTTGCCATAGCATTGGCGGCATCATTGTTTCTGGCACAGCACTCTGCTATAATAAGATTCATCTCCGCAACAGTAGGACCTGAGAAAACCTCACCCATAAATTGGATATAACCCGGATAGATTCTATCAGAAGTTTTTGTTTTAAATGTATATATGCTATAATATGGCGCCATAAAGTATTTATACCTCAAATCATTCTCCAATTTTCCCTCTGGAACATCCTCTGCGAAAGTATCTAACAGTTCCTTGCTAGGAATGAACCAAGAACTGCCACATTGTACTGTTCTAGCATAGAATAGCTCATCCCAACCTAGCAAAACCTCCATATTGGGCTCCATTCCCCAATAAGTAACAAGCTGATTATATAGATAAGGACGTCTTACTGTAACCTCTTCACCTGTATCAGTTAGTGTATATGTGCTTACTGACCTGTGGTAATACATTTCTGACGGATCATTAAAATCTTTGAAATCATCATACTCTTTCAATGCCTCTAGTGCATAGTATTCAGCTTTTTCATAATCTGCACGATATAGGTAATAACGAGCTGCAAAAGCTTTCACGGCACCTGTCGAACCACGCCAATTAACGTGCTTGCCATCTGCTCTTATAAATGATTTCTTAATTTTGAGAGCTTCTTGCAAATCATTCTCAATAAAATCCCATGTGTCTTTCAAATTAGCTCTTGAAATATTCTCCTCAAAAGATGGAGTCTCTTTCAAGCTGATACCCAATTCATCTCCATTTGTTCCATCGTAATATAATGTATGTGCAAGAGCGATTGTAAAGAAACTATATGCTCTCAAGAAATGGGCATCTGCCTTTAAATCTGCTTTATCTTGCTCATTTCCTGTCACTTTATCAATATAATGCAACACTAGATTTGCATAATATACTTTTGTATACTCCTTACCCCAAGATGTATAACGTCCATTTGTACTCTCATCATTCCACAAAGCATAAGCCAAATATTCCATATTATATGACTTATTATCTTGTATCATAGGAAGTACGGCATAATCATCACTGGCACACATCATATCGGCCGGTTCTTGGAAGAAATGAACAGGATATACTGCGTAAGATGCCAAAACAGCATCTAATTGTTCAAATGTCTCTATAGGTTTCATCGAGTTTTTAGATGGCTCCTCATTCAAGAAGTCATCTATCGGATCACATCCGCATAGAACAAAAGCACAGATGCAAAGAACTGATGTTAATCTATTTATAAATTTCATAATATCTTCAATTTTACAAGTTATTTATAATTTTCATTGCAGAGCTAACTTTAGAAACTGCACTTGATTCCAAACAAATATGATTGTTGCAATCGAACTGTTCCTCTACGGAATTCAGGATCTTCATTCCATTTGTTAAAATATATGTTTGCAGGGTTATTAGCTTGAAAATATACTTTAACCGCATCTATTCCTAACCAATCTGTACAAGATTTAGGAAGGTTATAACTCAAGTTTATCTCTTGAACTCTAATAAGTGAAGCATTTGTTGCCAAGTATGACATATATGGATAGAATCTATCCCAGAAACTTGCTCCCGCATCTGAATCATTTAAAGGAATAGGAACCATCTCGTTAGGGTCGCAATTCAACACTTCATTCAATTTTGCATTTGGAATTCCTCTATCATCAAGACGTGGGAAATTGAATGACTCACGCAAGAATTTATGTCCTAATTTACCTGTCAGGATCAATGAAAAATCAAAATCATAAACTTTTAGGGAGGTACTTAAAGCCACATTTACCGGAGCTACAGTTGTTCCCATATTATACGAAATATTGGTTGCATCTCCTGTAGGCCATGCCGACAGATATTGATGTGTACCATCTTTGCCTACAATTGTTGGTTGCATGTCTGGAGATGAGTCTGTACCAGCATTCACAAGACCACCGTATTTATAACACCATAGAGTATTCATATCATAACCTTCCATCCAGTTGTATGATGCATAACCAACAGGATCTGAGTTCTTGTAATAAACCAAATGATAAGCTGTACTTGGCTTCTGATTTAATGTTTTTACTTTATTCTTATTATATGATACACCTATAGTACCATCCCAGACGATATTCTTGTTGATTGGAATTGTTGATCCTAGTTCAACCTCAATACCTTTATTGGATATTTCACCATTGTTCAATGATATTGTAGATGTTCCCATAACTTGAGGTAGAGAAACTTTTGCGATAAGGTCACTTGATATTCTGCTGTAATAATCTATTTTCCCGCGCAATTTGCCATTAAACATCCTGAAATCAACACCCACATCAAATGTTTTTGTCTTCTCCCATCTAAGTGTTGGGTTACCATAACTTGCCATAGGATTCATACCATTCACGCCCAACATGTTTTCACCTGTAAGGATAGATGGAGTTGGAGCAGGATTCAATAACGGCTGGAATGTTGTAGATTTATCAACATTACCGTTATAACCGAAAGTAGCCCTCAACGACAAAGCATCAAGCCATCTTACACTCCTGAGGAACTCCTCTTTGGCAATCTGCCAGCTTGCACCTACAGACCAGAACGGTGCATAACGGTACTTGGGATCATCGGTAATAAGGTTAGATGCATCTGTACGAATACTTCCGGAAACGGTATATTTGTTGTCGTATGTGTATGAGCCATTTGCAAATGCTGAGAAATAGCGGTCTGCTGTATGGTTAAACGAGTTCAAATAATCAAATGACTGAGGATTTCCCTGCCAGTCTTTCAAAGCATAATCTCCTGAACCGCCAAAACCATTCACAAGTGAACCTACAGTAAGTGCATCATTGCTGTATCCGTATGTTCTTGGATATCCATAATACTCATACACATTATCGATAGCCTCCAAACCTGCAAGAACTGCAACAGAGTGCTTATCGGCAAATGTGCGGTTAAAGTTGGCCTGCGCACGAAGTGTAAGGACACTTGTCTCGGCATAATTCTGATCCAGAATACCACCTTCCGGAAGATTCAGGACAACATCTCCGGTCGTCTTATCCCATGAAGCTGCTGTATTTATCATGGTTCGCACCTGATAAGTGTCATCGCTGTAATAGTTGTGGGTACGATTTTTTATATGCTCATATTGCGCTTTGGCATCTATGGTAAGTCCCTCTATAATTTTAAAGGTGAGACCTGCATTAATCCTGCTCAAAAAGCTCGAAGATTCAAGTTTTCTGCCATTCATCTCTTCAACCGGATTGAATGTCCAATCGCTGTATGGAAAATTCTCCATAGGGACATTTGTAGTGAGGTAAGGCTCATAGTAGTTCCAATAATAACGCATATAATCTCCATTCTCATCCAAAAGCATCTCATAAGGGGCCAAACCCGAAAGGCCATATCCGCTATTGTCTCTTTTTGTCCAGTTTATAGTTCCATTCAAAGAGAGATCGAGCCATTTGAACACTTGGGTTTTATTGCGCAAACCAATATTATATTTGTCGCTCTCCTGCTTTTTATACACCATCTTATCCGACTGATACAACAAAGAGATGTTTGTACTGGAGCGTTTTGTTCCAATACTGATATTCACATTCTCCTGATGTGTGGCAGCATTTTGGAGCAACAGTTCTCTCACCTGATCGTAATTGTTATTATTTCTCAAGGCACCAATTTTACTCATCGCTTCAGACTCTGATATCAGTCCATTATAAGCGGCTGCCAGATAGGTATACACACTGCTTCTTGGAGATATTGAATAAGAGTTGGTTGTGGGGATTGAAGTGTTCGCCCACTCTTTATTAAAATTATCCACCTCATAATCAATAATATCATTTACAGATGCATTCGACAGAGTATAGTCAAGATCCAGTTTGGGTGAAACTTTGTAGAATCCAGAATAATCTATTTTCACAACGGCTTTATCCGAATTGAATTTTGCACTTTTTGTAGTGATAACTATAACACCGTTAGCTGATTTTGCACCCCAAATAGATGCCGCTGCAGCATCCTTGAGAACTGTAATATTCTCTACATCATTAGGATTAATGGACTCGAATGTAGATTCTACAGGGAATCCGTCGATAACTATAAGTGGAGGTGCAGATGCTGCAAATGTTGAGATACCGCGAATCTGGAAAGTTGGATTTCCATAAATATCTTGAGAATAGGCAAGACCTGGAGAAGCTCCAATCAGGCGGCTACTTATATTGGTAGTAGGTTTTTCCAATTGGGATTTTTTCACGATATCAAAGGCTCCTGTAGCCCTCTCTTTGCTTATTGTCTGATAACCTGTCACAACTACATCACCCAAAGCAACCAGATCTGTATCCATTTTAACATTCAACACATTGGATTTTCCCACCGTTGCATTGTAATCAACCATGCCTATAAGGGAGAATACCAATATATCCCCTTCATTTGCATCAATAAAGTATCTTCCGTCGATATCAGAGGCGACAACCGCACCCGATGTTTTATTGACAACCGATACACCAACAAGAGCCTCCCCGTTTTCATCAACAACAGAACCCTTTATTTTCACAGGAGCAGCACTGCCGGAGACATTGCGCACCACATTGTTCTGCAATGCAATCTGTTTCCCTTTAACACTCCATGTAATGCCGGTTCCTGCAAAGAGATTAGTCAACACCTTGTTAATGTCGGCATTTTTCTGTGAAAAGTTAATTGTTACCTTTTTGTCCAACTCCTTAATTGCATCGGAATATACAAAAGAATAACCGGTTTGTCCGGCAAGTTCCTTTAAAATAGTTTTAATAGGAGTTTCTCGATAATTAAGGTTCAAATCTTGAGCCAACAACGACACAGCAGACCCAAAACAGACTATCACCAAAAGCAATAGTTTTCTTGAAAATCGTTTTTCCATAAGTTAATTAAGATTTGTGGTTTCATATTCTCTATAATAGAACACCAAACCTCCCAATCCCTAATTATTATGAAAAATTACATATTATTTCCCCCACAAATATATTACTTTGTCATTTATGGTATAGTTTACTAAAGAGGTCATCTGTATAAGATCCATAATCTGCACAATCGATTCTGAATTGAATGTTGCAGTGATCTTCACATTTCTTATTGAATCATCTTTTATCACGAACTTGCATCCATGCCATCGCCCAAGGATTTTAACAAGTTCATGTATCGGAGTCTCGTCAAAAATAATTTTACCCTGAACCCAGGCTATATCATCAATAGGACGCAGTTTTTCAATTTTTTTGAATGGAGTTACATTATTGTTTCTGTTCTCTTCCGACACGATAACAGTTTGATTGGGAGCCACACTCGTATATTTGTAACCCTCTTTTGTCTCTCTTATCAAATCTATTTCACCCGAATAAAGTGTTGTTTCAGCCTTAGAATCATCGTCATAAGCCTTTACATTAAATCGGGTGCCCAGAACCTTTACACTAAAGCCTTTTGTTGTATGTACAATCATCGGCTTCATAGGATTTTTTACCACATCAAAATATGCCTCTCCACTCAAATTCACAACGCGCAATTCATCTCCAAACTCCTCCGGATAACTTATTTTTGTGTCGGAATTCAAAATTACAACAGAGCTGTCGGGCAAAATAAGTTTTGCCTTTACCCCTTTGTTTGTATAAAGTTCCTTCGACGGCTTTATTTTTCTGAATTTTATCTGCTCTGCAATAATATTTTCGATAGGCATCTCTTTATCCTGTACGCTGCGGTATCCCACATACCATCCTCCGATGCCGGCGATAATAAACAATAGTACTACAGCGGCTGAGGAGATTAATATGCGCACCAGATTATGGGTTCTCCGTCTTGAATGCTCTTTAATGTCGATACGGCTCTTTATTCTGTCGAAATTATTATAAGGTTCTGTATGCCCTTCAATATTTGAAAGCACCCATACAGATTGTAATTTTGCAAGATACCGGGCATTCCTGCTATCTTTTGATGCCCATTCCAGCACAAGTTCTGTTTCTTGTGGATCTGCCTGATTGCTTACATACTTTATCAATAATGCCTTTTTCATAAACTGCTAAAACTCTCCAAATGGAATTGCACAAAGAATATAGAAAAAATAGTCTCCCAAAGCCTTTCTCAACACCTTGTATGCGCAAGAGAGTCTGTATTCAACCGTTTTTTCCGATATATTCTGAAGTGCTGCAACTTCCCTGTTTTTTAATAATTGTTTTCTACTGAAAAGAAAAGTCTCTTTCACCTTTTGGGGCATAGATTCTATTGCACTTAAATAGAGCTTCTCAACCTCTTTTGAATAGAGATTGCCCAATGAATTGCCCTGCAGTGCCATTATTGAGATATCTGAGGCGCTTAACTTTTTCTCTATACTATATTTCTGCTGATATTTTATCTTGCGCAACAAATTAAGGCATCTGTATTTTGCCATCACAAGCAAATACGGATAAACCTCTCCGCTGTTATTGAGGGAATCAATCTTTTCCCATAATGTCATATAAACATCCTGAACAATGTCATCAGCCTGCACACTATCTTTAATATAGCTGTTCACAAAGAAGTAGACCTTTCCTGAGTACCTGTTATAGGCCTCTTCAAAGAACAACTCTTTGCTTAAATCCTTATCTACATCCTTGAAATACATTTTACACCTATATAGAACTTGAAAAGTGTTTTCCCCTAACAACTGCTGTCTTTTAAGAAACTGTTTAAATCTATTCTACATAAAACCAAAGTTTTTTTGCCATTTCAGCAGTAATGATTCTCTCTTTCACCAGGTTCTCCAAGCTGCAAGCCTGTGCACCAAACTTCTCCCTCATAAAAATTATTCCGCGTGCTGCGTATGCACCTATATAGGGATGTTTCATCAAGAAATACTTGCCGGCTGTGTCTAATGAGAATTTTTTTACCGATATCGGATCAACCTTTATTCTCCCGGCAAATCCCGAATATCTTGTACTGTCTATCCCCTCTACCTCCATCAATTGCTCAGGTGCATAAAAATTTCCTACTCTCGCTCTGTAGTCCAGAATCTTCTTTGCATAATAACCTCCTATGCCATAAAGAGATACAAGAGCGGCACTATCTGCGCTGTTCAATTCAACAATTGCCGGTCTCTTTTTTCTGAGTGTATCTTCAAGCCTCCTGTCGGCTCTTTCAACGGGCTTGGCAGAGAGTTTTTTTACAATTCTCCCTGTATCTTTTCCAACGATCTCTATTTTTTGCCGTATACTCTCTTTTTCTATAACAATATACCCCGACAGTTTGTTATACATATAATCATTCACCACATACAACTTAGCAAAGTCCTCCTTTTTACGGAAGATTCCACCCTTTTGCCGATACTTTATAATTGATGCCGCCTGCTTGTCGGAAAAGCCGAGCAGACAAAGGCTGTCGGCTGAAATTGTATTGGGATTGAATTTAAACCCTGCTACGGCCCTATTCTCTTTTCCGGCCTTATTCTCTTTTGAGGAGACTCTGCTGTCAATCTCCTCTTTTTGTGGATATTTCTTTTCTGCCTGGAGATCCGGCATCTGATCCTCTTCCCTTCTTTCAAATACAAATACTGCCACTTGAAAAAGAAAGAGCCCCAATACCAGTACTATAACCCCCAAAGCCCTGCTCCTGGAAAAACTATTCGTCTGATTCTTCTTCTGTTCCCCTCTCATAATCCGCCCCCGCAATTATCATAACTATCTCACCCTTAGGTTCATTTTTAGAATACCACTCAAAAAGTTCTTTTGCACTGCCCCGTCTGCACTCTTCGTGCATCTTGGTAATCTCCCTGCATACGGCCACATATCTGTCGGGGCCCATAAATTCAACAATTTGCCCCAAAGTCTTTACAAGTCTGTATGGCGACTCATAAACTATAGTTGTCCGTTTTTCTTGAGCCATCTCCTTGAATTTGGTCTGACGCCCCTTTTTCACAGGCAGAAAACCCTCAAAACAGAAACGGTCGCATGGAAAGCCGGAATTGACAAGGGCCGGTACAAAGGCTGTTGCACCGGGAAGTGTCTCCACCTCAACGCCAGCCTCCACACAGGTTCTCACCAGTAAAAAACCGGGATCGGAAATTCCCGGAGTGCCGGCATCGGATATAAGGGCCACATTCATCCCAGAAAGAATCTTTTCGCATACTCCTGCCGATGTCTTATGCTCATTGAACTTGTGATGACTCTCCATTCTTGTGTGGATATCATACTTTTTCAAAAGCACCGAACTTGTTCTGGTATCTTCTGCCAAAATCAGATCGACCTCTTTTAAAACCCTTAATGCCCTTAATGTTATATCTTCCAAATTACCTATCGGAGTAGGTACCAAATAGAGTTTTGCCATAATTCCTGTTTAATTAATTAGCCTGTGGTCTGTTGAACTTGCGTCGTACAGCCATATAAAAACGGTAAACTTCATCACTCTGCTCATCCCACTGAGGGAATCTCTCCCTGATATATGCCACCACCTTCTTGAAGTTATCAAGTTCATTGATCACATCCAAAGTCTCTTTGAATAACATTTCAGCCTCATCCAGACTTCCCGACACATTGAACAACTCCTTTACAAATTCATAACGGTCGTTGAAACTTATAGCAGCATAGACATCCTCCACATAGGCGGCAGGATAATCAACTTCCCAATCATACCAATCGGGTTTTGCCATATCATTTACCATCTTTACCCTCTCAACAGCACCATTTCCTGCAACAATTTCATCTGCCCAATTCCCTACACTCTCTTCTGGAATTCCAATAATATCATCCTGTTCCAATCCGCTATCGGCCTCCAAATCTTGCAGAGTTTCTGGTTCATTCATGTCATTCTGATCCTCAGGCTCATTCAGTTCCATTGGCGCATTCAACTCCTCCAGAGCCTCCAGATCTTCCAGTTCCTCCGGTTCATCAAGTTCATCCGGCTCCTCAGGTACATTCAGTTCAACCAGCCCGTTCAGTGCTACCGGCTCATTCAGTTCCTCCTGCTTCTCCGGTTCTTCAAGTTCCTCCGATTCCTCCAGCTCCTCCGGCCCTGCTATCACACTCTGCTCTCCCAGCAGACTCTGCTCTCTCAGCATATCCGGCTCCTTCAATCCGCACTGTTCTCCCATCACATCCTGCTCTTTCATCAATTCGGTTTCAACCTCAGATTCCTCTTCCATTATCAAGCCTGTAGCTCCATAAGTGCCAGTTTCTGTATTATCATCTGCAGATACTGCTTTATTGTGCTCCAGCTCCTTCACCCTATTTTCCAACTCAACTGCGCGGGACTCCAGATTCGAGATACGATTCATCAGTTCCACATTTGTCTCCTCCATAATTGACAGGGCCTCCAACAGCAATTTTTTCACCTCTCCAAAGTTATTTTTCGCTCCTTCCATACAATTTTGTTTTATACTTCTATTTTATCCGGTATGATTTTGAATCTATTTTCATTTATATTTTGCAGCCGACAGCGGCTCTTTTGCAAAAAACAAGTGAAATATCCCAAAAAGATCTTCAATAATGCCGAAAATTTAAGCAATGCAAACTTAGTGAATTTGTAAGAAAATTTTAAACAGTTTCTTGTATCTTTGCGCGAGAAACTGAATTTTCATTCCAACAAAAATAACAAAAATGTTCTTAGAAAGTGCCAACCGCTCAGGATGGATTGAGATTATTTGCGGCTCAATGTTTTCGGGCAAAACAGAAGAGTTGATCCGACGCATGAAAAGGGCAAAATTTGCCAATCAGAAGGTGGAAATATTCAAGCCTGCCATAGATGTGAGATACTCAGAAGAGGAGGTGGTTTCACACGATGCCAATGCAATCCTTTCTACCCCTGTAGAGACTTCAGACTCAATACTTCTTCTTACCGGAGATGTTGATGTTGTGGGCATTGATGAAGTGCAGTTTTTCGACGAAAACATAGTTAATGTATGCCAGCAGCTGGCCAACCGCGGAGTGCGTGTCATCTGCGCCGGTCTGGATATGGACTACCTCGGCAACCCATTCGGGCCTATGCCCAGACTCATGGCAGTGGCTGAATATGTTACCAAAGTTCACGCAATATGTGTAAAATGTGGAAATCTGGCACACCACTCACACAGGCTGTCGGCAAGCGACAAACTCGTTGAACTTGGCGAAAAAGATACCTATGAACCTATCTGCCGCCATTGTTTCAACAAAGCTCTTGAAGAAGAGGGCAAAAGTTCATTGTAAATCAAAAAAAATGCTATATTTGCACATCCTACTGCAATTTTAGGGCAGCAACAAAATTGTTTGAAAGGGGCATTAGCTCATCTGGCTAGAGCGCAACACTGGCAGTGTTGAGGTGATCGGTTCGAGTCCGATATGCTCCACAAAAAAACGGACCGCTTGAGAGTCCGTTTTTTGTTTCTGTTACAACAACCGCTTATTTGGTTTCTCTCACATCCCAGCCCGAAATTATATCTCCGTACACCACAAATATTACCTCAAATTTCTTCTTGCTGGCATTATCGGTTACATTATACACTTTTATACGCTCATTTTCCCGTACAAGTTCATATTCACCCAAATCAAGAGGCGGATAGACTTTTGCAGGATCATCAGCCACCATTCCATTCACACTGTACTCATGAATTGCCTCACCTGCTACCATCCTCTGGATATTGCGTTCAACAACACCCATCAGCCCTTTATGTGAAAACGGATTTGTATCGGCAGCCTCTGCTGCAACAAACGGAACAATTCCGCCATTCTCAGCCCTCAAAGCACGCAAACTGTCGGAATAGTGTTTGAAACGGGCACGCAGTTCAGGTTTGTCGAGTCCCATTATTGTATATAGTGATATTGCCTGGGCACCACCTCTGAAGGCAGCATCCATCTTTTCAAAGATATGTTCCGGAGCTCCACCAAGTTCGGTATCAAGGCCTGCTCCCAGAATGGTTTTTGGATTTTTGTCCCGATTGTTCTCAACAGTTCCCTCGTATGCAAACTCCGGATCCTGAGTATAGAAATCGGTATAAAGCATAGGGAAAATCAGATCCACATTCCATTTGCCCCAATCCTGAGCAACCATAAATGATGCAATTTTTGGAGTTGTAAATGGCGATGCTGTAACCACTTTACCATAAGAATGGATAGTTTCGGCCATAAGATTGGCAACTTGGGAAACTTCATCACAACGGAATTGTCGCCATTTGAGATCACGCGAAGGATCCTCCTGATTTCTCGGATCATAACCATACTGCTGCATGAATTTTTCCAGCATCACAGGATGATATCCAAAATCCCATTGTGGGAATACCTCTGTATCTTGAGTTATTCCATAAATGTAACTCAATGAAATTGGAAGCACCACATCCACAAGGCGGCAGTAATCCAGACATACACCCTCGATTCCATCTATTTCACAAATCTCCCTGACTCTCTTTACCAGCCACTCCTTCACCTCCGGCAACGACGGATTCAGGAATTTGTAGGATTTTACATACGCCTTGTAATCTGCAAGACTCTCCCCATTACGGTTCACATCAAACCATGTTGGATGGTCTGCCAGCATCTGCGCTCTGTCTTGACGAGGGGGATTCAGTGTCCACATCCAGGCATATACGGTAATTCCATATCTTTTTGCTATCTCCACATCCTTTTTGTAATCCTCTACAGATGCTGCATGCAACATAACTCCGTCGATACCGGCCTCTGCCATATAGGCAAAAGCCTCCTCCATATCCACATCAGGCAAATCCTCAAGCCAAGTCCAGAACATAGGATAAGTTTTTGCCTCTTCTTGTTGCGAATTGCATGAGATAACCACAAATGCCGCACAAAGCAGCATAAAAAGATACTTTTTCATAATACAAGTTTATAACAGATAATTCCTATCCATTATACACCATTAATGCAGGTTTACCCCAATAAGTCTCATAAATTCTTCGCGGGTTCTTATATCCTTCAGAAATACTCCGGTAAATGCCGATGTTGTTGTTACCGAATTCTGTTTCTGAACACCTCTGATCTGCATACACATATGCGCAGCCTCTATAACAACAGCCACACCCAATGGATTTAATGTATCCTGTATGCAGTCTCGTATCTGGACAGTCAGTCTCTCCTGCACCTGCAGCCTGCGTGCAAAGGCATCCACTACACGCGGAATTTTGCTCAAACCGGTTATACAGCCGTTTGGAATATAGGCCACATGTGCCTTCCCGTAAAACGGCAACATATGATGCTCACACATAGAGTATATTTCAATATCTTTCACAAGAACCATCTGCTGATAATCCTCTTTGAAACGGGCAGAGTTCAAAATTGCAACCGGATCAGAAGAGTATCCCTGTGTAAGGAACTGCATCGCTTTTGCAACCCTTTCGGGTGTCTTCAGAAGGCCTTCCCGTTGCGGATCTTCTCCCAATAGTTCAAGAATTGCCTTGTAATGTTCTACCAGTTTTTGCGTTGTCTGCTCATCAAACTGCTCTATTTTTGTATATGCCATACTCTATTTTTGTAAAATCCGTTAAAATCTCAGAATTTAATAGTTGCAAAGGTATAAAGATTTTAAATTATTATGTTATTTTTGTAGAATTGTACGCCCTGTTATTCATAATATAAACCGCAAACTATATGGAAAAAGGACTTGACAAATACCGTATTCTTGTTGTAGATGACGAAGAGGATATCTGCGAAATTCTCCATTTCAATCTTGCAAATGCAGGTTATCATGTTGATACAGCATACAATGCAGAAGAGGCCCTGTGCAAACTTAAAGAGAGATACCATCTGATTTTGCTCGATATAATGATGGATGGCATAAGCGGTCTCAAAATGGCCCAACTTTTAAGGGAGGATTACAACAGCAATATACCTATAATATTTCTGTCGGCCCTTGATACAGAGGGTGATATTCTCAACGGTTTTGAGCATGGAGGAGATGACTACATTCCAAAACCGTTCTCAATCAAAGAGGTTCTTGCCAGAATAAATGCCGTATTGCAGAGATGTTATAACAAGGAGAATGATTCGGCAGAAACTTCAGAAAAGGAGAATTCTCTGCAAAACAAATATATCATAGGCAAACTCACTGTAGATTATGCCAACAAACGTGTATATATCAGCGGCAACGAAATAGTTCTCACAAAAAAAGAGAACGAAATATTGGTCCTTTTGACTAAAAATCCGGGGAAAATCTACTCAAGGGAGGAGATTCTCAAACTTGTATGGAAAAATGAAGCTTTTGTCCTGGACAGGACTATAGATGTGCATATTGCCCGATTACGGAAAAAACTTGAAGAGTACGGCAATATGATCATAAACCGCTCGGGTTACGGATATTGTTTCCAACCCAAATACTAATCCGCTATATCTGTTCTGCATATTATGAAGGTCAAATACCAATACCATCTTATATTGTACTTCATGCTGGCGCTCTCCGTTCTGGCGCTCGCATTTATTGTCTTTACTTACAATGTAGAGCAAAACTACAATCTCAAGACAAAGAAAAGTGGCCTGATTCTATATAATGATATTGCATACAAAGCTATATGCAACAATACTCCATACGATTCCATTCCACTGCCGGCAAGAGTAAGAATAACCATACTCGACACCAATTTTACAGTACAATACGATAATTTCAATAAAAAGCTGCAGGGGGTACAGACTATCAGAGAAGAGCTGAAAGTTGCAAAAAAATATGGTTCAAGCACACTTCTCAGGCGGGCGGAGAGCATAGATGCCCCCTTTCTCTATCATGCACGAAAATATCCCGATTTTTATCTGAGAACTGCTCTAAAATGCGATGATGAGATTTTAAGTAATGTAAGAAGCGAACAGAGATCCATTTATATGATAGCATTCCTGTTTCTATTGCTTGCCATAATAATTTTCTATGTAAGCCGACGGCTTACCAAGCCGCTGAGAGCGCTCACCCAGTTCATCAACATAGTAAACAGCCAAAAAAAGGATTTCAGCAAGATCCAGTTCTCCAACGATGAATTCGGCGAAGTTGGCCAGCGAATCTTAGATACATACAAGCGGTATGAGGAGACCAAGCTCTACAAAGAACAGATGACTCACAATGTGGCACATGAACTCAAAACACCTGTTACTGCCATAAGAGCCTATCTCGAAACAATCATAAATTCTCCTGATATGAGCAAGGAGATGGCCCTTAAATTTACCGAAAAGGCCTATTCGCAATCAATGAGGCTTTCATCTTTGATAAGCGATGTTTCCACTCTCAATAAACTGGATGAGAAATCAGATTCATTCAAAAACGAAGAGGTGATTATATCACAATGTATTAAAGATGTGCTGAACGAAATCGGGTACAAGCTAGAAGCCAATAATGTCAAATTCACATCACTGATAAGTACGAACTTACGTATAAATGGTTGCTATACGCTCATCTACTCTCTATTCAAAAACCTGATAGACAACTCTATTGAACATGGCGGAAAGGGTATTTCAATAACTGTTTCGGCCGGCATAAACCAAATTCCGGGTGATGGAGGATACCGTATAGACTTCACCTACACCGATACAGGAAAAGGTATACCTCCTGAAAAATTGCCGCGCATTTTTGAAAGATTTTATAGGATTGAAGAGGGCCGTACACGCAAAACCGGCGGTTGTGGTCTGGGATTGGCTATCGTCCAAAATGCTGTATTATACCATAAAGGCGAAGTTACGGTTGATAATCAGCCTGAAGGTGGCATAATTTTCAAATTCCAGCTCTATTCACTATAACAATTTTACAGAACAGATATCAAAAATATGAAGCATATTCTTATAACAGCAGCGGAACAGGAAGAGTTAGTTTGCGCGCAAGTTGCTCACAGACTATTTGAAAACAAGCTATTGGAGAAAAATATATCAATAGACTTTATGCTTACCGGCATTGGCACAACCTCCACATGCTACAGGCTGACAAAAAAGATAATGGAGGCAAAAGCGTCGGGAAAAGAGTATGATCTTGTTGTAAATATTGGAATTGCCGGAAGCTACGCATTCAACGACACCAAAGAGGGGCCGGCACTCTTTCCGATGGGCAGCTCTGCGATTATAGAAAAGGAGTATTTTGGCGACTTGGGATTTGAAACAATTTTCGGGTTCCAGACTCTGTTCCAATACGAAATACTTGATGCCGATGTATTCCCGTTCAAAGGCGGAGCACTATACAGAAAGCCCTTGGAGAATAGATTTGAAGAGTTTTTGAACCGATATAAAAAAGCCACAGGAGTAACTGTTCAGACTGTTACAGGAAATCCCAACCGTAAAGAGGAGTTGTGCAAACAGTTCAATCCGCACATAGAGAGCATGGAAGGGGCTGCCGTATATTATGTGTGCCTGCTCGAAAACATAGATTGCTTTGAATTGCGCACAGTCTCTAACGAAGTTGGTGAACGCAACAGGGAGAAATGGAATACTCCTCTCGCACTGGAGAGCCTCAAGAGGGCAATGGCAGATTTTATCGGTTATTTGTGATATACACTTAAATAACAGGAGATGGAGATTATGGAGGAGGACAAAAAAGAGGTTATCCGCATAAGCGGAATCAAGAAAATCTACAAATTGGGAAACCAACAGGTGAGAGCACTTGACGGAGTGGAGATGGTGATCAATAAAAATGAATATGTAGCCATAATGGGGCCGTCAGGTTCGGGAAAATCAACAATGATGAATATCCTCGGATGCCTCGATACCCCAACTGAGGGGAGTTATATACTCAATGGAACAGATGTAAGCAAAATGGAGGATTCGGATCTTGCCAGGGTGAGAAACCGGGAAATCGGATTTGTTTTCCAGTCTTTCAATCTGCTCCCGAGATATAGTGCGGCAGAAAATGTGGCCTTGCCATTGGTTTACGCAGGATATACCAAAGAAGAGAGGGAGAAAATGGCACATGATGCACTGGAAATTGTCGGACTGGAAGAGAGGATGAATCACAAGCCTGCAGAGCTGTCGGGCGGACAACGCCAGAGGGTGGCAATAGCACGGGCTCTGATAAACAACCCCTCCATAATATTGGCAGATGAGCCTACAGGCAATCTCGACACAAAAACATCTGTAGAAATAATGAGTTTATTTGAAAATATCCACAACAATGGCAATACTGTTATTGTTGTTACTCATGAAGAGGATATTGCCAGATATGCAAAAAGAATCATCCGCCTTCGCGACGGAAAAATAGAGAGTGATACTATAAATAATAATCAGACATTATGAAAATTTACACAAAAACAGGAGACAAAGGCACAACTTCATTGGTTGGAGGAAAAAGAGTTCCCAAAAATCATCCGAGAGTAGAGGCTTATGGAGATATCGACGAATTGATATCCTATCTTGGTGTTGTAATATGTGATACCGACAGTTTGCACGAACAGGAACTGCTGCGCAAAATTCAAAAAGACCTCATGCTGGTCTCCGCCCATTTTGCATCAGACGGTTCTGTAAAGAAGATGAAGGAGATTTCGCAGGAGGATATAGCATTGCTCGAATCTGAAATCGACTTGATGACTGGCGAAATGCCACCACAAATTGCATTTATTCTGCCGGGAGATCCCCGCGTTGCATCTGAATGTCATGTTGCACGAACCATTTGCCGCAGAGCAGAACGCCATGCCCTTGCAATTGAGCAAGATGGCGAAGATGAAATGGCTGAAGATACCCAGCTCAAACTTGGAATAAGATATCTGAACCGTTTGTCGGACTATCTGTTTACATTAGGTCGCTTTTTCTGCCACAAAAATGGAGTGGATGAGACATTTTGGCTACCATAATATTTTAATATTAGGAAGTATAGAAACTTTTACTATATTTGCGCCCTCTTTGAAAAAAGAACAGTAATACTAATTATCTAATAATTATTTTTAGCTATGTATTGGACACTAGAACTTGCATCTAAATTGGAGGATGCACCATGGCCTGCAACAAAAGAGGAGCTCATCGATTACGCAACCCGTTCCGGAGCACCGCTGGAGGTTATTGAGAACCTTAACGATCTTGAGGATGATGGAGAGATTTATGACAGCATTGAAGAGATCTGGCCAGATTATCCAAGCAAAGAGGATTTCTTCTTCAACGAAGACGAGTATTAAAAGATTACAAACAAACCAATTGATTTAACATCAGCGGGATAAACAAAGCATGTTTGTCCCGCTGATGTTTTTTCTGCTATTGCACAACAACCTCATCAACAAACAGGAATCCTGGATTTCCCTTGCCAGGATGCCACTCCGGCAGGGAGGCTATACATCCTGCTGTTATCTTCAGATACTTTGCAGATGTCTGGTCAAATGTGAGGGTATACTCTGCACAACCGTTATTATCATCAATCATTCCCTCCACAGCACACTCTGCATGAGAGAGTTGTGTATATTTGTCACCATCATCCGAAACAGAGACGGTCATATCTGTCGGGCCAAAAAGATAATCATATCTGAATGCGATAGTGCTTAGTGTTACACTTGAATATGGCGTGCCATCCATCTCAATTACAACTTCAAATGGTTTGTCGTACCATCCTGCAAAATCTCCACTATTGTATGGGCCGGCACCTCTGACTCCGTCGGCAAGCATATCAGGAGAATTGAATTTGTAATTATGGTGAGGCTCGGTAAGAAGCTTTACAGGACGACCCATTGCCTTGTGGGCGGTAAAGGACTTCTGGTAAATCTTGCCCAAAGTACCACCTCTTTCGCTTCTTGCCTTCAGTATGCAACTTTCACGTATCTCAACAGGTTTTGTATAAACAGGAGACTCCTCTGTTGGGTCATTTCCGTCGAGGGTATATCTCACAGGAGTATCTCCCTGACCCTCAAGCTTAACCTCTACACACCCCTTGTTACGGTTAATCTCAATCTTGCCTCTGGTATCAAAAATATGTTGCCCGTAACTGTAACCCATCACATCGTAGATTTTGCAAAAATCATCGGCACTATTGAGGAATCTTCTCCAATCTTTATTCTCTTTCCTGCACCACTGCACTTCGCTCAGCGCGGCAAGACGAGGCAGCAACATATACTCAAGGTGGCTGTCTGATGCAATATACTCAGTCCAGAGGTTTGCCTGCACTCCAAGAATACGGCCAACCTCCTCTTCGGTCATTCCATCTGCCATAGGCTCGTATGAGTAACATTTTTCAACCGGAATGTAACCGCCAATTGCCAATGGTTCATTCTTTTTGTCGAGAGACTGATAATAATCAAAATAGAAGAATGTATTAGGAGTCATTATAACATCGTGTCCCATACGGGCAGCTTTCACTCCTCCGGCAGTACCCCTCCACGACATTACAGTAGCATTGTCTGCAACCTCTCCTTCAAGAATTTCATCCCAGCCTATCACCTTTTTGCCTTTGCTTTCGAGAAAAGCTGCCATACGTTTCATTACATAACTTTGCAGATAGTGTTCTGCCTGAAACTCTCCATCATCCTCCAATCCCAGCTCCTTGATCTTCTTCTGGCACTTGGGACATTTCTCCCAATATACTTTAGGACACTCATCTCCTCCAATATGAATATATTCCGACGGAAAAAGCTCTGTAACCTCAGAAAGCACATCTTCAAGGAAGAGCATGGTCTGCTCATTTCCGGCGCAGAGGACCTCATCTGCAACACCCCATCGCCCCCAAACCTCATACGGGCCACCTGTACATCCCAAATGAGGATATGCCGCCAAAGCCGCAAGCATATGGCCCGGAAGATCTATTTCAGGAATGATCTCTATACCCTTTGATGCTGCATAGCCGATTATCTCTCTGATCTGCTCCTGAGAGTACCAGCATCCCTCTCCATAAGGAGTGTTGTCGTATTTGTCGCTCTCAAAAATATGACCTATTATGGTCTCTTTTCTTATGGAACCCACTCCGGTAAGTTTCGGATATTTCTTTATTTCAATTCTCCAGCCCTGATCATCGGTAAGATGCCAATGGAGCGTATTCAGTTTGTGAACCTCCATTATATCGAGATATCTCTTCACCATGTTTATATCAAAAAAATGGCGTGAGACATCCATGTGCAGACCTCTGTAGCCAAAACGCGGAGCATCATCAATCTCAGCACACGGCAGGGTCCATTGCACTCCTTCGGCAGGTTCAGTGCCAAAAATCTCAGCAGGGAGCATCTGTTTTATCGTCTGCAGAGCATAATTGAAACCCCTGAGAGAGGATGCTGTAACTATTACACTCTTTTTACTTATTTTAAGGTTATATGCCTCCTCAGCCATTTCACTGTCGGTTATAAATACAAAGCCATTGTCCGACACTTCATTGTCTGTTCTGGACTCTTTTCCGCAGACCAGTGAAAGTTGTGATGCAAAATTTCTGACAAGGTCATCAATACTCTCGTCGGCCGGTGGCGGACAATGGAAATCTGCTCCGGCAGCATCAAATGAACCGGTCTTGATTTCCACCTCATTGGGGTATGGAACAACTGCAATTCTATTTTTATCGGATTGTGTGCAAGAAAACAGTGCGACAGCTAACGCCGCTATAACAAAAAATCTTTTCATCACTTTATAATTGAAATTTCACTGCGCGAATATATGAAAATAGGGTGAGACATCCAACCTGACACTTTTTAGTTTTCAGCATTCTGCATTTATTTCTTATTTTTGTTGTTTGAATAGAAAAGAACTTATTATTATTCCAACAATACCAGTTTATGAAGATAGTCATTGCAGGTGCAGGTGAGGTAGGCAGCCATCTTGCCAAAATGTTGAGCAACGAATCCAACGATCTCACCATAATCGACAATAAAGAGAGCAATCTGAACAATCTTGCCCAGATAGCGGATGTTGTTACTGTATTGGGCAACCCCACATCAATCTCTATTCTGGAACAGGCAGGAGTTGCCGAGGCAGATCTTTTTATAGCAGTAAGTCCGGCCCAGGAGCAGGATGTAAACCTGATAAGTGCTCTGCTTGCAAAGAAAATGGGTTGCAAGAAGGTTACTGCCCGCATCAACAATAACGAATATATGCGCCATGAGAACAAGCTGCTCTTTACTGAACTTGGCATAGACCTTCTCTTCTATCCCGAAAAGATTGCTTCCTATGAGATTTCAGATTTGTTGAAGCAGACCGGTACTACAGAGTTCATGGAGTTTGGCAGGGGTATGCTGCAAATGGTTGTGTTCAGGCTCGACGATGGTGCGCCACTTATTCAGAAGCACATTTATGATATGCTCAAATTGGGCAATGATTCACCATTCAAGCCTGTAGCCATAGCCCGCGACGGCAACACCTTAATTCCAACACGAGATACAAAATTCATTGAAAATGACCTTGTATTTGTGATATGCACAAGGGATGGTGTTAAACAGGCGATGAGCTACTCGGGAAAACATGAGATTGATGTGAAAAAGCTCATGATTGTTGGAGGCGGACGCATTGCCGAAATGCTGGTGAAGAAGATGGAGGACTCTGTGGAGCAGATAAAGATTATTGAGCAGAAACAGGAGCGTTGCGAATATCTTGCAGAAACACTCAACAATACCATTATCATAAATGGGGACGGCCGTAATACCGATCTGCTCATAGAAGAGGATGTTAAGGATTTTGATGCCTTTGTTGCAGTAACAAGCAGCTCAGAAACCAACATTCTCGCCTGTGTTGCTGCAAAAAAGATGGGAGTTCCGGAGACCATTGCAGAGGTTGAAAATATAGAGTACATAAAACTGGCGGAGGGCATGGGTGTAGATGCTGTAATCAACAAGAAACTCAGCACTGCAGGACGTATATTCAGGTTTACTCTGAGCAATAAAGTGCGCTCCATCAAATGTCTCAACGGATCTGATGCAGAGGTGCTTGAATTTATTGTAAACCCCGACAGTGCCATTACAAAGGGGCCTGTCAAGGATCTGCACTTCCCGAAAGAGGCCATTATCGGAGGTATAATAAGAGGCAACGAAAGCTTTATCGCAAATGAATATACTGTTATAAAACCATACGACAGAGTTGTGGTATTTGCACTTCCTCAGGTATTGTCGAAAGTAAACAACTTCTTTATCTAACAGCTCCCCGAAATTTACTGAACAACAATGGCAAGTTATCTCCAGGTAGAGAATATATCAAAATCGTATGGAACAAAGGTTCTGTTCAACAATATCAGTTTCAATATAAATGAGGGTGATAAAATTGCCCTTATTGCCCCAAACGGCACTGGCAAGACTTCACTTTTGAGCATACTCGCAGGAAAGGATTCGTCGGATCGTGGAGGAGAGGTCAAGTTTCTTAAAGATATTACAATCTCCTTTCTGGAGCAGGAGAGCATTTTCCCTGCAAATGAAAGCATATATGAGGTGGTGCAAAAGGCCCGTCGGGACAAAAACAAGAAGAGCTACAACAAGAGAGCTGCCGATACTGCCGAAATGCCCGAATGGGAAGAGGAGTTCAGGATAAATGAAATACTCTACAAACTCAAACTTGAGAATACCTCAAAGAAAATCTGCGAATTGAGCGGAGGAGAGATAAAGAGGGTGGCCATTGCAGCAATGCTCATTACCGAGCCCGACTTTATCATAATGGATGAGCCGACCAACCATCTCGACCTTGAAACAATCGAGTATCTCGAAGATATGCTTTCGCGCAGCCGTTGCACGCTGCTTATGGTTACCCACGACCGCTATTTTCTGGATCGGGTATGTAACCAGATTCTTGAGCTTTGGGAGGGCAATCTGTATCAGTACAACGGCAATTATTCATACTTCCTCGAAAAGAGGGATGAGCGTATAAATAATTTTAAGGCTGAGACCGACAGGGCCCGCAATCTGCTCCGCACCGAACTCGACTGGATGCGCCGTATGCCTTGTGCAAGGGGTACAAAGGCAAAATACCGTATTGATGCCTTCTATGACCTGAAAGAGAGGGCCTCGCAAAGAATTTCCGAAAAGAACATTGACATAAATGTAAAGGTTTCACGCTTGGGAAAGAAAATCATCAATTGCAACCATTTGCATTATATGTGGGACAATTGGGTTGGAATAGATGATTTCACATACAAGTTTGCACCCGGTGAGAAGGTTGGAATTGTTGGAAAAAACGGTGTTGGAAAGAGTACTTTTTTAAATTTGCTCACAGGAGATTTGCAACCCGCATCCGGTGAGATAGAGCGTGGCGAAACTGTGGTTTTTGGATATTACCGTCAATCGGGAATTGAGTTCAATCCAAATGATACTGTTATTGATGCAGTGCAGAAGATTGCAGAGACCGTTACCCTTGCAGATGGCAAGAGCGTTCCTGTTACAACATTTCTGAACTACTTTCTCTTTCCGCCACCAACCCATCGGATTAAAATTGAAAAACTGAGCGGAGGAGAAAAAAGGAGATTATATCTGCTCACAGTTTTGATGAAGAATCCTAATGTGCTTATTCTCGACGAGCCTACAAATGATCTTGATATTCTCACACTTAATGTATTGGAGGAGTATCTGAAGGATTTTCCAGGTTCACTTATCATAGTGTCGCACGACAGGTTCTTCTTGGACAAGCTTGCAGACCATCTCTTTATCTTTGAAGGCAATGGAGTGATCAAGGATTTTGTAGGCAGCTACTCCGGCTATCGGCAATATATGAAAGATAAAGAGGCTGAACAGCGGGCCAAAGAGAGAGAATTGGCTGAAAAACAGGCTAAACAAAATACAAAAGCCCGGAATAACAATCAAGATTCCACCCAACCAAAAAAGCGCAAGCTATCATACAAGGAGCAGCGCGAACTTGAACAGATAGAAAAAGATCTCGCAGAGCTGGAGAGCGAAAAAGCGGCGTTGGAAGAGGCTCTGTCATCGGGAAATCTCACATCGGAGGAACTTACAGCATCATCTACCCGCATAGGCGAAGTGATGGAACTTTTGGACGAAAAAGAGATGAGATGGCTGGAACTAACTGATTTTTAAGAATTATCTACAACCAAAAATTTAGAAACCACTAAAAATATCTATCATGAAAAAATCTGCACAAATGTTGATTATCGCCGCATTAACCCTCTTTTTGGCGACAAGTTGCGGAGAGAACGCAGCTAAAAAGAGTGCCAAGGCTGCATCTGAAGAGTTGGCACAAACCGCTGCCGATTCTGTCAAAGCCGACTCACGAGGTTATATTGTAAAAGTTGGAGATATGGTTCCTGAGTTTGACCTCCATCTTCCCGACGGCACAAAGCTTCCGATCTCATCGCTCAAAGGTAAAGTTGTAATGCTCCAGTTTACAGCAAGCTGGTGTGGTGTCTGCCGCAAGGAGATGCCTTTTATAGAGAAAGATATCTGGCTGAAACTTAAAGAGAATCCCGATTTTGCCCTTTATGGAATAGATCTTAAAGAGGATGCCGAAACAACCAAAAAATTTGCAGAACTGATACCCGTAACATACCCTCTCACATTGGATCTGGAGGGAAAAACTTTTGAACTCTTCTGCGAAAAGGGCGCAGGCGTAACCCGCAATATCATTCTGGACCGCACAGGCAAAATCATCATGCTCACCCGTCTGTTTGATGAGGCCGAATTCAACAGCATGGTTGAACTGATAAATTCCGAATTGGGAAAATAGAGTGCTGTTAGTGGGGTAGTAAATAACAGATTGTATCCTCAGGCAAATAACTCCGACACACGATTGTGAGCCTGAGGATACTTTTTACTCTTCTGAATCTACCTACAAGCGAGTAATCCCATTATTCGTTGCATTTATTGTTTGCAGGAAATTCAGGAAAGACAAATTCATCCGGCATCGGTGGCAACATCGATTTACGGTACTCTTCAATCATCTGTTCATATTTTTCATCATCAAGTCGCTCCTCTTCTGTCTTATTAACCCCAAAAACAATATCTATATGCCACTCTCCAACGGGAACAGAAGGGGCATTAGTAACGGCGTACAAGCATTTTCCATCGGAATATGCACCAACGTTGAACTCTCTTATTTTAAGTACGAGATTACCCACATTCTCATATGTTAATGACGGATCTGCCTCATTTGCACGAATGTGAATCAAGCATGTCTTTAATTCTGCTTGAGGCAGTGATGATGCCCTTATTACCTCCAATACCTTGTCTACAAAACCTTCATCCGAACAGCCGATATTAATTGATATAGCATATTTTATACTTCGTATACTATAAACGCTACCACCGGCATAACTTGTGCAAGCAGAGTTCTGCGCCTGGTTTGTCGCCGGGTAAAAAACTATTTCATCTCTAAAATTTTTCTATTTCTTCAACGGAAAGGCCTGTGCATTCCGAAATAACAGATATATCAATACCTTTCATTTTCATAGATTTGGCTATCTGCAGCTTTTCTTCATTGCGCCATCTTGCCTCGCCAATCTCAATGCCCTGCTTTATACCATCCTCGATTGCATAATCCAGACATGCGCGGTTATCCCTGTGGCGTTTGAGACGCTCCTCATACAGAAGTTTCTCCTTTTCGGATAAGGAGGCCACATCTGCATCTTCCAATACT
>JAZNEW010000068.1:0-19001 GCA_045588775.1 Candidatus Egerieisoma sp. | reverse complement strand
GAATTATAACTACAAAAGTAGCCAAACACTTTGTTCTATCAAGAAGTTTGGCTACTTTTGTATCTGAGTTGTTTGACAAAGCATAACGCAGAAGATTGGTGCAATCCCGAAGTCGCCAAATCGTTACCAACAACTTTCTACCATAGCATTCGCTATTTGTGTATCAATCAAATACGGGATAATTGATTATCATGCTGCAAAAGTACAACATTATTGATTACCTTCGTGCGGATTATTTGTTATTGTATCCAAAACAGATTGCGGAAAAATATGAAAAAGAAGATTGTAGGGCTAAATGAAAATTCAGGGCTCATTCTCGAGGGTGGTGGCATGAGAGGCGTTTTTACATGTGGTGTATTGGATAATTTTATGGACAGAAATATAAGGTTCCCATACACGATAGGAGTGAGCGCAGGGGCTTGCAATGGCCTTTCGTATATGTCGCGACAAAGGGGAAGAGGCAAATTCAGCAATATTGATTTGCTCGAAAAATACAGATATATAGGCCTTAAACATTTGATTTTAAAGGGCAATATTATGGATTTCGATCTGCTTTTCCATACTTTTCCGGAAGAGATCATACCCTATGATTATGAATTGTTCAGCCAATGCAGTGAACAGTACGAAATGGTAACTACAAGCTGCACTACCGGCAAGGCCTGCTACTACAATGAAAAGAACAACCCTTCGAGAATCATTGATATTGTAAAGGCCTCAAGTTCTCTTCCGTTTGTTTGTCCGATAGCCCATGTAGATGGAGAGCCCATGCTCGACGGAGGTATTGCAGACTCTATTCCTCTTATGAGGGCGCGCTCGCTCGGTTTTGATAATAATGTTATTGTCCTTACGCGCAACAAAGGATACCGCAAACCCGACAGGGAGGGGAGTGTGCCGTTTTTCTATTATCGCAAATATCCTCTTTTGCGCCAGGCAATAAAGAGGCGTAACCGTCTGTATAATGAACAGATCTCCCTTGCAGAGCAGCTTGAGGCAGAGGGCAAACTTACAATAATTCGTCCGCAGGCTCCCATAGTTGTAGACAGAATGGAACGGGATACAAAAAAACTGCTGGCCCTGTACGAAGAGGGCTACAACTGTGCTGCCGGTATAGAGTTTATAAAAAAATAGATCTGTTACGAATTATGGTCGGCATGGAACATCCTTACACGCTCCTCCATCACATCATACAAATCATCCTGCATACGTGAAGTGCAGGCCCTGATTCCACTCTTTTCGCTGCCTGTTGTGGAGAGTGAAATACTGCTTATGCCATAATGCAGCAACTCCACAAGCAGTTCTCCTCCGGTCATATCTTTATACCCGACAGTAAAGAAGAAACCGTCGCCAACCTCTTGGGTAAGATCGCGGTCATAAACAATATGGAAACCGTTGTCGGTAAATATTTTTTTCATCCTTGCTGCCCGTCGTGCATACTCTGCCGTATCCTCCACAAAGTTTATTTTGCCCTCGGTGGAGAGTTTCAACATCTGGGCATAAGCATATTGTGTAGAGGCTGTGCAGCCCGATGTTATCATATATAAAATGGATGCAATAAGAGTCTGTCCGAATATTCCTGAATCATTATATCTCTGCTCCAGAGCCGGAAAATGACGGTCGAACAATTTCTCCCCAACACATATCAGAGCCATACGCTGTCCGGCATAACTGAATATTTTTGATGAAGAGAGCATGAGAATATAATTCTGGGTATATCTTGCAACTGTAGGAGGGTAGGGCGGCTGGAAGGGATGTCCCATATTTTTACGGAAGTCCATGCAAAAATATGCCAAATCCTCCAAAACTATGGCATCATACTTTGTGGCAAGCTCTCCAATTATTGCCAATTCGCTCTCTTCCAGACATATCCATGCGGGGTTATTGGGGTTGGAGTAGGTTATTGCTGCAATATCGCCCTTTTTGAGATACTCTTCGAGTTTGCCCCGCAAAGCCTCACCTCTGTAATTGAAGACATCAAACTCTTCCCATTGCACACCAAGCACTTTCAGCTGCACCTTTTGAATAGGGAAGCCGGGATCAATGAACAATATCTTGTTTTTGCCGGCCTTGCACTGTGTTGCCGCAATGAATGAAGCATAAGAGCCCAAAACGCTTCCCACTGTTGGAATACACACCTTCGCTGGGGCGTCGATATCCAAAAATGCCTTGATAAATCTCGATGCCTCATGCTTTAGTTCCGGTATACCTGCTGCAGGAGGGTATTGTAAACCCACGCCTCTATCTAAAGCAGCCTTTTCTGCCTCCACTCCATATTTGTTCACAGGCAGTCCGGGTGAACCCTGATCCATTCTGATAAATGGTATGCCTGTCTCCTTTTCCAGATATTGGGCAACCAGCAATATTTCACCAATTGTTGCATTCGACAAATCTGCAATATTCAACGCCTTCACAGCCTTAGCTACTAACTCTTTACTAAATATCTTCATAATACATTAAATTACAATGGAATCGGCATCATTCAGCACCGGAAATTTCTGCCTGAAGGCCTCCAGCGCCTTTATATCTATTTCGGCAGTGGTTGCACACTCTTTGTTGTCGGGACATGATGCAATACATTTTCCATAAGGGTCTATTACAACACTTGCTCCACAATATTCACATGTGGGATCCGAGCCTATTCTGTTCACACCTGCCACATAACACTGATTTTCAATAGCTCTCGCCACAAGAAGAGCGCTCCATGCCGAAATTCTCGGCACAGGCCAGCTGGCAACATAGAGAATCATATCATAATCTCCTCTGTTTCTTGCCCAGACAGGGAACCGCAGATCATAACAGATTTCCAATAATATCCGCACGCCCATAAACTCCACAACCACTCTTTTATCGCCTGCTGTAAAACTGTTGTGCTCGCCGCCATAGGTGAACAGATGTTTTTTGTCGTAAAAGGCAACCTCGCCATGAGGTTTGACAAAATAGAAGCGGTTGTAATATTTGCCATTTTCGGTTACAGCAATACTGCCGGCTATGGCAGCACCTGTTTCTGCCGATTTTCTCTTCATCCAGTTGAGTGTTGCACTGTTGGCACTCTCGGCAATGCCTTTTGGATCGGTACAAAAACCTGTGGAGAACATTTCGGGCAATACATAAAGATCGGCACCGGGGTTATTGTCGATAATCTGATTGATATTCGACACATTTTCTGCAGAATTTGCCCACACAATATTATATTGGACAATTGATACTTTCATCTCAATTCAAAATCATTTACACAAATATAAGCCAATTAGACAGAAATATTTGTGATTGTGCAAATTATTTTGGGCAAAATGCGAAAAATGGCTACTTTTAAGAGTTTTTTTAACCGACAAAAATTATGCAGCTATGGCAAAAAATGACAAAATGAAGAAATATAAATGGGAGTTCGCCAATATAGGGGGAGCTTCGCGTGTGAAAATATCTAAAGGTGAGGATATTGCCCATCTCGACGAATTGGATCCAAAGATGTGGACAGTGCTCTCTTGTCCTATTACCGGTCTGGAGATCGACAGCAAAAGCCTCCAATATATGGATCTTGATGCCGACAACAAGCTGCGCATCAACGATGTTACTGCTGTTGCAAAATGGATTACCTCCATGCTGAAAGATAGCAATATGCTGCTGAAAGGCGATGACTCGATTGATATAGAACAGATTGACACAGATGATGAAAATGGCCGCAAACTATATAATTCCGCAAAACAGATTCTTGCCAATTTGGGCAAGGAGGGGAGTGTGATTTCGCTTGCCGATACTGCAGACATTACTGCCATCTTCTCAAAAACCCGTTTTAATGGCGACGGAATAATTACAGAGGCCTCTTCTGATAATGAAGATGACAAAGCTGCAATTAATGCTGCTGTTAAAAGTCTGGGCGGAGTTGCCGACAGAAGTGGGGTAATGGGCATTGATGCAGAGCAGATTGAGGCATTCTACAAAGATCTTGCAGACTACATTGCATGGAATGGGAGTGCTGTGGAGGCCCCTTTTGGAGCCGATACAGACAAGGTGATTGAGGCTTACAATGCTCTGGATGCCAAAGTGAAAGATTTCTTCATGCGTTCAAAACTCGCAGCTTTCTCACCGGACAGCACAGCTTCTCTCGATATACAGACATCAAGAATAGAGTCTATAAGTGCAGAAAACCTTGCGGCAAAGAGTGATGAGATTGCAGCATATCCATTGGCAAGAGTTACAGGAAAACCTGAAATAGAACTTTCTGCGCCAATAAATCCTGCATGGTCGGCACAATTCAATATTGTAAAAAATGCAGCAATCGATCCGCAACAGGAGAGACTCACTGCTGCCGAATGGGAGGCAATAGGGGCAAAATTTGCAGAATATACCGCATGGAAAGCTGCAAAAGCAGGAGCCTCTGTTGAACCGCTCGGACTTGAAACCATCAAGGAGTTGGCAGCCAAAGATAGAAAAGCGGCACTGCTGGAGCTTGTTGCCCAAGATCTGGCGCTAAAAGAGGAGGCCGAAAATATAGAAATGGCCGACAAATTCCTCCATATCTACAGAGATTTCTACAAATTGCTGCGCAATTTCGTTACTCTATATGATTTTTACGACAAGAGCAAAGATACAATTGCCATTTTCCAGTCGGGAACACTCATTATCGACCAAAGGGCCTGCAACTTCTGTATGAAGGTTACAGATATGGCAAAACACAACGCCACCGCTGCAACCAGCGGTATGTATCTGCTCTATTGCAATTGCACAACAAAAACACAACCGGGCACTTTGCAGATTGTGGCAGCCGTTACTGTTGGTGATGTGGGTGATTTTATTGTAGGTAAAAATGGTATCTATTACGACAACAACGGTGTTGAATGGGATGCTGTCATTACAAAAACAGTAGACAATCCGATAAGCGTTTCTCAGGCATTCTGGTCGCCATACAGGAGAATGGCAACAGCTGTGGAGAACCTTATAAACAAGAGTGCTGCCGACAAGGATGCAAAGATGATGTCTAAGGCTACTGCAAGCATCAATGCCGCTCCTGCCGCAGCTGCAGCACCTGCTGCCGACGGAAAACCGGCCGTTGCGCCTCCATTTGATATTGCCAAATTTGCCGGCATATTTGCAGCAATCGGTATGGCTGTAGGTATGATTGGAACTGCTCTTACAAGCATTTTCTCAGGATTGTTCGAGTTAAAATGGTGGCAGCTTATTATGGTATTTGTGGGCATCATGCTGCTGATTTCGGGCCCGGCAATGGTTATGGCATGGATGAAACTCAGACGCAGGAACATCGCTCCGCTGCTCAATGCCAACGGATGGGCTGTAAATGCCGCTTCAAAGATAAGCATACCATTTGGCGAAACCCTCACAGAGACTCCAAAATATCCAAAAATGAAACTTAAAGACCCATACGCAAAAAAAGGTCTTGCAACATGGAAAAAATGGATGATAACCCTCTGTATTGTTGTTATTGCAGTTGCGGCTCTATGGCTTACAAACAGCCTTGCAGGCATAAGCGAATCGCTCAGATCACCGCTTCCACGCTACAACAAGACAGAAGCCGTTGCCAACCCTGCGGAGGTCTCATGTGATTCTGCCAAAGTTGCAGAAACCGCCGCTGCATCAGCTGCTGTACCGGCTGATACATTGCAGGGTGCGAAATAATAATTTTAACAGATTTTAAACAGTTCCTGAATATGTATAAGAAAAAGACCCATAAGGCACACCCTTGGCACGGAATAAGTCAGGGCGAGAACTTTCCGGATGCAGTGAGGGCATTCATAGAGATAGTCCCTACAGACACAGTAAAATATGAAGTTGACAAAGAGTCGGGTTATTTGTCGTTAGACAGACCGCAGAAGTTTTCCAATATTGTACCTTCGCTTTACGGGTTCCTGCCAAAGACATATTGCGGCCCCAGAATGGCTGAACTGACAAACAAAGCGCTGGTAAGAGAGGATGTGGAGGGCGATGGCGACCCACTCGATATCTGCATACTCACCGAGAAGGATGTAACACATGGAGATATCATTGTTAATGCCCGTCCGATAGGAGGGTTGCGCCTTTTGGACCACAATCAGGCAGATGACAAAATAATTGCAGTGCTCAGAAGTGATGCGGTTTATGGAATGATGACCGATATTGAGCAGGTGCCAAAGGATATTATCCGCAGGCTTATCCACTACTTCAGCACATATAAGGATATACCCGGAGAACACACCAGCAGAATGCAGTTCATCTCAATATATGGCCCTGATGTGGCCAAAGATGTGATTCTGCGCTCTATGGAAGATTACGAAAATCTCTTCCCTGAAGATTCTCAGCAATAGTCGTCGTCGATTGTTTTAGCAATTTTTTCAATATTAAGGCTGCGTGCAGAGGCATCTATGATATCTTTGTAAACGCCGCCTTTTTTGTATACATCGTCGGGGTGGCCGAACTGCTCCACATGACCTTTCTGCAGAGCATAAACAACCTCGCTGTCGATTATCTGGGATATGCTGTGAGAGATAATAATCACAGTACGCTCTTTCTTTATTGCATCAATACTGTTTTTGATCTGCTCGGTTGCAACGGCATCAAGACTTGCTGTAGGCTCATCCAGAAAGATAATTGGCGGATTTTTCAAAAACATACGGGCAATTGCAATTCTCTGCTGCTGTCCTCCCGACAAATCAGAGGCCTTGTTCTGGAACTGTTTTGGCAGTGCCATAATCTGGTCGTAGATATAGGATTTCTTTGCTGCCTCAACAATCTCTTCAAATGTTGCCGACGGTTTGCCGTAACGTATATTCTCTTCAACTGTGCCATCAAAAATGTGGTTCTTCTGGAGTACAAGGCCGATATTCTCCCTCAGATAACGGGTGTCGTACTCCCGGATATCCACTCCGTCGAGTTTGATTGAACCCTTCTGAGGCTCGTAAAACTTGTCGAGCAAATTTACAATTGTACTTTTACCTGCTCCCGACAAACCTACCAAAGCGGTAATCTTGCCCGGTTCAATTGTCATATCAATATCAAAGAGAGCCTGATTGCCATTCGGATAGGTGAAATCTACATTCTCCAGCTCAAATTTTCCTATAATTTTTTCGGGACGGTAAGTTCCGCTCTGTTCAACTTCATCATCGGAGTTGAGGATATCAAAAAAGCCCTCGGCATAAATCAAGGCATCGTTTACATCATCAAATATGCGCTGCAGTTGGGTAATTGGGGCAATCACATTGCTGAAGAGCATTACATGGTACATAATTTTTCCTATAGTCATTCCGGGATAGTCTATAAGCACCAGATATGCTGTAAGTATAATTACAAGCACTGTCCCCACCTGTTTTACAAAACTTTTCACACCATTGTAATAAAAGCTCACCTTTCTGGTTTTCAGCTGGTTGTCTGTAACCTGATTCTGCAGATCCAATTGTTTTCCTCCCTCGATCTGCTCTCTGTTAAACGATTTTATGACATTTATGGAGTCGATGATATTTTTAATTCCCTGACTTTTGCACTCCCTGTAATGGCGCATCTCCCTGCGCCATCCTTTAAGACGTGCAGCCTGCCTGTAGGTAATCCAGAAATAGACAGGCACTATTGCCAATGCTACCAGACCTACATAAAAATTGGCCGCAAACATAAGTACGAGAGCCATTATTGCTGTTGTAAAGAGTGGCAGCAGGTCTATAAAAAAGTTCTGGACTGTTCTCGACAAACTGCTCACACCCTGGTCAATACGGGCCTGCACCATGCCTGTGGCATTCTCTGAGGCCGAAAAGTAGGCCATCCTGAAGCTCAGAACCTTCTCTATAACACTTTGGGAGAGGTCTCTCGAAACAAAAATGCGCATTCGCTCTCCAAAGTAGTTCTGTGCAAATGTTATGCAGGCAGAAAGCACCTCTTTTCCAAGCAGAACGACAGAGATTATTGTCAATATATGGGCTGCCTTATTCCATGTGAAATCAGTTCCTATCAAAGCATTTATGGCATCAACGGTCTTGTCGAGCACAATTGCATTCACCTGCTGCATTAAAGAGCCTATAAGGGTGAGTATGAGAGTGATTATAACAAGCAGCCTGTATGGTTTTACAAATGGAGCAATGTTTTTGATAAGTTGGAAAAGATTCATGCGGTACTCTTTTTAATTGTTGTTTTCTTCTGCTTCTTTATTTCTGGAAATAAGCATTTTCCATTTCAGTATCAGATTTACCAGAATATCAATGGTAAGGGCAATGGCTGTACCAAAAAGCACAGTCCACAAAAAGGTTGCCCTGTCTGATTTGCGTTTTACCCCAAGATCCTCTGCAAGAAATGTAAATCCGCTGTTTTTCCACAATTCCCGGAACTGTTCGCCTGAATAGATTATATAACTTGGCGATACATAAGTGGGCTCCGGAAATACATTTATAATGTTTACCGGACTTGCAGCCACATTGCTGCCTTTGAGCCTTTCTGCAAAGGTAAAACCTACATAGGAGCTGTCGGAGGGCATCTCTATAGGGCCGTCGATTACAAGATTGAAATATATGAATGGGTTATTCTTGCTTGATGAGAAAAAATTGCCCCTGAATGTCTCAGAAAAGCGCGCCTTGCCAAGGGCAGAGGGGGTGCTGATAAAGAAGTTTCTGTAAGACTCCTTGCTGATAGTATCTACAAGCGTTTCAAATTCATCCACACCATTGTGCGTTTTGAAAAAACGGTTTGGAGAGCTTGACGCCGATTTTATCTCTCCATTGAACCTCACAGAAAATTCTCCGGCAACAAGAGAGTCTTTGGCAAAACGGTTTATATACTTCTCAGATGAGCCCAGTTCCGACAAATTGTACTCAACAATCACCTGGTCTGATTCTGAAATATCCCCGGCTCTCTCATTATCACATATATTCCGATAGATATTCACCTTACATCCGGCAAGAGCATTAGTGCCCTTGAAATCAATATCTACCACCTTGAGTTCCGGAGTGATGTCCTTTACACTCTGTATGCCGCAAATGATTGTAAATGCCAGACTGCACAGGAGCATAATAGTAAGCACTCCGCCATCGGTCAAAAAAGAGGGCCAGAAAGGGTGTCTTTTCAAAAAGGTCTCAATGTGCTTATATCTTGCAAGTATTTTATCTTTCAACATAATGATGTAATTAGAAACTGTTTCTTATTTTTTGCCGTCATTCTTCCAGAGATTGTTCATATCAGGAAACTCTCCCAAACCATGTCTGAACAGAACAATACCTTTTGCATCTGTATTTACAATATCCATGCAATCCTCCAGAATACGTTCGGCATTGAGTGGGATAGGGGCTTCGCCGGGTTGCTCCAGATCGAGGGTGTAGGTTTGGATTCCTGCCCAGACTTCTGCTCCTCCGGAATTGGCTGCAAACCAGTTGCAAGCCTCTGTTACCCATTCGAGCGGTTTGTCTTCTCCGGCATATCCGTAGCGGTAGACCATTGGCATAAGGATATCGATATATTTTCCCATCTCGGCAGGATTTTGACCATAATAGTGTTCGCTGTTAATCTCAGGCATAAGGGCCGCAGAGAGTATCACATTTGGATTTTCTGCCTTTACTTTTTCATTGAGCTGTCGGCAAAATTCTGTAATTGAATAGGTTGCCCGACACTCCGGATAATCATGCTTGCTTGCGGTTCCTCCATATCTTATATAATCGAGGTGTATTCCATCTATACCGTTTCTGACATAATCCAGAGCACGGTTTGTCACTTTGTCGTAAAAATCCTGCTTTATTGCCTTTTTCTCATCATCAATGGGACTTACCCATTTGCCATTTTCGTAGAAGCACTGGAACCAGATGTGTACGGTCATTCCAAGCTCCTCACAACCGGCAATAAATGAATATACATCCTCTTCACCCCATCTGGTGAATGCTGCTTCATTGAGAAGTATGTGGCCGATACCCTTTTGAGCCCACTCGGCAACAGGAGCCTCTTTCATGTGAGTGCCCCATAGCCACACAGCATTGCGGTTTGAGTATTTTTCATTATTGGCATTGCACGATATGAGCATAATCAGCGCCAATGTGCAGACAAGAAGAGATTTCAGGCTTTTCATAGTTTCAAAGTATATAAGTTCTTAATCAGTTTCAAATAGTTTCTCAATATCCTAAAGATTTGAAAAACAGCTCACGGCGCAGTGTATCGGGAACATTGTAGGCATCAATTCGGCTGTGCACTCCCTCCTCAATGATATTGTCTGTGAGCCTGCATACATATAGTGTGTCGGTTTGGGACAGATAGAGTGTTTTATATCTCAAATCGAGGTTATTCTGCAGCATCAGGGCATATTCAACGGCATTTTCTACTTGGGTAAGATCGAGAAGGTCTCTGCAAAAGACAAATAGTCCGAACTCTTCAAATTTGCCGTAGAAGCCACGTGCAACCTTCTCTATTTTGCTGGAAAGAATCCTTTGGAGCGGTTGGGCAAGGGCCCAATATTCATACTCGACACTTCCTGTGTAGTTCAATCCGGGAAGTCCGTAGGCGTAACCGCTCTTTACTATTGCCTGCAAATCATCATGCTGATCTTGGGCTATGTTCATTCCTGCCAGCTCTTTGAGCAGCTGGTTGGCATTATGCTTGTCGGGTTCCATAGCCCTTGTTACCTCAATGCCAACAGTGCCGTCGCTGCTCTGCAAATCGGGACGGTCTTTATTGACAAGATTTGAAAAACTGTTGCCAAGAAGCTCTTCCAGGGTAAACTTCGCATAACGCTCAAAAAAGCAAGTATCAAATTTTCTATAGGCCATATCTCTTGAAATCAGATAAAAACTCTACAACCTCATCGGTTGAATCGGTAATTGAAAGAAGCAGATTTTTATATTTTCCTTTTTTGCACAAATGTTCCAAAAACGGATAAACAGGCATCTCTTCTCTCCAGTATTTTGAATCAAAAAATATCATCGGGCTTGCATAATCCAGACTCAAATAGTGGTTTTGCACTGCATCCTGAAAGATCTCCTGCATTGTGCCTGCACTGCCCGGCGAGTAGATCACACCGCCTTTTGCAATTGTAAGGATGCTCTCTTCGCGGATGCTGTTGTCGAAAAATTTTGCAATATGGGTAGCAAATGGGGTGGCAGGCTCATGGCCGTAAAGCCAGGTCGGCACACCCAGACTCTTATATTTTCCCGACGGATATTTCTGTAAAACTCTAAAGGCGCTGTCGAGCCAGAATTCATCTTTGTACGAAACTGCAATCTGCAGAATCTCTGCGGCATCGGCCAGCTCTTCATCACTTCTTCCTGCCATCCAGGCTCCCAGATGGGCCGCCTCCATTGCACCTGGACCTCCGCCTGTAACAACAAGAAAGCCTCTTTCTGTAAGTTTTTTGGCGATTGATGCAATATTCAAATATGCAGGATCGTTGCGCAACAAACCATGTCCTCCCATGATTCCCACAACTTTACGCTCATCAAAATTGTGCAGGAAATCATGCATGGCATCATTGATGGAGTGGTCGTGGAGAACCCTGGCCAGACTCTCTTTAATGCACTTGGCACTTTTTCCACCTTTAAGATAATGGTCGTAAACCATTTTGTCGGATGTGTGGTCATAGCTGCCCGGCACCCCCAATGAGTAGCCGCAATAGAGCTCCTGCGATGTGTATAACGAATTTCTGAATGCCTTGAACGGGAGTCTGAGCGGACCAAATACCAGATTTGAGGCATCGAGCCTGCATCTGAACTCATCCGGAAGATTTCCGCCCAAAAATATGCAATCAAAAAAGGTACACTCCATTGCCATATCTGCAACAGACGAAAAATCAATATCCTGAAATGCTGTGCAGGAGATCTCTTTTTTCTGCCGCATCAGCTCAACGGCTGCGCTTTGTGATTCAATTTCGGTATATTTCTTCATAGAATTTGCCCTCTTGAACAGAATTGTGGAATTAACTATCAAAATTAATAAAAGATTGCAATTTATTGTATATTTGTAGAAGGATTGTTTTGTTGAAATTCTAAAAATTATGAAATATCTGCCTGTCTTTCTTGCTATGAGTACGCTGATTATCAATGGATGTAAAAATAATGCCCAGACTTTAGAACCGGGTGAGGATTATTTTATTGAGGTTGTGGAGGAACTTTCGTCGGAAAAATATTATGGACGGAGCAATTACAATAATGGAACGATAAAAGCGGCTGAATTTATAATTGGGCAGCTGCAGGAGCTTGATATTGCTCCTGTGCCGGAGACTCTTGTGGAGGAGGCGTGGAGAGGAAAGGAGAGAAGCCCACTGCATGCCCTGCAACCGGAATTCAAAAGCCTCATAACCCCTTGTGATGCCAGAAGATGGAGTGGCGGAACACCGCAACAGTTATCATATATGCAGCACTTTTCCCATCCGCTGAATGCCCAGAGGGGTGCAGTTGAATTAGTTGCAGATGGTGATACTCTCAGACATACAATCGATTATACATTAAAGGAGTTCTCCCCAACATTCAAAGGGGAGCTTGATGTTGTATATCTCAACAACAAATATCTTGAACCCGATATATTCTGCTCATATCTCAATAGCGGCAGTTTTAAAGATAAGGCCGTTGTTCTCGATTGGGACCATTTCTGCAACACAATGTATACCTATCCGGGCATAGAGGTGTATAAGACATATTTTGTCCCTCTTGAAAATGTTGGTGCCCTGATCTGCAAATCTTCTGAGCAACAGGTTTTTCCCTATTTCAAATCGAGAAACCATTTTAACACTCCGATGCCTGTCTTTATGGTAAACAGCTCGTTTCCTGATGATGCAAAACGCGTTTCAATTGACGTGGAGGCCCAAATGATCGAAAACGATGCACACAATATCATTGCCTGTATTCCAGGTACAAAGGAGCCTCAAAAGCACTTTATAATATCGTGTCATTACGACCATCTTGGAGTATGTGGCAAGGAGATTTTTTATGGAGCAAACGACAATGCTTCGGGAACTGCAATGGTGCTCAACCTCATACGTTATTTTAAGGTGAACAGACCCGACTATTCGCTTGTATTCATATTTTTTGATGCAGAAGAAAATAATCTTTTAGGCTCATTCTTTTATGCCGACAATCCGCTCCTTCCTTTGGAAAATATTCTCTATTTTGTTGAACTCGACATGATTGGCGATAACGGAAACAATATCTATTGCCAGATATCGGATCAGGGGGAGGCCGGCCTTGAATGTCTGGAAAAGATAAACTCTTCTCTTGAGACCCCTTTTGCCAAGCTCGACCGCCATCCTTTGGATGATTATGCAGACCACTATCCATTTGCCCTGAAAGGTGTGCCTGCAATTTATATTGAACTAGATGGCGATACCAACAAGAACTACCACTCACCGCGTGATACATTTGAGAACTTCCACTCATCAAATTTCGACAGATTATTTGCTCTTGTAACCGGATTTGTGGAGGAGTATAAGCAATAGCCTGAATTTTGTCGGGCTCCGGCTTGTATTTTAGTAAGAAAATTCATAGGTTTGCCTGCTCATTAGCCGATATACTATTATGAGAATTGCTATTATAGGTGCAGGCAATATGGGTGGAGCCATTGCCAAAGGCCTTTCCAAAAGTATTCTTTTTGCTCCTCAGGATATCACATGTACCGCAAAGTCGGTAGCAACAACAGAGCGGTTGGGCAAATCTGTTCCGGGAATCAATATCACGACAGATAATTGCAAAGCTGCAGCCGATGCGGATCTGGTAATAATTTCTGTAAAACCATGGCTTTTTGAGAGCGTGTTGTCTGAAATTTCTCCGGTTCTGGATTTTGGACGTCAGATTATAATCTCCGTTGCAGCCGGAATACCCTTTGAACAATTGTGTTCATATCTGAAAGTGGACTCCTCAGTACCAACTCTCTTCAGAGTTATTCCAAATACAGCAGTGGAGGTGCAGAGCAGTATGACCTTTATTGCATCACATAATGCCACTGTAGAGCAGTGTGAGACTATTGAGCGGATATTTAAAGAGCTTGGTCATGTTATTATGATCGACGAGTCGCATATGGCTTCGGCAACAATTTTGGCATCATGTGGAATAGCCTTTGCCATGCGTTACATACGTGCAGCGGCCGAGGCCGGAATTGAGTTGGGATTCAGTCCAAAAATGGCGCACAATATTGTAGAGCATACAGTAAAAGGTGCTGCCGAGCTCCTGTTGCACAGCGGCAACCATCCCGAAGTTGAAATAGACAAGGTTACAACGCCCTACGGTATAACAATCAAAGGATTGAACGCTATGGAGAACGAAGGGTTCTCATCTGCCGTAATCAATGGTCTGAAAGCCTGTATAAAATAGTTGGATATGGGAAGAATCGCAGTTAAGATAGGCAGTAATGTTCTTACTCGCCCCGACGGATGTTTGGATATTACCCGTATGTCGGCACTTGTTGATCAGGTGGCTGAACTTCATAAAAGGGGTGAGCAGGTTATTCTCATCTCCTCCGGTGCAGTGGCTTCGGGACGCAGTATTGTAAAGGCCGACAAAAAATTGGATCCTGTATCGCAGCGGCAACTCTACTCTGCAGTAGGGCAGGCAAAGTTGATAAACAAATATTATGAACTGTTCAGGGAGCATTCTATTGTTTGCGGACAGGTGCTTACAACAAAAGAGAGTCTTGGAACGCGGATGCATTATCTCAACCAGAGGAACTGTATGGAGGTGATGCTGTCAAATGCCATAATACCGATTATCAATGAAAATGATACCATATCTGTAACAGAACTTATGTTTACAGACAACGACGAACTGTCGGGGCTGGTAGCTACCATGATGTGTGTAGACAAATTGATAATACTCAGCAATATAGATGGTATCTACAATGGAAATCCCAATGACTCTTCGAGTAGTGTCCTTCGCAGGGTTGATAATTCGAGAGATGACCTTTCTGACTACATACAGGCAGGCCGTTCATCTTTTGGCAGGGGTGGAATGCTCACAAAGTGCCATATAGCCCGCAAAGTTGCGGAAGAGGGAATACCTGTCATTATTGCAAATGGCAAACGAAACAATATCCTTTTAGATATAATTGATAATCCCGACACCTCCATATTCACACTCTTCATTCCTGCGAAAAGGGCTGTAAGCGGTGTAAAAAAATGGATAGCCCACTCAGACGGATTTGCAAAGGGAAGGGTAATAATCAATGAAGGGGCAGAAAGTGCTTTAAGGGAGCCCAAGGCCTCGAGTCTGCTTCTTGTTGGAGTTGTATCGGTGGAGGGTGAGTTTGAAAAAGATGATATTATTGAGATTGTCAATACTTCAGGCGAGAGGATAGGAGTGGGCTGCTCTGCCTACTCGAGCCAAAATGCAAGAGAGCTGGCAGGATGCCATAATGTAAAACCTGTTATTCACTACGATTATTTATATTTGGATTAGTTATGTCTGTATTATCCATGATATCGAAGGCGGCTGAGGTTTCGGCCGGCCTCGCTTTGGCAGATGACCGTAAAATAAGTTCTGTTTTGCAATCAGTTGCTGCTGCTTTGCGTAGGGGTATTCCTCAAATATTGGAGGCAAATGAACTGGATTTGAACCGTATGGAAAAATCCGACCCGAAATACGACAGATTGCGCCTTACTTCAGAGAGAATAGTCTCTATTGCTGATGACATGGAGAGCGTTTCAAAGCTCGCTTCGCCACTTGGAAAAGTGCTCTCTGAGGTTGTACGTCCTAACGGAATGGTCATTAAAAAAATCTCTGTACCCTTTGGCGTTGTGGGGGTCATCTACGAGGCCAGACCAAATGTAACCGCCGATGTGTTCTCCTTATGTTTGCGCAGCGGTAATGTTTGTCTGCTTAAAGGAGGTTCTGATGCAGATTCAACAAACCGCAAAATCGTGGAGATTATACACTCTGTTTTGAAGGAATATGATATAGATCCGGCTGTTTGTACGCTGCTGCCGTCGAGCAGGGAGGCTACCGCCCAATTGTTGGGTGCTGTAGGAAAGGTTGATGTTATCATTCCAAGAGGAAGCAGTGCATTGATCAACTTTGTGCGTGAAAATTCAAAAGTTCCTGTGATTGAAACAGGAGCAGGAATATGTCATACCTACTTCGATAAGGAGGGTGATTTGTCAAAAGGCATTCAAATTATCAACAATGCCAAAACACGCAGAGTCAGTGTTTGCAATGCCCTGGATACACTTGTAGTCCATTCATCAAGGCTGTCGGATCTTCCTGAACTTTGCAAAATGCTAAAAGAGAGTAATGTGGTAATTTATGCAGATAAAAGGGCCTACAATACCCTGGAAGGCAAATATCCCCAAGATCTGCTACAGCACGCCTCTCCAGACTCTTTTGGCACAGAGTTCCTCGATTATAAAATGAGTATAAAGAGTGTTGATTCTTTAGAGGAGGCTATGGCTCACATTGCTGCATACAGTTCAAAACACAGCGAGTGCATAATTACCGAAAATGAAGCAACTGCAGCGATTTTTCAAAAAGCGACAGATGCAGCATGTGTTTACACCAATGTCTCTACCGCATTTACAGATGGGGCGCAGTTCGGTTTTGGCGCAGAGATCGGCATATCAACACAAAAACTTCATGCACGCGGCCCAATGGCACTTCCTGAACTGACAACATATAAATACATAATTGTTGGAGATGGACAAATCCGCAGTCCCAAATAAGAGAAGAATACAATCTTTAAATAGGGGGAATCTGTGTGATTGATAGTTGTATATTTAAAATTATAATTTAACTTTGTGCATAATATACTACCAATAGCCTAACAAACTTATGAAATCCATTTGTCGTGCCATTTTTATGGTAACCTTTCTGCTTGCAGTGGCCTGCAGCTCTCCCAAAGAGACTTTTGTAAGCAGTCTTTCTGAATTTAGCGAGCAGGTGAAAAGTGAATACCAAACCTACTCTTCCAATGATTTGCAAATTGTTTCGGAGCAATATCTTGCTTTCCGTAAAGAGGCCGAACTCTATGCTGCTGAATTTACTGAACAGGACAAAATTATTGTAGACGAATGTTATCGCACGCTTAATGAGATAATAGCACGCAGCTATGTAGAATCGGGAATTTCTCGTGTTATGGGATATTTCGAAGAGGCCGTTAATCTTATTGAAGATTTGAGCGGAACATCAGCTAAGGAGTTTATCAACAAACTTGACAATGCAGAATAATAAAACAAAAATTATAATCATGAGACTAACCAAAATAATTCTTGCGGTATTGATCATACCGTTCGTGTCTTCTTGTAATAAGTTGGCATCAGATGATTCGGCTGATTTTGCAGCAGATCTGACCTCGTTTATAGAATATAACCAGTGGGGGGGGGGTAAATGCTCAAAGCTCTCTTAATGAATCAATTGACTTGTATGTAGACTATTCTACATGCGTTTCCCAAGCAAAAAACTCACTCTATTACCGCACCGTTCATCCGGTAATTGTGGACGCCAATCCAAACTACTGGTCAATCAAAGGTCCACAGATCAAATTCGAAACCAATAACCGTCAGGCAGTTTATCAGCTCCTCAATACAGTTTCAGAAATCAATTATGCCGATATCAAAGGCGCTGTAAAACAAATTGTAGAAGGAGACAACCATGCAGTTCTCATTACAGATGGTGAATATTACCAGAGAAATGTCGGAGTTCGCGACAGCCAGACCAATCCATATCTTGCTGATGAGTTCCGCAAATGGCTAAAACGCGGATTGGATATATACATCTATTCTGAGCCTTATCTTGAATCGGGACGCTACAACAAATTCAGATACTATATCTTCTTTACAGACGACAATTGCTCAAACAATATACGTGAGCGTTTCCAACGCAGCGTTCCGGAGCAAAATGATGTAAAGATGTTCCATATTTCAGGCAAACGTCCTGCAATGCTGTTTGCCGAGAATTATCCGGTTGTTGACGCATCAATGTCTCCTAATACCCAACTCAACTGCAGAAGAAATGGATTTGATGCACAGGAATATTATACAGAATGGGATGATATCTATACTTATCTGTTGGACAATGCTTGTGACGAGCGCGGAAATCCGCTTGAAGATGGCGCACCGCTTATCCGCGGACTCTTTGTTGATAATGACAATACAAACGGATATAAAGTCAAGGATTTGTCGATACGTGTTACAAATATAGGAGACTCCTTCATTGCATGGCGTGATGCCAGAAATTTGGCAGAGGAGACCCAAGACGACACCATTGAACTGCCTAAAGCCGGTTCGCTTCCATCATACAATCTGCTGACATACGACCGCAAAATATTTGAAGAGACCGGTGAGATTGTCATTTTACTGGATAAAGATAATACATACGACGGTCTGGGCGATACACCAAATCTCCTGAAAGTTGATATTCTGGCTGATAAAGTTTCTGAGAATTTCACACAAAACAATGATGTGAACGGAAATTTCCAATGGTATTCCATTACTCAGAACAATCAGCTAAACACCTCTTTATATGAGAGCATCCGTCTTGTCCTTCTTGATCCTACCATGAATCCTGTAAAACAAAAAGATGACAAGGTTCTCTATACAATATATATAAGTACCTACAACCTGTAATTGAAAAATTTACTTAACCAATAACTCACTAAACTAATTTTTACCATGTTTACAACTATTAAAACTATGCCCCAATTAAAGGAGGCTATTGCGAGCACATATCTATACGATGCCCTGATTGCTGTTATTTTTATAGTTTTATTAATCATCATAGCAAACGCCATTCCTTGGTCGGGCGGTAAAGTTGAAACATCCGGCAGAACACGTCGTATATGGTTCTTTATATTGGCTTTCCTTACTATCATTGCTTGTGTGGTATTCAATTTCCTTGCATTCTACAGCGAAATTGGTGTTCCTTCTTTCAAAACATCATATATGCTGCACATGATTCTTGGTGGAGTAGCAGGTCTTGTGATATATAGTGTTGTACTTATTGTGTTGATAATGATGCAGAAGACAAAAAACAAATTGGCTTCTATCAAATGGTGGTAATATTTTCCAGGCAACACCGGAAAACTCTAATTTTCAGTAATAATTTAACAAAATAAGACTATGGCAAATGTTTATGTAATCGGTATCGGTG
>JAZNEW010000067.1:0-17310 GCA_045588775.1 Candidatus Egerieisoma sp. | reverse complement strand
AAACATTTGTCGGGAGGAGAAAGGGATTTTAACTTGGAAAGGTGCTTTCTTATTATGGCGGGTGTCCCTATAATTGTTTGGCATATTGATTATTGGGTAAATGGGATAGATGGCTTTATGGCTTATAATATTGTTACGCTTCATGTTGCACGGAAATTTGGTATTGTTATATCAGGATTGGTTGCAGGAAGGATGATGGAAGGTATAAATAAATTGGGATTATGAGTAAAATACTAGTTATAGGAGTTGGCAATGCCGGTAGAAATGTATGTAAAAAATTAAAGGATGATGGGCTTTCTGATGCTGAATTTGTTACTTTTGGAGGCTATCAAAATGATGACAGGAATGATATCCCTCATTATAATTTTGTAAAAAGAAGTCTGTACCCAGGCTATCCTCCAGAGGTATACAAGGCATTTGCAGAAAAAAATATTGATGATATTAGGGAATTCCTTGAAAAGCATGTATAGACAAAACATAGTCGTTTTTACAGGAGCTGGCATTAGTGCAGAAAGCGGTTTGCCTACATTTAGGGGAAATAATGGCTTATGGAGAAGTGAAGATTGTGAAAATATGGCAACAGCCTCTGCTTTTTATGAAAACACCAAGGCAGTTTTGGATTTCTATAATGACAGGAGAAAACAATTGGCTATTGCAGAACCAAATAAAGCCCATCTTCTCTTGACGGAACTTGAAAAACGCCACTGTGTAACGGTAATTACTCAGAATGTAGACAATTTACATGAGAGGGCTGGAAGTAGTAATGTGATACATCTGCATGGTGAACTGACAAAAGTTACGTCCTCTACCAATAGATTGAACCCCGATTGCATTAAAGAATATCCGCTTCAAAAGCCAATCTTGATAGGCGATAAGGCTGAAGATGGCTCACAACTGCGTCCATATGTTGTATGGTTTGACGAATATGTGAATAGTGCCGATCTGGAAAAAGCAATTTCATATATTAAAGAGGCTGATATTTTTATTGTTATAGGGACATCCCTTACGGTGCAACCTGCAAAGAATCTGGTAAAATATGCGCATAGGGAAGTTCCAAAATACATAATTGATCCCAATGAAGTTAACGTGCCGGAAGGTTTTGTCAGCATTCGTAAAACTGCAACCGAGGGAATGGAGGCGATGATGAAGATGTTGTTTTAACAACAAACCCCACAGCCCATCCTTTGGCTGTAGGGTTTGCCCGACTTAACCTAACTTAAAAAACTATTTCGTATAGATAACAAAGTGGAGGGAGAAAGGTTCAAGTGAGTAGAGTATTTGGAGCAAAATCTCCCATTTTGAGACTTATATGCGACCAGATATTCTAAAATCCTAGCTAGAGCCATCTGTAAGCCACAACCCCACGGTATGACCGACACAATGGGCCGTATGTTGCTCAGAGGACTTCGCTTGAATTCAATTGCACAATGTGCAATGTTGCTACTGCTTGAGTAAGTAATTAAGTCTTAATTATGCTGATAAATCCCTGTAATTCTATGAATTATGGGGATTTTATTTTTGTCGGATCTGCGAAATATCGGGAAATAGCGGAGAATTTGGAAATTTCTTTATAGCTTTGTGTATCGTACCATTTTTTGGTATGTATGCCAATGAGAAAATCTATTTATTATTAACTAATTAGGATTCGATTGCATTTGTTGGTTGAATTCGTTTCGTATAATACTATTAATACTATGGCAAAACGTCTCAATTTAGATCCGAGAATCAAAAATTCAAGGAATTCGGCAACTCTTAAGCGCATTTCATCGGTTATTGATAGAAAAAAAGCAGTGAAAGACGATGTAAAATCCGAAAGCAAACAGAAGTTCACCGTAAAGACAACTCCGGAGGTAACTACTAAAATTGTCAAGCTTTCCAAGAAGTTTACAATCTATGGAAACAAGGGTGGTGCTGTGGTGAAGCGTCGTCATGGTAATAATGGTGGCGACGGTAACCTCTCTACAGATTATTACCGTTATGTTGAGGTATCGGGAAAACCAACGTTCTCGTATGATGGTAAGAAGGGAATCGCTTCGTATAAAGTGAATTTTAGCTTCTATGCCTACGAGGAGAATGCCGGGAACAAAAGCAACCGGGACGGATTGGAGTTTGCTGACAGTATCATTGTTCGGGAGAATGTGGGAAAGGAGAGTGAAAAAATAGGACTTGGCACTAAAAACAGTGATAGCACTTATGATGCCTACAAATATGTAGAGGTATCAGTTGAACCTTTTGCTCCTCAAAAATCATACGGAGAGGCATTTTATAAAGGAAAGTATGGAAACAGCAATAAATCAGGTTTCCGCAATATCGATATAGCAGATGCTCCGGAGGCACACCGCCACCAGGATTGGATGAGCATAGATGATGTGCGTGTGAAGTTTGATGGCGACGGATCTGAACTATATGGCACCGATAATTTGGCAATGGAGGGTCGTGTAACTTTTTATGTGAAGGTTACAACCACAACATGGAACGAATATACTGATGAGACCGCTGCCGGAAAGAATAGCGCATCTGTCATGAATGGATCTTATCCGGTACTTGATGAAGAGACTATGAATTCTATTCGTGAAGTAGTTGGTCGGGGTTATGACATTACCGGCAGTTATGCTGATTCTTATTCAGTTCGGCATGATGTTCTGGATATCGACAAGATAAACAGTATGAAGAGGATCAAACACAACTCTTTGAATCCGGTTGTAATAAGAGAATCTATTAAAGGAGATTCCCTTTCGGAGTATAGCTCAACCATAGAAAGCAAACTCAATGTAAAGGTGTCAGTTGCAGCATTTGGAGCTTCATTCTCAAACGATTATAGTAGTTCTTCTAAAACAGAGAACAAGGCTTCTGAAAATAGAAAATTTGTCAATATCAAGTCGCTTTATCGGAAGAATGAATACGAAATGCTCATCGATTACAAAAATGGCCTTAATAAAGATTTTCTTAATCCGCTATTTTTGGAACACCTCAATTCGAGCACACCGGCCAGCATTATTGAGATGTATGGAACTCATGTCCTGCTGGGAGGCGTTTATGGTGCAAGTGCATCATACATGATGAGCTACATTAAAAGTGTGAGCAACATCACTACAGCCAAGTCATTCAGCAATACCACCACTATCGGCTATCAGCAAGGTGGAGGATTGAAAGATACTGGTGATGGTGAAAAAAAGGATAAGAAAGAGGAGAAATCAGCTATTGCCAAGTTGGTGGATGAACTGGGAGGTATTGAGAAAATTTCGCCTGACCAGTTCAAGGAAATAATCAATAGTTATAATGCCTCCCTCAAAGAGCAAAATAGTGCAAGTGAAAAGGAGGATTCTCAGAAGGATGATAAGAAGAAAGAAGAATCCGATAAGACCGCTTCCGGCTCAGCTGCTCAAAGTAATGGTTTCAGTGTAAGCTCATCTTATTCAGAATCGGTAAACGAAAGCAACAAGTTTGAAAATGAGTCTACCGAAGAAAATGCCATTGTCTATGGTGGAGATTGGAGCCTTGCACGAGAAATTCAAGACGGTGACCTGTCCAAGATTATTGAGTGGGAAAAGTCGCTCTATGAGAGCCCAAACACCAATCATTGGTGCGACTTCGTTCCAGGTACTCTTATCCCTATTTATGAGTTTATACCTGTTGGATATAAAATTACTGCAGAAGAGGTGCGTAAAGCTTGGACAAGCTATATCGACAGCAAAGGAAAGAGATTGGTACCTACTCAACAGAAAATGCTTCCGTTGATTAACGGTATTTACATTCGTGGCAATAACAGCGTAGTAAAGAATATCAGCAGCAACGATTGCGACCGTGAGATCTCTTCAGAAGACCGCAAGTGTACCGGATGGAAGGTGCGGTTTGAACTTGTTAATCTCGACAATGGAAATGTGGCCGTGGTGGTACAATATACCGTAGGCGAAAGTGGTCTGCATGCCAACAGAAGTTTGTTGATGCTCCACTATCCTATTGAGGTAGCCAATGGCGACGGAGGAATGTGCGTGATTGATACTACAAAATGTCATAATGTTTATGAGGCCGAAGGAGAATTTTGGCGGAAGAATAACAAACTCATTGATATTACCCGTTTCTTCTACGATTGTCCGTTCCTTGATTTTATCAATAATCCTAACAATTGTGTTCAGATTAAGCTTGATGGAAGCGGAAGTAATGATTCAGGCAATATGGAGATTAAAGTTGATAATTTCTATATTCCTGTTTTGACAAATGTTGAAGATTAATTTGAATTAAATTACACATTGTGCAATGAAGGTGCTGCGTTGAGCAAGTAACCGACACCAAACCGATTGCAATCAAGCTCGCTCGCAATCGACAAAGTCGCTGAAGCGAATGCGGAAGAATTGCCTCAGGTGCGAAGGAAGAAAACAAGCGTAGCTTGTTAATTGACTTTATATCAGTTGATTATATAAAAGGGCTTCCCGATAGGGAGGCTCCTTCTTTGTGATGCCCTTGCATTTCTTGAATTTTTTCCAACCTTTGTGGTTGTCATTCCGTCTAATGTATGAAGACGCTTGGGAGAGCGAAGGAAAACAACATTAAAATTTACAAATTATGGAAGATATTTTAGTACCTATTGGAATTTGTGTAGTGCTGCCGGTAATGATAGTATGGCTTATCACTCGCACCCGACAGAATGAGACTAACCGCAAGACAGAGATCATGCTTAAAGCGATTGAAGCTGGTGCTACTATAGATGCGGATTTCTTCAAGGCCCAACAGGATCAGAGAGGGCCAAGGACAATAAAGGAGAGACTTCTCAAGCGACTGACAGGCGGTTGTGTATTTACTTTGATGGGAGCAGCTTTTGTTGTAATTGGCTTTGTCAATCGCAGTATGATTACGGCAACACACATGTCTAATGACTCTTTTACAATACCTTGCATTTTTGGTGGCATCTTCTTGGCAATTGGCATCTCTCTTCTTGTTGCATTTTTTGTAGGTAAGAAGATGCTTGCAAAGGAGATGGAAGCAGAAGCAAAGGCACTTGAACAAAAATAATCTGAAATGTCTCCGGAGCGTTTTATAGACTTGGTCAGGGCGGAGCAGGAATCATTAAGACGATTTCTGCTTGCACTGTGTGGCGGAGACTCTCAGGAGGCTGATGATATTGCACAAGATGCACTTGTGCGGGCATATGTAGCCTCAAGTTCATTTCTCGGACTATCCAAGTTCAGTACCTGGCTATTCAGGATTGCCTATAACTGTTATATCGACCGGAACAGAAAGGTAAAGCCAGATACGATTAAAGCAGACTCATCGCAGGCATTGAATATACCTGCAACTGATGAAACGGATGCTCCCTTTAAATATCAGCAGCTATATCAGGCGCTGGAAAAGTTGCCGGAGAAAGAAAAAGCGGCCATCATCCTGCACTACTTTGAGGATCGGAGCATACGAGAGATAGCATCTGTCTTACAGATACCCCAAGGAACTGTTAAATATCATTTGTCAATTGGACGAAACCACCTTAAAGAGCTGCTGCAATTATGAAAAATACAGATATAGAATCATTACTACGGAAAAATAAGCCTCAGGTAAAGGATAATCCTACATTTTTACTCGAAGTGCAGCATAAGATGCGTGCAGTTGATGGTATAAAGAGAGAGGTGGATCAACAAAGAAAATATGGCCGTCGGGCTATAATTATAGCATTGTTTTTAGGACTAATTGCAGGTAGTCTGATTACAGCACTGGCATATCTGTATCCAATCAATCCGGAGACACTTGGGGATAATCTTCTCGCTAATATCAAAACACTTCTTGATCCATGGAAACACTATATCCTATTGTTTGTAGCAGGATGTGCTATTGCATTAGGCGTCATATGCAGCAAAATAAATGAAAATTTTATGAGTCTGTGAATTCTTGCCGTAGCTACCTTAGAGTACATTGCTATGGATGTCGCTACTGTGTTGAGCAAGTAACATTTCTGAAAGGAATATTCTTCCTGATAAATTGTCGGGCAAACATAATTAGAGGCTGGATCAAAATCTCTTTTGGAATATCCTTATTTGTGCTTTTTTTGTATTTTTGTTAAAAATATCGTCAAGAAAAGATGGAATCACGTACATATAAATTCAATAATTCAAAACTTACTCTTATTTTTGGTAACATCGTGCAATCTAAAGCAGATGTTATTGTAAGTTCGGATGATACAGGGATATCAATGGGAGGAGGTGTGTCTGGGCATATTTTGAAAGCAGGAGGAGGATTTATAAGGAAGGATGCTCAAAAGAAATTACCTGCACAACTTGGTGATGTAGTGGTTTCTACTGCTGGAGACTTAAAATCGCAAAAATTTGTTTTCCACTGTCTTACAATAAATCACCTGCAAAAGGAGGGTATCTACAATGGCTTGATTGCATGTCCTGATGATATTCAGAATTATATATTGCGTCACTCCGTTGATAAATGTTTTCGTCTGTTGCATGCTTTAGATTTGAATTCTATAGCATTCCCATGCATTGGTGCAGGTTTAGCTCATATATCATTGTCTAAGATTGCATCTGTAATGGCTGATGCTATAACACAAAATTTGAGTAATACTCAAAAAGGGTTTGATGTGGAATTATATCTTTTTGATAGGGCTGGTAAGTTAACCTCCATGGATTATATCGAGCTATTTGAAAACTTTGCCATTAAGTCTGCCATATCGCAATCGGAAACAAATATTCGAAATGATTACATCGCTCCTATTGAACCCAAATTAATTCCTGCTATTCCAAAGCGCGAGGAGATGTCACATGATATCTTTATAAGTTATTCTCGTTCAGACTCCGAGCAAGTAGGAATGATAAGAACCATTATAGATGAAAGTGGCCTAGATTATTGGATTGATAAAGAAGGAATTTATAGTGGAGAGAATTATAAAGAGGTTATTGTAGATGCTATAGAGGTGTCCAAAGTGGTAATATTTATATCGTCTGTCAATTCTAATAATTCTATTAATGTGATAAGAGAAATAGGTTATGCTGTCAGACAAAAGAAAACTATCATACCGGTTTTATTAGATGATTCACAATATGCAAAGAGCATACGCTTAGACATTGCCGATATTGATCAAATTAATTTTGGAGATCCTGATTCGAAGCGGAAGTTAAAGACTAGCCTTGCGTATGCGTTGGGTAGGTGATATCCGCTGACCCCTTCTTAGTATATCTTATTTGTTATCTTTGAAGCATGAAAACCGAAGTAAACCCCCAGGATACAACAAGGGCGGAGGCATTCCAGATGTGGATTACTTCGCCTATGCCAATGGTTACCCTTACCAAAACATTTGATGTGAGCAACTTGCTTAGGGCAAGCAAAAAGTTGGGAGTGAAATTCAATGCCCTTCTTTGCTGGTGCATTGGAAAGGCCGCAACCCAATGGTGATGTGGGGCAAATACCGCAAAGGGTGGTTCAAGACCAAGCTCCCAATCTCCTGCCAGTTCCACCACTCCCAGATGGACGGCGGCCACGGAGCGATCTTCCTGGAACTGCTGTAGAGGGAGATAGGCAGGCTTTAGAAAAGTGACTGTATGTGTGTTCAAGCATGTTTGAATTGTTGGGTGTGTGGGCAGAGACCGAACTGAGGCCAAATGGAAAAAGCCCGGTGCAATACCGAGCTTTATTCTGTCTGTCGCAACATTACTATTCTGTTTATCGCAACATTACTGCGTTAGCAACTGCTCTCTGAGAACCGTCCGACTCTTTGATGGTTGAGATTCCATTAACGAGCATACAGCTTGAGCCGCCGCCGTCGAGGTTAATGGCCTCTACACAACCCATGCTCTTAAGAATGTTTGCAACCTCAGCTGTTGTGAAGCCGTATACGCCAGATGTTACTCCGCGGCCCTCGCAAACAAAGAATACAATCTCTTTTTGGGCGGTTACACCTATTGCGGTTCTTGGCTGGCTTGAAGTAGGATCAATTCCTGAGAGCATCTCTTGTGACCATGAGTTTATAACCATTCCGTTGTTTATCAGCACAGGGCCTCCACCAATGGCAGTTTTGGCAGCAAAAACCTTTCCTCCTGCAGGGAATGATGCACCTGGCTGTGTATACACATTGGTTGATGGAGCCGGATATGTATAGTGCTCATAATTCCATAGAACATAAGTCCAGCAGGCATCAAAACTGCCGTCGGTACCCTCAAGAAATGCAGCTCTTGTAGGATAACAAGTTTGGTTGGCAGTATCAAATTCATAATTTATATTGTACGACAATGGATCACCCCACTCTCTTTTTGCAAGGCTTGCTGTATAGTTTTTGCCATTCTCTGAATAGAAAAATCCTCCGTTAATGATTACAGGTGGATTGCCCCAATATGTAGAATTGTATAAACCGGCAGGTGTAACAAAGGGGTCTGAAGTAGAATAATCCAACCAGCCTTGCGGAGTCTTATCGGTTTCTATACTCCAAACATCCCAACTTACACCACGTTTGATATCTGCAACAGCAATATATGCCACAGCGCTTTTGCCCTGCAGGGTAGAAGGAGATTTGTATATGCTTATGTATTCAGGGAGTGTACCATAGTTTGAAGTAACATTTGTCCAGCCGCTGAGATTGTCGGCAACAGTTACATCACGAACAAGTGTTACCTCAGGCATAACAAGCAGACTCGATCTTACAACACTGTTACTCTTACCGGTCTCTACTGTGTAAGTTCTGGAATCTGTATCTGTAACAACTACTGTAAAACCATTTGAGAAATCTACTGGCGGAAGGGAAATGATGAACTCGGTTGCTGTGGTCTCGCTTAGCTGTACACTTGGAGTACACTTTAAAGTGGCGGTGGCCGAAGCAGAGGCAGCCATGTTTATTGCAGGTGCTGCTCCATCGCCGTTGGCGGTTACCGATGCCGCACCTGAGAGTTTCTCATTATTCTTGCCGCGGATGCTTACCGATGCTACATTGGCAGAGCCTTTGAATTGCAATTTTATACCGCCGCATACATTTTTGAATGCGATATTGTTGTCGGCGCTCACTGCAACCATCGGAAATGCTCCATTTGCAAAACTACCCGGAACATAACTCTGTTCAGATGGAATAACCACATCAAGCAGATATCCGTTATCTGACTTTGTGCACTTTACAGAACTGCTGTAGGGGTAATAGGCAATAATATGTTCCCAATCTGCACCAACAGCAGGCTCATTGCCCTGCAATATTGAGAAATCTGCATAACTCTTGCCCACAAATGATGACAATATCTGGTACTGGTTTGATGCAGATGATTTCATAAAAGCGGCAATCTGGTCTCCTTCTGACCATAAAACGCTGTTTCCCTCACCCATTTCTGTCTTTGTCTGCATACCCTGCTCAATATGGGCCGACAGAACAAGATCCTCTCCGGCAGGGGTATATGTTTCGGTTTCCTGACATGCGGCAAAGGCTAACACAGCCGCAAAAAATAGAAATATACTCTTTTTCATAATTGATAGGTTCGTTAGATTATTACCAGATGCCCTCATTCTCTTTGAGAAGTTCATTGCTGTAACAGAAGACTCCTTCTGAGTCGATTTCCAGAATCCCTGTTTCGGGAGATTCATAGTTCAAGTCTTTAATATGTTCCATGATGTCTGTTTTTGGATAAATGAGGTGCAAATGTCGGAAAAGATTTTTAAACCTACAACAGCCAGGAATATTATTCGTTGGAATATGATACAGTGTGCCCATAAAAACAAAAACCGGGAGTCTGTAACAAGAGCTCCCGGAGTAGTTTCTATATTTCTGCAGATTACTCTTCAACCTCTACAACCGGAGCTTCCGGAGCATTTCTCATTACAGATGCAATACCGTTGTCTCTTGTTTTTTCAGAAGCATACATCTGGCTTGAACCGATAACCTGGCCGTTGGTAGCTTTAAGGTTGAAATGGAATTTGCCGTTTGCAGCAGTTTTTTTCTCATATCTTGCCTCTACAGGGCCATTTTTCTTTACAGACTCAATACCGTTCAGGCAAGCAGCTTTTGTAGTGTATCCCTCGCTTGTAAGAATAGTTTGACCATTAGTGGCTTTAAGATTGAATTGGAACTCACCGTTCTTTCTTGTTGAAATTACAAATTTTCCCATAATAGTAATTTTAAGTATGTTTTGACAATTTGTTGTAAAGGTACTATAATTCGTTAAAAAACGAAAAAGTTTTCTTATTTTATTACGCTTCCCCAAACAGCTTTCCTGAGAGTGAATTTGCTGTCGTCCTGATCATTTCCCCAATACATGAGGCCGTAAAAATCCCTTTCCAGTTGTCGTAATAGCAGTATTTCGCTCCATTTTTTGTTACATAAGGGACATTGGATGTTGCATCCCGGTTTTCAATGGAATACTCTCCGCTCAGGCCCATAATGGTTACATAGGCAATGACACCTCTTCCATCAACCGGTTCGGCAGGGATATACGGCTCTGTTTGGGAGTTGTCTCCACCATTGTCCGGCATCGGGTCTTTGGAACAGCCGGCAAAAATGAGGACAAAGGCCAAAAATATTATAGCCAGGATATTAGTATCTTAAAGTTAAATTGTTGTGCATCGTTTCCACCATATAGGCAAGACATCAAATATACGCCATACCCGGATATTATCCATTTCTTTAATTTTCAGAACGCACAAACCAAAAAAAGTATAGGTTTTTACCGGAATATTCCTGTAGCTTTTTGGAACAGCAATGCCATGTTTTATTGTAAAACTGTCAAACCATTTCCGGTTCATATATTTGTCTTGCTGTTTTTTTGGAGTCTGGCGTCCTTTCAGGATGCTTTCCCCATTATAAATATACCTGTAGAAAGTTCCGGGGACTGTAACTATTGTATTGGAATTCAATAGCATATTGGAAGTGAACTCAATATCTTCGAAGTATACATGTTCTTTAAACCGTATATGGTTTCCTGCAAATAATGACCGCCGGTAAATTTTATTTACCACATGAAAATACGGAGGACAATTACAAACAGAAAATTTATCATTTAATGTTGTATATGTAACTGCCTCCTCAAATGAGATATATAATTTGCTGCTTCTTTTCCGGTGCTTTACAATTCCGGTAACGGCGATATCTGCATCATGACGTTTTGCTGTATTGTATAATTTCTCAAAAAAGTCAGAATCCAGATAATCATCGGAATCAACAAAACCCAAATATTCTCCTGTGGCAGCGTCAATTCCAGTATTTCTGGCGCCTCCCAACCCTTTGTTCTTTTGTCGGATAACAGTAATTCTTTTATCTATAGAACTATACTTGCGGAGAATTTCGATGGAATTGTCCGGACTGCCATCATCGACACATATAATTTCTATATCAGAAAGTGTCTGTGCCAAAATGCTGTCGAGACATCTTGCCAAGAATTTCTCTACATTATATATCGGGACAATAACACTGAGTTTGGGCATATTCTCTCCTTAATAAAGTTATTGTTTCGACAGTTCAAAGCCCAATGCGAGTCCGTCGTATTTGTCGGCCAAGGAGCTGAGAACACTGGCATATTGGGTTATATTGCCTGCAAATCCGGTGATGGCCTTAATGGCAGTGAGCAATTTGTCGGCCTTGAATGTCAATGACATGGATGATACGGTAACGGTTACATTTGCAGTGAATTTGATTCCCAGTTTTGTCTTGAAGGTAATGGTTTTGTCTGTAGCATTAAATGTGTATGTGCCGCTTCCCTTTATTTTGCCCATAGTTGTGGAGTATGTGCCGTCTTCATTGAATGTGAAGATACACTTGCTGAATCCCACTTTGTTGTAGATTTTGGTAAGAGAACTCTCAACAGTTGATTCCATTACCGAACTGCCGGCACTCGACAAAAGGTTTTCGTTTTGGTTCTCCAGTGCACAGGCAGGAGCTTTGTAGGCCCATGTTCCTATAACAGATTGTTCTGTAGTGAGTTTATCTCCAACCGCAGTTTGCGCAAGTCCTGAAAGGATCGATTTAAGGTCTTGAGCTTGAGTTGATACGGATAATGCACATATCCAGAATAGCGAAAGAATAAATATTTTCTTCATGATAAAGGAATTTAAAAACAATACAAAAATAATATTTTTTTGATACCAATAGAGCATTTCTGTTATATCTTTGCCGATAGATTATCCCGTAATAGTATTAATTAATAATATATACCTGTATGTCTGGTTTTTTTGGATGCGTATCCCGCAATGAGTGTGTCAATGATGTTTTCTACGGAACAGACTATCATTCTCATTTAGGTACAAAACGTGCCGGTATGGCATTTTATAGCAACAACAAATTCATACGCTCAATCCACTCTCTGGAAGATGGCTATTTCAGAAACAAGTTCGAGGATGAACTGCCCAAGTTTGGTGAGGCCCAGATGGGTGTTGGTGTAATATCGGATTGCGAATCACAACCTATCACCATAACCTCGCATTTGGGACGTTATGCTGTTGTTACTGTGGCGAGAATTGATAATCTGAAAGAGCTGGCAGACGAGTTACTCAACCAGAAGATGCACTTTGCAGAACTGTCGGGTTCAGATATAAATGCAACAGAGCTTGTTGCCATGCTTATTGGAATGGGTGATTCCATAAAAGATGGTATTGAGTTGGTGCAGAAGAAGATAAAGGGCTCGTGCTCAATGCTTGTCCTTACAGATCATGCAATATATGCCGCAAGGGACAAATTTGGAAGGACACCTATTACCATCGGTAAAAATGATAAAGGCTATGTTTGTGCAAGTGAGAGTTCAAGCTTTGCCAATCTGGGTTATGATTATGTGAGGGATCTTGGTCCTGGCGAAATTGTTCAGATGAGTGCAGATGGTGTGAGGGAGGTTGCTCCTGCAGGTTGCCGCAAACAGGTATGTTCATTCCTTTGGGTCTATTACGGTTATCCTTCTGCATGGTATGAGGGTGTGAATGTTGAGGATTCCCGTTACAACAGCGGAGCTGCTATGGCAAAAAGGGATGCCGATCTGGAGGCTGATTTTGCCGCAGGTATTCCAGATTCGGGAGTTGGCCATGCAATAGGCTATTCAAATGAAAAGGGAATACCTTACAAGAGACCTTTTGTAAAATATACCCCTACATGGCCGCGCAGCTTCATGCCTCAAAATCAGAAGATGAGGGATCTTGTGGCTAAAATGAAGCTTCTTCCTAATGAGAAATTTACAAGAGACCAGAGAATTGTCTTTATGGATGATTCAATTGTAAGGGGAACGCAGTTGAAAGATAATGTAGTGAAACTTCTTGATACCGGAGTAAAGGAGATACATATGAGAATCGCCTGTCCTCCGCTGATATTCCCTTGTAAATTCTTGAATTTCTCAACCTCCCGCAGCACATACGATTTGTATGCCCGCAGAGTGATCAGAGATATGGAGGGCAAGGATAATCTTACCGATGAAATATGTATGGAGTATGCAGATCCTGATAGCCAGAAGCATAAGGAGATGGTTGATATAATGCGCAAACATTTGCAATTGACCACTCTCAAGTTCCAGAGACTTGATGATCTGGTGGCGGCTATCGGCCTTCCTAAGTGTGATTTGTGCACACATTGCTGGGACAACAGCAGTTATATGGAGTAGTGGCCGGCTCTGATTGCCCAAATTACTCACCAAAACTGGCAAGGGCCCGATAGAGCTGCTCTATTTCTGCAGAATTGACTTCTATCCCTATTGAATCATTCTCTTGTATAACAAGGTCTGGTCTGATAGGGATTTCTCTATTTGTATGCTTGCCGTTTTCATCTTTTTCGGGCCGGATGATGTGCGCTATTTTGCATCCGTCGGGCAAAATGAGATCTCCGCACCTTTTATTGTGCAGATAGCATCCGTGTTCGATATCAATGTAGATTGTGGTGCGTTGTGGCTGCATGGAATCCTGCTTAATCATAAATTCGTAGAGCAGATCGTTGAGAGGAGCAACTTTTATCGCCTGAGTCAGATAATAGACAAGAATGCCCACAACAAGTGTGGCAAAAAAGGTTTCGTAGTGGCCTGTCATTTCGCTTATCAGTATAAAACCGGTAATTGGGGTGCGCACAACTGCAATAAAAAATGCACTCATACCTATAAATATAAAGTACCCCGACAGCTCTTTGGCCAGCAGTGTCCCTGTTGCAAGATATAAAATATCGTAGAAAAGTTTTCCGAGCAGTCCTCCTATTGTCATCATGGGCAGAAAGATTCCTCCGGGATATCCGCTCGAATGGGAGATTATGGTAAATGCCGATATTATAGCTATGATAGCAGTGAGTATCAGCAAATTGAGTATGAAGGTTAGAACGGGATGTCCTGCGATGCCCGGATGCAGATATGAATTTATTATGCTCTCTTTAACAAGAAATGTCTGGTCGCCCCCAATCATGCCTGTGAAGAAGAGGCCTGTAACCCAAGTGATGGCGGCAAGGAATGCTCCTTGCTTGATGAGCCATATCATGGGGTGGTTTTTGTGTTTTTTCTCAATATCTGCATAGAGCGCTTTGCCATATATGAGCATCTTTGAGAAGAGCTTTCCGGCAATTGCAAAAAAGAGCGACATAATTACAAATATGAGAATCAGTTGCCATTGCGGGTTTTGCGGAATCTCAACCGATATTTTGTCGTAAATATTATAAGGTGTTATAAGTTTGGCAATGATGCCGGCAGTGCCTCCTGCCAGCAGGGTGCAGATTAATGTTGTTGTAATTGTTACTTTCTGGAGTGATTCCATTATCAGGATAGAGGAGGAGAGAGGTGCCGTAAAGGCTGCCGAAACGCCTGCTCCGGCTCCTGCCGCAATAAGATGGCGTTTTTTACCTTCGGGCACCTTCATCATATTGCCGGCTATATAGCCTGTGAGGGAACCCATCTGCACACTTGTGCCCTCCCTTCCCAGCGACAGTCCGGAACATAGGCTGAATACGCCTCCAATAAACTTTATTACAAGGTATGTAAAGGGTTTGTTGTAGATTCTCCTTCCAAAAAGCAAAGCCTTTGTCTGTGGCAGACCGCTGCCGCTTATTTTTGGGAACCTCTTCACAAGCCATCCTGTAACCCATAGCATAATGAAGATTATAGAAAATACCCCAATATGAGCAATAATTGGATTGCTGTGGTTGAAGAGCAATGGGCGCAATGATGCTATGGCGGCAACAATATATCTGAATGCCACACATATCAACCCCGACAGCGCTCCCACTGCAACGGCTGCAAAATAGATTCCTGAGTTTTGGACTTTCATCTGTAACTCGTTAAATGTCTGTTATAAACACATAACGGATATTAATGGTTTTTTGTGAAATATTTTGGAAATTAAATAATTAGTGTTACCTTTGCAACCCCGCAAAGTATGCGAGGAGCTGTAACCAATTGAATCACAATGTATTTGCGGAATTGTTGGCAATGCAGCTATGTTTAATTTTAAAACACTGATTAAAACCAATGCCTGGATTAATTGGAAAAAAAATCGGAATGACTTCCGTTTTCGATGCAAATGGTAAAAATATACCATGCACCGTTATTGAAGCTGGTCCGTGTGTTGTTACGCAGATTCGCACAGAAGAAGTTGATGGTTATGCCGCTGTGCAGCTTGCCTATGACGAGAAAAAAGAAAAACACACCAGCGCCCCTATGTTGGGTCACTTCAAAAAGGCAAACACCACACCTAAACGCAAACTTGTTGAGTTTGAGAATGATTTCAACAAAGAGTTGCAATTAGGCGACACAATCACCGTTTCTGACATCTTCACTGAAGAGGAAGAGGCTTGGGTAGATGTTACCGGAATATCAAAAGGTAAAGGCTTCCAGGGTGTAGTAAAACGTCACGGCTTTGCCGGTGTTGGCGGACAAACCCATGGTCAGCACAACAGACTTCGTGCACCAGGATCTTTGGGTGCATCATCATGGCCTTCAAGAGTATTCAAAGGTATGAGAATGGCCGGCCGTACAGGTGGCGACAGAGTTAAAATTTTGAACCTTAAAGTTATCAAAGTTATCCCTGAGAACAACCTTATCCTTGTTAAAGGTTCTATCCCAGGTGCTAAAGGTTCTTATGTAATTGTGGAGGAATAAGCGTCTATGGAATTAGCAGTATTGAAAATTGACGGAACAGAGTCAGGAAAGAAAGTGACTTTGAATGAGGCGATTTTTGGCATAGAGCCTAATGATCACGCCATTTACTTAGACGTTAAGCAGTACCTTGCAAACCAACGTCAGGGAACTCACAAAACCAAAGATCGTTCTGAGGTTGCATACAGCACCAAGAAGATCGTAAGACAAAAAGGTTCAGGCGGTGCACGTCATGGTAGCATCAAATCTAACATTTTTGTTGGCGGTGGACGTGCTTTTGGTCCAAAACCAAGAGATTACAGTTTCAAATTGAATAAAAAACTCAAACAATTGGCTCGTTTCTCTGCTCTTAGCTACAAGGCTAAAGGTGAGGCTATCACAATGGTTGAGCCATTTGTAATGGAAGCTCCAAAAACAAAAGAGTTCATCAATATTCTTAACAACATTAAGTCTAACGATAGAAAAGTTCTTTTTGTTCTTCCAGAGAATTCAAACAATATTTATTTATCATCACGTAACCTTGAGAACGTTAAAGTTACAACTATCAACGAGATCAACACTTACGATATCGTAAATGCTACAAAACTTGTTCTTGTTGACGGTGTTCAGGACGCTATCAGAGTACGTTAATAAACCGAATAACGATGGGAATTTTAATTAAGCCTCTAGTAACTGAGAAGATGACGATTCTAGGCGAGAAATTGAATCGTTACGGTTTTGTAGTTGACCGCAGCGCAAACAAAATTGAGATCAAAGCTGCAGTTGAGCAAATGTATGGTGTTACTGTAAAAGATGTAAATACAGTAAACTACCACGGAAAGAAGAAAAGCCGCTACACTAAAGCGGGTTTATTGTCAGGCCGCGCAAATCACTATAAGAAGGCATTTGTAACTTTGGCCGGTGAAGATAAGATTGATTTCTACAGCAACATTTAAGAGATGGCAGTACGTAAATTTAAACCGGTTACACCCGGTCAAAGAAATAAAGTAATTAGCGCGTTTGACGAAATCACATGCACAACTCCGGAGAAATCGTTGTTGACTCCTCTTCGTAAAACAGGTGGTCGTAACAACTCCGGAAAAATGACTATGCGCTATATTGGTGGCGGACACAAAAAAATGTATCGTGTTATCGATTTCTTGAGAAACAAAGATAACTATACCGCTACTGTTAAGACTATTGAGTATGATCCAAACCGTAGTGCAAGAATTGCATTGGTGGTTTATGGAGATGGCGAGAAACGCTATATCATTGCCCCTAAGGGTATTCAAGTAGGACAAGTAATTGCTTCAGGTTCAGGCGTTGCTCCTGA
>JAZNEW010000066.1:0-64107 GCA_045588775.1 Candidatus Egerieisoma sp. | reverse complement strand
TCACGTATTTTCGTTCCTGTACACTATACATATTCCTCAAGAATATGCTGCTTGTCTTTTATCATCATTTCAATCAACTTGTCCGTCCTAACCGAACGGGAGCGCAAAGGTAGACATTTTTCCCTTACCTCCAAATTTTTTCACCTTTTTTTGATACTTTTTTTTGCAAAAATTTTTACCCTAAAACTTCAAAACATTGCCAATCACACAATTACAGCAAAATGAAAAATGTTACAATTTTTAAGTCGCTACGGAGAGCAGGTTTATACATTTTACATTTGTCGGGATAAAGATATTTTGTATCTTTGAAAGTTTTAAGAAAAGTAAAGTTTGCAACCCACATTATAACGATTAATAATGGCCATGTCAAAAAAAATAGTGATTATACCAACCTATAATGAGAAGGAGAACATTGAAAAGATAATAAGAAAGGTATTTTCCTTGCCGGAGGGGTACCACATACTCATTATAGATGATGGTTCGCCGGATGGCACTGCCAATATTGTAAAAAATCTCCAAAAAGAGTTTGGTGAAAGTCTGTTTATAGTTGAGCGCAAAGGCAAATTGGGATTGGGCACTGCCTATATTGCGGGTTTCAAATGGGCATTGGAGCATGATTATGATTATGTTTTTGAAATGGATGCCGATTTTTCCCATAATCCCGACGATTTGCACAAATTATATAAGGCATGCTCGGAAGAGGGTGCCGGACTGGCCATAGGCTCGAGGTATTGTAACGGAATCAGTGTTGTAAACTGGCCTATAGGGCGTGTAATAATGTCGTATTATGCCTCCACTTATGTACGCACAGTGCTGGGTATGAAGATATTTGATTGCACAGCAGGCTTCAAATGCTACACCAAAGAGGTTCTGCAAACAATTGATCTTGACAATATCAAAATGAACGGATATGGTTTCCAGATTGAAATGAAGTACACAACCTACAAATTGGGCTTTAAAATAAAAGAGGTTCCTATCATATTCATTAACAGAACTGAAGGCACTTCAAAAATGAGTTCGGGAATATTTGGCGAGGCCTTTTGGGGTGTCATAAAAATGAAATTCCGCACAATCAAGCCCCGCAAATAAAACAAAATATTTGAATTTATCCGTATAACACATATAATTATCCGTTTTAAACGATTAATATTTACCTTATGAAAACTCTTATTAAAAATGGCACAATTGTAAATAATGGCATATCATCAACAGGCACCATTTTGATTGAGGGAGATATTATTGCCAGGGTTATATTGTCGGAAAAATATAGTGATATACATTTATATAATGAAGCGGTAGAGCTTTTGGAAAAGGAGATTGCAGCAGAGAATGTGGTTGATGCGGCAGGATTGCATATTATTCCGGGGGTAATTGATGATCAGGTTCACTTCAGGGAGCCCGGAAATACCCACAAAGCCACTATTGAGAGCGAAAGCAAGGCAGCAGCTCTTGGCGGTGTTACATCATTTATGGATATGCCAAACAACAATCCTCCGGTTACAACATTGGAGGCGCTTGAAAACAAATATGACATTGCATCCCAAAACTCTTTTGCCAACTACTCATTCTATCTGGGTGCTACAAATGAAAATATAGAGGAAATCAGATCCATTGACCCTAAAAGCATCTGCGGCCTGAAGGTTTTTATGGGGTCATCTACCGGAAATATGCTTGTAAATGATGAGGATATGCTCAACCGCATATTCAAGGAATCACCGGTATTGATTGCAACACACTGCGAAGATGAACAGACAATAAAAGAGAACCTCGAAAAGTACAAGGCAGAGTATGGAGATGATATTCCTTTTGAGAAACATCCCGAAATAAGAAGCAGGGAAGCTTGTATCAAATCTTCACAAAAAGCGATAGATCTGGCAATTAAAAATTCGTCGGATCTGCATATTCTTCATCTGAGTACTGCTGATGAAATGGAGATGCTCAAACAGGCGCAAAAAGCCAACCCCAACATAAGTGGAGAGGTTTGTGTGCACTATATGTGGTTCAACAGGAATGACTATGCAAAATATGGTTCTAAAGTAAAGTGCAATCCGGCAATTAAAGAGGAGTCGGATATGTATGCAATCCGCAAAGCTGTAAAGGATGGCATTATAAATGTTGTTGCGACAGATCATGCCCCACACCTTAAGGTTGAGAAAGAGCAGGGCTATCTTGCAGCTCCTAGCGGACTTCCTTTGGTACAGCACTCGCTTCAAACAATGCTGGAGCTATACAAAAAAGGTATCTTTACAATAGAAGAGGTTGTTGAGAAGATGAGCCATGGACCAAGCAAACTCTTCAAAATTCAGGGCCGTGGATATATTCAGGAGGGGTATTTTGCAGATATTGTTATTGTAGATACCAATAGACCCGACACTGTTTCTACCTCCTCTCCTGCATACAAATGCGGATGGAGTCCATTTGAAGGATATACATTCTCATGCTCGATAATACACACCTTCATTAATGGTACCCAAGTGGTAAACAATGGGGTACTTACCGGCAAAAGAAATAGTATGAGACTGAGGTTCAACAGATAATTTTGCTCAAAGTTTCAAGTTCTTATGAGTACAAATTCAAATACACCCGCCTATTTTGCCGCCATCTCCGCCATTATATTCTGGGGATTCTCATTTGTATGGGCCAATACTCTGCTGATAAACAATATACCGGTATTTACTTATCTGTTCATAAGGCTTGCCATTGCAGGAATTCTGCTCTTTGTATTCTCAAAATGTATAAAAAAATTGCAGAGAGTGGAGATTAAAGATATGTTCTGGATGGGACTTATGGCTTTCTGTGAGCCATTTGTATATTTTTTGGGCGAAACTTTTGGAATGAAAGCCACCGGTTCCGCTGTAATTGCATCCGTAATCATAGCCACTATTCCTGTATTCTGTCTGATTCTGGAAAAGATTATCTGGAATATACCATTTAATATATATAAGGTAACCGGTATTTTGCTCACCCTGCCGGGAATAGCGCTTGTAGTATTTCAAGACGGCGCAATAACAATTGAACACGCCTATGGCATTGCACTGCTCTTTATGGCTGTACTGGCATCTATTGCCTACTCAATGACTGTAAAAAGATTGTCGGCAAAATACAACACACTCACAATTACAACATATCAGTTTGTGATAGGTTCCATTTTCTTTTTGCCATTCTTTTTATTATATGGCCTCGACGGACTCACTCAGCAATTCTTTACATTCAAAATACTATCGCCGCTGCTCTCTCTTGCAATTTTATGCTCATGCGTATCATTTGCCTTTTGGGTATATGTCATTGGCAGACTGGGTATAACACGTACCAACATATTTTCGGCCCTTATTCCGGCTGTTTCTGCTGTTGGTGCCTATATACTCGGACAAGAAGGCCTCTCCTACATGAAAATGGCAGGAATTGCAATTGTTATCGCAGGCGTTATTCTTGCACAAAAGGAGTAACGCAGAAAGAGCCGGTCCGTTACAGCAAAAGAGAGACCGGTCCTAAATCAGTTTCAACTGTATCCTGTTCCTCTTTATATCCACTTCGAGCACTCTCACATTTACATGCTGATGCAGTTTTACAACTTCAGCCGGATTGGAGATAAATCTGTCGGCCATATTTGATACATGGATAAGGCCATTTTGCTTGATACCTATATCCACAAATGCTCCAAAATTTGTAATATTGGTTATAATTCCAGGCAGCTCCATGCCCACTTTTACATCCTCGATAGTGTAAATTTCATTGGAAAACTCAAATACCTTTATTATTGAACGGGGATCGCGTCCCGGTTTTGCCAACTCCTGTGCGATATCGTTAAGTGTAGGCAAACCCACCTCATCATTCACAAACGACTCCAAATTTATGGAATCTATCTTCTCTTTATTTCCAATCAGCTCTTCTACAGGCACTTTTACAGATGCTGCCATTTTTGAAACCAAAGCATAACGCTCCGGATGAACTGCCGAATTATCCAAAGGATTCTCTGCACCTGGAATACGCAAAAAACCGGCAGCCTGCTCATATACCTTCTCTCCCAACCTCTTTACTTTCAGCAATTGTGCCCTCGATTTAAAAGCGCCATTAGCCTCTCTATATTCTACAATATTCTGTGCAAGGGCCGGACCTATACCAGAAATATAAGATAACAGATGTTTGCTTGCCGTATTAAGATTCACACCCACACTATTGACACAACTCTCAACCACATCATCAAGTTTTGCCTTCAGCAACCCTTGATCGACATCATGCTGATACTGCCCTATACCCAATGATTTGGGATCTATCTTGACAAGTTCTGCCAGAGGATCCATCAGGCGTCTGCCAATAGATACCGCGCCTCTCACAGTAACATCATATTGAGGGAACTCCTCTCGTGCCACAGATGAAGCTGAATAAATGGATGCACCATCTTCACTAACTGAATAGACTTTTACAGCATGAGGAAACGACAATCTTTTTATAAATGCCTCTGTCTCCCTGCTTGCTGTTCCATTTCCTATTGCAACCACCTCTATTTTGTAAGACTCCACCATATTGGAAATCTTCTTCATTGCCATTATCTTCTCATTTACAGGAGGATGAGGATAAATAGTATCATTATGCAGCAGTGTGCCCTGCTCGTCGAGACAAACAACTTTACATCCTGTCCTGAAACCGGGATCTATTGCCAAAGTCCTCTTTTGTCCTACAGGTGGCGCCAAAAGCAGCTGTCGCAAATTCTCCCCAAAAACCTTTATGGAATCAAGGTCTGCCCGTTCTTTTGCCATTTTTATGGCCTCGTTCTCAATAGATGGATGCAGCAATCTCCTGTAGGCATCCCCTACAGCCTCTTCAAGCTGCTCATACAACTGATAAGAGCTGCACTTTTGCCCTTTATAAAACAATCTGTTGATTATCTTTATAGGCATTGTTTCATCTACAGCCATTTTTACCGACAAATACCCCTCCTCTGCCCCACGCAGCACTGCAAGCACCCTATGTGCCGGCATACGCGAAACATCCTCCGAAAAATCAAAGTAATTCTGGAATTTTTCGGCCTCATCACCGCTCTTTCCTTTTGCTATCTTTGAACAGATACGCCCATTTTTTGAATAGTATGAACGCAACTGTTGCCTGATCTCCTGCCGTTCCGCTATATTTTCGGCAACTATATCCCTTGCTCCCTGAAGGGCCTCTTCAGAATCCTTGACTTTGTCACCCACAAAAGATTTTACAAAATCTGCAAACCTCTCAACCTGCAGTGTCATCATCTTCACAGCCAAAGGCTCCAGTCCCTTCTCTTTTGCAATTGAAGCTCTTGTCCTGCGTTTGGGTTTATATGGCAGATACAGATCCTCAAGAGTTTGAGAATCCACACAATGTCTTATTTCAGATTCGAGTTCCGGTGTCAATTTTCCCTGCTCACTTATCCCCGACAATATTGCCTGCTTACGCTTGTCGAGCTCCAAAAATTTCTGATAATGGAATTTTATCTCGGTAACCTGCACCTCATCAAGAGCGCCGGTCCTCTCCTTTCTGTACCTGCTTATAAATGGCACAGTTGCTCCCTCCTCAAAAAGTCCTACACAATGCTCTACCTGCCACTCCTTCACATCAAGAGCCGAGGCAATACTCTTTATATATAATTTTTCCAACATAGCTATTGTTTTTCGTCAAATACAACCAGGTATAAAATCAATCGTGAGAAACCTGCTGAAGCTGCTCCCTATAAGCTGAGAAGATCTTTGATTTTGAGACAAAACCCAAATAGGTCATATCCTCCTCTACAACAGGAAGATTCCATGCACCTGTATACTCAAATTTATTCATGACACTCTCCATGCTTTCTCCATGATAAACAAAATCAGGAGCCTCTTTCATATATGTATAAACATGGGTATCATCATATTTTGTTGTATCAAACATAACCTCACGCACATCGTCGAGCTGCAAAATGCCCTGAATAACATTATTTTTATCCACAACAGGATAGAGATTGCGTTTTGAATGGGCAATTACCTGAACGAGTTCCCTCAATGTATATTCGAGACCGACTTTTGAAAAATCGGTCTCTATGAGGTCATCAGTCTTTAACAATGTAAGCACAGCCTGGTCTGAATCATGGGTAAGCAATGCTCCCTCCTTTGCAATGCGTTTGGTATAAATTGAATATGGTTCAAAGAACCTTATTGTTGCAAAAGAGACAGCCGAAGTGATAATCAGCGGCATCAACAAAGAATAGCCGCCTGTAATCTCCGCAATAAGGAATATCGCTGTAAGCGGAGCCTGCATGACTCCCGACATCAGGCCTGCCATACCCACCAGCACAAAATTTGTTTCAGGCAAATCTGCAAATCCCGACAAATTCAAGCTTCTTGAAACCACAAAACCCAAAATACCGCCCATAAATAGCGTAGGGCCGAAAGTTCCTCCAACACCACCTCCTGCATTGGTAAAAGACATTGAAAAGACTTTAAACAAAAATACCGCAAAGAAAAAGAGTGGCAGCACCCATGGTTTTATGAGTGCCCGCTCAAAATAAGAGGTTCCGATCGCCTCTGCAGGATTATTGTTGAGCAGGTTTGTCAAGACATCATAACCCTCTCCATAAAGCGGTGGAAATATAAAAATGAAGAGTCCCAAAGCAATTGCCGAGACAATCCATCTTTTGTATGGATTTACAACCGATTTTATTCTATCTTCGAGTCTGAGGGTAGTTCTGGTAAAATAGAGGGAACCGAATCCGCATATTATACCAAATAATACATAATATGGGAAATTGCCTATCGCAAATTTTGATATTGTGTTTGGAAAGGCTACAGTTTCTCCCAGGAAGAGATATGAAACAGTTGTGGCAGTTATTGCAGAAATCACAAAAGGCAATATGGAGGTCATAGACATATTGAAGAGCAATATCTCCAATGTAAACAACACACCGGCCAAAGGTGCTTTAAATATTCCTGCAACAGCGCCGGCCGCTCCACAGCCAAGCAGGATGGTCATGTTTTTGTATGAAAGTCCCATAAAACGGGCGACATTGGATCCTATCGCAGCGCCTGTATACACAATCGGAGCCTCTGCTCCCACCGAACCTCCGAAGCCTATGGTTGCCGAACTTGCAACCAGCGATGTCCACATATTGTGTCCCTTTATGTTCGACTTGTTCTTTGACACTGCCAACAAGACCTTTGTAACGCCATGTCCTATATTATCCTTTACTATATATCTGACAAACAGCATTGCCATCAGCATTCCCAGTCCGGGATAAAGAAGATAGAGGAAACTGTCGGCAGGTGTATTGAACCATCCGGTAAGAATCCACTGGAAAAAGTGTATCAGCTGTTTGAGGAAAACAGCTGCAAAACCGCTGCCCAATCCCACTACAAGAGCAAGCAGCAAGAGCAGCTTCGACTCTCCCAACTGCAATGCGTAGTGCTTGATGCGGCCAATCAGATTTGATATGAATTTATACATTAAAGTTCAGGCTAATAATTTGCGAATATACTAAGAATTCATCAAAGTTATCCTTTACAACTTAACAAAAAAGACGGCCGCTACTGCAACCGTCTGTAATTATCTGTAAGTTTTCAGTTATTACTCATCATTGTCCTCATCGGTTCCGAACGCACTTCCGCCATCATTGTCAGGGAATGTACCATCACCTGCTCCATCTTCTCCATCAACAGATGAATCGCCAAAGAGTCCATTCTCCACATCCTCATAATCATCTATCTTAACATCTATTTTAACAAGATATATTGCATCAGGTATCTCCAATGATATTGCATAGAAGAACGATCCGTCCGGTTTGTCTACCTTAAAAAGGTCTCCCATATAATCGGCATACCCTTTAGGATACTTCTCTTTAAATGCAGCCGCCAATTCAGGAGACATATTTGCATAACTTACCACTGCTCTTTTCTTTTGCTGTCTTGCCGCGATTCTGCTTGTTTTGGCAGCACCTGTTGATGTATTATTATTTTTCTCCATAGATGATTAGGTACATTGTTTATGAGTACAATTATAGTGCATTTTTTTTAAATACAACTCATTTTTTTCATTTTTTGAAAAAATATGATTTTTGAGTTTTCTTTTTTTGCAAATCATGCTCTACAAATAGCGGAGAAAGTGTTTTGGGATCTAATCCGGTATAGAATGATACTGAGGATTTTGTCATTGGTGTAGGGGTAAAATCCTGCACCTGGTCCATATAGACTCCTTTCAAAGTCCTGTTTTCCGCAAGCTGCTGCATCTCCTTCATTGAGCATCCGGGATGCGACGAAATGAAATATGGCACCAATACACAATTCACACGGTTTCTCTTTACAATTCTGTCGAACTCCCTCTTCAATGTTTCAAACAGCTTGAAAGAGGGCTTGTTCATCTGCTTGAGCACACAATCCTGAGTATGCTCCGGAGCTACCTTCAATCTTCCACTGGTATGTTTTGTTATCAATTCTGTGAGATACTTCTCAGAAGAGTTGTCGAGATACCCCTTTTCATCAAGGAACAAATCATACCTTATGCCGCTGCCTATATAGGCATGTTTTATGCCAGGTATCTGCAATATCTTATCATACAATCTGATAAGCCTCCAATGCGAGTGACGCAAATTAGGACACATCTTTGGATAGAGACATGATTTTCTGAAACATTTTCCGCAAACAGTCTCATCCATACCTCCCATTCCATACATATTTGCAGTTGGGGCTCCCACATCCGACAGATTTCCGGCAAATCCATCCATTTTTGCAAGCTTCCCAATCTCCTTCAAAATAGACTCCTCGCTCCTGCTCTGTATATGCTTGCCCTGATGGGCCGCGATAGTGCAGAAACTGCATCCTCCAAAACATCCCCTGTGGGTGGTTATAGAGTGTTTTATCATCTCATACGCCGGAATATGTTTGCCTTTATACCTTGGGTGGGGCAATTTTGTATATGGAAGATCATAATATGAATCCAGCTGCTCGGAAGTAAGGAGCGGATGTGGCGGATTCACATAAACATATCTGCCATTTCCACAAGGCTCCACAAGTTGCGAAGCTGTTACCCGATTGGCCTCTGTCTCAATTACATTGAAATTCTCCGCAAAAGCCTTTTTGTTTTTCAGAACCTCCTGATAAGATTTCAATATGATTCTGCCCTCTTTCTCCTCAGGTTTTCTGCTGCTGAGCCATGCAACCTGCTTCAGCTTCTCCAATTCAGACTCAGAAATAAACGGGCCTGACACCTCTCCATTACCGCTCTTTTCTCTGTTTTTAAGGTTATTCTTGATCTGTGATGCAATCTCCACAATACTCCTCTCTCCCATTCCATAGATCAGATAATCGGCCTTACTCTCCACCAAGATGGATGGAAGAAGTTTGTCCTGCCAATAATCATAATGTGTAAAACGCCTCAATGAAGCTTCGATACCTCCAATTACTACAGGAGTGTCGGGATAAAGCTCTTTAAGGATATTGGAGTAGACCTTTACCGCATAATCGGGACGCTGGTTGGCTGTACCGTTCGGCGTATAGGCATCATTGCTCCGCAATCGTTTGCCGGCAGTATAATGGTTTACCATAGAATCCATTGCACCTGCGTTCACACCAAAGAAAAGACGAGGCTTGCCCAATTTTTTAAAATCGCGCAAATCATCCCGCCAATTAGGTTGCGGTACAACGGCCACGCGATACCCCTCCCGCTCCAGGACTCTCGCTATAACAGCTGTTCCAAAGGCCGGATGATCTATGTAGGCATCTCCCGAAAAGAGAATGATATCAACATTCTGCCATCCGAGAGCTGCCATCTCTTTTTGCGAAGTGGGTAGAAAGGCTCTGTTATCCATAACCCAAATTACATTCTCTCAGGCAATGTTATACCAAGAATACCCATTGCTTTTACCAATACTCTTGAGATTACATCAATCAGAGCAAGTCTCTGGTCTCTTGCTACAGGATTCTCCTCTTTAAGAATTGTAACATCGTGGTAGTATTGGTTGAACTCTTTTGCCAGCTCATACGCATAATTTGCCACCACTGCAGGAGAGTGAGCATTGCCCGCCTCCTTTATTACAACCGGGAATGTATTCAGCAACTTAATAATCTCAATCTCTTTTGGCAACAGACATGATACACTGCCCTCTTTAACGCTCTCTGCCGAAACCACGCCCTTTTCAAAGCCCTCTGCGGCAGCTCTTCTTAAAATTGATTTGATTCTGGCATGGGTATACTGAATGAAAGGTCCTGTATTTCCATTGAAATCGATAGACTCTTTTGGATCGAAGAGCATTGTCTTTTTAGGATCCACCTTAATGATGAAATATTTCAAGGCACCCAAGCCCAGCATTTCAAATAGAGCCTCCTGCTCCTGAGCATCCATATCACCCAATTTTCCAAGCTCCAGCGAGGTCTCTTTTGCAGTCTGGTACATTTTCTCCACCAGATCATCTGCATCCACAACTGTTCCTTCACGCGATTTCATCTTACCCTCAGGCAACTCAACCATACCATATGAGAGGTGATAAATCGAGTCAGACCAGTCGAAGCCCAATTTCTTGAGAATCAGCTTAAGAACCTGGAAGTGATAATTCTGCTCATTACCGACCACATAAATATGCTCATCCAATTTATACTCAGAGAATCTCTGATGTGCTGTTCCCAAATCCTGAGTCATATATACAGATGTTCCGTCGCCCCTGAGAAGGAGTTTTTTATCGAGCCCGTCGCCCTCAAGGTTGCACCACACTGAATTATCCTCATGTGTCTCAAATATATTGTTTTTAAGACCCTCCTGAACAAGTGCTTTTCCCAACAGGTATGTTTGTGATTCGTAGTAAGTTCTGTTGAACTCAATACCCAATCTCTTGTAGGTCTGGTCAAAGCCGTCATAAACCCATCCGTTCATCTTCTTCCAGAGAGCAACAACCGCCTCATCTCCCTGCTCCCACTTCAAGAGCATAGCCTGAGCCTCTTTCAGAATAGGAGCCTTCTTCTCTGCCTCATCCTCCGAAATGCCCTCTGCCGCTGCAATCTCCTTTGTCTGACGCTTGAGTTCATTGCTGAATGCCACATAATATTTTCCTACAAGATGGTCTCCTTTCAATCCGGAACTCTCCGGAGTTTCGCCATTACCCATGAGCAACCATGCAAGCATGGATTTGCAGATATGGATACCGCGGTCATTCACCAGATTCACCTTCAACACTTTGTGTCCGTTTGCCTCCAGCAGTTTTGCAACCGACCAGCCCAACAGGTTATTTCTGATATGGCCCAGATGCAAAGGTTTGTTGGTATTTGGCGAAGAGTACTCCACCATTATTGTTTTTCCGGTATCAGGCAACTGTCCAAAGTCTTCAGTTGCATATATTTCATTGAAGATACTCTGCCAGAACCACTCCGAAAACTTTATATTAAGGAATCCTTTTATCACATTGAATGACTCAACCTCCTGACAATTCTCTTTAAGCCATGCACCTATCTCCTGCGCTGTAATCTCCGGTGATTTGCGGCTTGTTTTCAATAACGGAAATGTAACCAATGTGATATCTCCCTCAAACTCCTTTCTGGTAGCCTGAGTCTGTATCATTTTCTTATTTACTTCTGCACCATAAAGTGCCTCGACAGCCATTTTGGCCTTCTCAAAAATAAAATTCTCCGGATTCATCATAATCTATATCAAACTGTATCGTATATTCTTTAACTAATTATTCTCTCTGCAATTATTTCTTCTCTGCAAAATAGACCTTCATGGCCTCCTTCACCTTAGGAGCAAGCATCAACAATGTGAACATTGTAGGGAAAGCCATTAGGGCATAAGCCAGATCTATCAGGCCCACAGCTGCTTTGAGAGGAATCACAGCAGCCACAACAAGCATAACCAAAAAGAAGATGTTGTAATATTTTGAATACCTGGCTCCAAAAAGGAATCCGGTACATTTTTGTCCGTAATATGAATAAGAGAACATTGTTGAAAATGCAAAGAAGAAGAGCATTACCAACAGAAGATATTTGCCCAACCCCGGTATAGAGACATCAAATGCCTGAAGGGCTACACTCAAACCTGCAATCGAGCCATTGACACCATCTCCCAAAGGCAATATATCCCTCTGGATAAGAATTGCTATAGCTGTAAGCGTACAGACAAGTCCTGAATCTATTGAAGGGCCTATCATGGCAACAAGTCCCTCTTTCACAGGCTCGTTATTCTTTGATGCACCATGCATCATGGATGCTGTACCGACACCGGCCTCATTAACAAGTGCTGCACGTCTGATACCTATAAGGGCTATCGAAACCAATGCACCGATTCCACCACCCACACCGGCTTTAACTGTAAATGCTTCTCTAAAGATTGCAGCGAACACTCCCGGCACTGCTTCAAAATTGGTTATGATAATATAAAGAACAAGCAAAAAATACATTGCCACCATTGCAGGCACCACCTTTGTTGCTACTTTGGAGATTCTCCTGATACCGCCCAATATCACACAAGCCACTATTACACAAATAATTACTCCAATAATAAACCTCAATGTAACGGTATTCTGTTCAGGCGCAAAGAAGACTGTTGTTATCGCCTCAGTAAACTGGTTGGCCTGCATTATGCAGAGAGTTCCTATAAGACCGAAAATTGAGAAAAATATAGCCAGAGGCTTCCATTTTGGACCCAATCCCGACAAAATCATATACATCGGGCCACCCTGAACCTCACCTGTATCATCTTTACCTTTATACATGATAGCCAAAGTTCCCTCAAAGAATTTTGTTGCCATGCCCAAAATAGAGCTAACCCACATCCAGAAAATTGCACCGGGGCCTCCTATCGAGAGCGCAATCGCCACACCTGCAATATTGCCCATACCAACAGTTGCAGCTATCGCACTTGCCAGAGCCTCAAATGAACTGATCTGGCCATCGGCCTTAGTATCATCAGACTTCAACGATTTGAGGGCGCGTCCATAATATCTCAACGGAACAAAACCAGAATATATCAAAAAGAAGAGGCCTCCGCCTATCAATAACAGAAAGAGCGGATAGCCGCATACAAAATCACTCACTGCCGTAATTCCATGGCCAATCGAGTCTAAAATATTATTCATGTAGAGCTGTTTTAGTTATATTTCATTGAAACGTCAAAGTTATGAATTTTAATGTAACATTTCAAATAAATAAACAAGGGCTGCGGATATTCCAACAGCCCTTGAATTTAGGATTTTATCTTCTGTTCATGATGACTACTTCAAGCCTCTGTTTTTCAAAAGGGGATCAATACCGGGCTCTTTACCTCTGAAGTTCTTGTAAAGTGTCATTGCATCATCCTCACCGGCTCTTACAAGAATCTCTTTCTTATATTTTGCCGCAACCTCAGGGTTGAAAATATCACCGGTCTCTTTATATGCCTCGTAAGCATCGGCATCCAGTACCTCTGCCCAGATGTAGCTGTAGTAACCGGCAGTATATCCGCCACCCCAGGTATGGTTGAAATATGTAGTTCTGTATCTCGACGGAATCTGCTCCAACAAGCCTCTCTTGCCAAGTGTCTTGTTCTCAAAATCATTGATGTCAAGATCAGATGGAATCTCTGTCAATACATGGAAATCCATATCAAGATATGAGGCAGCCAAATACTCTACAGTTGCAAAGCCCTGTCCATATTTGCCGGCCTTTTCCATCTTCTCAACCAGCTCAGAAGGGATAACTTCGCCTGTCTGATAATGTTTTGCATAAACCTTCAGAACCTCAGGCTCAAATGCCCAATGCTCATTCAGCTGTGAGTGGATTTCTACAAAATCACGGGGATATCCTCTCAAACCACTATACTGCACATCTTTAAGAAGATTGTCAATACCATGACCGAACTCATGGAAAAGAGTTGTAACCTCATCTGTTGTAAGGAGAGCAGGTTTGTCGCCAACCGGTCTTGAGAAGTTGCCCACAATTGTAACAATCGGAGCCACTCTTTTTCCATTCTCATAAGATTGGCCGCGGAATGTGCTGCACCATGCACCGCCTCTTTTGGCGCCCGGACGTGCAAACATATCAAAGAATACTACGCCCTGATGCTCACCCTCTTTATTTGTTACCTCAAAAGCAACAGCCTCTGTACTTGGCAGAGGAACATTCTCCAATTGTTTGAAAGACAAGCCATACAACTTGTTTGCCACATAGAAGATACCCTCTCTTACATTCTCGAGTTTGAAATAAGGCGCCATTGCAGCCTCGTCGAGGTTATATTGCTCGGCCATCACCTTCTGAGCATAATATCTCCAGTCCCAAGCCTCAAGTTTGTCGATACCATCTTTTTTCATGATAGGCTCCATCTGTGCAGCCTCTTTTTTTGCCATTGCCAAAGCAGGGCCCCAAATCTGGTCGAGAAGATTATAAACAGCCTCCGGAGTCTTTGCCATACGCTCTTCTATTGCAAATTGCGCATAATTCTCCTTACCCATTATTTGAGCCTTTTTCAAACGCAACTCAACAATCTTCTTAATTACAGCCTTGTTGTCTTCGGCATTGCCGTTGTTGCCCCTATTCAGATATGCGGTAAGAATCTGCTTGCGGAGCTCTCTGTTCTGAGCATTTGCCAAGAATGGCATAATGCTCGGATTATCAAGACCAAAAATCCATTTTCCTGCCTGATTTGCCTTCTCCGCTCTCGAAGCGGCCTCTGCTATCTGGTCTGGAGTAAGTCCTGCCAAATCCTCCTCTTTATCAACTACAAGAGTGAATGCCGCAGTCTCTTTCAGAAGATTCTGTCCGAAATCGAGCTGCAATGCAGAGAGTTCTGCATTAACCTGTTTCAACTCCTCTTTTTTGTCGGCAGGCAGATTTGCTCCTGCACGCTCAAAATCTTTATACATCTCTGTGAGAAGACGCATCTGGTCTGCACGCAAGCCCAAAGAGTCCCTCTTCTCATATACAGCCTTGATTCTGTTAAACAAACCCTCATTCAATGTTATTTCACTGCTATGGGCGCTTCTCAAAGGAGAAAGCTCTTTTGCAATGGCGCGTATCTGCTCATTTGAATTGACTCCGCTTGCACTGCTGAATACAGATGATATTTTCGACAAAAGTTTGCCTGTGTTGTCGTATGCCACAATTGTATTTTCAAAAGTAGGCTCTTCTGTATTATTTACGATAGCATCTATTTCAGCCTTTTCCTGAGCCATAGCCTCTATAAATGCAGGCATATAGTGTTCAGGCTGAACCTGTTCAAAAGGAGGAATGCCAAATGGTGTATCCCATTCAGCCAACAGCGGATTATCTGAATTCGCCTGATTGCACGAAACAGCACATACCCCTGCAACAAGTAGAGATAACAGTTGTTTTTTCATAAGATTAATCTGGATTAAGTGTTTATAAAAAAAAGAACTATAAGGGTATTAACCCAAATAGCTCTTTAACAATTTACTTCTTGCACTATGGCGCAAACGCCTGATTGCCTTTTCTTTAATTTGTCGCACCCTCTCTCTTGTCAAACCAAAATACTCACCGATCTCCTCCAATGTCATCTCCTGGGTACCGATCCCAAAGAAATATTTTACAATATCTCTCTCCCTTTCGGTAAGAGTTGAGAGCGCACGCTCAATCTCTTTATTCAAGGACTCATTAACCAGACCTCTGTCGGCATTTGGCGAATCCGGGTTTGCCAGCACATCGAGAAGGCTGTTGTCTTCTCCATCAACAAAAGGTGCATCTACAGAGACATGGCGGCCCGACACCCTCAATGTATCGGCAATCTTCTCTCTTGGAATATCCAGAAGTTCTGCCAATTCATCAGGCGAAGGCATTCTCTCGTTCTCCTGTTCAAATTTCTGAAGAACTTTGTTGATCTTGTTCAATGAACCAACCTGATTCAACGGCAACCTCACAATACGTGACTGCTCTGCCAATGCCTGCAAAATAGACTGGCGTATCCACCATACTGCGTAAGAGATAAATTTGAATCCTCTTGTTTCATCAAATTTCTCTGCAGCTTTGATAAGACCCAAATTACCCTCATTGATAAGGTCCGGAAGACTCAATCCTTGATTCTGATACTGTTTTGCCACAGAAACCACAAATCTCAAGTTTGCTCTGGTAAGTTTCTCCAACGCCTCCTGATCTCCCTTACGGATACGCTGGGCCAACTCCACTTCATCTTCTACAGTAATTAGCTCTTCTCTTCCTATTTCTTGCAGATATTTGTCGAGAGAGGCACTCTCTCTGTTTGTAATTGATTTTGTTATTTTTAACTGTCTCATGGGCTTGAATTGTCGCGCAAAAATACATTTTTTTTTATATACTTCCAATTAAAAAGGAAATTATACTCCAATACCGTAATAATATACAGAACCATTCGGATAAACCCCCTCTACAAGAACCGATCTGCGTGCCTTGCTGATAAGAGAATGCACATCAGCAATATCTGCTACAGGTATCTGGTTTATATGGGTAATTATCAGCCCCTCTTTTACACCGGCATCTTTGAATTTTCCTCTTTTGAGTGTCTTGATCTGCACTCCGCCTTTAATCCTCAATCTCTTCATCAGTTCAGCAGAAGCATTCTCCATTACAGCTCCAAAGATCTCCATTTTTCCATTACCGGCATTTGCCTGAGAGATTCCAGTGCTCCTGCCCTGCAACAATACCTGAAACTTCTTCACATCTCCATTTCTCAACACTGTTACAGCAATGGTGTCATTTGGCCTGTAACCATTGATTTTTTCCTGAACATCCGACGGACTCTTCACCACAACACTATCTATTGCCAGCAGGATATCACCCATACTTACACCTGCCAAATCTGCAGCACCTCCCAATTCAACTGCCGCAACATATACTCCGGAGAAATCGCCCTCCACTCCTGCTTTTTTTGCAAGTTCATCTGTAAGTTCCTGCATGGAGATACCCAACATGGCCCTCTGCACAGATCCGTACTCCTTAATATCTGCAACCACTTTCTGGACAATCGCTGTAGGAACGGCAAAAGAATAGCCGGCATAAGAGCCTGTATTTGAAGCAATAGCGGTATTGATTCCAACAAGTTCCCCTTTAACATTCACCAAAGCTCCTCCACTGTTGCCCGGATTTACCGCAGCATCAGTCTGAATAAATGATTCTATTTTAAAATCACCCGACATATCAGGCAGCGAGCGACCCTTTGCACTCACTATACCTGCAGTAATTGTACTCTTGAGGTTGAACGGACTTCCTATTGCCAGAACCCACTCGCCAAGTCTGAGCTTGTCGGAACTGCCCATTGGAACAACCGATAGATTTTCTGCCTCTATCTTTAGAAGGGCAATATCAGTAACAGGGTCTGTTCCAACTATTTTTGCCGGATAGTTCTTATTGTTGTTCATGGCGACAACACACTCCGACGCCCCCTCAACAACATGATTGTTTGTAACAATATATCCGTCGGCAGAAATAATTACACCCGAACCCGAATTTACACTCTCACGTGGAAGTGTATGAGGAACGCCATATCCAAAAAAATGCTCCAGAATTGTAGCTTCCCGAGGTGCCTCAGTGCGCTTTAAGACTCTCACCTGCACCACTCCTTCAACTGTATTCTCCGCCGCATAGGTGAAATCAGGAAAATCCCGCTCTACAAATTCAACATTTTTATAAGTAGGGTGCTCTCCTTCTATATGGACATATCTATGCTGCGAAACATAATATCTCGACACCAGAACAGCACATAAAGCACTAAGTATTACCGACAACAATAAAAACAACAAATTCTTCTTCATAGCTGACATGTTTTTTAATAAAAATTTCTGAAACACAAACTCAAAATATATGCCAAATAATTACTATATTTGTACATTATTTTAAATACATCCATTATGAAGTTTATTGTTTCAAGTACAGATCTATTGCAAGGATTATTATCGGTATCGAGAGTTATTGCGTCCAAGAACTCTCTTCCAATACTCGACAACTTTCTGTTTGTATTGGAAGGAAATTCATTGACTGTTACCGCATCTGATTCAGAAACCACTCTCAAAACGGTAATCAACATAGACGAAGTAACAGAAGGAGGAGAGATAGCAGTACCTGCAAAACTTCTTACAGACACGCTTAAAGAACTTCCGACCCAACCAATAGAGTTTTCGGCAGAACCTGAGAAAAACATAGTGAACATTGCTTGGGCAAGCGGAAGCGCACAGATTCCATACCTCTCAACAGAGGATTACCCCGAACTTCCGCAGCTGGACAACCCGGTAACCCTGAATTTCAAAGGGGAGATTCTCACAGAAGGCATAAACAATACCATCTATGCAACTGCAGATGAGGAGTTGAGGCCTGTAATGAACGGTATTTTCTTTGATATCTCCACAGAAAACACAACCATGGTCGCTTCAAATGCCCACAAACTCGTATGCTATACACGCAACGATGTAAAGAGCAATGGTGCGTCGGGTTTCATACTTCCTAAAAAACCGGCAAATATCCTTAAAAACAATCTGGCAAAATTGTCAGATGAGAATGTGGAAATATCATTCGACAAGAAAAATGCATATTTCAAATTCGACAACACCCTGCTGGTGTGCCGCCTTGTTGATGGAGTATATCCTGCATACAGATCTGTAATACCTAAAAACAACACAAATATCATATCAGTATCGAGAACTGAGATACTGAATGCAAGCAAACGTGTTGCAGTATGTTCAAATCAGGCAACAAGCCAGATTATATTCAAATTGAGCCAGAACAGACTCGAAATCTCTGCTCAGGATGTAGATTTCTCAATGAGCGCACAAGAGACTCTCAATTGCGAGTATGAGGGTACTCCTATGGAAATCGGTTTCAAATCAACATTCCTCATAGAGATTCTCGGAAATCTGCCATACGACCAGATCTGTATAAAACTTGCAGATCCGAACAGGGCTGCCCTTATCCAGCCGGCCGTACAGAGTGAACCGAACGAGGAGATTTGTGCACTATTGATGCCGATGCGTATCAACAACTAACCAGTAGAAGCTTAAAAGTAGAGATTATATGCAATTGAACCTTAAAAACCCCCTACTCTTTTTTGATATAGAGAGTACGGGGTTAAATGTTGCCACCGACCGTATTGTGGAGATATGCGCTGTAAAGGTAATGCCTAACGGCGATCAGGAGATCAAGACCAGAAGATTGAACCCTACAATTCCAATCTCTGCCGAAGCCCAGGCTGTTCACGGAATCTCCAATGAAGATGTAAAGGATTGTCCAAAGTTCAAAGAGATAGCAAAGAGCCTTGCACAATGGATGTCGGGCTGTGATATTGCCGGATACAATTCACTCAAATTTGACATTCCGCTGCTTGCAGAAGAGTTTCTCAGGGCAGGTGTGGAGTTTGACTTCAGGAAACGTCATCTTGTTGATGTGCAGAATATTTTCCACAAAATGGAACAGAGGACACTCTCTGCCGCATACAAATTCTACTGCCACAAGGAGTTGGAAAATGCCCACAGTGCAGAGGCCGACACTTTGGCAACTTATGAAATTCTCAAGGCCCAGCTAGACAGATATCCCGATACCCTCAAGAATGACGTTGCCATGCTGGCAGAGTTCTCCACACGCACCCGCTTTGCCGATTATGCAGGAAGAATTATTCTAAACGATAAAGACCAGCCTGTAATCAACTTTGGCAAACATAAAGGCAAACTTGTAGAGGATGTTCTGAGAGTTGAACCAAGCTACTATTCATGGATGATGAATGGCGATTTCACTCTCGACACAAAGAAAGTCCTCACAGATATTAAACTTAAAATGAGATAGCGCGTTATGAATATAATAACGGTTCCATACAACAGTGATTTCTTTTATATCAGACCGGACATATCTCTAAATAGGGATAGCAACGACTATTTCTGCCCTGATGATATAACTGGGATTGCTGTTGCTCCGTTTATATATATCCGCATGGACAAGGCCGGCAAGGCCATAAAGGCCAAGTTTGCACAACGCTACTACTCAAGTATAGGATATGGAATAAATCTGTCGGGCCATTCATTGATAAGAAGTGATATTCCACAAAGCTTCCTGATGGCCAACGCATTGGATAATACAACCTATGTCTCGCAACTCTACAATGTTCAGGATTTTCCTTTGGATCTTCTCTCAAAGGCACTTGCAGAGGCGGGATTGGATAGCATAGAAGCCATTCAGGAGAGATTCAACAATAAGATTGAACAGATAACACGCCTTTGCTCTGTAAGAACCGGAGATTTCATTGCCATTGAGCTCACCCCTGCAACCCTCCATCAGACGGGGACTCCGGTAAAATTTGGAGAACTGGAATTTGAAATACGGTAATACTACCCTGCCACTATGCTTTTTGCTGCCAATGCGGCAGTTGAAAAGGCAATCTGCAGATTATAACCGCCTGTATCGCCATCCAGATCGAGCACTTCTCCCACAAAATACAATCCCTTCACCAGTTTTGATTCCATTGTCTTCTGGGAAATTTCCTGCAGAGAGACACCTCCTGCCGTAACAACACATCTTTCGTACCCCACATTTGATTTTATTTCAAAACGCCACTCTTTAAGAAATCGTGCCAAATTTGCCAAAGAGATTCCGCCTTTTGACCGATTAGACTCTACAAATGGCATTATAAGAGCCTTTGGCATAAGTTTGGGCAGCAGATATTTTACAACACCTTTTGTCTGGTTCAGTTCATCTCTCTGGGCTTTGCTGAGCTGGGATATTTCGCGATTGATTCTTAAAGAGAGCTGCTCAAGCGGAACTGCAGGCTTCATGTCTAAAAGAAGCGCCACTTTTTGTCCGTTCTTCAAATTTTCAACGGCTTTTCTGCTTATTTTGAACCCTATGGGGCCCTCTATTCCGCCATTGGTAAAATCGAGGTCACCAAACTCAGAGGCAACACTCTGATTGTTAATCAAGAGGGTAACTTCTACATTTTTAAGCGATATACCATGATATTGCTGCGAATATCCTGCAGGCACAAGAGCTGTCAGTGAGGGGAAGCACTCTGTTATTTTATGTCCGAACTCTTTGGCAAACTCATATCCATCGCCTGTTGAGCCTGTTACGGGATACGACAATCCACCTGTTGCAATAATTGTATTTTGGGCAGAAACTATCACTCTCTGATTGGAGTATATTTCAAAAATGCCGCTATCAGGCTCTTTAACTATTTTATCAACTTCACAACCTGTTATAATTTTGACATTTTTTCTCTGCAACCACGCCACAAGGGTATCGGTAACATCCTGAGCGCGCATACTTGCAGGAAAGACCCTGTCGCCCCTCTCAACACTCAGAGGCAGCCCCATACTCTCAAAGAACTCCATGACTTTGAGGTTATCCATTGAGAAAAAGGCATTTTTAAAAAAGTTGCTTTTTGGATGAACATGGTGCAGAAACTCCTCCCACGGCTTGGTATTGGTAAGATTGCAACGACCTTTGCCTGTAAGGGCTATTTTTCGGCCACACCGTCCGTTTTTCTCCAATAATGTTACCGACAGACCTCTATCTGCCGCAATTGCAGCACAAAAAAGTCCGGCAGCTCCACCACCTATAATTACAACCTGAGTCTTTACCATATTCCTTCTTTAAAAGCTCTGCAAAGTAACATATTTTTTCTTAATTTTGCCTATCAAACAACGCAAAGACCATTGGAATGAAGAGTAAACATACAATTATAACAAGCATATTGCTGACCATAATAACCGCATGCAGCGGTGGCAACAACAAACAGGCAGGTTTGGAGCAAACAGAGCAGAATCTGTCGGGGCAATATGCCAAATATTTTTCAATATCCAACAGCGACAGCCTTATAAAAACAATTACCATAAAAAATATCTGGAGCGGACAACCAAAAGATGATATTTACACTTTAGTTCCTCGTGATTGCACCCAATTGCTCGCAAAAGACCTCTACACACTCCCCTATCCTCTCGAGAAGATAATTTGCATGAGTTCTTCGCATGTGGCCTATCTTGCGGCATTGGACCACAGCAACTCCATAAAGGGAATCTCAGGCACAAGATTCGTTTATAACAGTTCTATTCAGCAACTGATACATTCTGGCTCAATTGTGGATATAGGCAGCGAGGCTCTGCCGGATTATGAACAGATAATGCTTATCAAACCCGATGTTGTAATAGCGTACGGAATAAGTGGAGCCAACAATTCTTATATCGAAAAACTGCAGAAACTTGGAGTAAAAGTTCTTACAATAGGTGAATATCTGGAGAATTCTCCACTTGGCAAAATGGAGTATTTGAAACTCTTTGGGGAACTTACATGCAAGAGAAAGATGGCAGATTCCATTTATATCCATAAAGCCAATGAATATATTTCTCTTAAAAACATAATTTCAGACGCATTGGGAAATTCGAGCCGCACAAAGGTCATTTTGAATGCACCGTATAATGGAATCTGGTATATTCCCGGAGAGGAAAATTATATTTCACAACTTATAAAAGATGCAGGCGGCATTATACTTGGAGCCAGAAAGAATGAGGCCCAATCGGCACAATTGGGTTTTGAGCAGGCCTATATGTATGCTCTGCAATCAGATGTCTGGCTTCACCCGAATACATTGGGCACCATAAATGAAGTTACCGCCCAAAACAAGCTCTTTGAGAATATTCCGGCGCTGAAAAATGGTCGCGTTTATAATAATACCCTCAGAAATACAGCTGAGGGCGGAAGTGATTTTTGGGAAACGGGAGCTATCGAGCCACATATTATTCTGCAGGATCTGGCCTACATCCTTCACCCCGAATTGTTCTACAACCAACCGGATCTGCAATACTACATAAGGCTGCGATAATCTGCAATTATATTAAAAATCAATGCCTTTGGCATACATTTCTGCACACCAAAGGCAAAGGTCCATAAATTGGCTATTGGACAACTATCTCCTTCTCTACTGTTTTCAAATGCTCTACAGGCACTTTTGGCACATCAATGATCAGCACTCCGTTATCTACTTTAGCTGATATTTTTGCCTCATCTACATTTTCGGGCAAAATCATTGTCTGCTGGAATTTGGTATAAGAGAATTCACGCCTCAAATATTTTCCCTCTTTTTTCTCCTCCTTGTTCTCATGTCTCTTCTCCATGGTAATAACAAGATTATTCTCCTCATCCAACCTTACCTTAAAATCATCTTTAGTCATTCCCGGCACTGCCAGCTCTACCCTATAATCATTTTCATTCTCAATCACATTCACAGCAGGAGCTGTTGCATTTGCTCTTGTCATCAAATTATTGTCGAAAAAATCATTGAAAATACTTGGCAACCACTGTTGGCTTCTTCTTACAGGCATCATAATATATATCCTCCATTAAAATTAATTATACACTATAAACACCTATATATACATTTTGTTCTACGGACTTTCCTATTATGATATTGGGTAAGGTCAAAAAAAAGAGGCCGGCTATTGGCCGACCTCCCTGATACTGATTCAAAAGCTGCTAATACTCTTTTACCTGCTCTGTTCCATTCAGAACAGCAAGACCGTTTCCTGCCAATGCACCCATTTCATCCTCACCAGGATATACTGCAACAGGAGCTATAAACGAAACTTTATCTTTAACCTGTTCCATCAACGGTTTATTGTATGCAATACCACCTGTAATGATAATTGCATCAACCTTTCCGTTTACAACAGTAGCCATTGCTCCAATCTCCTTGGCAAGCTGATATGCAAACGCATTTGAAATAAGAGTTGCTTCTGCATCACCTGCAGCCACTCTATTCTCAACATCCTGGAAAGAGTTTGTTCCCAAATAGGCAACAACACCACCTTTACCGGAAATCATCTTGCGAATTTCGGCCTCGGTATATTGACCGCCAAAACACATATTTACAACTTGTGCAGCAGGAAGTCCTCCTGAACGCTCAGGTGAAAACGGTCCCTCGCCATTAAGCGCATCATTCACATCAACAACCTTTCCTTTTTCATGAATACCTACAGATACACCACCACCCAAGTGAGCTACAATAAGGTTCAAATCTTCATATTTTTTACCGTTATCCTTTGCATACAATTTGGCAATGGCCTTCTGGTTAAGGGCATGGAAAATGGAAATTCTGCTGAATTGCGGATGTCCTGCGATTCTTGCAACAGGAGCAAGCTCATCTACAACCACAGGGTCTGCAATCAAAGCAGGAATACCACCAACCTCTTCTGCAAGATCCTTGGCAATGATAGCACCCAGATTACTTGCGTGCTCACCATTCTTTCCGCTTTTGATATCTTCAATCATGGCATCATTCACACTGTAAACACCAGACGGAATAGGTTTTACCAAACCACCTCTACCAACAATAACATCCAATGATTTCAAAGCAATGTTATTCTCCTCAAGAGCTGCTTTTATGGTCTCCTTTCTGAAATTGAACTGTTCTATTACATTTTTGTAAGGAGCAAGCTCCTCATTGGTATGTCTGAGGGTTTTTGTAAAAACCTCCTTTGTATCCTCGTATACCGAAATCTTTGTAGAAGTAGATCCGGGATTGATTGCAAGTATCAATTTTGCCATAATTACTTAATTCTCTTTAAAATTTTAGAAACTATTTTGCTGTAATGGCAGCAAGTGCGATAGAGTTGAGTTTTGTATCTATGCTGTCGGCACGGCTCGACAATACGCAAGGAGCTTTTGCACCTGCAACCATAGCTGCAACTCTAACACCATGAACCAACTGTGTATTTGTTTTGTAGAAAACATTAGCTGATTCAATTGCAGGGAATATCAGACAGTCTGCATCACCGGCAACAGGGCTTGTAAGTTTTTTGATTTTTGCAGCCTCTTTAGACAATGCAACATCCAATGCCAAAGGACCATCAACAACGCAACCAGGGATCTGGCCTCTGTCGCTCATTTTTGCAAGCAAAGCAGCCTCAACACAAGCTGGCATACCATGCAACATCTGCTCAGTAGCAGCAACCATAGCAACTTTAGGGTTCTCCACACCAATAGCTTTGGCAACACTTGCCACATAACCGATCATAGCCTGTTTCTGTTTGAAATCAGGAGCCGGAATAACTGCTATATCTGAGAATGCAAGCATTTTATGGTAGTTAGGATGCTGCAACAGACAAACGTGGCTCAATACCGCTTTTGGAGGAAGAAGGCCCTTCTCTTTGTTAAGGATACCGCGCATATATTTGTCGGTTGAGCAAAGACCCTTCATAAGGATGTCTGCTTCACCCATATTTACCATCTCAACAGCCTGTGCAATTGATTTCAACTCATTTGGATTGTGAATGATGGTGAAGATTGATTTGTCGATATTCTCTCTCTCACAAACTTCTGCAATCATATTCTCATCACCAACCAACGCACCCTCTACGATGCCTGCTTTAATAGCCAATGCAACTGCACTGATAGTGTGATCATCCACACCCCAAGCTGCTACCAATCTTTTTTTAGGTTTAGAGCGCAACTGCTCAAACAATTCGTCAAAATTCTTAATCATAGTGTTATTTTTTTAATTATTAATATCTGTTAGTGGAACCATTATTTTGCAAGTCTCATTGTATCACGGGCAATTACAAGCTCCTCATTTGTTGTAATCGCTGCAACAACAACCTTAGAGTCCTCTTTTGTAAGAATTGCATCCTTGCCTCTCAAACCGTCATTTGCCTTAGGATCAAAATCTATTCCCAAATAAGAACAGCCTTGTGATATATATTCCCTTACCGATGGATCATTCTCTCCTATACCGCCTGTAAAGACAATAAGGTCTACACCATTCATCACTGCCGAATATGCACCGATATATTTGAGCACACTATATTTGAACATATCCATAGCCAATGCAGCACGTTTGTTGCCCTCTGCTGCAGCACCCTCTATATCTCTTGCATCTGATGAAACACCTGAGACACCGAGAAAACCACTCATTTTATTGAGCACTGCATTTACACCTTTAAAATCGAGATTCTCCTTATCCTGGATATAAGTTACGACACCTGCATCCACATTTCCGCAACGGGTACCCATAACAACACCCTCAACAGGAGTGAAACCCATTGAAGTATCTACAGACTGTCCGTTTAGAATGGCAGTAACAGAACCTCCATTACCCAGATGGCAAGTAATGATTTTTGAATTGTTAAAGTCAAGGCCCGCCAAAGCTGCTCCCTTCTGAGCTACAAATTTATGGCTTGTTCCATGGAAACCATAACGGCGGATTTTATATTTGCTGTAATATTCATAAGGTATCGCATACATATATGAATAGTCAGGCATTGTCTGATGGAATGATGTATCAAATACAGCAACCTGAGGCACCTCCGGCATCAACGACTCCACAGCCTTAATACCCAAAAGGTTTGCAGGATTGTGCAATGGAGCCAATTCGCAGCACTTCTCTATACCCTCTATCACCGAAGCATCTATAAGTTTGCTTGAATTGAAGAATTCACCGCCATGGGCAACCCTATGGCCTACCGCCTGTATGTCTGCAAGTGATTTCAATACACCATGCTCGGCATCTGTAAGAAGTTCCAAAACACCCTTAATACCCTCTGTATGGGTTGGGATAGGCTTATGAACCTTGTGTTTGTCTTTACCTGTAACACTATGGGTTATATCACCCATTTCCAGTCCGATTCTTTCAACAAGGCCTTTTGCCAACAAAGAGTAATCCGACTCGTTTTGCATATCAAGCACCTGATATTTCAAAGACGAGCTTCCGCAATTCAAAACTAATACAATCATAGTAAAAATTCAGTATTTAATAATTAATTATAATCTTATTTGGGTACACTTTTACAAAGATAATAATTATAGCCCTTAGTTGCATAAAAAATATGCAAATTTTAGAGAGTAAAGCTACTGTTTCAAACCATTCTGAAAATCCTCTATTTTAGGCAGCAGCTCTTTCAATTGCGGCACTATATTCTTTGCATAGGCAATAAGGTCAAGTTCTTCAGACACAATAGTGCTCACTGCATCAGGTATTACCGACACCACTATCTCTGTTCCCATCATACGGCTCTCGCCATCAAACTGGATCAGTCCGGCATTCTGCCTTGTTATCTTAACCTCCCTGCACCTGAAAGTATCCACAAATTCTGAATACTGGATTGTCTTCAAAAAAAGGCCGGCAGTAAGAATAGGCATAGTGGCAAGAGGCGCTCTTTTCCACACAACCATATCAATCATTCCATCTGCGATATCGGCATCCGGTGCTATAAAAACATTGTTCCCCCACTGCGAGCAATTTGCAAAAGTAACCAGAAACGCCTTTGTATCATATTCATAACCGGGTATTGATATTCTATATTGCTCACGCCTATAGTTCACATACTCCTTTGCACATTGCTCCACATAGGTCATAAGGCCGCGTGTCCCTGCAGAATTGAACTTGCCTCCGATTACCGCCTCAAAGCCAAGTCCGGCTGTACAGAAAAATATCTCGTCATTGATTTTTCCGGCATCAATAAGCCGGCTCTTCCCCTGAAGAATCACCTCCACAGCCTTCTGGTATGAGAGAGGTATTTTAAGATGACGTGCCAATCCATTGCCCGACCCCAGCGGTATAACAGCCAATTTTGTATTGCTTCCAATCAATCCCTTTGCCACCTGGTTTACCGTTCCATCACCTCCCACAGCAACCACTATATCAAATTTCCGCTCTTTATACTTTACAGCCGCACTATAAGCATCACCGGGCCCTACAGTTTTATAAAAAGAGGATTCATATCCTTTGGAGGGTATGAAGAGCTCTTTAAGGTAATCGATGATTGCCTTTTTCTGTATTGTGCCCGATATGGGATTGATTATAAATGCGATTTTTTTCATTGTAACTTCAAAGATAATTTAAGTTTTACTAACTTTACAGAAATTTCGTAAAAAGATGGGTAGAGGGGGAGCATATCTGATGCTGTTGTTTTTAGCGGGGTCCATTATTGCGTCGGCTATCAAAAATGGCTGTTCCATCTCTATCAGTCCCATTCTTATATTTCCGATAGAAACACTCTTTATAGCGGTAATGTTTGCCGCCTTATTACGATACCGGTATTTGAATTCTGCAAACAGGCGGCTACTATTGCTCCTCTGCGGCTTTATGATGCTTCTATCGGGATTCTCCAATATGCAAAGAACCGGGCAAAGAGGCCTTTCCGGTAACAATGGCACTTTCCAGAGTCAGAACCTTTCCAAAATCAGGGAGTGCTTTTTGCAAAAGGTTTCACAAATAATTGAAGAGCCTCAGGATTTTGCCGTTGCCGCAGCCTTTACAATAGGAGAGAAAAAATATCTTGGAAAAGAGATAAAAAAATCATACCGGAACTCCGGAGCTATGCATATACTTGCGCTGTCGGGGCTTCATATTGGAATAATCTACGGCATTCTGAACACTTTTCTCTTCTTTTTAAACACTTGCTATTTTTCCCGACAGCTCAAATTCTTCATCTGCACCATATTTATATTCGGATATGCAATGGTTACAGGTTTCAGCGCATCTGTGCAGCGCGCCGCCATTATGATTACTACCTGGAAAGCGCTCTCTATCTCCGGTCGCAAAAGCGGAAGATGGGATGTCTTGCTGCTATCGGCCTGCATCATTTTATTGATCAACCCCAATGAACTCAACAATATAGGATTCCAGCTCTCTTTTGCAGCTGTAGCCGGCATTATATGGCTATACCCGACCTTTTCTGCTGCATTCGATCTGATAAAAGAGTACAAAATATATAAATATCTCAAGCCTGTATGGAACATGCTCTGTATCTCTTTAGCATGTCAAATCACCACAGCGCCAATTGCATGGTACTATTTCAACAACTTCTCTTTCTATTTTCTCATTACAAATCTCATTGCCGTTCCCGTTGCCACCATATCCCTCTACCTGATTGCAATCTCCCTGCTCACCGGGAATATACCTGTTCTAGGAGATATCTTTGAAACCATGGCACAAGCGTCGATACACTTTCTCAATTACACAATACGCTTCATAGGAAGAGGTTAGCAAACTATAAATAATTAGCAAACAGCCTATGTTTCGTTATATTTTTTCACAATTACGCTTTTTCATTAATAATATATTTGCATTTCAACTTTTTTATTTTTAATTTCGTATAACATTTGAATAACTCTAACTTATATTTTATATGATTATTTTTGTATCTAGTTTGAGCTTCAAAGCCAGAAAAGAGGACTTGGCTCAATTGTTTGCACCTTTTGGAGAAGTTACTACCTCCAGAATTATTCTAAATAAAGAGACTCACAGATCAAAAGGATATGGTTTTGTGGAAATGCCTAATGAAGAAGAGGCGCTTGCCGCAATCAATGCTCTTAACGGTTCGGAACACATGGGCCGCGTAATAAATGTTGCAGTGGCAAATGAGCGTCCTGAAAAACAGTAATTTTTTTACTTTTTTATAACAAGAAAGGTGGCCTCGAAAGGCCACCTTTTTTATATCCTGCATATTGCAATTACCATGCTTTATAAGGCTCAAATGGAGTATTGTTTGGCTGCAATCCCCACTCTGGGTTGTGGTTTATGATTGCGTTGTCAATTGGCAAAGACTGGAAGTAAGGATCTGTAATAGACTTGCTGTAGGTCTTGTTACCAACTTTATGTGTAATTGTCTGTCTTACCCATGGTTTGTTGCCGTCAAGCGCGTAACGTTTCAAATCAAGAGTACGCTGGAATGAGATAAGCGGCTGCTCTCTGCGGCGCTCTTTCAGGATCTCATCAAGCAACTGGTCTTGAGACATGCCTGCACCACCTTCCAAATCTGTAACATCACCATCATAACGGTATTTACGCAATGTGTTCAAAGAAGCCAATGCATCTGTCAATTTGTTTGTACGAGCCTCTGCCTCAGCTTTAATCAAAAGCAACAAAGGATAAGTGAGAGCCTGGGTACTTGCCAACTGAGCACCTCTGTAATCAAGATCTACAAGGCCATCGTTATAAACAGCATCACCAATGTTTTTGGTAAAGCCTTCAACGGTATATACAAATTTGATCCAACGCAAATCTTTCTCTTTATCCATATTTGCAAGCCACTCTTCAGATGGGTAGTATTTAGATGTAGATGCTGCATTTGGCATCTCTCTGTAGAGCAACAACTCACGATTAGAAGTCTGGGCGAAATCATTATCCGGACCTCTCAATGTCATGTAGTACTCTGGTGAGCAACCCTCTGGTGGATTAATCTCAGTAAGAGCCTCATAATAGAAATCTGCATAATCATAAATCATATTATCTACAGAACCTCTCTGTGCAAGAGCCAATGACCAAGCTTGCTGAGCATCTTTTCTCATGTTCTCCCAATCTCTTGTAAACATGTAGTACTCTGCTCTAAGGGCATAAGCACAAGCCTTGTTGATTCTACAAGCATTGGTAGTTGTTGCAGGAGCATTCTCACAAGCGTAGTCCAAATCAGCTTTTACCTGCTCAAAAATCTCAGCAGTAGTTTTCAACGGACCGTTTGAAACAGTAGGGTCGCCACTTGTACGTAATGGAATTACAGGGGTATCATTTGCAGCTGAAGGATCATACATAGGACCGTAGCACAAAACAAAGTTCATGTAAATCCATGCGCGGCCTGCTTTTGCCTGAGCAATTACACCTTTTGCATATTCAGACTCTGTGTCAATTCCGCTAACACCGTCAATAACATTGTTGAAGTAACCTATAGCTTTGTAAGTATAAGTCCAATGCATAGGAGTTGATGTAGGGTCCATCATTGGTGCATGAAAGATAGCAGCAGCTACAATATCAAGGTTAGGGAAAGTCTCTATATAGTTATAATTCTTCTGGTTTTCACTGATCATGAGGTTATCACCCAACATGGCGTAAGAACATCCGCCATTATTGTCCATCATAAAATAATGGTCAACGGTCTGTGTATTGTTCAACAGGTTCTCGAACTGGGAAATCTCTGTAGGAATCATCTTTCCAACAGGCTTCACATCCAAAAAGGCATCACAAGATGTGAATATGCCGACAAACGCGGCTAATGTCAAATATATTAATTTTCTCATAACTTCAAATGTTTAAAAACTGAATGACAATCCAATATAGAACTCAGGTCTCATAGGCAATGTTGCATAACCGGTATTGGTGTTGCTACCCATACCACCACCCATTTCAACTTCGTATCTCTCTGGATCGATATCGCAATCAGAAGCGGTTATACGGAACAAGTTTCTTGCCTGCAAGTAGATACGTGCATTGCTCATGCCTATCTTCCGGGTAAGGTTGTTGTCGAAATTGTATGTTAAAGTAACATCACGCAATTTTGCATAGCTTGCATTGCCAATGAATATATCACAGAACGGATGGTAGAACATATCCATATTCCAGCTTGCAAAGTAAGGGTAGATAGCCCAAGCTTCATCACCAGGTTTTTGCCAACGCTCAGCGAAGTGTCTGCTGTTGTAGTTTGAGCCTTGGAACACATCCTTACGATATTTGTGGCCAAATTTTGCAATGAACATGAATGACAAGTTCCAGTTTTTGTATCTGAAGTTGTTTGTAAATGACATATCAGCTTTTGGCACAGCTGTTCCTTGATAGATAATATCATCAATAGTACACAAAGATGCAAGTTTCTTATTACCCTCCTTGTCATAAATCATAGTCTGGCCTTTCTCATCCAAACCTGCAAATTTATAACCGAACAAGCCATACATAGGATATCCCTCAGCATGTACAGGCGAAGTCCATGCCCAAGAGGTAGGGTAAGCCATATTCACATTATACTCTACAACCTTGTTCTTGTTGAATGATACATTGTATGACAAATCCCAAGAAAAATCTTTGTTCGCTACAGGAGTTGCCTGCAATGAGATCTCATAACCTTTATTGTTGATTGAACCGACATTCTTCATCATAGAAGAGGCACCTGTTGTAGGGTCCATTGAATCACTTGCCAACAAGTCGCTGCTCAATTTCTGATAGTAGTCGAAGCTTACGCTCAAACGGTTATTCAAGAAACTTGCATCCAGACCTACGTTTGTAGTCTCGGTTTTCTCCCATCTCAATGAGTTGTTAGGATATGAACTGATGCTGTTTGATATACCTCCTGTAATTGAGCTGAATGAGCCGGCACCAAGAATAAGGTAAGGGCCCTCAGACAAAGAGATGTTACCATTGATACCGTATGAAAGACGGAGATTCAAACGGTCGATCCATGATACATCAAAGAATTTTTCATTATGGATTTTCCAGGTACCACCAATTGACCACATAGGTCTGTGACGATATTTAGGGTCTGTTCCAAAGAAGTTGGTAAGGTCTTCCCTGATACTACCGCTAACAAGATATCTGTTGTCGAACTCATATGAAGCATTAACATACCAAGAGACAAAACGGTTGTCGCTTATGCTGTAGCTACCATAATTCAAAGCAGATGATATCGGATTGCTGCCGGTAAGCATATCACTGTTGAATACACCAGATTTAAGATCCACCAAGTTTGTAGGTGAGAATGAACCTGCTGTTGAGTTGTAACCCAAACGGGTTGCATATGTATTGTTATCGTAAGCAATACGTCTTACCTCATATCCTGCCAATGCAGTTACACGATGTTTGCCGAATGTACGGTTGAAGTTAGCCTGTGCACGTACTGTCCAGTTCTCACTTTTGTAACGTATCTCATTGATCATGTCACCATCTGGAACATAGTGGTTCGACGGATTAGAGGTTGATGTAGTGTTATTGAATGCCATTCTCATTCTGTAGCTGTCGGCCTCAGCAACTGCCTTTCTGATATTGTTGCTTCTTGCCCAGTTACCACCTACCTCAGCAGTAAGACCTTCAATGATGTTGAAACGCAACGAACCGCTGAAACGGGTTGAGAAGTTATTGTTTGTTACATAATCATCATAGGCATCTGTGATAGGGTTATAAGATACATCCTTCAAACCGCTTACAGAGTTGTACAGCTCTGAAGTAGCATATGATGCCAATCTCAGATTTCTCAAAGAACCGTCCTCATTATACAATGTATGGTAAGGTTTGATGTATGATGTCATGTCTGTAAGAGACTGCCATCCTGTAGCAGGAGCCTCAGAAAGAGTGTAGTTGATATTTGCAGCAACATTCACTGTCAAGAATTTCCAAGGATTCCACTGGTTGTTGAAGTCAACAATCAGACGGTCGCTGTTTGTATTTACATAGTTACCATGATCTTTGGCATAATTTACAGCCAGGTTGTATCTGTTCTGATCAGTACCGCCACTGATGCTCAAGTTGTGAGTTTGTACAAAGTGTGTGCGGAACATGTTTTTCTCCATATCCTTCAACACATCATTCTTGCGCAAAGCATTAATTGAAGTATTGAACTCGTTATCAGATATTTTACCAGCCTTACGCATTGCAAGAAGGTAGTTAACCTCACTCAAGTTATTGTTTCTGGTTGCAATATTGTAAGTATTGCCGTTTGGACTGAAGTCATACAATGCCAACTCTGCATCGATGTAGTCAGAAGTTGAAGCCATATGAAGATCGCTCAAATCAGGTTTTCCCTCAAATTTGAAAGTACCTCTGTAGCTTACTTTTGTCTTGCCTTTCTCACCAGCTTTTGTTGTTACAACGATAACACCGTTTGCAGAACGTGAACCGTAGATTGAAGCAGCCACACCGTCTTTCAATACTGTAACGTTCTCGATGTTGTCAGGGTTAAGGTCGCTCAAAGAGATCTCAGTTGGATAACCGTCAACAACGATAAGTGGAGCAGTCTCAGCTTTCCAGGTAGAGATACCACGGATTGAGATATTTCCATCTTTGTCAAGTACCACACCGGCAACTTGTCCCTCAAGAATATTCTTAAGGTCAACATTCAGTTTTTTCTCCAATTGCTCACTGCGTACAGTACCGAATGAACCGGTAGCACGCTCTTTTGAAATTGTCTGATAACCTGTAATGATTACATCACCCAACAATGTAACATCCTCATTCATTACTATAGGTGTTGCAGGAGCTACCTGTGCAAAAGGCACAGACATTGTCTCCATACCGATACATGAAACTGTAATGTTTTTAGCCTTTACAGAAGACGGTACATCAACTTTGAAAGTTCCGTCGATATCTGTAATCACAACAATCTTAGTTCCAGGAACTGTGATTGACACGCCAGGTAACGGTTCATTATTGGAATCTGTCACCTTTCCCCGTAGTGTCTGGGAACTCTGGGCCACAGCTACTTGACAAACAAGCAGCAACATACAGAGAAATGAAAATAAAAACTTTTTCATAAATTAGATTAAATAAGTTAATTATAGGTTTATTTGTGTAGATTAGGTTTCTTATTACAAAGCCTTCTCGATAGCTTTACGCACAGCCTCTCCACGCAGACGTTTGCCTGCAATTTTTCCCTCTTTGTCGATTGCAACAATAAAAGGAATTCCATTGAACTGGTATTTGTCCATCAGCTCTTTGCCGCTATCTGGAGCCCACAACTGCATCCACTCCATATTCTCCTCACCAAGAGCCTTCTCCCAGTCTGCCTTTTTGGAATCAATTGATATGCTCAGGAATGCAACATCATCCCTGTCTTTAAAATCTGCATAGATCTTCTTCATGCTAGGAATTTCTCCACGGCATGGGCCACACCAGCTTGCCCAGAAATCAATAATGAGCACTTTGCCTATGAAATCCCTTACATTCACAACCTTGCCACTCTCATCTGTCAATGAGAACTCAGGTGCCATCTGGCCAATCTCCATCTTTCTCTTCTTCTCTTGAGTAATACGGAGTTTTTTCAAATATGCCTTTGCCAATGTATCACCAGGATTTGCCTGCTCCATTTTTGCAAGCACATCAAGTATGAATGTAGAATCGGTTTCAAACCTCAATTGAGGAAGAAGTGCAAGACAGCTTGTAAGGTTGCTGTTGTTCTCTATGAGATATCTGTTGAAGGCTCTTACATTTTTGTTGTTGGCCTCATACATCTGGGAGAAGAGGGCCTGTTTTGCTTGAGCCGGAATATCAGGTTGGCCATAGACTGCCTGAGAAAGAGCTATACTGCTCTGATACTCCTGATAATTGCTGTAGTTGCTTAGATTTAAAAGATTGTTTTTAGGGCCTGCATAGATATGCACATACGGAGGATTGAAAATACGCACTTTTGCAGTATCAATGCCTCTGAAATTGATAACCATATCCTCATCTTCCAGCCAGGCCCTCACCCTTTGCTCTTCGCAGCATGTGATATTTACCACACCTGGGTTTGCCGGAACAACCTCCAATGAATATGTATTATCCGGGTTAATAGTAGTTTCTGCCAAAATGATTTGGCCGAAACCATCACTTTGTGAGACAGTTACCTTATTTTTATTACCCCCCCCCACAAACTGGACGCTACCGCTTATTTTCACAACCTCACTCTGGGTACATGAGGCCAAAAGCGGCAGAATCATCAAGAATGATAATCTAAAAAAGTTTTTCATCTGATCTATTTTTTTTGATACACCCCGCGAATATAACAAAAAAATATAAACAGCCAAAACTACATATTACTCTTCCATTCTGTCAGTTAACCTTTGTACCAATTTGAAGTTTGAGAAGAACTCTTTTGCAAAGACTCTCAACACAGTATAGGCAGGGATGGCCACGAGCATTCCAACAATACCTGCAATATTTCCGGCCAGAAGAATCACCAGAAAAATCTCAAGAGGATGCGCCTTCACACTGTTTGAGTATATGTATGGTTGAAAAATGAATACATCCACAAGGTGTGTTACCACAAAAACTGCAATCAATTTCAATATCAAAAGCCCCAGAACTGCATCACCGGCAGTGCCATATAGAGAGACAACACCCATCAATGTTCCAAATGCGCCTGCCACCACCGGCCCGATATATGGAATCACATTCAGCACACCGGAAAGGAATGCAAGCACTACTGCCAGTTGGAACGAGAGCCTCCCTATCCAGCACAAGCCTATGGTATTAAGAATTGTAATGAGGATTGCCTCCATACTTATTCCTGTAAAATATCTTACAAGCAGGCTGTTGATGCTATCCAGTGCCCTTTTTGTATTCTCTTCATATTTTACAGGCACAAATATCAGCACCATTTTAGAAAACATCTCTGTATCTTTCAAAAAGAAGAAAGTTACAAATATTATGGTAAAGGCAGAGACCACAAAATGCACCAGAAACGATGTAATGGAGCTGAAAGTGCTTGTAAACATTCCAAAATTGAATACATCCTTCAACTGAGAAGTTATCAATGACTCAATTGTTATATCAGGATCCAAAGAGGGGAATATCTCATGTAATACTATATTATATTTCATCAGAGGTATTGCAAGCTTCACTCTCACCTGATCGAGATCAACCGCACCCATTTCAGAGACAAGCTTTCCTGCCAAAGGTGTTATGAATACAAAGAATGAAATGAGCACAGAGAGTATCAGCAATAGGGTTACAACTGCCGCCAGCGAATTGCCCAAACGGTATTTCCCGATCTTTACCGATGTAAGCATCTTCATTACCGGCTTTCCTATTAAAGAGAGCACCGCAGCAATCAATATATCGGTAAGCACAGAGCTGAAATACCATGCCAGAAACAATACTGCCGCACATACAGCTATCGCTATTATATATTTTGCAAGTCTATTCATAAAAATCACTCACCATAATATGTTTCAAAAATAATAAAAGTTTTTGTTAAATTTGTCTTTTACATTTATTCCCGACAATAAAATTTAAAACAGTTTCTTACATATGAGAAAAAAACTACTATTAACCATTATTATCTGCTTTACCGGGTTTACCCTTATGGCAGATGAAGGCATGTGGCTCCCGTCCCAAATAGCCCAACGCATAAACGATATGCAGGCAAAAGGGTTCAAACTCACCGCAGAAGATCTCTACAGCATCAACAATTCTTCATTAAAAGATGCAATTGTGCATTTTAACGGAGGCTGCACAGGCGAACTCATCTCAGATGAAGGTCTGCTGATAACCAATCACCATTGCGGATACAGCAAAATACAATATCACAGTTCTGTTGAACATGACTACCTTAAAGACGGCTTCTGGGCAATGACCCGTGAGCAGGAGCTTGCAAATCCCGATCTTTATGTGGCATTCCTCGAATATATGGATGATGTTACCGACGAGGTTCTCAAAGGTTATAAAGAGGGAATGAGCGAGGAGCAGCGCAATGCTTTAATCAAGGAGAATTCAGACAAGGTCATTCAAAAGGCCATTTCAAAGGGAAAGGGGCTGAAGGCAAAAATTGCCCCTTTATATTATGGTAACCAATATTTCATCTGGGTATACAAAGTATTCACAGATGTAAGGCTTGTTGGAGCACCCCCTTCTGCAGTGGGCAAATTTGGAGGTGATACCGACAACTGGATGTGGCCGCGTCATACAGGTGATTTCAGTCTCTTCAGAATTTATGCTGGAAAAGACAATGAGCCGGCTGCCTACTCTCCCGAAAATGTCCCTTACAAACCGAAGAAATTCTTCAAAATAAATGCCGGTGGCATTAAAGAGGGCGATTTCACACTGGTATACGGTTTCCCTGGCAGAACAAATGAGTACCTCATGTCGCATGCTGTTGATTATACTGCAAATGTGTCGAACCCTCATAAAATCAAACTGAGAACCTTGAGACTCGACATCATGAATCGCGAGCAGGAGAAGGATCCGGCTGTAAGAATCCAATATGCATCAAAAAATGCAAGCGTTTCAAATTCATGGAAAAAATGGCAGGGCGAGAGAAAAGGTATCATTAAAATGAATACCATTGAGAACAAGAGAAATTACGAGGCCAAATTCGCAGAATGGGCAAAGAACAGACCTGAATATAATGGTCTGATGGAGAAATTTGCAGATTTATACTCAAAGATTGAGGAGCTTTCGCTGGTAAATGACTACCAGAAAGAGGCAATCAATGTAATTGAGTATGTAAAATATGCTGCAAACAAAGCCCAAACAGACTCAGCACTCTTCTACAAAGATTATTACAAACCTATTGATAAAGATATTTTCATTGCCCTCATCAATGAGTACAATAATACAATTGACGACAAATACAAGGCTCCTTATTTCAAAGACAAATTAGCAGAAATGGGCTCTGTTGAGAAATGGGCAGATGCCATATATGACGCCGGATCGGAAGAGCTTGCAAAAGAACTTTATGTTGAGACCAACAACCATTTCAACTCAGAATACAAACCATTCCTCGACAGCATCAATGCTCAAATCACCCTCCTTTACCGCAAATACATGAAGGGACAGATAGAATACAACGAGCAGACAAAGGGTTCAAGAGTCTTCTATCCTGATGCAAATTCAACTCTTCGTATAGCCTATGGCTCAGTAAGAGGCTACTCTCCTTCTGATGCAGTATACTTTACTCCTGTTTCAAGCATCGAAGGTATTATGCAGAAAGACAATCCTGAAATATATGATTACGATGTCCCTCAAGTATTGAGAGATGTATATGCCACCAAAAACTACGGCCAATGGGAGGTGAACGGTTCTGTTCCGGTTGCTTTCATTGCAACAAACCACACAAGCGGAGGCAACTCCGGAAGTCCTGTAATTGATGGCAACGGAAACTTGATTGGTGTTAACTTCGACCGAGTATGGGAAGGCACAATGAGCGATGTGGTATTCGACCCTGAAGTTTGCCGCAATATTGCACTTGATATAAGATTTGCACTATTCTTCATAGACAAATGCGCAGGAGCACAACATCTGATTGATGAGATGGTAATCATCAGATAGCTGCTTGGCTCGGTAAGACAAACTTACCCTACCGCCATTTCAGAGCACAAACACATATGAATGATAAAAATAAGAGGAGCTGACCGATTTGGTCAGCTCCTTTTTGTCTACAACCGCTCATCTGCGGCTGGAATCATTCACTATTTCTTGCTCAATATACCAACACATACACCCTCAGCTGCCATATGCTCTGCATCCACAGGATAGAAGCCGCCCAAGCTTCCGCTCAAGCCTTTGGTATTATTCTCTGCCCAATCAATCTTGAATGTTCTAGGAGTAACCTTTGTGATTCGAGCTTTGTTCTGAGCCCAGGTTCCTGTACTTGAAGATGTACTGTAACCATCATATTCAAGAGCGCAGAAATAGTCCACTATTGCTTTCAAGTGAGGTTCTTGTCCTCTGTTATTGCTATTAATGGTAGACTGGTCTCTCTCTGTAAATGTAATGGTTCCATCCTCATTCTCAGTATACTTGTAATCCCAGATTGCCTGATAAGTAGATCCTGCTGAGTTTTTATAATATGCTCTGAGCTCCATTCGTGTATTTCCCGATTTTGCATCCTTTATGAACTGAATTGTAACATACTGAAGCACACGCTTGCTGCTCTTGTTATACATGGTATTCTTTGCCTGCATATACACATTGGTCAAATAAGGGTCATTCATACTTCCCTCCAGATCCTCTGCTTTAACATTCATAAAATCATAATCCCTTCCAGGACCGAATCTCAATGGAATGGCAGGCTTCATGTTATCTACAACCTCCACATTATTGCCACCAACACAAGCAAACAATTTGTCATTCTCAAATACGAGACCTGTGATTTTCTGGCCATTATACTCCAATGTGTCAAACAATACAAGATTACTTATAGAGTTATCTTCCAATCCTTTCATGTCAAGATATGCAGCAACACTTGATGTTGAGATAGCATCTTCATCATCAATATATTTCAAGCCAAATTGTCTTGCACTTATTTCAAGGTCTACCTTATTGTCACCCATATTGATTACAGGATATTTGAGATGCTCTATGCCTGCTTCAAAATTCTGACTCATTGTCTTCAATCCGCCATTTCTGATAGCCTCTTCCTGAGAAGCATTACAAGCAATCATTTTAGCCTTGACTCCATTGAAGCGACCTTTTAAATCAAGCATATTCTTTGAGTTATCATAATTGCCCAATGAAAATTCAAAGTCAGTTACATAACCTTTACCCTTAACACCATCATTTACATCTTCACTTGGATCTGCAAGCATGTGGATATAAGAGTATGTATCAAACATCAGAATCGGAGTCTCAACAGATTTCAATCTCCAGCTGCTCTGCAAGAGTTCTGTTGAAGTATTTCCAAACAATGTTGCACTTTCTGCTTCTGCATCGGAAAGCATCTCTACAGTATTTTCACCTGTAAAGTTCACCCAATGGTTAAAACCGCCTTTCTCGCCTGTTTCCAATGCCAAGAACCAGCCATTCGGACTTCCTTGAATAATTTTGTTATAATTATCCAGCACCTCTTTTATACGCTCATCAGGCTTTTGCTCATATATCAGACTATCTTTTTCTGTACATGCAGCAACCGAGAGCATTATAATCAGTATGTATATAATTTTTTTCATAATCCTCATCATTATTAGTTGTTAGACTCTTCTATTTCTCCCGATTCTTCGCCAGATTCTTCACCTGAGGTTACAGCCTCAATAGCCTCCTGAACCAAAGTTTCAAGTCCCTTTACACTTGGAGCCGGATCATACAAATCGATACCCCATACATCCTTTAGATATGTAATAATTATAGACTCTTTCTCTCTGAGCTTTACACCAGGATCATAGGTCATTCCCTCATTCTGCTCAGGATCTGCGTAAAGGGCACTCGCTTCTGCCACATATTTGTCAAAAGCATCTCTGCCATATACACAAATTCTGGATATCATCTCTACAAAATCCTCATCAGGGTTTGCACATGCATACGGGCTGATACAACCGTTTCTCATAGCCTCATCTTCACTCACATTGTTCCATGAGGATGTATAGACACCAGGAGTGATGTTCATATACTCTTCAGGGAACATGGTTGTCTGATGCATGGTGTGTGCAAACTCATGATGCACAGTTTTTACCATTGTTTGAAGAAGCTCTTTATCGTTATTCTCATACCAGTTTACACGGAATATGGTAATCTTCCTTCCTCCTTCGGCCTCACCGGTTGTTATGGTACCACTCGAGTTGTAGCGCGGACTTCCAACAAGTACATATTTTTTAGGGCATAGTGTCTTGATAAAAGCGGCACCGGCTACAGCCTCGTAAGGCTCAATCCAAATCTTTTTGATCGCACTCATAAGCGGAATAACAACATCCTCTCTAGGAGGTACCAGAGTTGCAGTAAGATCAAGTTCAAACTGATCCCATTTATATTTTACCTCAATATTATAAGGTTTCACATAGTTCTCATAGAGCCATTTGTCTATTTCATTTTGCGCTATAGACTCACCACCAAGCCCTATTATCTCTGTACTCATGTCCAAGCTATCTTCTTTCTCACATGATGTCATGGCAAAAGAGCAGCAAAGTACAAGAGTCAGTACAAATAAATTTATATTCAACTTTTTCATCATTTTACTTTTTACCATTCTCTACTCAATAAATTCTCTCTTGGATTCAATTCAAGACCAGACAACACAGCCTGCTCAGGCAATTGCAGAATCCATCTGTCATCTCCAGGATATAATGTATTTGTCTCTCCTGCAAGATTTGTATGGGTTACAGGTATCTTATATCTCATAAGATCCCAATATCTCAAACCTTCCCATTTGAACTCCTGATTTTTCAAATCAAGAATACAAAGAATGAGAGCCTTTTTTATAGCATCCCAAGATGCAGCATCATAAGCATTATACTTATTCAAGAAATTGTCGGCATTATCAACATCATCTTCATAATATGAAAGCAATTTCTCCTCTGTTACAATATTAGAAGTCTCACTATAATCTTTTATGAGCTTTCTCATATAAATATTGATATCGTTTATGGCATTCTGGTACTGTCCTAACATTGTATAGGCCTCAGCTCTGTTCAACAATACCTCCTCATTTCTGAAATAAGGGAATATGGTATAAATTGTACCGGTTGTGGCGTTAATACTGTTTTTCACAAAATGCTCTCTGAATTTTGGAACATAATAGTGTGTACTTGATGAGCTGTAAACCCTATAAGCAAGCTTGGCTCCGGCAACTGTTGATGTAAAGAGTTCATCCCTTGTGCTGCCACCAACACCATATCTCCAGGTATTTGCATAACGTGAAAGACGGGAACTCATTTCTGTAAGCAACAAGTTTGATGGATTTGAACCATTTGTATAATAAGATTTTATATCATCCGATGATGGAACTGTCTGGTAAGAACCGGTCCATGGTTGGAAATTATTGTCTACATATACATAAGCTGCATCATTTGCAGAAACATTACCATTCTCAAGGAACTCGACAGGAACAGGTATTACCTTTGAAGTATGTTCTACAACCTTTGCCCAATTTCCGGTATACAAATAGTATCTTGCTGCAAAAGCATTTGCAGCCTTGCTGTTGAAGTGGTAACGAGGCACTTTATACATCGCATCTGTACCCAACAATTTGAAACCTTCGAGCATATCCTCTTCTATCTTCTGTTTGATTCCAGCTACTGTTCCTCTGTCGTATTGTTTGATTACAACTGTTTCCGGTTCATCAACATATGGAACGCCAATGGCTGTTTCAGGTGTAGCAGTAAAGAAATCAGAATAGAGACTTGCTACAAGGAAATGAGAAAATGCTCTAATCATATGTGCTTCACCGATATAAGGAGTAACCTCTTTCTGCTCCTCTGCGCTCAGATTTTCTATAGCCTCCAATGCATGATTCACCTCGGCAATTGAAAAATAACATTTTTGCCAGAACCAGTCGGGTGTATCTTGAGAAACATCCGGAACATCCCTCCAATAGAATGCGTATGTATTTGAGTTGTTCTCTTGACCTTTTCCTTTATCTGTTATAAAATCACACCTTGCCTCAAGCATTGCAGCATACGAAGCTTTTGGATAGGCAGATGCCAGCAACTGAGAAACCTTTTCAACCGAATTGATCTCTGTACGATTGTCGGGAGTTTCATCCAGATATTTGTTACAGGCTGTACAGCAGAGTAAAAATCCTGCCATAATTAAAAATGCCTGTTTTATATTTATATATTTCATAATATTCTTTTTTATAGTTTACAACTTGTTAGAATCCTATATTGAGCGCTACTGTAAATTGTCTCTGTAGTGGCTGTGCAACTCCACCGGCATTAAAGAACTCAGGATCCTGTCCATTGAGTTTCTTGTCTGCATATATCAAACAAAGATTTGTTGCAGCCAATGTTACAGACAAATTGCTGAACACATTCAATCTTTCAATAACTCTTGAAGGCAATGTATATGTAAGCGATACATTCTTCAATCTCATAAAATCACCCTTTGCGACTCTCTGATCCGAATAGTTATATGAGTTATAAGGATATACACCACTCAATTGTGAACTCTTTATATATGAGTCTACAATCGACGGCACATTTGTAACACTCTCTTCACCTGGAACCAACCATCTGTCAAGAAATACTTTAGGCATAGCATCCAAATCGGTATACGAAGTTCTGAACACAGGGTCCAACCTTATCTTGTTTCCACCCTGGAATGTAAAGAATACATTAAGTGTCAGATTTTTCCATTTGAAATTATTTCCAATACCTCCAACATATGTAGGCTCAACAGCTCCCTCATATTTAAGATGTGAAACCTCTGTACTCTGCAAGTAAACATTGTTGGATTTTTCACCATCTTCATTAATGAATGTAGGAATACCTGTTTCAGGATCAAGACCTTGATATACAATTGAGAACAAACTGCGAGCAGGATATCCCACCAAGTTTCCACCCTCAGGTTTCACAAGATCATAAATTCTTGGAGTAGCGGCATAATCTGTAATCTCAGTCTTGCTCAATCCGTATGTAATATTCATCTTCCACTCAAAGTTCTTGTATTTTACAGGAATCACCCCAATGCCGATATCTATACCGTGAGATTTCATATCTGCATAGTTGGCAACTTTTGATGTCTCACCACCAATACCGGAAGTTCTGATTGTACCGATAAGGTCGTAGCTGTTTCTTCTCCAATAATCTATAACAAAATCAAATCTTCTTTTGAATATAGAGAAATCTGCACCTATATTCAATAATTTACCTTTCTCCCAAGTAAGTTCAGAGTTTGCAAGATCATCCAATGTAATTACAGATTCCAATTCCCCTGCATATGGACGGTTTGGAGATGAGTTATAGAAAACTGCTGTTGCATTTGCTGCAGGAGGCATACTTGCTGTAAGACCATAACTAACTCTAAGAGAGAGATAATCTAACCAATTCTTTGAGAATTCCATGAATTTCTCATTATTCATATTCCATTTAGCACTCACATTCCAAGTTGGTAGCCATCTTGCAGATCTGCTCCTTCCAAGATTGTTCGAACCTTCATACCTTACTGTACCGGACAATACATATCTCTTGTCGAAAGTATAATCCGCATTCGCATAGAAAGCTGCAAAACGGTCTCTTGATTTGCTCATTCCATAGTAATCAAAATTACCCTCAATCATCTGCTTGAGAATCTTGTAATCAACGAATGGTATACCACCCTGATCGTATTGGTAACCGTAACCGGTCATGCTGAATACCTGCCTGTCGGCATATTTTACCTGCTGTCCTACCAATGCATTGATGTAGTGCTTGCCAAACTCTTTTGTAAATGAGATTGTATTTCTGAAGTCGATACTTGTAAGTTTGTTTTCATATCTGTTATAAAAACCACCATACGGAAGAACTACTATAGGCTCTGCATTAGGATTATCCGGATCTTTGTACAAGAAATCATTATTGTCTCTGATTGTTGAGTTTCCTGCTGCTCTGTAAGCCTCAGCCATATTTGATTTCTCTTGAATTTCATGTTCGCGATCTGATTTCACATAACGCAATGCTCCAACAAAATCCCATTTCAGCCAATCAGTTACATTCCAACCCAACTCCAACTGACCTTTAAGGTCAATCACATTAAGTTTGATGCCATTGGTCTGCAACTCATTGATAATGTTGAATGGTGCATAGTTTCTTGTAAAATACTCCAACTCGCCATTTTCATCGTATGCTGTTAAAGCACGGCTGGTATTGAGTGCATAACTGAACGGGTTAATGTCGAAATCACGGTCATAACTACCCTCAACAACATTACTTGCACGGGAAAGTGTACCGGGAGCTTTCTGCTGTCTTACAGAGCCAACAACCTGTACCCCTATCCTGAATTTGTCAGTAACTTTAAAATCGTTCCTCAAATTTGCGGTATATCTGTTTACACCATCGGCCATTGTCCAGCCCTCATCATTATAGAAACTCAAGGAGGCATAGCTTGTAGACCTTTCACTACCACCTGATATACTTAAAGAGTGCTCATTTATAAATGAATTTTTAAAGAGGATATCAAACCAATCGGTATTTGCGTATGCATATCTCTCAAGGAAATTTCTTCTTGCTTCAACAGTATTCTCGAGTCCGAATTTTCCAGAAGTTTCATCATATGCATTAATCAGATTATACATCTTGCCATATACACCGGAATTTGAACGGTTTACAATATTTGTAGTAAGATAACCTTTCCTTTCCAACTCGGCATAAATAGACATCTGGTCTGCTGAATTCATTATATCATAATCGGCATATGTAGGTTTGAGCTGCATGGTAAAATTACCCGAATATTGAATTTTCGGTTTACCCGATTTACCTCTCTTTGTTGTAACCACAATAACACCGTTCATGGCACGCGCACCATACAAAGCAGTTGCAGAAGCATCCTTGAGGATATCGATAGATTCAATATCATTTGAGTTGAGACCTGCTACAGCCGAGCCCAACAATGTAGAAGGGTCACCACTGGTAAGGTCATCATTTGAAACATTTACGATATCCTCGTGGATCACACCGTCGATTACCCATAGAGGTTTGTTCTCACCACTGATTGAAGTTGAACCACGAACCCTTACTTTAGGTGCAGAACCGAATGTACCTGATACGTTCTGAATGGTTACACCGGCAACTGAACCTTCAAGCATACGGCTCACATCGTTCAAACCTTTAACAGCAAGCTGATCGGCATTAACTTTTACGGAAGCACCTGTAAAGTTCTCTTTCTTCACATTCTGAAAACCGGTTACGACAACATCTTCCAACAATTCACTTTCAAATGCGAGTTGTGCATTGACTACAGATTTACCGTTAACCGGGATCTCTTTTGTTTTAAATCCCATAAACGAGAATTGGAGAGTTGCATTAGATGGCACATTATTCAAAGTATAATTACCATCAACATCCACTGTAACACCATTAGTAGTGCCAACTACCAGAACATAAGCACCAACAAGAGGCTCATCCGGATTACCGGACTCTGTTACTTTACCCTTAACGGTAAGTTTCTTTACTTGCTCTTGCTCTAACTTGTCTTTTGCAACATCGGTACTAATTGCCATACTTTCATGTGCGTATGTTGCAAGAACACTACACATAAATACAGCAAGTAGCAGACATGCTCTTTTAGAGAGTTTCATAAATTTTTGTTTTAGGTTAATAATTAGGTTTACTTGTTTTTCATTTACTGGTTTTTCATAGTAGGCATAAAAAAAGCATTGCATACACTAGGTCCCACTTATATTGACCATAGCCTATGCAATGCCTATGTTATATAAAACGACTTTTAAAAGAGATAAGAGAATTACCCCCCCCCCATTTCGATTTTCACCTGTAAATCAGAGACTTGACGGCTAATTTTTACCTTTGCCGACTCATTCAGACAAACATATATACACCCTGATAACATCATCGTATATTTATTGTATTAATTCACATTATCTCCAAATAGTGAAATATCCTTGCGAATATAATAAAAAATATCAAATAAAACAAGGGCCCACCCTATTTGGCAGGCCCTTGATATAAAATCGGACAATCTTCCTTCTTATTTATTTTGACTTTGCAGATAAGAGTTGTATTTCTCGTGATTTGCTTTGTAACTCTCATTCTTGTCGCGGAATCTGAAATATACATTCTTCAACAACTCTGCAACATAAGCTTTGAGCTCATCATCCGGTGCCTTGGTAAATGCAGCCTCAAGTGGAGCCAATGATTTCTCAAGAGTCGAATCCAATTGATCCAGCAACTCCATATATTTGTTGTCATCAGCCTCCATGTTGGCCTGCTCCTGAATAGCTACAGCCCAATCATAGTAAGTTTTACCCTCGCTGAATGAAGCCCAGAAGTAGTTAGGATCAATCTCGCCTGATTTCTTGTAAGCCTCAATAGCTTTGTTGTAATCATTGAATTTCAAATAAACATTACCCTCTGCATAGTAAAGGCTTGGGTTATTAGGCTCATTAGCCTGAGCAGATTTCAAAAGGTCAAGAAGTTTGTTGCTGTCATCATTTGTCTCCATATAAAGGTTAATCAAAGCAACCAAAACACTTTGAGAAGTAGGATATTTAAGGAAACCTGTATTCAAAACCTCTTTTGCCTTAACAGTATCGCCACTCTTCTTGTAGCAGTCTGCCAAAGTTGAGTAAACATCACCATTCTGGTCGTAAGCGATTTCAGTACATTTCTCAAGATATTTGATAGCTCTTGCATGATCCTCTGCCATAGCTGCTGTAACTGCAGTATAATACATGATCATGCTGTCTACAACATTTATAAGCGGATGAGAAGAGATACCCAATGAATACTCGAAATTGTCTGCTGCCAATTTGTTCTCACCCAAAGTGTAGAACGACATAGCCTCATTTACAAAACGGTTCTGCAATGCTCTCAATTGCTCAGTAACAACTTTTTTCTGAGAACCTTTGGCATCCAACTCATTAGCTTTTTTGTAAGCCTCAAATGAACCCAAAAGAGGATTCTCATCTTTCAAAGCAGGCTCTTTTACAACCCATGCAGCCAATGTGCCGTTTTCGTCATAATATAGAGTTTTATCTGCATAATTGTCTGCAGAGAATACTCTGCCGTTTTTCTCAACTTGCTCAGAAGACAAAATCTGCTGGTCTTTCAACAACATTTTGGACTCCATCTGTGTAGCACCTTGCCAAATACCTTTGATAGGAGCATCATAGCACTCAGTATAAGCATTTCCCAATTTAACCCACGATGCAGGGTTTGATGCTTTCTTAGGATTTTCAACCTCAAGTTTTGCCTTATCCAATGCCTTTACAGCATCAGCTGCAGCCTTTACCTGAGCATTTGCCTGTACTACAAATAACACCATCAGTAGTGAAATAAATACTTTTCTCATAATTACTATTATTTATTAATGATTGATTTCTATTGCTCTGAGCCCTCTGTTTCCGACGGCTTTTCTTCACTCTTGTTTACCACACAAACCGCTGCGATATTGTCATTCTCCCTCAAGTTTATCAATTTCACACCTTGTGTGGCTCTTCCTGAAACAGGAATATCAGATACAGCTACTCTTATGGTTATACCCGATTTGTTTATAATCATAAGGTCGTTCTCATCATTTACAGACTTGAGTGCTATCAGTTTACCTGTTCTCTCTGTAATATTGAGAGTCTTTACACCCTTGGCGCCTCTGCTGGTTACACGATAATCTTCAAGCTCAGATTTTTTACCCAATCCATTCTCACTTACTACAAGGATTGTGTTGTTTTTCTGCTCCTCACTATCAGGGTCTACACAAATCATACCAATTACCCTATCATCCTCACTTAAAGTGATACCTCTTACTCCGGCAGCGGTCCTTCCGATAGCCCTGCAGTCATTCTCGTCGAACCTCACGCACTTGCCGTCGCGTGCTGCAATAAGGATCTGGCTTGTACCGTTTGTAAGCATTGCCTCAAGAAGTTCATCCCCCTCCTTTATTGTAATGGCATTCACACCATTGGCTCTTGGACGGGAATATGCCTCAAGCGAAGTCTTCTTGATAGTTCCGCCTTTTGTACCCAATACTATATAATTGTTATTGATATACTCTTCGTCTGTAAGTGTCTTCACATTTATATATGCACACACTTTATCATCAGGCTCGATATTTATCACATTCTGGATAGCCCTTCCCTTTGAAGTCTTGGTTCCCTCAGGAATTTCATACACTTTCAACCAGAAACATTTTCCGTTTTTGGTAAAGAAGAGCATTGTACTGTGCATATTGGCCACATAAATATGCTCGATAAAATCCTCATCACGGGTTGTTGAGCCTTTGGAACCCACACCTGCCCTATTCTGCAATCTGTACTCAGAAAGCGGAGTACGTTTGATATATCCCAGATGTGATATTGTGATCACAACATCCTCATTAGGATAGAAATCTTCCGGATTGAACTCATCCGCCGACGGTTCTATTACAGTTCTTCTGTTGTCGCCATATTTTGCCTTCAGGGCGACAAGCTCCTCACAGATAATATCCATCTGCATACTGTAATTTGCAAGAACCTCCTGCAAATGGTTTATAAGCTGCATCAGCTCATCATACTCCTTCTGAAGCTTCTCTCTCTCCAATCCTGCCAACTGGCGCAATCTCATCTCAACAATCGCCGCAGCCTGGGCATCTGAGAATCCGAATCTCTCCACAAGACCGCTCTTGGCCTCTTCAACAGTTTTTGATGCACGTATAATGGCTATAACTTCATCAATGAAATCCAACGCCTTCAGCAGACCCTCCAGAATATGGGCTCTTGCCTGTGCCTTGTTCAATTCAAACTGTGCTCTGCGCACAACCACCTCATGGCGATGTCTTACAAAATATTTGATCAGCTGCTTGAGATTCAGCAATCTCGGACGGCCATCAACCAATGCGATATTATTTACAGAAAAGCTCGACTGCAATTGTGTATATTTGAACAATGTATTCAACACAACATTTGCCACTGCACCCATTTTCAATTTTATGACAATACGCATACCGTTACGGTCGCTCTCATCATTCACATACGCAATTCCCTCAATCTTCTTCTCCTCTACTAGCTCTGCAATCTTCTCAATCAGCTCCCTCTTGTTTACCATATATGGAATCTCAGAGACGACTATCGTTTCACGACCGCTCTCGCTTACCTCTATTTCTGTTTTTGCCCTTACAACAATACGGCCTCTACCGGTCTCAAAGGCATCCCTTATTCCCTGATATCCAAGAATGATACCGCCTGTAGGGAAATCCGGGCCCTTCACATGCTCCAACAACCCATCTACAGATATCTCGTTGTCGCGGATATATGCTATGATACCGTCGCAAATTTCATTGAGGTTATGCGGTGCCATATTTGTTGCCATACCTACAGCAATACCGGATGCACCGTTAAGAAGCAACAACGGAGCTTTCGAAGGAAGAACCACCGGCTCCTGCAATGTATCGTCAAAGTTATTTTTGAAATCGACAGTATCCTTATCAAGATCGAGCAGCACCTCCTCTGCCAAAGCATTGAATCTGGCCTCAGTATAACGCATGGCCGCTGCAGAGTCGCCATCTATCGAGCCGAAGTTACCTTGTCCCTGAACAAGCATGTAACGCATGCTCCAATCCTGGGCAAGTCTCACCATTGCATCATAAACGCTTGAATCTCCATGCGGATGGTACTTACCGAGCACCTCTCCCACGATACGTGCAGATTTCTTATATTGTCCTCCAGAAGTCAATCCCAGTTCGCTCATTCCAAACAGGACCCTTCTGTGCACAGGCTTCAGACCATCCCTAACATCCGGAAGCGCACGGGCTACAATAACTGACATTGAATAGTCGATGTAAGCGCTTTTCATCTGATCTTCAATGTTAATCCTCTGTATCCTTCCTTTTGTTTCTTCTAATTCCATCTAATTATCAATTTTTTTACACACAAAAATAGCAGCCAAAAATACGGATTTTTTTCGAATACTAAACTATTTATTGTTATTTTCGCAAAAAAATATTCCAAATGCACTTACAATTGTCAAACGAACTGAACGATATCATCACTTATGCCAAAGAAGAGGCCATAAGATTGGGAAGTTACACCATCACAACCGACCATATTATTCTCGGAATTTTGAGGCATGGCGAGAATCAGGCAACTGCATTATTGCACAAAATGGGGATTAATTTGTTTGAATTCAAACAGAAGATAGAAGAACAGATAAAAAAGGCAGAGATTATCCCCATAGAAAATGCCAACAGGATCATACTCTCAAAGGCCAGTGAAAATGCCTTGAAGGTCATGTATCTGGAGGCCAGGGCTACAAACAGGCAGTACCAGCCCGATGCAGGCCATCTGCTTCTGGCAATTCTGAGGGGTCAAGACTGGTGCTTTGCAATTGAGCAGATGGAAAAACACAATATCACATACAGCGCTGCCAGAAAACTGCTGGAGAGCGACATTCACTCCGGCAGTGGTGCTGAAAAACCATTTGTCGCACCCACAGACAATAATATGAAACAGGACGAAGAAAAAGGAAGGGAAAAAGATAACAGACAGGGCAACGGAAAAGATAACGGACAAAATCAGGAGAAAGGGGCTGAACAGAGCAAGAAAAAAGGCTCATCCACACCTGTTCTCGACAGTTTTGGCTACGACCTCACAAAGGCAGCCCTGGAGGAGAAACTGGATCCGGTGGTAGGCCGCGAGAAGGAGATTGAAAGGCTCGCCCAGATTCTCGGACGCCGCAAAAAGAATAATCCGGTGCTGATTGGCGAACCGGGCGTGGGCAAATCGGCCATCGCCGAAGGTCTTGCCATAAGAATTGCAAAGAAGAATGTGTCGAGAATACTCATGCACAAGAGAATAATCTCTTTAGACATAGGCTCGATTGTGGCCGGCACCAAATACAGGGGACAGTTTGAGGAGAGGATGAAAGCAATTCTCAATGAGATAAACAAAAACCCTGATATCATTCTGTTTATCGACGAAATGCACACTCTTGTGGGCGCAGGTGGTGCTGCAGGTTCGCTTGATGCGGCCAATATGCTCAAACCGGCCTTGGCAAGGGGTGAAATACAGTGCATCGGAGCCACTACCCTTGATGAATTCCGTCAGTTTATAGAGAAGGATGGAGCTCTGGAGCGCAGATTCCAGAAAGTTATGGTTGAGGCAACTGATTTCAACCAGACATTGTCGATACTTGAAAATATAAAGGAGAGGTATCAGAAACACCATAATGTAACCTACACCGACGAGGCTTTGCGCGCATGTGTAAGTCTGAGTGAGCGTTACATTACAGACAGATGCCTCCCCGACAAGGCCATCGACATTATGGATGAGGCAGGAAGCCGTGTCCATCTGAAAAACCTCAAAATCCCAAAAAATATCCTCGAAGCAGAGAAAGCGCTCGACATAATAAAGGAGAACAAGCAGGCTGCCGTTGCAATACTTGATTTCGACAAGGCTGCAATGTATCGCGACATTGAAAAGAGGAAAGTTGCGGAGCTGGAAGAGCTTCAGCAGAAATGGGCTGCAAAGAGGGACAAGAAGCCGGATATTGTAGACAAGGAGGATATTGCCGAAGTATTGAGTATGGCAACGAACATTCCTGTAAACAGAATTGCAGAGAGTGAGGGCAACAAACTCATGAGCATGGGCAAAATACTGAAAGAGAGAATTATTGGCCAGGAGGATGCCGTTGAGAGAGTTACCAGGGCCATTCAGCGCAACAGGGCAGGATTGAAAGATCCCAACAAACCTATCGGCACATTCCTGTTCCTCGGCCCTACAGGTGTGGGCAAAACCCAGCTTGCAAAGACTCTTGCGCAATATATGTTCGACTCGCAGGATGCGCTCATCAGAATAGACATGAGCGAATTTATGGAGAAACATGCAGTGAGCCGCCTGATTGGTGCGCCTCCGGGTTATGTAGGCTATGATGAAGGCGGACAGCTCTCTGAAAGAGTGCGCAGGAAACCATACTCGGTAGTCTTGCTCGACGAGATTGAGAAGGCCCATCCCGATATCTACAATCTTCTGCTGCAAGTTCTCGACGAGGGCAAACTCACCGACAGCAACGGACGCCATATCGATTTCAGGAACACAGTACTTATCCTCACATCAAACATAGGCACAAAGGAGCTGAAGGAGTTTGGCAAAGGTCTCGGTTTTGCCAATACAACCAAACGCGATCTTGCAGCAAACAGCAGGGAGATTGTGGAAAAAGCCATACAGAAGACCTTTACGCCGGAATTTATCAACAGAATCGACGAGCAGATTCTCTTTAACTCCCTCACAAAAGAGAATCTCGAGAAAATTATCGAAATAGAGCTGAAGAGCCTCTATGCAAGGGTTCAGCAGGCAGGCTACTCCCTGAGACTGACCCAAGGAGCCAAAAAATTTGTTGCTGCCGCAGGATATGACCCGCAATATGGAGCAAGACCTTTAAAGAGAGCCATACAGCGCTACATAGAGGATCCTGTTGCAGAGGCCATCATCTCAAAAACTGTTGCAATCGGAGGCACTATAACATTGGGACTCAGCAAAGACAAAAGCACCACAGAGGTCAAATAGCAGGCTGCTGATAAAGATATTTGCCGCTGCCCATATTCCTGATTGTAATAAAATTATGATTTGCACCATTTCCGGACAGATTTTCTTCCAACGACAATTTCTGTCCGGAAATGCTGTTCACACCGGAAAATTTATTTGAAGCTATACGCTCAAATGTATCTGTATTTACCAGAAACTCAACAGGTTCTCTCCTGCATACGAGTTCAAATCCCAATTTGCTGTAGACATCTCCACACGACCACTCCAGATCGGCATAGGTCATTATTTCAACCGGCCGTCTGGAAGAGTGTTTCAAATTATTCAGGGAAGAGCTTTGAGGGTCATCATGCGAGCGCCTTTGCAGATCTTTCAGGAATGCTTTCAAGAGCCTTCCCATTCCTCCAACCACCCTGCAATCCGACAAAGAGGCATATCTGACCCATTCATAAGAATCATATACAATCACTCTGTCTACCCCTCTTGGCATCGGACGAGGTGCCGAAAATGTTGCCACAGCCACAATCCTACCCTCATATTCCAGCGCATATCGGTATTTGCACCTTGCATCGCCATAGGTATGGTTTTCTTTAAGAAATTGCTTTACAAGCAGATTTTTCCTACTGTCGGCCTTAATTGCCGCATCATCAATAATTCTGCATTTTCTGGCAAAAATTGAGACAAAGCTCCCCAATCTTGCCAAAACTCTCTTCTTCACAAACTCTTTATTGAAAAACCATCGGTCTTCATACAGGTAAAGCAAATCTCTCACCTCATAATCACATCCAGGTTCTGTAGCAGACAAAAATTTATTTTTTGACAAATCTTCAAAATCCGACAAATAGATCAGCACAATTGCCACACTCTGTTCTTCAAAAAGGAACACTCTGCTATCCCTCTCCGTATAGGAAAAGTTATGCTCCTGCAAAAACTGGAGGAACTCATTTTTGAATTTATTGCCGTTTTCAACCATATATCCCCACAAAAATAGCATCAAATACCCCTATTTTCTCTTCTTTTTTTATTTTTTTACATTTTTTCACATCTTTTTACGAAAAAAATTTGGAGCGTTAAAAAAAATGACTACCTTTGCAATCCCAATCGGGACGGACTGATTCGCTAGCTCAGCAGGTAGAGCACAACACTTTTAATGTTGGGGTCCTGGGTTCGAGCCCCAGGCGGATCACCAGAAAGAGGCAAGCAGTTAAAAATCAGCTGTTTGCCTCTTTTCTTTTTGGGTATTTTCTTTTCTATATTCCGGCCGGGGCACAAAAGCAGAATCGCACTTAAACATTAATGGATGTCTGGGGGTTTATATTAAAATTTCAAACAGTTTTAATTAAACCATCTGAATATGGAAAAAATAATGAAATATTTCTGGCCTATAGCAATTTCGGTTGTAATATGCCTTATTGTAGGAGCCATTTCGGGCCACTTCCAAAGCAATGCACTCATTGAGTGGTACCCTTATCTCCAAAAATCATCCTTAACGCCTCCGGATTTTGTATTTCCAATTGCATGGAGCATAATCTATCTTTGCATGGGAGCCTCGATAGGTCTTGCATGGTATGCCCCCGAAAAAGAGTTCAAGCCCATTGCAAAACTCTTTGTTGTGCAACTGCTTTTGAATTTTTTATGGAGTCTGCTCTTCTTTACCATGCAGAGTCCAGTTGCAGGATTTTTAGACATCCTGGTTCTTGATGCCGTTGTAATAATCTACATTGTCAAGAGCTACAAGACAAACAGAGCTTCTGCCCTACTCTTTGTCCCATACATTGCATGGCTGATATTTGCCACATATCTCAATGGCTACATAATGATTGCCAACTAAAAGAATGGCGACCCTCTTTTTTTTTGGGGGCCGCCATTTTCTTATTTTTCTGCTGACAGAGTTTCAAACCTACAACTCTGTTTTCCACAAACCATGCAGATTACAATACTCGTATACTGCCACAGGTTTGTCGTTGCATACACAGAAAGTTGCCTCAGGTTTGTCTTTCAGGCCAATACGCATTCCGCCATTTTCTGTTTCAACATAAATGAATGCGATATGGTGCTCAGGCAACATAGGGTGAGCCACACTTCCAACCTCAACTTTAATTTTGCAGTCATCCAGACGTGTTACCACAGGCACATGCTTCTCCTGGCTTGCATCAACTGTGTTTGCTACAAGTTCTTCCATTTTTTGTCCGCAACAAAATACAGGAACACCCGAATCAACAACTTTTCCTATTACATTTCCGCAATGGTTACATTTGTAAAATTTTGCCATAATTACTCCTTATTTTCATTAAACATCCATTTGTCAAACAATCATTCTCAAGAATGGTTCTAATCTCTGCAAATTTAATATTTTTTTATATCTTTAACCAACTTTATTCATATTGTTAAAAATGGAGGAATTTATGAAAATAACAGACCAGACAATTGAACAAAGAGCTGCAAAAGCAGTTGAATTATTTAAAGAGGGGTACAATTGTGCCCAAAGTGTTGTAGGGGCATGGGCAGACCTGTATGATATCGACCCGCAGATGCTCATAAAACTCGCCACCTCTTTTGGCGCCGGAATAGGAAGGATGAGGGAGACCTGCGGAGCTGCGTGCGGAATGTTCATACTTGCAGGATTGGAGGCAGGATGCACAGATCCCAAAAATCCGTCGGGAAAGAGTGAGAATTACAAAGTGATTCAGAAATTGGCGGCAGATTTCAAGATGGCCAACGGCTCCATAAATTGTGGAGAGCTTCTGGGACTCAGGGAGATTAGGGAAGAGTGCATTACTCACATTCCGCAGGAGCGTACTCCTGAATATTATAAAAAGAGGCCTTGTGTTGAAATGGTAGAATCGGGAGCCCGTATTTTTGGCAAATTTCTTGCTGCAAAAAATGGTGAACAATCAAATACTTGAAAGGATATGAAAAAATTTTTACTATTGGCAGTTCTATTTGTTGCATCTGTTTTTACAGCAAATGCCCAGACCGGCAATGGCTATAAAAATGCAATCGGTATCAGAGGTGGTTGGGGTGCCGGATTATCTTATCAAAGGTATATCGCTCCATCAAATAGAATTGAAGGCACAATAGGCGCAAACCGCTTTGGATTCTGTGTTGAGGCTACTCATCAATGGATGTTTGAAATTCCTTCAAACACCTCCGGTGTATGGCAATGGTATGCGGGAGCAGGTGCAGGAATCGGCTCGTGGAGCAACAACAATTTCGACAACGGTTTCAGCCTCGGCGTTCTTGCACAGGCCGGCATTGAGTATACTTTTGCAAAAATACCTCTGCAACTCTCAGCCGATTACAGACCTGGATTCTACTTTACACCTGAATCAAAGGCAGACTGGAGCGGTATTGCTCTTGGTATCCGCTACTGCTTCTAAACGGCAACCAGACCCATCTCGGCAGCCTTTTTCTCCATCAGAGCATAGGCCTGTTCAAAATCATTCTCTATAACACCTTCGAGAATGGCCTCCTTTATATACTCTTTTATTATTCCGATCTCCTTGCAAGGCTCTATCTTATATTTTTCCATTATCAGTTCTCCGCTGATAGGATTGTTGAAATTGCGGATTCTGTCTTTCTCTTCAACTTCAACAAGTTTCTGCCTTACAAGCTGGAAATTCTTTTTATGCTTTGCCACAATACGGTCGTTCTTGGATGTGATGTCGGCTTCGCATAGAGTCATAAGGTCCTCTATATCCTCACCGGCATCAAAAAGCAGACGTCTTACAGCCGAATCTGTAACCTCATCCTGAACAAGGGCTATCGGGCGCAAATGCAATTGGACAAGTTTCTGCACATACTTCATCTTCTCATTCAAAGGCATCTTCAACTGCTTGAAGATTGCAGGAACCATCTTCCCTCCCACAAAATCATGGCTGTAGAATGTCCAGCCTATCCCGGGTTCATACTTTTTTGTAGAGGGTTTTCCAATATCATGCAGCAAGGCAGCCCATCTGAGCCACAAATTGCCGGTGTGTTCACAAATATTGTCTACCACCTGAAGAGTATGGGCAAAATTATCTTTATGTCCTTTGCCCTCCAAAGTCTCAACACCTTTCAGATTTGTAAGCTGTGGCAATATATATTCGAGCAATCCTGTCTGTTCCAAAAGATTAAAGCCCACAGATGGCTTTGGCGAGAGCATTATTTTATGAAGCTCTTCACTTATCCTCTCTTTTGAAAGGATGTTAAGACGCTCTTTATTACGGGCAATGGAGTCCAAAGATTCCGGTACAATTTCAAATGAGAGCTGGGATGCAAAACGTATGGCCCTGATCATACGCAACGGATCATCAGAATAGGTGGTATCGGGATCCAAAGGTGTGCGGATAAGCCCGGCCTGCAGATCCTTCACTCCTCCAAAAGGATCTACAAGGCGTCCGAAATCCTCCTTCTGCAAACTGAACGCCAAGGCATTGATTGTAAAATCACGCCTCTTCTGATCATCCTCCAGTGTACCATCCTCAACTATGGGTTTGCGTGATTCTCTCCTGTATGACTCCTTTCTTGCCCCCACAAACTCAATCTCCACTCCATTATAACGGAACATTGCAGTGCCAAAATTTTTAAATACCGACAATTTGCTGCCAACTTTTGCCGCAACTTTTTCGGCTATTTCAATACCGCTACCCTCAACAACCACATCAATATCCTTACAAGGCCTCTCCAAAAAACAATCACGCACAAAACCACCTATAACAAAGGCTCTCACACTATTTTCGGATGCTACTTGTGATATTATTCCAAATATTCTGTTCGAAAGGAAAGTACTGTTTTCCATAACATTCATTACTCTAAAATTCAACCGGTTACTGACATGATTCATAAAATGGAATTTCACTCGCAAACTCATACTTGCCGTCGGCCCCATTATACTTCAGCACATAAGTATCTGAGCCATTGGTAATAACCAGATACTTGACTCTCAACACCATATTGTAGCGGGCTATCTGATCTATCACACCATTTGTAAGCTTTACATCGGGGGCTTTACACTCAACTATCATCTGAGGCTCCAACGCTTTATTGAAACAGACAATATCGCATCTGAACCGCTGTTTGTTGTAACAGATAGAGTACTCACTCGCCATAAGCGGCAACGGAAAATTGCGCTCTTTATTAAGCCATGCTATAAAGAACTGGCGCACATGCTCCTCCGGTGTAAGTGCCACCCGTTTTTTCCTCAATGGGTCAAAAATCTCTTCCATTCTTTGCACAATCGATGAACCGACTGCAAATATAGATTAAAATTTGCGGTATGCGGAATTTTATATACTTTTATACAATATTTTAAAGCTATGGCAAAACAGACAGTTCAAGATACCATCACACAATTCAACTCAATTCTCAAAGATATACGGGAGCACAGGTTCAAACCCGTATACCTTTTTATGGGCGAAGAGCCCTACTATTCTGATATTCTTGTAGATGAACTACTTGCAACTGTTCTGAAACCAGAAGAGAGAGATTTTAACCAGACAATTGTATATGCCTCCGATACCAATACGGCAGAAATAGTCTCACTTGCACGCCGTTATCCTATGTTTGCCGACAGGCAGCTTGTTGTTGTAAAAGAGGCCCAGACTCTCACCAAACTCGATATTCTGGAAATATATCTGCAATCTCCTGCCCCTGAAACCGTGCTCGTACTTGTGTATACAGGAAAAAGTGTTGACAAGAGAAGCAGTTTCTACAAAAAGGCAAAAAATGTTGCAGAGGTATTTGAATCAACCATGCTGGCGGAGTGGAAAGTGGCAGAGTGGATCACAAAATACATTAAGGAGAAAGGCCTCTACATAGCAAACGATGCGGCATCTCTCATGGCTGAGCACACAGGAAACAGCCTGCGTAAAATTGTACTCGAAATAGACAAACTCATCAAGTGCATACCACAGCTGAGCAAAGAGATTACAGTAAAGGATATCGAAAACAACATTGGTATAAGCCGCGAATTCTCTGCCTTTGAATTATGCAGGGCAATATCATACAGGAATCCCGACAAAGCCTTCAAAATCGCCCACTTCTTTGGTGAAAATCCAAAAAAATACCCGTTGGCAATGACATTGGGAGCCCTTTTCTTCTACTTCTCAAAATTACTCAAAGCATACGCCTACCTTAAACAAGATGGCGGAACTCCCGAGAATGCCGCAAAAAAGGCCGGAGCCTTCGGCTCTCAAGAGAGCGAATATGCCACAGCCATCAGAAACTATTCATATCCGAAAGTTATGGGAATCATTGCCCTTATGAAGGAGTGCGACTATAAATTCAAGAGCGGAGGAGCAGGCACAGCTTCAGAGGGAGAACTGCTGATTGAACTGATTTCCAAGATTCTGCATTAAGCAGGATCCACATCCAGAATTATAGCGTTGGGAACTTTCAGTTCCATGATTGCCTCAAGCAGCCTCTTTTTATTTGAGGCGAGTTTTGAGTCGCGTGCAAATTTCACATAAAAACATTTCAGCCATTCGCCACGAACTTTGTCGATTGCAGGGACAAATGGCCCCGTAACCTCTTTGCAAGGCACCGACGACAATGCCGCTTCAACCCTTTCACACAATTTGTCGAGATTTTCTTTGTGGCGATGTCTTACAGTAATTTTAACCAGCCTCACATAGGGTGCAAAATTGAATGTCCGGCGCTCCTCCAGCAACGAAACCAGCAGAGGAGAAACGCCCTCTCCTACCGACTGCAGATTCTGTAGCTGCACAAATACCGGATGCTCCTTCTGATTTGTCTGAATAAGAATCTTGCCCTGCCGAGTTCTACGTCCGGTGCGTCCCATAAGCTGGCTGAAGATCTGCAGCGCACGCTCGTCGGCCCTAAAATCCTGAATACCCAAAATAGAATCGGCATCCAATACCGCAACAAGTCCGAGATTCTCAAAATCAAACCCTTTGCTTATCATTTGAGTACCAACCAATATGTCGGTCTCTTTTTGCGCAAAAGCTTTTATTACAGCCTCTTCTCTACGCTTGCTCTCTGCAATATCTGCATCAAAGCGGGCTATTGAGTATTCCGGAAAAACCGATACCAGCTCCTCTTCTATCCTCTCTGTTCCGGCACCCTTATATTTTAGAGTGTCGAGTCCGCATTTTTTGCAAAGGCCATCAAATTTTACGGTATAGTCGCAATAGTGGCATCTCAGTGTGGAGTTGTATCTGTGATAACTAAGACAGACATTGCAGCTTGGACATTTTGGAATGGTTCCGCACTCGGTACACTCCACAATTGGAGAGTATGAACGCCTGTTTTTGAATATCAGCACCTGATGCCCTTCACCAAGGGTCCGCCTCATTTCATTAATCAGCTTTTGAGAAAAACTCCCCTTCATCTGGCCACTCCGTCGGGCCCATATTGTATCTATAATTTCTATTTGAGGCGGCTGGGCCCCATAATATTTTTTATAAAGCCCCACTTTGGCAAAACGTCCTATTTTGCAATTGTATTCACTTTCAAATGAGGGTGTTGCTGAGCCCAAAAGTATAGCGGCACCATGAATATTTGCCAACATTATGGCCGTATCACGGGCCTGGTAACGGGGTGCAGGGTCGGTCTGTTTGTAACTGCTGTCGTGCTCCTCATCAATAACAACAAGACCCAGATTTTTAAAAGGGAGAAAGATAGAAGAGCGGGTTCCCAACACCACCACTGCATCATTTATGCCATTTGCAGAATTTTCACATCCGGCAATATTTTTACCCTCTGAAATATCACACTCTGCAACATTTTTACACTCTGCCTCATAACCTTCTGCAATATAACCATGCGCAACATCGCCATGTTCCTGATGGACCAAAAGATACTCATCCTTAAACTGCCCCGAAACAATCTTATGGATTCTGCTCTTCTCGGCCGCTGTCTGTTTTGAATGATAAACAAGAAGTCTCTCTCCAAAGACCTTTTTAAGACGGCTCTGCAACTGTTTGCTCAAAGCAATCTCAGGCACCATATAGAGCACATTTTTGCCCTGGGCAAGCTGTCGGGATGCCAGATTGATATAAATTTCTGTTTTACCGCTACCGGTAATGCCATGCAGCAGAACAGGCTTATTTCCCTTACTGCAAATCTGTTCAAAAGCCTCATTTTGAGGGCCCGACAACTGAGGCAAATCAAGATTCAGCTCAATAGCTCCACTCACATCATCTCCGGAATCACACAAAACGCCTACCGACTTAAAAAAACTCTCCGGACTCTTCCGCGACTTTACCCTCTGCTGCTTTTCAACCATGCCCGGATATGCCGCTTTATACACCTCCCCAACAGTACACATATAGTAATCCGCAACCTGGTTCCAGAACTTGATGATATCCGACGAAATTGGTTTATACGGCTCTACATCGAGAATATCTTTAATCTCAACACCCTTTTTGAGCAAATCCCTCAAATCATCATATTTTTCAAAATCCTTTTCACAATTGCACCGCAAAACATTTTCAACAACGGCAGTATACTGCCTGTTTACAAGTTCCACCTGCACCCTACTCCCCACCACAATCTTGCCAACCAACTGAGCAGGAACTCGATAGGTAATCTTCCCACTATATTTTAGAGGGAGAATTACATGCACATATACAACTGGAATATCTTGATTCTGATTCATGATTGTAAAGGTACAAATAAAAACATTCTCAAAAAAGTTAAAAAATTGAAAAAAACTCAAAAAAACCTCAAATAAATTTGGAATATTAAAAATAATGCCTACCTTTGCAATCCCAAACGGGAAACCCCCTTGGGAAAGTTCATAAAACGATGGTGCCATAGCTCAGTTGGTAGAGCAAAGGACTGAAAATCCTTGTGTCCCCGGTTCGATTCCTGGTGGCACCACAGAAAAAGCCTTGCAGAGATGCAGGGCTTTTTTGGTATTTATACTCAACAAAGCCCGGTTCAGTTAAACCGGGAGTTAAACCGGGAGTTAAACCAGAAAGGGCAATGTGGACAAAAACGGTTAGCAATACCCCATATAACATATTGACAAATAGAAAGATGTAGTAAATTATACGAAATGCCTTTCATCGCTCATCGCTTTTATCTATTGGCACGACACCAACTTTGCTTCCAAAGAGATTCAATACCTGATTAACTTTATCAAGACGTAAAGTCTTCTTCCCTGCTCCAATTCACGAACAAGACGCAATCCCACCCCCGACTTTTCGGAAAGCTCAACCTGCGTAAGATTGTATTGCTTACGCATCGCCTTCACATATTTTGAAAGTGCTGTCTGCTCCATAGATGCAATAAATTATACCTTATCGGGTATAATTTTATTGTTTTAGTGTATGTTTTACACCCGATAGAGTATAAAATTATAACTTGCCACGATAGCAACTTTGCAATACTCGCTCAATATCGCTTTTCCGATAGAAAAATTACTTACCAAAGATATAATTTCGCATATTATCACTAAATTTGCGGTATACGCCAATAAAATGTGTAAATAATGAAAGATTTAAATAGACTAAAAGTAGTATTGGTTGAACAAAACAAAACCGGCAAATGGCTTGCCGAGCAGTTAGGCAAAGACCCCTCAACTGTTTCTAAATGGTGCTCCAACAAGATGCAACCGTCGTTAGAGATGCTGACCAAGATTGCCCAAATTCTCAATGTAGCGACTAAAGATTTGATAAATTAGATTTTATTAAAAAATCACTCGTTTGACTTTATTTTAGATAATATTGATATGGAAATTGATATAAAAAATAATTTAATTTTTGAACCTTTAAAAAATAGATATGTGGCTCTAACTCCCGAGGAGCGTGTGCGCCAAGAGTACATTTGCCGCTTGGTGAATCACTATGGCTATGACTTGTCGCAAATGGAGCAGGAGTTGCAGGTAAACAATTCTCACCGCGGTCAAGGTAAAGCACGAGCAGATATTGTGGTGTGGAAGTCAGCGTCTGCTAAGAGTAACGAGGATGCTGCAACAATCGTTGTTGAGTGCAAAGCTGAGCATATCACCATTCGTGAAGAGGACTATTTCCAAGGATACAACTATGCTGCTTGGGCTGGTGCCGACTTCTTTGTTACTACCAACCTCAAAGAAACCCGAGTATTCAAAGTGAATAAGGGTAAGTTGCCTAAGCGTTTGGAGGAAATTGTGGATATTCCAAAGGCTGATGAGCTGACTAATGCCAAGAAGTTAAAAGAGTTGTTGAGCCAAACTAAGGCTTTTACTCGTGATGAGTTTAGTAAACTGCTTTTTAAGTGTCATAATATTATCCGTAATAACGACAAACTATCTCCTGAGGCTGCATTTGATGAGATAAGTAAGGTGTTATTTATGAAAATACGGTACGAACGAAATCCTAATGGGGATAACATATTCTCTTTGAAGCAATTTAAAAAGGAAGAAGAAAATTATGAAAATAAGATAAGGCCAGTTAATGTTAAACGCAATGGTCCTAAAGATGATATCCCATATATGGATTATTGGTTTGATTTGACTAAACTAGAGTTTGAGAAAGATGATCTTTTCGAACCTAATGACAAAATAAAGATCAAACAAGCTAGTTTTGAGGCTATCGTAGAGGAATTGGAGATTTATAACCTCTCTCGCACTGCCGATGATGTTAAGGGTATTGCTTTCGAGAAATTCTTGGGCAAGACATTCCGTGGCGAGTTGGGTCAATTCTTCACGCCTCGTACCATTGTGGACTTTATGGTAGCACTTCTTGATCCTGAGGAGGGAGAGATTATATGCGATCCTTGCTGTGGTAGTGGTGGATTTTTGATTAAGGCGTTCGAATATGTGCGTGAGAAGATTGAAAATGATATCCAGAAAGCAAAGGAGCAGATTAAGGCACAGCTTTTTGATGAAAAATATGATTCTTTAAGCGACAAGAAAAAAGCTGAGATTGACGAGCGTGTCGATGAATATTTCACCATTCTCAATCAGGAACTCGATACTATTCACACTGATAGCCGTTTACAACATCTGT
>JAZNEW010000065.1:0-2721 GCA_045588775.1 Candidatus Egerieisoma sp. | reverse complement strand
CATGGCTACGATCCGACTTGCAATCCGATAGAATATTGCATTACACAAAGATAGTATTTTAGTTACAAAATACAATCGTATGCACAATATTTCGCACTGCCAATTTGTCAGATTTTTTTTAAATGGCAACCATTTTGAACTCCACGATTGCAAAATATGTTATTTAGCAACACTGTCGGGATAATGACAGGGAAAAAATTATAGGAGGCAGAATATGAATAACAATCAGAACGGATCAAGTGCATTAAAGAATTATGCAATCAATTTGAACGAAAGGGCCAGAAGCGGCAAGCTGGACCCTGTGATTGGACGCGACGAGGAGATAAGGAGAGTTCTGCAGATTCTCAGCCGCAGAACAAAGAACAATCCTATATTGGTAGGAGAACCCGGAGTTGGAAAAACAGCTATTGCAGAGGGACTTGCACAGCGCATCATTCATGGAGATGTTGCAGAAAATCTCAAAAACAAAGAGATCTATTCGCTCGATATGGGTGCCCTGATTGCAGGTGCAAAATATCAGGGAGAGTTTGAGGAGAGATTGAAGGGCGTTGTAAAGGAGGTTATTGAGAGCAATGGCCAGATAATACTGTATATAGATGAGATTCACACACTTGTGGGAGCCGGAAAGAGCAGCGGTGCAATGGATGCTGCAAATATCCTCAAACCGGCACTTGCACGTGGAGAGCTCAGAACCGTTGGTGCAACCACATTGGATGAGTATCAGAAATATTTTGAACAGGACAAGGCTCTGGAGCGCCGCTTCCAGATGGTTATGGTAGATGAGCCAACCCCTGCAGAGAGCATTTCAATTCTCAGAGGTCTCAAAGAGAAATATGAAAATCACCACAAGGTAAAGATTGAGGATGATGCCATAATTGCTGCTGTAGATTTGTCGAACAGATATATTACAAACAGATTTCTGCCCGACAAAGCTATTGACCTTATTGACGAGGCCGCCTCAAAGTTGAGGCTGGAGATGAACTCTGTGCCCGAAAAAATTGATGAACTCAACCGTAAAATCAAACAGCTGGAGATTGAACGCGAGGCCATAAAAAGAGAGGGTAAATCGCCAAAACTGAATGATATTGTATCTCAATTGGATGGCCTGCGGGAGGAGAAAAAACTCTATGACAAACAGTGGAAAGAGGAAAAGAGCCTGCTCGATGCCATACAGCAGAAACGTTTGAAGGTAGAAAATCTCAAAATAGAGGCCGACAATGCCGAACGGGCCGGCGATTATGGCAAAGTTGCCGAAATCAGATACGGTAAAATATCCGCTCTACAAAACGAAATAGAGGAACTTACAGCACAAAAGAACGCCAATCCGAATCCTCTGATCAACGAAGAGGTAAATCCAGAAGATATTGCCGAAGTTGTATCGAAATGGACAGGAATTCCTGTAAAAAGAATGCTTCAGAGCGAAAAAGAGAAACTGTTGAATCTTGAGGCAGAACTGCACAAAAGAGTTGTAGGCCAGGATGAAGCGATAAAGGCGGTTTCTGACGCAGTACGGCGCTCGCGTGCGGGACTTCAGAATGAGAAACGTCCATTGGGTTCATTCCTCTTTCTCGGAACCACAGGTGTAGGCAAAACAGAGCTGGCAAAGGCTCTTGCAGAGTTTCTCTTTAACGACGAAAACCTGATGACCCGCATCGATATGAGCGAATATCAGGAGAGCTTTGCGGTTACACGCCTTGTTGGAGCGCCTCCGGGCTATGTGGGTTACGATGAGGGCGGACAGCTTACCGAGGCTGTAAGGCGCAAACCATACTCGGTAGTGCTCTTTGATGAAATTGAGAAGGCCCACCCCGATGTCTTCAACATTCTGCTGCAGGTTCTCGACGACGGACGTCTCACCGACGGCAAAGGGCGCACCGTAAACTTCAAGAATACAATTCTCATTATGACCAGTAATGTTGGAAGTGAAATCATCCAGCAATATATGAACAGGTTGGAGAGTGTGGCTAACACAGATGAAGGGGCTTCAAAAGATATGCAGGAACAATCTGCCAAAGACAAAGAAGAACTTCTCGAAGAGTGTAAAACCGCTGTTCTGGAACTGCTTAAAAGAAGTGTAAGGCCCGAATTTCTCAACAGAATTGATGAAATAATAATGTTTGAGCCACTCAGCAAAAAGGATATATTGGGAATCTTGCAACTGCAGATTAACCAGATTGCAGCACTGCTCTCCGAAAAAGGCGTTGAGTTGCAATTTACCCCTGCCGCTCTCGATTATTTGAGTTCAAAAGGCTACGATATTGCCTACGGTGCGCGTCCAATAAAACGCCTGCTCCAAAAAGAACTCATAAACGAACTCGCCACAAAAATCATAAGTGGAGAAATAGCAAAAGATGGCCACATAGAGGTAGATTGCACAAACAATGCACTTGTATTCAAAAATCTGCAATAATTCCACTGCAAGCCGAGGCTCAACGTGATTGTAAGCAAACAGAGAGAGCCGGTAACTCCAGACTCAGGGTTATCGGCTCTTCTTGTGTTCTGATTCTTGTTCTCTGATTCCGATTCTTATCTATTTAAGTGTAGCAACAACCATCACAGGGTTGCTCTCTTCTGTAAGCAGTGATGCAACCTCTTTCATCCGCGGAACATCACACTGTCGGGCAAGAGATATGAATTCTTCTGCATCTATAAACTGGTACATTTTGTTGCCATACATATAGAGTGGACAAAAAGGGGCCCCATTGTCAATATCATTTACAA
>JAZNEW010000064.1:0-11496 GCA_045588775.1 Candidatus Egerieisoma sp. | reverse complement strand
GTCTGAGTGCATACGGCCCATTGTGTCGGTCATACCGTATGATGCAGGACCTGCAGCCATGTTGTCTGGGTGAAGGGTTCTACCTGTACCGCCACCTGAAGCAACTGAGAAATATTTCTTGCCCATCTCCATGCACTCTTTCTTGTAAGTACCTGCAACTGGATGCTGGAAGCGTGTTGGGTTGGTTGAGTTACCAGTGATTGATACGTCAACACCCTCAAGGTGCATAATTGCAACACCCTCTCTTACATCGTCTGCACCATAGCAGTTAACTTTTGCGCGAGGACCGTCTGAGTAAGCGATTTTATTAACAACTTTAACTTTACCGGTTGCATAATCAAACTCAGTCTGGCAATATGTAAAGCCGTTGATTCTTGAGATGATCTGGGCAGCGTCTTTACCCAAACCGTTAAGGATACAACGTAGAGGCTCTTTTCTTACTTTGTCTGCTTTAGCAGCAATTTTGATAGCACCCTCTGCAGCAGCGAAAGACTCGTGACCTGCCAAGAAAGCGAAACATTTGGTCTCCTCTCTCAAAAGACGGGCAGCAAGGTTACCGTGGCCAAGACCTACTTTACGGTCATCAGCAACTGAACCAGGGATACAGAATGACTGCAAGCCCAAACCGATAGCCTCAGCTGCATCTGCAGCATTTGAACAACCCTTTTTAAGAGCAATGGCAGCACCAACTACATATGCCCATTTTGCATTCTCAAAACAGATAGGCTGAGTCTCCTCACAAGTTTTGTAAGGATCCAAACCATACTGCTCGCAAATCTCGTTTGCCTCTTCTATGCTTTTAATTCCGTTAGCATTCAAAACCGCATTGATCTGAGCCATTCTACGGTCTTGGCTCTCAAATTTTACTTCTCTTATAGCCATTTTCTTTCCTCCTTATTCGTTACGTGGGTCAATGTGTTTAACAGCACCTTGCTCAGCAGAGAAACGGCCATAAGTACCGGTTACTTTCTTTAATGCCTCATTAGCATCTGTGCCTTTCTTTATCTCTTCCATGAATTTGCCCATATGTACAAACTCATATCCGCAAATCTCATCGTTTTTGTCCAAAGCCAAAGTCTTGATATAACCCTCAGCCATCTCAAGGTAGCGCGGACCTTTAGCCAAAGTACCATAAAGAGTACCTACCTGGCTTCTCAAACCTTTACCCAAATCCTCAAGACCTGCACCGATAATCAGACCGCCCTCAGAGAAAGCAGATTGTGTACGGCCATAAACGATTTGAAGGAACAACTCCCTCATTGCAGTATTGATAGCATCACAAACAAGGTCTGTATTCAATGCCTCGAGAATAGTCTTGCCTGGAAGAATCTCAGATGCCATAGCAGCAGAGTGAGTCATTCCTGAACATCCGATAGTCTCAACCAAAGCCTCTTGAATGATGCCCTCTTTAACATTAAGGGTAAGTTTGCATGCACCCTGTTGTGGAGCACACCAGCCAATACCGTGAGTAAGGCCTGAAATATCTTTAATCTCTTTGCTTCTCACCCATTTGCCCTCTTCAGGAATAGGTGCAGGTCCATGGTTAGGACCTTTTTTTACAACACACATGTGTTCTACTTCGTGCGAATAAACCATAATAATTTATTTAATCGTTAATCAATCTCCTTAACAAATTTTGTTCGGGCGCAAATATAGTGTATTTTTACCATCCAAATAAATTTGAATTGCAAAAATTAGTTTAAATACACAAATATGAAGAGATTAACACTATTATCATTGGCGCTGTTCTTTTCAGTGGCCCTCTCCTTTGCCCAAAAACCGGCACTGGACCACTCTGTATATGACTCATGGAATACTTTGAGAGCATTAAGTCTTCCCAACAACGGAGATGTGATGATGTATACAATCACTCCCGGCGAGGGTGATGTAACTCTTGTAATCGAGAATATCCGCACAGGCAAGAAAATGGAATTTCCAAGGGCTACCCGTGCAAAAATGAGTGAAGATGGCAAAACCGTTATCGCTGTAATCAGACCGCTGTTCAGCCAGACAAGAAATGCCAGAATAAAGAAGGTAAAGAGAGAGGATATGCCAAAAGACACATTGGCTGTAATAGATATTCTGTCGGGCAATATTGAGAAAATTGCAAATTACAAATCCTTTAATACCCCCGACAATTTTTCAAACATTTTCGCTTTTGAAATGAATCCTGCCAAAGAGAAACCTGCTAAAAAAGAGAAGGCGGCAGCAGATACATCAAAAGCCGGAAAAGCAGCAAAAGCAGAGAAACCCGCTGCAAAAGAGAGACCTGCAAAACCCGTTAAAGAGTTGTATTTGAGAAATATTGCTACCGGCAAAACCGATACTATCAAAAATGTGGCTCTTTACAAATTCAATAAAAAAGGGGATCTTCTGGCATATACTGTGGAGGCCGACAAAAAAGACTCCACCTCAAAACCGGCCCTTATGCTCTACAATGTTGCCACAGGCCAGAGCACAAAAGTGATTGATGGTCCAAAGGGGTCAAAAATCAAATTGCCGGAATTCAGTAAAGTGAATACCATAGCATTCTATGCAAATACCGACACATCAAAAGCCGCCAAAAAAGAGATTAGCATATATCACTACGATATTTTGTCGGGATCACTAAAAAGTGTGGCAGACAACAAAATTGAAGGTCTGCAGAAAGGGTGGATAATCAGCGAAAACGGCTATTTGAGTTTTAGTGAAGATGGTAAAAGACTCTTCTTTGGCACTGCCCCAAAACCACGCGAAAAAGATACCTCGTTGGTTGATTTTGAGCAGCCGCAGCTCGACATCTGGTCTTGGCATGACGACTATCTGCAACCTGTGCAGCTGTTGAAAAAGTCTCAGAACCTCAAACAGACCTACACAGCATATGTAAATCTGGAGAATGGAAAATTTGTGCAACTTGGAGATCTTGATGTTCCAAATGTGATAGTTTACAACAAACAGATGGCAGACTGGGTACTGGTTGGCAACAACAAACCATACAGAATTGAATCGCAATGGAATGCCAACAGATATACCGACATCTACCTTGTGAATGTGAATGACGGTTCAAGAAAGCTTCTGAAGAAAAAAGCCTGTTACAGTGCAATGAGCGTCTCTCCAAACAGCGAGTGGGCCGTTGTTTATGACAAACCTTCAAAACACTGGTATCTCTACACTGTTGCCACAGGCGAGTTGAAAAACCTTACCGAGTCTCTTGGCGTAACTTTCCACGACGAAGACCACGACAGACCCGATATGCCGGGTTCCAGTGGTCAGGCTATATGGTATGAAGACAACAGCGCATTTGTAATTGGCGACAGATACGACTACTGGAAGTTCGACCCTAAAGGCATTGCAGCACCTGAAGTGCTTACAGACAGCTACGGCCGCAACAACAACACCAGACTCTCTATGGTAAGCCTTATTGAGGATCCTGAAAGGCCTCAGGCAGTTGGCAGACCTACTGCAGTAATCAAACCGGGCGAAACAATGTTCTTCACAACATACAACTACAAGACCAAAGAGGGAGGTCTTGCAACCAAAGAGATTGCCAAAAAGAGAGCTGTTGTAACCAAACTTGTCGAGGGCCCTTATATGTTTGCAAACTTTGCCTATTCAAAACCCGGCAAAGGCAAAAAAGCGGCATTTGTATATGCACGAGGCAACTTTGAAGAGGGCAACAACGCATTTGTCACTCTCGACAACTTCAAAACCCAGAAACAGGTTTCAGACATCAACCCACAACAGAGGGAGTACAACTGGGGAAGTGTTGAACTTGTAAACTGGCAGACAGCCGATGATATCTACTGCGAGGGTCTGCTGTACAAACCCGAAGATCTCGATACAACCAGGAAATACCCTGTAATGATCTATTTCTACGAGAAGAATACCGACAAACTGTTCAACCCGCGCTTCCCGACCCCAAGCCGTTCAACAATCAATATCCCATATTTTGTAAGTAACGGTTATGTGGTATTTGTACCCGACATCTACTACACAGAGGGTCATCCGGGCCAGAGCGCAATGCGTTCGATCATGCCGGGAGTTGAGATGCTCGAGAAAACATACCCATGGATCGATGGCGAGAATATGGCTATTCAGGGCCAGAGCTGGGGCGGTTATCAGGTTGCATACATGATTACCCAAACCGACAAATTCAAAGCTGCCGGTGCAGGAGCTCCCGTTGCAAACATGACAAGTGCATACGGCGGTATCCGTTGGGGCAGCGGAATCACCCGTCAGATCCAGTATGAGCATGGCCAGAGCCGTATCGGCAAAGATCTTTGGAGCGGTTATGATCTTTATTATGAAAACTCACCTCTATTCTTTGTGCCAAATGTAAAGACCCCTGTTCTTATCATGCACAACGACAGAGATGGTGCAGTTCCATGGTATCAGGGCATTGAGTTCTTTACAGCGCTACGCCGTTGCGGCAAAATAGCATGGCTGCTCCAATATAACAACGAGGAGCACAACCTCGAAGAGAGAAGAAATGCAAAAGACTTGAGCATACGCCTCTCACAATTCTTCGACCACTACCTCAAAGGTGCACCTATGCCAAAATGGATGAAACACGGACGTCCGGCAACCGAAAAAGATATTGATCTGGGTTATGAACTTACAGAAGAGTAAACACTAAGAAACTATTTCTAAAAATATGAGCAAAAAAATATTTTCAATTATGCTTATGGCAGCTGCACTGTGTGGCTGCGGTGGACAAGAGACCACTGGGCCTATGATTACAAAAATCGACATTCAGGTTAAAAATGGCCAGTACACCCCTGAAATCATGCACCAACTTGGCAAAGTTGGCGATCCTCAGGTATCACCCGATGGCACAAAAATCCTTTACGGAGTATCATACACCTCAATCGAAGAGAATCGGAGCAACAGGGAGCTTTTTATTATGAACCTCGACGGCTCAAACAACCACAAGATTACCGCCACTCCAAAGAGTGAATCAAATGCCCGCTGGATTAATGGCGGAGAGCAGATTGCATTCCTCAGCGGCGGCTCCCTATGGGTCATGAATGCCGACGGCACCAACCGCAAACAGATTGGAGGCATTGAGGGCATAGATGCGTTCGAGCTCTCACCCGCGCAAGATAAAATAATGTATATCAGCAATATAAAAGCCTGCACAAAACCCACAGACATCTATCCCGACCTCGACAAATCGAGCGGACGCACAATCAAAGATCTGATGTACCGCCATTGGGACCATTTTGTGGAGGAGATACCTCACACCTTTATTGCAGACTTCAACGGCAGCACACTGGACAACCCTGTTGATATACTTGGCGAGGGCGGCGAAAAGTTCGAACTCCCTACCCTTCCTTTCGGCGGCCTTGAGCAACTTTCATGGAGTCCCGACGGAAAATACATTGCCTACTCTTGCCGCAAAGTTGCCGGCAAGGAGTATGCCTTCTCCACAAATACCGACATATATCTCTACAATGTTGAGACCGGAGAGTGCGCAAACCTCACAAATGGCATGATGGGCTACGACACCGAACCTCTTTTCTCGCCAGACGGCAAATACCTTGCATGGATCAGCATGGAGCGCGGCGGTTACGAGGCCGACAAACGCAGGCTCTTCATTGCAGATATGGAGCAGGTTTATGCAAATCTTGGCAATGAAGATTTCAGCCAGTACATGAAAGAGCTGTCGAAAGATTATAAATATAATGTTGAGGCGATAACTTGGGCACCGGAATCCGATAAAATCTACTTCAATTCCTGCGTAAATGCCCTCACAGCCCTCTTTGTTGTGGATATAAACAAAGACTGCAGCCAAGTTTACAAACCGCGCGCAAACGAGCCTACAGATGAGACACACTTCGGCAATGGCGTAAGACGCATCACTGCCGATGACCAGTGGTTTGATTTCGACGGTGTTCAGGTTGTAGGAGAAAAACTCATCACCACAAACAAATGTCTGCTCCGTCCGGCCGAAATAGTTGCAGTAAATATTGCCGACGGCGCTTGGGAGCAACTCACATTTGAAAACAAAGAGACCCTTGAGAAGTTGGAAACTCCAACCATTGAGCAGAGATGGATGACAACAGTCGACGGCAAAAAGATGCACACATGGATTGTATTCCCTCCTGAATTCGACAAGAGCAAGCAGTACCCTGCTATCCTGCTCTGTTTGGGCGGCCCTCAAGGAACTATCAGCCAGGGATGGTCTACAAGATGGAACTACCGTCTTATGGCCTCACAAGGCTACATTGTAATTCTTCCGAACAGAAGAGGCACAACCGCATTCGGACAGGAGTGGTGCGAGCAGATTTCAAAAGATTACTGCGGACTCAACATTCAGGATTACCTTACAGCTGCCGACAATATGAAAAAAGAGCCGTATGTAGGCAAAATGGCAGCCACAGGTGCAAGCTACGGCGGTTACTCTGTTTACTACCTTGCCGGTGTCCACAAAAACAGATTCTCTGCATTGATTGCACACGCCGGAATCTTCAATCAGGAGCAGATGTATATGATGACCGAAGAGATGTGGTTCCCTACTTGGGATAATGGCGGTGCCCCTTGGGATACCAACAAAGAGGCAGTACGCCACTACAGCAACTCTCCTCACAAACTGATAAAGAACTGGAATACACCTATTCTGATTACCCATGGAGAGATGGATTACCGCGTTCCTGTTGAGCAGGGAATGGCAGCATTCAATGCCGCCCAGATGATGGGTGTACCTTCTGAAATGCTGCTCTTCCCTGAGGAGAATCACTGGATTCTGAAACCTCAAAACTCAATACACTGGAACAGGGTATTCTTTAATTGGCTCGACAAGTATTGCAAATAACCACATCCTCAACGGGCACATACTCGTGAGGCACAAATGTCTGCATTTGAAATACACAATAACTGTATGAGGGCGTAGCATAGACTATAGCCCTCATATTGTTGTTCTGACCATTTGAGATAAGTTTCAAAGTATCTCTATTCCCCTCTTTAATGGCAGCTCTCACAACATTTTTATCGGCAGAGTCGAAATAATAAATATGCTTACCCAATATCTCTTTGGTAGACTTGCAATACAACATTTCAGATGGTCTGGAGATTCCTACAAGGCCAAATATAATCATACCAAAACCTATACAAAACATCAGCACGCCCAATATCTCAATTCCGGTCATTTTTGTAGAAGCATACAGTACACACACTCCGGCAATAGCCAGCAGTACAAATATTTTTTTACTCACCTTCTTGGTATAAATATCTTCAAGTTTGGATATTTCTTCATTTATATTTTTAAAATTGCTCATAATCTCTTTTAAATTGACAAACGGTTTATAATTAAGTATATAACAATATAGAATACTCCTACCCATATCAAAAGGCAAGAATATCCCGGCATTTACAACGCCTTAATATAAAACGTATATCAACAAAGAAGCCTGCCGAGTGCCAGAATATAGCACTTTGAAAAATGGCAGCACCATAGTGAAGAAACTGTTTTATGATATGATTGGAGAAGATATGATACAGCAGATGCGCTTACCTTCAATCCTCCACAGCAAAGATTAGTCTTGTATCTCCCTTTTTGACCGTATGCACCCCTTGCCTCACCGCACAATTTGGCTCCACGCACACTAAGCCATTGGGTTGGAGCCCTGTGCTCCGCAATATTGTTAAGAGTGTTTGCCGCTACAAAACTGCTTGAACGCACCAACCTGATATAATCTTCCCCCGAATCCTGCAAAGTTGCGTTATTCTGCATACTCTGCACAGCGGCATCATTACTACCGTTTCCAATTGCCGAAAAGAAAAATCCCCTTCCTGCACACAAACAAAGCATGCAGAAAAGGGAAAATATAATCAGCAATCTAAGTGATTTCATAAGTTGCAATATTCAACTTGCACATTCAAGATTACAGAGTCCACTCTACTCCGTTCTTGGTATCTTTAACCTGAACACCTATCTCTTTGAGTTTGTCTCGTATGAAATCAGATTTGGCCCAGTCTTTATTGGCTTTTGCCTCTGCTCTTTGAGCAAGAACCATCTCCATCAGCCCCTCGATAACCGACATACTGCCAGTTGAAGCGCCCTCTGCACCCTGCTCATCAACAATACCCAAAACATTCTCCAGAATCTCTGCAAGCAAGAAGACCAAAGTCTCCTTTTCGTTCACACCAACAGCCATTTTTCCATCTTTCACGCTGTTTACTATCCTTGCAGCATCAAACAGGTGAGACAACGCTATAGGAGTATTCAAATCATCACACAATGCAGTGTATACATTCTCTTTCAATTGTGCAACCTCTTTGGCTATATCGGCAGATGCACCGGTTTTGGCATTCAACTCTGCAGGATTTGCAGATACCGGCAAATTCTTCACATCTTTAGCGGCCTGCATAATCTTCTTCAAACCCTTCTCTGCAGCCTGCAAAGCCTCATTGCTGAAATCAAGCGTGCTTCTGTAGTGGGCCTGAAGGATGAAGAATCTTACAGTCATAGGAGAGTATGGCTGCACCAATTTTGGATGTGTGCCATTGAACAGTTCATCCAAAGTGATGAAGTTGCCATACGATTTGCCCATCTTCTTGCCCTCAATGGTAATCATATTGTTGTGCATCCAGTAGTTCACGCCACCTTTGCCGCGTGATGCGGTGTTCTGTGCAAGCTCGCACTCATGGTGAGGGAACATAAGGTCCATACCGCCGCCGTGAATATCAAACACCTCTCCAAGATACTTCTCGCTCATTGCCGAACACTCGCGGTGCCAGCCTGGGAAACCGTCGCTCCAAGGAGAAGGCCATCTCATGATATGCTCCGGAGAAGCCTTTTTCCACAATGCGAAATCGTATGAAGAACGTTTGTCGTCCTGGCCATCAAGAGTTCTGGTATTTGCATACATCTCATCCAAAGTCCTGCCGGAGAGCTGTCCATATTTGAACTGCTTGTTATACTCCTGAACATCAAAATATACAGAACCGTTGCTGATGTATGCCAGCCCTTTATCAAGAATTTTCTGCACAAGATTAATCTGCTCAATGATGTGTCCGCTGGCACGTGGCTCAATGCTTGGAGCATTATTGTTCAGCTTGCGCATTGCATCGTGGAACTTGATGGTATAGGTTTGAACTATCTCCATCGGCTCCAACTGCTCAAGCCTTGCTTTTTTGGCAATCTTGTCCTCACCGGCATCGGCATCATTCTCAAGGTGTCCTACATCGGTAATATTGCGCACATATCTCACTTTATAGCCCAAGTGTCTGAAAAGACGCACAAGAACATCAAATGTAATTGTAGGGCGCGCATGACCCAAATGGGCATCTCCGTAAACAGTTGGTCCGCAAACATATAGGCCAACCATTCCCGGTGTTATAGACTTGAAAAGTTCTTTTCTTCTGCTAAGTGTATTGTATATTAGAATCTCTCTCTCCATAATTCAGAATATTTGAGGCACAAAGATAACAAATTACTCAATTAAACACACCCCTGCAAAAAGAAGTTTACTTCAACTTGGCAACAACCAGTACAGGATTGGATTCTTCATTCAAAGTTGCAGCAACCTCTTTCATTTTATCAGATGAACTTTTTTCTGCCAATTCAATAAAATCAATTGCATCTATCAGCTGGTACATTTTTCCATTGGAAACAGTTTTAGGCCAGAATGGAGCACCTCCGTCGAGGTCATTCACAAAATAAGCATTTCCATTATCATCTTTTGAAATTCTGCAGATTTCTCCACTTTTTTTATCAAAGAATACATAATAGATTCTCTCTTTCTGATCAATATCGGGATAATATTGCGGAGTTTTTATTGTCTGCATAAGCAAGAAATGTTCGCACTCATAATTTATACCTCCAAACCTGATTTTTTGAACATCACCCTCACCGTATTTGCCCAAATGCAACGGATAAAGCACTTGCAAATTCTCTCCGTCGAATGTGTATAAAGAGTCGGAATATGAAAAGTTGCGGATTCTCACTTTTGAATCATACACATATGCCATCTCCCCACCACCTCTTGCTTTATCTTGCGGATATTCAAACAACACACGCTCTTTCAATACATTGCCTGCGGTATCAACTGTAAGTGCACAATATTTGGAATTATCCTTAGACTTAATAAATAAAACAAAATCATCTCCCATAAGAATAGTTTTAGGCCACCTGCCGTAACCCTCAAGATTAAGCATAACAGAATACAGACAATCTCCATTACCGTTATAAACCAATATCTTGTCAGCCATATCTGTAACAACCAATTCATCCTTATCCTCACAGTACGACACATTAGCCACTAAAGAATACTCTCCTTTTCCCCTGCCCTGCCTGTTGAATTTGGAAATCATATTACCGTCGGACGAAAATTTGTAAAATGATTCCGCACCAAGAGACATTGGCACCACATAAAAACCATCCTTTGCTGCTATAAAATCCAATCTCTTGAAATCATCCAGAAATTCATCACCTGTATTTATTGCAACATACTCTATCTCCGATGCCACATCACTCAACATAACCTCCTTTGTGCCACCATCAAGAGCTTTTTCAACATCAATTACAAACTCTTGCGTATTGGTGCTGCACCCAAATACAGATAGCAGCATACATAATGCCGCTAACACTCTAATTTTGTATAAATTACTTTTCATGGTTAAAAATTTTATAACATTACTTAATATCTATAATTTTAGCTGACAATTTGACGAATGTAATAAATAATTCCACAAATATAACGATTATACATTAACTTTACGGTCATAACATACTAACTTTCCAACTATGAGACTTATTGCTTATACATACTTCGTTCTGTCTGTTTTAACTTTTGTATGTTGCTCAAATACCACATCAAAAAAACATAATCAAAACCAAAGTGTAGAGCAAACTCAATCCGCCAACACACCCGATAAAAGTGATACCACATCAGACAACATTTACCAATTGCCCGAAGAGCCTTACAGAGTGAATATTGAAAAAGCCCTAAAAAGTGCAAAAACACTAAACCTGAGCGAATACTGCGATTCTATAGAATATGTTCCGATTGAATCAAGACCGGAACTATATATAAGTGATATCACCCCCTACAATTGCGTTATATACCATAACTTTATTTATTACCATGGTCCTTGGGGCTCAGGATCCAAAATTTTTGATATTAAAGGCAAACTGGTTTCAGATAAAATAGGAACAGAGGGTAGAGCTTACGGAGAGTTTGTGAGACAATATAATCAGGAATTGAATGAGTATAAAAAAGAGTTGGTTGGAACAGACCCTGAGAGCAAAAAGATTCTGATATACGACACCGTTGGCAACTTCAAGAGAGAGATTCCTTTCAACAACAAAATCACCACTCAAAGTAAAACAATTGGCGGACCAGCATTTCCGCTCGGCCAATATTACATATTCGAATCACGCAACTATGCCACAAAAGAATACCATCTTACAATACTCGACAGCATTGGAAATATCATCTCTTCAAACAGAATAGGCAAAATGCCGGATGGCCTTCAATTAAGGCATAATCCCACAATAAATTTATCTCTACAAAA
>JAZNEW010000063.1:0-68052 GCA_045588775.1 Candidatus Egerieisoma sp. | reverse complement strand
ATGTTTAATCTAATTTTTTAATCATTTAATTCTTTTAATGATGGAACTAACACATATAGAACACATTGGTATTGCAGTAAAATCATTGGAAACTGCTATTCCTTACTATGAAGAAAAATTGGGTCTCAAATGCTACTCTATTGAGGAAGTTGCAGACCAGAAGGTAAAAACAGCATTCTTTAAAATCGGTCAGACCAAAATCGAACTTTTGGAAAGCACATCTCCTGAGGGAACTATCGCCAAATTCATTGAGAAAAAAGGCGAGGGCGTGCACCACATTGCTTTTGCCTGCAACGGCGTACAGGTAGTTCTTGATGACCTTGCTGCCAAAGGCGTACAACTTATTGACAAAGCTCCTAGAAAAGGTGCTGAGGGATTGAACATTGCATTCCTTCATCCAAAATCAACTCTTGGTGTTCTTACTGAGATTTGTGAAGATCCATCTAAATTGTAAACTCAATCTAAATTTTAAAAAAAATATAAAATGAGCCAACAACTTGAACAAGTTAAAGCGCTTATCGCACTACGTGAGAAGGCGCGTTTGGGCGGCGGTCAAAAGAGAATTGACGCGCAACATGCAAAAGGCAAATACACTGCTCGTGAAAGAATCAACATGCTGCTTGACGAGGGTAGCTTCGAAGAGTATGATATGTTTGTAACTCACCGTTGCCAGAATTTCGGAATGGAGAAAACCACATTCCTTGGTGATGGTGTTGTAACAGGTTACGGTACAATCGACGGCCGTCTTGTTTACGTTTTCGCACAAGACTTCACAGTATTCGGCGGTTCGCTTTCTGAGAGCTTCGCAATGAAGATCTGTAAGATTATGGATCAGGCTATGAAGATGGGTGCCCCAGTTATCGGTCTTAACGACTCAGGTGGAGCACGTATCCAAGAGGGTGTTAATGCTTTGGCAGGTTATACCGAAATTTTCCAGAGAAACATTCTTGCATCAGGTGTAATTCCTCAGATTTCAGCAATCTTCGGCCCTTGCGCAGGTGGTGCTGTTTACTCTCCAGCCCTTACAGACTTCAACATCATGACCAAAGGTTCAAGCTACATGTTCTTGACAGGTCCTACAGTTGTAAAATCAGTTACCGGTGAGGATATTACTCAAGAGAATCTTGGTGGTGCAAGCGTACACGCAAGCAAGAGCGGTGTTGCACACTTTGCAGTTAACTCAGAGGAAGAGGGTATCCAGGTTATCAGAGACCTTTTGAGCTATCTTCCACAGAACAACCTTGAGGAGACTCCAGTTGTTGAGACTTCAGATCCTATCGACAGACTTGATGATGTACTTAACGACATCATTCCTGATAACCCTAACAAACCTTACGATGTATACGAGGTTATCGGCGGTATTGTTGATGATGGCAAATTCCTTGAGGTTCACGCAGATTACGCAAAGAACATTGTTGTAGGTTTTGCACGTTTCAACGGTCAGGCTGTTGGTATCGTGGCTAACCAGCCTAAAGTTCTTGCAGGTGTTCTTGATATCAACTCTTCAAGAAAAGCTGCACGTTTCGTACGTTTCTGCGACGCATTCAACATTCCTTTGGTTACTTTGGTTGACGTACCTGGTTTCTTGCCTGGTTCACAACAGGAGTATGGTGGAATTATCCTCCACGGTGCAAAACTTCTTTATGCATACGGAGAGGCTACTGTTCCAAAAGTTACAGTTGTATTGCGTAAAGCATATGGTGGTGCATACTGTGTGATGAGCTCTAAACATCTGAGAGGTGATATCAACTACGCTTGGCCTTCTGCTGAGATCGCAGTAATGGGCCCTTCAGGAGCTATCGGTGTCCTTTATGGTAAAGAGATGAAAGAGGCTGCTGATCCTGTTGCTTTTGCTGCAGAGAAAGAGAAAGAGTACAGAGATGCATTCGCTAACCCATACAATGCTGCCAAATATGGCTACATCGATGATGTTATTGAGCCTCGTAACACCCGTTTCCGCGTAATCCGCGCTCTTCAACAGTTGGCAACCAAGAAATTGACCAACCCAGCTAAAAAGCACGACAACCTTCCTCTATAATTAAAACAAACTAAAAGATGAAGAAATATTTTAAATTATTCATATTGTTGGGAGTTCTGTCTTGTGCATCTTCTGCATTCGCTCAAAATATCTCAGATATACGTTTGAACGAGATTGTCGTTACAAACACTGAGGGTTTTGAGGACGATTATGGTTACAGAAGCGGCTGGATTGAATTGTTCAACACATCATATGGTACTGTTAATATTGCGGGATGTTATCTTTCAACAGACCCAAATAACCTTACCATGTACATGATTCCTAAAGGTGATGTCCTTACTCAAATCAAACCTCGCCAGCACACTTTGTTCTGGGCCGACGGAGTTAAAGAGAAAGGTACATTCCATATAAGCTTCAAACTTGACGATGCAAAAGAGGTATACTTTGTATCTACAGACGGTAAGACTATTGTAGACAAAGTTGTTCTTCCTCAATTGGATACCAACCAGTCATACGCAAGAAAAGTTGATGGTGAGGGTAATAATAAAGTTGAAAGCTTTGTTTATAAATCTTACAACAAATCTGCAAAAGCCAAAGCAAATAAGGATGATGCAACTGTTGAGGGTTGGGTTATTTGTGAGAATCCTACTCCAAGTACCAACAACATTACCCTGGATGGTATATCAAAAGCTTCACAGATACAAGAGGTTGATCCGATTGGAATTTTCTTGACTCTTACTGCAATGGCTGTTACTTTCCTTTCTTTGATAGTATTGTTTGTGATTTTCAAACAAATTGGCAAATTCCATATCAAAAAGAAATCAGAAAATGCCAAAGAGGCTACCAAAACTGTTTCAAACAGTGCGAAAGCAGATACTTCAGGACAAGTTTCGGCAGAGGTTTATGCTGCAGTTTCAATGGCTATCCACTTGTACAAATTGGATAATGAAGCTCATGATTTTGAAACAACAATCCTTACAATTCACAAGGAATCAAAATCTTACTCACCATGGAGTTCTAAGATTTACACTTTGAGAGAGACTCCACAATTAAACAAAAAAAAATAATTTAATTAAGAAAGACTGATGAAAGAATATAAATTGAAAATTAACGGTAATGATTATGCTGTTACCGTTAACGAAGTAGATGACAATATTGCGGAGGTTGAGGTAAATGGTACTCCATTCAAAGTAGAGTTTGAGAAACCTATCACCAAAAAACCAGCAATTACAGTAGCAAAACCTGCGGCTAAAACTGCCGGTGCAGCTCCTGCCGGTGTTGTTGCAAAACCTGCTGCAGCATCAGGAGCCGGTGAAACTGTTACATCTCCACTTCCAGGTGTTATCCTTGAGGTAAATGTAGCTGTTGGTGACGCAGTTAAAAAAGGACAGAAAGTTATGGTTCTTGAGGCCATGAAAATGGAGAATGTTATTGAGGCTACTGCAGATGGCACAGTAACAGCTATTAAAGTAGGTAAAGGTGATTCAGTACTTGAGGGTGCTCCACTTGTAATAATCGGTTAATTATGATTTACGAAGCTAATATTTTAGATAACTTGAGCCAATTCTTCATGTATACAGGATTTGCCAATGTAACAGTTGGTCATATCATCATGATCTTGATCGGATTGCTCTTTGTATACCTTGCCATTACTAAGGATTGGGAGCCTATGCTTCTTGTTCCGATAGGCTTTGGTATCGTAATTGGAAACATTCCGTTGTTTTCAGGTCTTCAAGTAGGTGTATACGAGGAAGGATCTGTTCTAAACATCCTTTATCAAGGTGTTAGACAAGGTTGGTATCCACCACTAATTTTCTTGGGTATCGGTGCAATGACAGATTTCTCTGCATTGATTTCCAACCCTAAATTGTTGCTAATTGGAGCAGCTGCCCAATTCGGTATCTTTGGTGCTTATATGGCATCTCTTGCATTGGGCTTTGGTGCTGCTGAGGCTGGTGCCATTGGTATTATTGGTGGTGCAGACGGCCCTACAGCCATTTTCTTGGCAGGTAGACTTGCTCCGGATTTGATGGGTGCTATCGCAGTATCAGCATATTCATATATGGCATTGGTTCCTGTGATCCAACCTCCTATTATGAAACTGCTTACTACTGAGAAAGAGCGTCTTATCAAGATGAAAGCTCCGAGAGCAGTATCCCCTACCGAGAAGAAACTCTTCCCTATCGTAGGTTTCCTTCTAACAGCGTTTATTGTACCTTCAGGTATTCCGCTTTTGGGTATGTTGTTCTTCGGTAACTTGATCAAAGAGTCTGGTGTAACCAAACGTCTTGCAAACACTGCTAGCGGTCCGCTAATCGATGTTATCACCATCCTTATCGGTATCACCGTAGGTTGTTCTACTCAGGCAGACAAATTCCTTCAGTGGAGCTCAGTTAAGATTTTCATCCTTGGTGCATTCTCATTTGTTATTGCAACATTTGCAGGTGTATTGTTCGTAAAATTCTTCAACTTGTTCCTCAAAGAGGGCAACAAGATCAACCCTCTTATCGGTAATGCAGGTGTATCTGCGGTTCCGGATGCAGCACGTGTATCAAACAATGTAGGTTTGGAGTATGACAAATCTAACTTCCTTTTGATGCATGCTATGGGTCCTAACGTTGCAGGTGTTATCGGTAGTGCAGTTGCAGCAGGTATCCTGCTTGCATTCCTCGGTTAATTTTACCAACAACAGATATTTTGAAGAGCTGACCATCATCTGGCCGGCTCTTCTTTTTTTAACCTCCTCCCCACCCTGTAAAATTGGTATTTGTCGTAACAAAATGGTGTGCAAAGAGTTTTTTTTAGTAACAAATTTGACTATCGGCATATTTATTAAAAATAATTATTAACTTTAAGGGTTTTTAAAATTTAGGAGGTCTAACTATATGCAAAATAAACTTCAAGAGCTTACAGACAAGCTGTATAATGAGGGTTTGTCTAAAGGCAAACAGGAGGCCGAACAGATGAAGGCCAATGCTAAGAATGAGGCTGCCCAGATTATTGCACAGGCAAAACAACAGGCAGAAGAGATTCTTAAAAAAGCTCAAAATGAAGCTGCCGAACTTAAATCTAAAACAGAGAACGACATCAAAATGGCTTCGGCCCAGGCATTTACAGCTGTAAAACAGCAAATTGAGAATGCTATTGTAACTAAGAGTCTTAAATCTGTAAAAGAGGCTGCTTCTGAAACAGAGTTCATCAAAACAATTCTCACATCCATTGTATCTGCATTTAATCCCACTTCTGCAGATTCTGTAGCACTCGACATCATTCTTCCTGCCGACAAAAAGGCTGAGCTTGAGAAATTCGCACAAGAGAAACTCGCTTCAATCTGCACCGGCGGTCTGGATGTGCAATTCAGCAGAAATATCTCCGGAGGCTTTAAAATCGGTCCTAAGGGAGAGGGTTATATGATCAGCTTCACGGACAAGGATTTTGAAAATATCATTGCAGAATATCTGAGGCCCAAAACAAAAGAACTGCTTTTTGGATAACATTAAAAGGAGAAAACAATAATGGGAAATTATCATTACATTATTGCCGGCCTGCCGGAACTTCTTCTTAATGCAGACAATAAGGGGTTTGCTTATGATGCAGTGAGGGATTCCATCTACCACAGCAGCTCAGAAAAAGACAGACGTTTTATTGAATGGTTTGAATTTGGCAATTCAGAGGAGAACCTTACCCCCCATTTCTACAGAGCTGCCATGCAGTGCAAAAACAGATTTATACGACTCTATTTTGCATTGGATCTGGAGATAAGAAACAGAAAGGTTGACTTTGTTTCAAATAAATTGGGAAAGAAGAGCGACAATTACAAAATGATTGTAAACAATGCCATAGCACTCAACCTCTCTGAAGAACAGCTCAGCAGGTTGAATGCAATCTTTGCCAATAAAAACATTCTTGAAAAAGAGCAGTTGCTCGACAAATTCAAATGGGAATTTATATCGGATCTGAATCCGTACGGAACATTTGATATGGATGTAATACTTGCTTTTTTGGCCAAAGGCAAACTTATTGACAGATGGAACAAACTGGATCGTGCTACCGGACAAGAGATGTTCCGCAAACTGGTAGATGAAGTTAGAGGCACATTCCACGGAATTGAAAATAAAATAACAGAATAACATATATGAATACCACAGGAAAAGTTACAGGCATCATTGCCAACCTGATTACGGTAGAGGTCAATGGTCCTGTTGCACAAAATGAAATATGCTATATCAAACTTGGAGATACCAAGCTTATGGCAGAGGTCATAAAGGTAAATGGCAAGAGTGCATCTGTGCAGGTTTATGAGAGCACACGTGGTGTAAAGAAGGGTAATGACGTAGAGTTCATGGGCCACATGCTTGAGGCAACATTGGCTCCTGGTCTCCTTTCGAGCAACTACGACGGTTTGCAGAATAACCTTGCCACAATGACCGGAGTATTTTTAACAAAAGGTGAATACACCTCTCCTATCGATATGGAGAAAGAGTGGGAATTCACACCTATTGCAAAAGAAGGCGACAAAGTTGTAGCTGCAGACTGGCTTGGAGAAGTTAAAGAGGGATGGCTTCCTCACAAAATCATGGTTCCATTCAGTTTCAAAGGCGATTACACAGTAAAATCAGTGGCAAAGGCCGGCAATTACAAAGTAACTGATGTTATTGCAGTTGTGGTTGATGAGAATGGTGAGGAGCACAATGTTACAATGATTCAAAAATGGCCTGTAAAAGTTGCTATAGGCGGATATAAAGAGAAACCGCGTCCATATAAAATCATGGAGACCGGTGTAAGGTGTATCGATACCCTTAACCCTATGGCTGAGGGTGGTACAGGATTTATCCCAGGACCTTTCGGTTGCGGTAAAACAGTGCTTCAGCACGCAATTGCAAAACAGGGCGAGGCCGATGTGATTATTATGGCTGCCTGCGGTGAGCGTGCAAATGAGGTTGTGGAGATCTTTGCCGAGTTCCCGGAGCTTGTAGATGCAAGAACCGGAAGAAAACTGATGGAAAGAACAACCATTATCTGTAATACTTCAAACATGCCAGTAGCTGCACGTGAGGCCTCTGTCTACACAGCTATGACCATTGGCGAGTATTATCGTGCTATGGGACTTAAAGTTCTTCTTCTTGCCGACTCAACTTCGCGTTGGGCACAGGCACTCAGGGAGATGAGTAACAGAATGGAGGAGCTTCCTGGAGCAGATGCATTCCCTGTAGACCTTCCTGCAATTATCTCAAACTTCTACGCAAGAGCCGGTATCGTTACACTCAACAACGGAAAAACAGGTTCGGTAACATTTATAGGTACTGTATCACCTGCCGGAGGTAACTTGAAAGAGCCTGTAACCGAATCTACCAAAAAGGCTGCAAGATGTTTCTATGCTCTTAACCAGAGCCGTGCCGACAGAAAGAGATACCCTGCTGTAGACCCTATCGATTCATACTCAAAATATTTGGATTACCCTGAGATTGCAGAGTATCTGAATAAAACTGTAGATTCTAACTGGGTAGAGAATGTAAACAAAGCCAAGAACCTCATTTTGAGAGGAAAAGAGGCTTATGAGCAAATCAATATCCTTGGTGATGACGGTGTTCCTATGGAATATCACAGCAGATATTGGAAGAGCGAGCTTATAGACTTTATCATCCTCCAACAGGACGCATTTGACAGCATCGACTGTTCAACTCCAATGGACCGTCAGGAATTTATGCTTAAAAAAGTTCTTGAAGTGTGTGATGCACCTGTAGAATTTGAGGATTTTGAAGAGTGCGGAGCTTATTACAAAAATATAATAAACATCATGCGCCAGATGAACTACTCTGTATTCAAGAGCGCTGATTTCGACAAATATCTTGAGCAATTAAATAAAGTAATCAACCATGACAACTAAAGCATTTCAAAGAATATATACCCAACTGGAGTCTATTACAAAAGCTACAGTTGCACTAAAAGCGCAAGGGGTATCCAACGATGAGCTTGCAACCGTGGACGGAAGATTGGCTCAAGTTGTTAAAATCAAAGGAGACCTTATTACATTGCAGGTATTTGCCGGCACAGAAGGTATTCCTACAGATTCAGAGGTTATCTTCTTTGGCGAACCGCCTGCATTGAATGTGAGCGAGCAACTTGCAGGACGATTCTTCAACGCATACGGAGAGCCTATCGACAATGGTCCTAAAGTTGAGGGCGAGAAGAGATATATCGGTGGTCCGAGTGTGAACCCATACAGAAGAAAACAACCTTCCCAACTGATTCCTACAGGTATTGCAGGTATCGACCTCAACAACACACTGGTTTCGGGACAAAAGATTCCTTTCTTTGCCAACCCTGACCAGCCATACAACCAGGTTATGGCCAATGTGGCGTTGAGAGCCGATGTAGATAAGATTATCCTTGGCGGTATGGGTCTGACAAACGATGATTACCTCTACTTCAAACAGATGTTTGAGAATGCAGGTGCATTGAACAAAATCATCAGTTTTGTAAATACAACTGAGCAGCCACCTGTTGAGCGTCTGCTTATTCCTGATATGGCACTTACCGCAGCTGAGTATTTTGCAGTGGATAAAAACGAGAAAGTGCTTGTACTTCTTACAGATATGACACTGTATGCCGATGCGCTGTCGATTGTAAGTAACCGTATGGATCAGATTCCTTCAAAAGATTCTATGCCTGGTTCGCTCTATTCAGACCTTGCAAAAATCTATGAGAAGGCGGTACAGCTTCCTGATGGCGGTTCAATTACCATCATAGCGGTAACTACCCTGAATGATGGCGACATTACCCATGCCATTCCAGACAACACCGGTTATATCACTGAGGGTCAGCTCTTCTTGAGAACAGACTCAGATACAGGCAAGGTAATTATCGACCCATTCCGTTCACTTTCACGTCTGAAACAGCTGGTAATTGGCAAACAGACTCGTGAAGACCACGGTCAGGTTATGAATACAGGTGTGCGTCTGTTTGCGGATGCAGCCAATGCAAAAACAAAACTTGAGAATGGTTTTGATTTGAGCGATTACGACTTGCGTTGTCTCGACTATGCAAAAGACTACTCAACAAAATTGCTTGCAATTGATGTAAACATAAAAATTGACCAGATGCTCGACACCGCTTGGGATTTGTTCGGCAAATATTTCAAACCGGAAGAGCTTGGTATCAAACAGAACCTTGTAGACAAATACTGGAAAGGCAATAACTAATTATGGCAATCAAATTCCAATATAACAAGACATCACTCAACGACCTTAACAAACAGCTTAAGGTAAGGACCAATGCGCTCCCTACCCTAAAGAATAAAGAGAGTGCGTTAAGGGTCGAAGTAAAACGCGCAAAAGCGATGAGTGATGAGCTTATGGAAAAACTTGACGCCTCGTTAAAAGCCTACGAATATATTGCTGCATTGTGGAATGAGTTTACTCCCGGACTTATCTCGGTAAAGGATGTTGTCCTCAAAACCGAAAAAATTGCCGGCGTAAAGACCCCCGCTTTAGTGGAGGTTCTGTATGAGGTAAACGAATTTGACATTTTCAAGAAACCATTATGGTATACCGACGGTGTTGAAATTCTGCAGCAACTCGCCCAGATAGGAATTGAATCTGAGATTTACCGCGAAAAGATGCGGATACTTGACTATACCCGCAAAAAGACAACACAAAAGGTAAATCTTTATGAAAAAGTGCAGATTCCAGGCTACAAGGAGGCGATCAGAAAGATCAAGAGATATATGGAAGATGAAGAGAATCTTTCAAAAGCATCTCAGAAAATAGTTAAAACCCGACACTTAATTGAGGAGGAGGAGAACAATGATTAAGAAAATGACTAAATACTCATTTGTGATATTTCACAAGGAGGTGGATGATTTTCTAAAAAATCTCCAGGAAATAGGTGTTGTAGACATTACAAGGCAGAAAAGGGCAATTGACTCATTCTCAATGGAGAAATTTGATGAGATTGCACAATATAATGCCGCTGTAAGTTCTCTTAAGAGAATAAAGGCAGAAGCAGTGAAGGCCAAAGTTGTGATTCCTCAAGAGAAGCCGTCTGTGGAGAATATGTTGGAGTATTACAACTCTTTGGTAAAGAATAGGGAGACTTACAAGAACTCTCTGTTCAATTTGCGGAGTGAATACTCGGCAGCAGAGCCATGGGGAACATTTAGAGAGGAGAATTTGAAAGATCTGTCGGATCTTGGCTTTACACCTCACTTCTACTCTGTTTCAAAGCAGAAATATAACAAAGAGTGGGAAAACCTCTACCCTATCCATATCCTGAACGAGATTGAAAACAAAGTATATTTCATAATTCTTCAGGAGGGTGATACAAAAATTGATTTTTCTCTACAAGAGAGCGCATTTCCTGCCGTACCGGCAGATGTACTTGCTGCCCAAATAAAAGAATTGGAAGATAAAAGCGCTGAAAATCAGAAAAAATTGCTTGCATTGACCAATTGTATAGATGACCTTGAAAAACAGAAAGAGAGCCTCTTTGCAAATTTGGATCTCTATCTTGCTTCGGGTTCGGCAGACAAGAAGGCCGACGAAACAATTGTGATATTTGAAGCTTTTGCACCAACCGAAATAGATAATGATGTAACCGCCTTCCTTGAGGAGAATAATGTCTATTATCTGAAAGATGATGCAAAAGAGGAGGATAATCCGCCAATCAAACTGAAAAACAATTTCTTTGCAAAATTGTATGAGCCTATTGGAGAGTTGTATATGCTCCCTAAATATGGAGAGTTGGATCTTACAATGTTCTATGCTCCATTCTATATGCTCTTCTTTGGTTTCTGTCTGGGCGATATGGGTTATGGCCTTGTGCTTCTTCTTGCAGGACTGGCTGTAACATTCAAGGTTCCGAAATTTGCAAACTACGGCAAGCTGATTGCCTGGTTGGGCGTTGGAACTATCATAATGCCTGCATTGAGCGGAACATTCTTTGGTGCAAAACTTTATGAAATAGTGCCGCTTCCGCAAAATATTACAGAACTCTTCTTCAATGATATGCAGATGTTCTGGTTTGCAATTTTGTTTGGTATATTCCAGATTGTGATTGCAAGACTTATCCAGAGCGTATACAATATTATAAAGAAGAACTACAGAGTTGGATTGAATGCTCTTGGATGGGCTATAGCAATTTCTTGGGCCACATTGGCATACGCATCCTCTGAGGCCGGATTCGATTATCCGTCTTGGGTCAATTACATTGGTCTGGCAGGACTTGCAGGCATAGTTCTCTGCGGTTCAGATGCCAAGAACCCTATTGTAAGACTCTTTAAAGGTACCTTCACATTGTATGACTCAACAAGCGTTTTTGGAGATGTACTTTCGTATATCCGTCTGTTCGGTCTTGCAACATCAGGTGGAATCTTGGGATTTGTAATCAACTCTATTGCCGCAACTTTGGGCGGAGTTCCTTATGTGGGATGGCTGCTGATGATTATAATGCTTATCATCGGCCATACATTTGTGCTGTTGCTGTCGAGCCTTGGTGCATTTGTACACCCGTTGCGTCTTACATTCATCGAGTTCTACAAGAATGCAGGATTTGAGGGTGGCGGAAGAGCCTACAACCCTTTGAGAAAACCGGAAAAACAATAAAAAAACAATTAAAAACTATTACAAACGATTAACTATTTAAAATTTATAAAATTATGGAACAATTACCTTTCTTCTTGGCCTATATTGGTATGGGCATTATGTTGGCAGTAGCTTGTATCGGAAGTACATTTGGAGTAACAGTTGGCGGTAACGCCACTATCGGTGCGCTTAAAAAGAATCCTGATATGTTTGGTTCTGCAATGATTCTTTGTGCGCTTCCTGCAACTCAAGGTCTTTATGGTTTTGCAGCATTCTTCTTGATGCTCAACAAACTTAAAGTAATGGAGACCCTCTCTATCAATGCAGCTCTTGCCATTCTTGCAGCAGGCTGTGCTCTTGGCATTGTAGGTTTCTTCTCAGCTTTGAAACAATCTTCGATGGTAGCCAACGGTATCAACGAAATGGCTAACGGTAATGATGTATTCGGTAAAACTTTGATCCTCGCAGTATTCCCTGAGCTTTACGCTATCTTGGCATTTGCTGCAGCTTTCTTGGCTTTGCCTGCATAATTATACTTGATTAATATCATAAAAAAAAAGGGCATCAGAGTTTTCTGTGTCCTTTTTTCGTATATTTGTGCGAGGAAAATCTTAAAAATTATTTTCATGAAAAGGATTTTATTTGCATTGTTTGTAATTGCGTTTGCAAACAATCTATCTGCACAGAAAATCGGTGAGATCTATGATAAGAACGGCATTGAAGGTCTTGTTGTAAAATTGGCATCCGACGGCACTCCTGCTGTTATCATGTCGTTGGAGCGTTCAAATGAAAGGTTTTATACTGAGGACAAATTGCGATATCCGTTGAATGCAAACAATAGAAACGACGGCCGTAAAAATATGGCCGCGATTGAGCAATATATCAACCAATATGGTGAAGAGTTTCCACTATATGAATGGTGCAAATCATTGGGAGAAGGATGGTATCTGCCTGCAATTAATGAAGTTTATGATGCCTGGATCAATCTTTTTGGAAATGACGACGGCAAACTCGACAACTACTGCGAGGAGCAGTTTCTGGAAATAGACAAACAAGTTAAAAAAGCGGGCGGCGACAAACTCTCTTGGGATAAAAATACTCCACGCGGAATGATCTCCTCTACTGTTTTCAAATTAGAGGAAGAAGTTGATGATGATTTTGTATGGTATGTACATCTTAAAGAGAATACAGCAACCTCAATAGCCTCATTAATAGCACCTGTTCGTGTCAAGAAAAATGGAAAGATAGAGAGTGCATATTTTCCGATGAGCATGAAAGCCGGCAGTGTTGCAGTGGGTCGTGCTTTTTACAGATTGAAAGAGAATGCTTATGAAGCCGGTATATATCCTGCTCCGGATCCTACACACTTAGTTTTCTCAGACACCGATAACGAATCGGCAACATCTCTCAAGAATGTTGGGGATGTAGAAAAGTCTGATACTGAGAGAGAGAGTAAAAAGAACTCTTCAACAGAAAAAGAGAATAAAAACACAGGCAATGCCTCAGAACAGAGTGTATCGGCAAAGCCTGAAAAGACAAATTCCAATCATGAGCCTGCAAAATCTGAACCGGTAAAATCTGATGCTGCAGCAAAGAAGAGTGTGCAACCAAAAGTACAAAAAAGCACATCAAATAACGGCGATTACGATTTGATTGTCTGCCAGGGTGAAGATATCCAATGTAAGGTATTGAAAGTGGGTCAGAAAGAGATAGAATACAAAAGAATCGACAACCCCGACGGCCCTACTTACACCATTTCAAGGAAAAAGGCCCTCAAAATCAAATATGCCAACGGATATGAAGAAGAGGTAAAAATATCGATGTTTGATTTTATCAAGAAGTAATATCAAGAGTAATTATCAGAGTATACTCCACTAAAACAAGATACCCTCCAGAACACCTTTATACAGTTTCCGGAGGGTATTTTCTATTTAAAGTTTAACCCCTGTATTTGGCTCTGTAACCATCTACAATTGTTATGATATTCAGAATTGAATTATTCATATCCTTATCATACTTTTTGGCTCCGGAGTCAATTTTGTCGAGATGGCTGTAATCACACAGATTAGGATGGATCCTCAACTCGCACGCCTTAACATCATCCTTAATATCACCAAGCTTGTTGATGTCTGTTACAATATTCAAAGCCTTTTGCTTCCATTGGACATACTCCTTCTTAACCATTTCACTCTTTTTCCCATGAATGTCGCGCAACTCAAATACCTTGTCAAGTTCCTCATCACAAGGAGAATAGCCCAGAATAAGCTGCTGAATATTCCACCTGTTGTGCTCACAAATGGCCAAAGCCTCTTCATTTGCCTTAAAAGCTGCACCGAGTATCTCAAGTGCCTGTCCAGACCTGTTGCCCAACAGATAGCTCATCAGATAGCGATTTGAAAAATACCTCTGACCAATCATAATATTCCTTATCTTGATATATATCGAATCTGCAAAATATTTGTTCGACCATTTTTTATCTACCGACAACTCATTCCATGACTTGCGGGCTTTTGCAAAATTGGGATCTGATTTGTCAGAAATACTCTCCGGCCATTCAACCTTATCATAACACCCCTCTTTGCCATAATTGTTTGTGATATCATACGCCACATTTACCAGCAGGGCCTTAAGATAGAGGGTTCTGTCGCTCATATACTCACCATAAAGCATTCCAAACGGTTTCAGCTTGCTGTATCGCAAATCACTCCGTCCCACATTGTTCAGATTCTGGACAATATCGGCAGCCTCCAGCTGGTATACCCAAATCTGTTGCAGCCTTGTATTTCTGTAAACCTCCATAGGCATATACAGACTTGCAGCAACTGCCTGATGTGTAGAGGTAAGACAAACAGCAATCGTAAGTTTTGCATCAGGGTTTTGTGAAATCGTCTTGAGGCACTCGCGGACTCCCTCCGACTCAACAGCTCCCTTAATGAACTCTATCTCCACATCAAGGAAATTCTTGCCGTTACTGCTCAAATGGCGCCATTTGCAATCCTCTCTCTCCATAGGATCATCCCACACCATATTATAATCAGACTTCACGGCGCCCGGTTTTGACTCTCCCAAAGAGTTCGTTTCAGAGGTGGAAGCATCGATATAGCGGGTTCTTACCAGCTCAAACAAATTATCATAATGCCCCTTAAAGAATGCCATCTCTTTATCGGCATTGGTATCAATGAATGTTATTCTTGTCCGTGCCTTGCGTGAATTGAGATAATGGGCATGCAAAAGGGCCTGAACACCCATAGAGATGCCCATTTTCGACATACCTACTATTACAAGATGTACAAACTCTTCAGAATCTCCGCAGATACCGTCGCCATCCAACGGCATATACTCCACAAGACTCTCCTCATTTCTGCACACGCCATCAATCAGAACCTTTCTTGCCCACGACTCATATCTGTTGAAAGGAATGAAAATCAAGTTATTCTGCACAGTCGCAGATATATCGGAAAACTGAAATACAGAAGATGTTGTCTGATACTCAAACATCACTTTGCAGACCTTTCTCACAGATTGTCCTGCTCTCTCCCTTTCACGGCGGCTCTTCTCCAAATTCTGCGCCATAAGATTCACACAACGCATATTCAGGGCATCATGATATGTTTCGCCACCGTCGGCCAAAGTTGATTCACCCAACACATATATCTCTGTAGAATGCTGCAGATAGAGATAATCCATCTCATCAATAGAATCCCTCAAAGCATTATAAATCACCACCCTCCTCATTTCATCTTCATTAAGGTGCGACGACAGTTCCATTCTCACTTGAGCCACATCACGGCGTGTCTGCAGAATCACATACTCATTCTTGCCTTCACATTTGAAATTTATCTCACCCTCATTCCTCTCTGAAAAGAGATTTTTAATAACAACTGCCGCTATTTCATTTGCACCAAAAACAACAGCAAACTTGCCTTTTCCAAAATGTCCAACACTACGGTATCTGAAATCGCCGCTCTGCCAGTTCTCCTTTCTTTTGTCGATCCAACCGATAATGGATGATACAAGAAGACCATTCAACAGGAATACTCCAAGAATACCGACCAGTGCCGCAACTCCCCTACCTGCAGGCAATGCTGTCATATGCTGGTTTCCGGGATCTATGTAGTGGTAATAGACACTCCAGAAAAGCGACGGATGCTGTGCAGGATCCGATATATCAACATTACTGACAAGCTGTTGTATAATATCTGCACTTGAGCCAAAAACTATCGAAACAATTGTGGTAATTATAAATGGCATCAGCAGGACAAGACAGACCACTTTACGCAAAAAATGACCATGAACAAGACGCCAGTCAAATTCGATTCTCCGTCCGAACCACAATAATATGGCATATAATGAATATACCGCACCCAATAGTGCCGACAAAAATTTCAAAAAATCACAAGCTACCGCCTTATGAGGCCATACAAACCAGCATACCATAGCTGAAACACCCACAACAATAGCACCCCAGTCGAAATAATTTTTAACCTTTTCGATATTTTTTTCTAACATGATTCTGTTCAGGTATAGATTAAGAAACTATACAAAGTTACGGGTTTTATTTCAGATTAAGAAACTGTTTTCCTATATTTGTACTCATACCAAGCCAATAAATTTCAAAACATAAAAAACATGAATTTCAAAAAAAGTCTCCTGACACTCTTTGCTGTCGGATTCGCAGCAGCAGTGTATGCACAGCCGTATGCTTTTAACCCATACGACGAGAATGAAGCAGAAAGTTGCACCTCCATTATGGTGGGTAAAAAAGCAAGTACCGACGGTTCTGTAATGACCGCCCACACCTGTGATTCGAATTACCGCACATGGCTCACTATGGAGAAGCGCAAAAAATATAATGCAGGTGATACCCAACCAATATATTGGGGCGCACTGCATACAGAAGAGCCTCATGACCCGCGCGGTCTTGTAGAGAAGGGACGTATTCCGGCAATTGACGGCCAGACCTACTCATTTCTGAATGTTGCCTACCCTTGCCTTAACGAGAAGCAGCTGGCAATCGGTGAAACCACCACTGTAGGAAAAAGATCTTTGAAAGATACTACAGGACTCTTCCTTATTGAAGAGCTGGAGAGAATTGCTCTGGAAAGATGCACCACTGCCCGACAGGCTATAAAACTTATCGGTTCATTGGCAGAAGAGTTCGGTTATGCCGATAATGGCGAGTGCCTTACAATCGCCGACAAAAACGAGGTTTGGCATTTTGAAATCTACGGCACAAACATGCCTGAAAAAGATGAGGCATCGGCAAAAAACAAAAAGAAAAAAGCATCTGCCTTTGATAAACCTGGCGCACTCTGGGTTGCCCAGCGCATTCCCGACGATCATGTGGGCATCTCTGCAAACATTCCAAGAATCGGCGTTGTAGACTTTGACGACCCAGACAATTTCATGTATGCTTCAGACCTTAAAGAGAGAACCATGCACATGGGGCTTTGGGATGGCACAAGCGAATTCAAATTCTACAAAATGGTATCCGACGAAAAACCGTTCAGCATACGCGAATACTTTGTATTAAATGCTCTGGCACCATCATTAGACCTTAAATACGATGCAGAGGAGCTGCCTTTCTCAGTAAAACCCGACAAGAAAGTATCACCCGAAACCATGTTCGCACTCTACCGTCAGACATATGAAGGTACAGAATTCGACCAGGTTAAAGGACTTGAAGTTGTTGTAGACAGAAGAGTAAGACAGCACAATGGCGAGTATCTCAATTTCAAAGATACCGTATGCCCTGTTTCAACCTTCATGCCTAACGATCTGAGGGCCCTGTTCAACAAAATCAAACCGGGATCGGCCCAAAGATTCAGAACCATTGCAGTTATACAATGCTCATATTCGCACATTATACAATTGAGAGACTGGTTGCCTGATGAGATTGGCGGAATTGCATATTTTGCATTTGACAACCCTGCACAGACTCCACGTATACCTATCTATTGCGGCGAGACCCAACTTCCTAAAGGATTTGATGTGTGCGGCCAGCACCGTTACAGAGAGGATGCGGCAATATGGTCATACAGAGAGACCAACAGAATTGCAACTATCAATTGGGACAAGACACGCCATCTGCTGGAGCCGCTTGTTTATGATTATGAAAAGCTGATGATGGAAGAGTGCAAAAAAATTGAAGCAAGAGCCGGAGAACTTCTCAAAGAGGGAAAAAGAGATGAGGCAATCAAGTTGCTGAATGAATTTACCCAAAAATTCGAAGCTTCAACAAGAAGCAGCTGGGAAGAGCTAAAACGCGATTTGTGGCCAATCTTTGCAAGAGGAATGTAAGTTAAAAACCGGCAGAAAATTTTCTGTCGGTTTTTAATTGTTATTATTGCATCAACCGTTAAATATTGTTATCTTTGCCCGATTTTGTAAACTTCATACTTCATAAAGATGCAATCAATTAAAAAAGCGAAATTAATTTTGGAGAATGGCCTTGAGTTTGAGGGCTATTCATTCGGCTATAACAAGCCAACCGGTGGTGAAGTTGTTTTCAGTACAGCAATGGTGGGATATCCGGAGAGTCTTACAGACCCATCTTATACCGGACAGATCCTCGTTTCCACTTATCCAATTTTAGGAAACTACGGTATTCCTTCAAATGATAAAGAAAATGGTATTGAGAAATTTTTTGAATCGGCGAAAATCCATGTAAAAGCATTGATTGTAACCGATTATTCTTTTGAATACAGCCACTGGAATGCTATTAAGAGCCTTGATGATTGGATGAAAGAGGAGCAGATTCCCGGCATCTTTGGCATAGACACACGCGAACTCACAAAAACACTTAGGGAAAACGGTTCCATGATGGGCAGAATAGTACCGGAGGGCGCTGAGGCTGATTTTGAAGTTTCAAACCCCAATAATGAGAGCCTGGTAGAAAAGGTAAGCTGCAACGAAGTTGCAAGATATGGAGATGGTGAGAAAAAAGTGGTGCTTGTGGATTGTGGTGCAAAAAACAGCATCATCCGCTGGCTTCTCGAAAAGGGTGTTGAAGTGATAAGAGTTCCTTGGAACTATAATTTCAACAATATGGAGTTCGACGGAGTTGTAATTTCCAATGGTCCCGGAGATCCGAATTTCTGTGGTGAGACCATCAACAATATAAAAGTGGCACTGGAAGGCAACAAGCCTGTATGCGGCATAGGAATGGGTAACCAGCTTATGGCTATGGCGGCAGGTGCCTCTGTCTACAAATTGAAATGCGGCCACAGAGGCCATAACCAGCCGGTAAGAATGGTTGGAACCAACACCTGTATCATCACATCCCAAAATCATGGTTTTGCAGTTGATACCAAGAATTTGGGTGCAGATTGGGAGCCTCTTTTTGAGAATATGAATGACGGTTCATGTGAAGGTATCAGACACAAATCTAAACCATTCATTTCTGCACAGTTCCACCCGGTTGCCGCTAATGTTTCAGTGGAGACAAGCTCAATATTTAATGATTTTTTTAAAAAGTTGTAATATAGATGGAAAAGATTTCTAAAGTTCTTTTGTTAGGTTCCGGTGCGCTTAAAATTGGTGAGGCCGGAGAGTTTGACTACTCAGGTTCCCAGGCATTGAAAGCAATGCGCGAAGAGGGAATAGAGACTGTTCTCATTAATCCGAATATTGCAACTGTACAAACCTCAGAGGGAATTGCAGACAAAATATACTTTTTGCCTGTAACTCCATATTTTGTAGAGGAGGTTATCAAAAAGGAGAAACCGCAAGGTATTCTTTTGGCATTTGGTGGCCAGACAGCCCTCAACTGCGGAGTTGAGCTCTACAAGAGCGGTATTCTCGAAAAATATAACCTTAGAGTTCTCGGCACTCCTGTCCAGGCAATTATGGATACAGAAGACCGCGAACTGTTTGTAAACAAACTCGATGAGATTGATGTAAAAACCATCAAGAGCCACGCTGTGGAGAATATCGAAGATGCCCTCAAAGCTGCCGAGGAGCTTGGTTATCCTGTAATCATCAGAGCTGCATACGCTCTTGGAGGTTTGGGTTCAGGTTTCTGCAACAACGAGGAGGAACTCATCAAACTTGCAGAAAAATCATTCACCTTCTCCCCTCAGGTTCTGGTTGAAAAATCTTTGAAGGGATGGAAAGAGATTGAGTTTGAGGTTGTAAGAGACAGATACGACAACTGTATCACAGTTTGTAACATGGAAAACTTCGATCCACTTGGAATCCACACAGGTGAGAGTATCGTTGTTGCCCCTTGTCAGACTCTTACAGATCACGAAATCAACAAATTGAGAGCTATCGCAATAAAAATTGTAAAACATATAGGAATTGTGGGCGAGTGTAATGTGCAGTATGCTTTCGACCTTGTATCGGAGGATTATAGGGTTATTGAGGTTAATGCACGTTTGAGCCGCTCTTCTGCCCTGGCTTCTAAAGCAACCGGTTACCCTCTTGCATTTGTTGCTGCAAAACTTGGTTTGGGATATGGCCTGTTTGAACTCAAGAACTCTGTAACACAAACCACATCAGCGATGTTTGAGCCGGCTCTCGACTATCTTGTATGTAAAATGCCGCGTTGGGATTTGTCTAAATTCCAGGGTGTGAGCCGCGAAATCGGCAGCAGCATGAAGAGTGTGGGTGAAATCATGGCTATCGGCCGCACATTTGAAGAGATCATGCAGAAAGGCTTGAGAATGATCGGTCAGGGTGCTCACGGTTTCACAGCCAACAGGGAGATTAAGGTTGATGATATAGACAAAGCCCTCAGAGAGCCTACCGACAACCGTATCTTTGTAATTTCAAAAGCATTCAAGGCCGGATATACTGTAGACCAGATTCATGAGCTTACAAAAATAGACAAATGGTTCCTCAACAAATTGTATGGACTGATACTTACAGATCAGGAGATTTCCAAATACAATACAATTGATGAACTTCCTTACGAGCTGTTGAAGAAGGCCAAATGCCAGGGCTTCTCAGATTTCCAGATAGGCCGTCTGATCTACAAAGACACTATCGATACCGATATGTATCAAAGCCTTGTAAGAAACTACAGAAAAGAGTTGGGAATACTTCCTGTTGTAAAACAGATCGATACCCTTGCGGCAGAATATCCTGCAATGACCAACTATCTCTACCTTACATATAATGGTACAGAACACGATATCAACTACTCTGCAGACGACAAAAAATCAATAATAGTTCTCGGCTCAGGTGCCTACAGAATCGGTAGTTCGGTTGAGTTCGACTGGTGTAGCGTGAATGCCCTCAAGACCATTCAGAATTGCGGATGGAGAGGTGTAATGATCAACTACAACCCTGAGACTGTCTCTACAGACTACGATATGTGCGACCGTCTCTATTTCGACGAGCTCACATTCGAGAGAGTTATGGATATCTACGAACTCGAAAACCCTCATGGCGTGGTTGTATCCGTTGGAGGACAGATTCCAAATAACCTGGCCCTCAAACTTGATAATGCCAATGTTCCAATTATGGGTACAAGTGCCGAGTCTATCGACAATGCAGAGGACAGACACCGTTTCTCATCTATGCTCGACAACTTGGGCATCGACCAGCCAAGATGGAAGGAGCTCTCTACCCTTTCTGATGTATATGATTTTGTAGACAATGTCGGATTCCCTGTATTGGTAAGACCTTCATATGTACTTTCAGGTGCTGCAATGAATGTCTGCTCAAACAAAACAGAGCTTGAGCAATTCCTGAAACTGGCTGCAAATGTTTCAAAGAAACATCCGGTTGTTGTAAGTGAGTTTATCCAGGGAGCCAAAGAGATTGAATTTGATGCAGTTGCCAAAAATGGCGAAGTTATGGCCTATGCCATTTCGGAGCATATAGAGTTTGCCGGTGTTCACTCCGGTGATGCAACCATCCAGTTCCCTCCTCAAAAGATATATCTTGAGACTGCAAGAAGAATCAAGAAGATTGCACGCAAGATTGCAGAGGCACTTAAAATATCAGGCCCTTTCAATATCCAGTTCCTTGCAAAAGATAACGATATTAAAGTAATCGAGTGTAACCTTAGAGCGTCGAGAAGCTTCCCATTTGTATCTAAAGTGCTTAAAATCAATTTGATTGAGCTTGCTACAAAAGTAATGATAGGCGAACCTGTGGAGGCACCTAGCAAAAACGCATTTGATCTGGATTATGTTGGTGTAAAAGCTTCGCAATTCTCATTCTCAAGACTTCAGAAAGCAGACCCTGTATTGGGTGTTGATATGGCCTCTACCGGTGAGGTTGGATGTATTGGCGACGATACCAATGAGGCTGTCCTCAAATCAATGCTCTCTGTAGGTTATAAAATTCCTAAAAAGAACATTCTGCTCTCAACAGGAAGTGCAAAACAGAAAGCGGAATTGCTTGCTGCTGCCAAAAAACTTGCAGACAACGGTTATAACCTCTATGCTACAGGCGGCTCTTTCAGATATCTGATAGAGAACAATATCCCTGCTACCCAGGTTTACTGGCCAAGCGAACCGGGAATGGAACCGCAGGCGATGGATATGCTTCAGAACGGAAAGATTGATATGGTGGTAAATATCCCTAAAAACCTCACTCAGGTTGAGTTGGAGAATGGATATAAAGTGAGAAGAGCCTCTGTTGATTTTAACATTCCTCTGATCACAAATGCCCGCCTTGCAAGTGCATTCATCAATGCTTTCTGTACCATTCCGTTGGAGAAGATACAGATCAAGAGCTGGGACGAGTATAACTCATAGCAATACGCAGATCTTCTGAGTTTGCAAACTGTACAAAACAGGAGCGGTCTGTTAGAAGGACCGCTCTTTTAAATATATAGCATAAATTATGACTGATATACTTATTCTCATTGCAGGACTTGCACTTATTCTTTTGGGTGCAAATTATCTGGTAGATGGTGCAAGCGCCATTGCAAAAAGATTTGGCATTTCTGATTTTATCATAGGAATGACCATTGTGGGCATAGGCACTTCCACTCCTGAAATGGTTGTAAGTTTCCTTTCGGCAATAAAGGGCAATGCAGATATTGCAGTGGGAAATGTTATAGGCTCGAACGCATTCAATGTTCTCATGATTCTGGGTATAACAGCCCTCATTTCTCCCCTACCGCTAACAAGCAACAACATAAAAAAAGATATTCCGTTTGCGCTCTTGGCAGCAATGACTCTGCTCTTTGTAGGCAATGATATTTTTCTCGATGGCGCTGCTGCAAATATTATAAGCCGTACAGAGGGATTGATGATGCTTGCACTCTTTGGAGTCTTTATGGCATATACAATATATTCGTCGCAACCGTCAAATGGTGCAATACCTCAAAGCGGTGTCGGCCAAAATGAAACTGCAGCCACAGCACAACAGGAGAATCAGATCAAACAAAAGCCTGTCTGGCTCTCCCTGATTATGGTCATTGGAGGTCTTGCAGGACTTGTTTACGGCGGTGATCTCTTTGTGGCATCGGCAAGCTCCATTGCAAAAATGTTGGGAGTATCAGATGCTGTTATAGCGGTTACAATTATGGCCGGAGGAACCTCCCTGCCCGAACTTGCCTCATGCGCCGTTGCGGCATTCAAAAAGAATACAGATCTGGCATTGGGAAATGTTATCGGTTCAAATGTTTCAAATATTTTTCTGATACTTGGAGGCAGTGCCGTCATTCATCCATTGGGAATGAGCAATATCGGGCAACTCGACTTGGGTACACTATTCATATCCTCAATACTGCTCTTCATAGCGGCATTCACCTTCAAGAAACGCTCTCTCGACAGAATTGAGGGAATACTCTTCATTCTGATATATATAGGCTATATACTATTGACAGTAATGTAAATATTAGAGATAAAAAATGTCTGAAAAACTCTTGGCATACTCTTCTCCATACAATGAGAGGTAATCTTTGCTGTAGTTGTTGTAAATAAGTTTTGCCAAGGCATGATTGCCCTTCTCTTTGTATGCTTTGCATTTGAAGTTAAGAGCTATTTCATTCAGCGAGTCAAAATTAAAGATTGCATCACATATCTGGATTACAAAATCACTGTCGGCCTTAATATTGAAACCTGTAAGATAATTTGAGAGAATAGAGATTATTGAGTCTGATATGTCTGATTTTATACTATCTGCCCACTGCTCCTCAAATTCGCTTAAAAATTTGCCGTTTTCAAGAATACCCAATAGTGTAATTATATCATCTTGAGAGATTACCCTCTTATTGATAATTTCCAGAAATGAGAAATAATCTACCACTATTGATGTCTCTATTTTCCAAAAACCGTTATTGCTTATAAGTTTGAAATCTCCAACATCCTTCATTATTGCCCGTAACCTGTTAAAATAGACAGATCTGTTGTTGGTTGCACTATGATCTGTTTTGTCCAACCATAAAAGTTCCTTCATCTTTTCGGAGGATATGCCATTCTGTTTTGTATGGCATATCAACAGAAATAGAATTTCTCTTAGGATGGGAGAAAATTTATATGAAATATCTTCACCCTGCACATTATACACTTTAAGTTTGCCAAATAATGAAATTGAAGATTTTGTGGTATTTGCACGGCTTAGGTATTTTTTATGCTTTATAATTACATTTCCCTTCTTATCCTCCTTTTTAGTACTCTTCTTTCTTAAATGTATAACAGCAAATATCACTATATCGAATATCAAAAATACCAGTATATACTTCAATTCTGCGAATTTTTTATAGTGTACAACACTCTCTATAACTTCGAGTCTCTTTACTGCTATATTATCAGAAGAGGGATATGCTACAAGCGTTATATTCGTTACCGCAACAAATACCTTTGTAAAAACAAGAGTATCACAGGTCGTCTGTAAAATGCACTTTTTATCCAACTGGTCAAAAGAGAAACATATATTATAGGATGAGTCCGCACTGTCGGGCTTAAATCTAAGTGAATGACATTCAAATGAAGATGATGACAAACCTGTTATATAAAAAAGTTCTTCATCAATCTGTTCAATCAGAAAGCTATACAATATTGTGTTGCCGCTACGGATAGTCAGCATCTGATCATATATCTTTGAACTCTCCATTATTTTAAACGACAATAATATATCAAAATTGCCGTCATTGTGCACAGATACCTTTTTCTCTATAGCAGAAGATGTAATAGCAGGAAAAATCCAAAATAAAAGAAATACAAAAAACTCTTTTCTCATATTTTTAACTTAATTTACTGCAAAAATAATAATATTAATATTTCATTAATATATTTATTAATATTAACATTATAATATAAGTATATTTTTGTTATAGAAAATAAATTGGACATGAACTGCCTAATCATACTATTATCCATTCATTTTCTGGCATTTACATTATATTTGCTCTATCGGAAATATAATGCGGTGGCTATTTTGCTAACAATGGGGTCAATAATGACTCTTGTATCCTGCTTTATACATGCACAGGAGCCTGCCAACAATAATCTTATTCTGTTCAATCTGCTTAACAACATCACAAACACCTTTTCCAGCAGGATGCTTGGAGTGGGGCTTCTCATTATGCTCCTTTGCGGGTATGTTGAATACATGAAAAAGATCAGGGCAAGTGATGTGTTCGTATATGTAATGATGCAACCTTTATCCGTTTTGCGGAAGTACCCGTATCTGGCTGCAATAATTGTTATCCCTATAGGCTCTTTGCTAACCATTGCCATACCCTCTGCGGCAGGCGTGGCGCTACTGTTGGTAGCGACCATATATCCGATTTTATTAGGGGGCGGCTTGAGCAAGATATCCTGCATAACAATCATAGTGGCGTGCACAATATGGGATATAGGGTTGAACTCCCCCTGTACGAACCTTGCAGCAAGCCTGTTGGACATGAATACAGTCAGTTATTTCAAATATCAGATGAGGCTCATGGTCCCAATGTGCTTTGTCTGCATGGTTACATATTCCATCTACTCATACTATACCGACAGAAAAATTGGAAGAAGACTGGATTATAGAAATCCTGATGAAAATGATTTGAACTGGAAAAATACAGTTCCTCTTTATTATGCCTTTTTCCCCGCTCTGCCCCTGCTCATATCAATACTCTTTTCAAAATCTCTATTTTTTGGAGAGAAAGGCTTTGCCTTAGGGGTAGAAAGTTCCGTAATACTTTCACTCCTTATTGTTGCATTGATAGACATGCTCTTCCGTAAATCTGTAAGGGATGCATTATCCCAGATACAAACATTCTGGCAAGGGATGGGAAAGATATTCGCATCTGTTGTTGTTCTGATTGTTGCAGCAGACATTTTTGCAACCGGACTTAAAGATATAGGTTTTATTGATTCAATGATCGCAGTGGCACAATCGTTAAATATGGGTGAGAGGGGCATAACAACTATGCTCTCACTCATCTCTTTCTTCTCAACGGCTATTACGGGCAGCAGTACAGTTTCTTTCGACATGTATGCAAATGCGGTTGTGGATATAGCTGCAAAGTTCAATATGGAGCCGCTCTCTTTAATGCTTCCTGTGCAGATTATCACGGGATTCGGAAGAGCAATCTCCCCAATATCCATAGTAATCATTACACTTTCCGAGATTACCGATGTATCTCCGCTAAAGATCATAAAACAAAATATCCTACCAATATCAATTATAAGTATACTCTTCCTGATTATAATACTAAATATCAATTACAATAATCTTTTAATCTAAACAACATGAAGATTTGCAGAACATTAACACTAATTGCCGTATTCCTGGCCAATTGTTTTGCACTGCATGCGCAGCAGCAAAGTGAAGAGATGACCAGCAGATATTTTCCGGCCCCATCTGTGGAGATCAACACTCCTACCCTCTCCATTAAGGAGAACAGATTTGCTACTTACGACGAAATAATAACCTGGTTGAAGAGCAGAGCTGAATCCAACAAATATTTGAGTATGGAATATGTAGGTGTATCTGATAAAGGATATGATATTCCTATGGTAAAGTTGTCAAATGGGAAAGAGAATTCAAAGAAAGTGAAAGTATGGCTTCAGGGAGCACTCCATGGTAACGAACCTGCCGGTGCTGAAGGTCTTTTTATGCTGATGGATCATCTGTCGGCAAATGAATGGAGCAAATTACTTTCCAAAATGGATGTATATATCTTGCCTATAGCAAATATTGACGGCTATCTTGCTCACAAAAGGGTATCCGACAAGGGATTTGATTTGAACAGGGATCAGACAAAATTCAATGACAATACCAGTAAAATTATAAAAAGAGCTTTCATTAAGGTTAATCCTGATATTGCAGTGGATTTTCATGAATTTTCACCAATGAAGCCTCAAGTAAAAGAGATTGGAGAAAAAGGTGGTTCAATTTATTACGATGTTGTATTCTTGCCTACAGGCTATCCTAACATCCCTGAAGTTTTAAGAAATGCCACCATAAACAATCTCCAGAAACCCGTTGAAAGGGCTTTGGACAAGGAGGGATACAAACATCACTTCTACTTTACAATCGACACATCAGGAGAAGAGACCACACTGATAAAAGGTGCAAGAAGTCCTCAATCCAGCTCTTCTTCTTACGGACTTTCAAATGCCATCTCACTATTGGTGGAGATTAGAGGCATCAGATTGGGCAGACTATGTCTTGAAAGGAGAACCCACTCCGGATATATTGTTGCCAAAACTATCTTGGATGAGGCATACTCTAATGCAAAAGAGATTAAAAATATTGTCAAAAGCGCATTGGAGGAGACTCTGAAAGGTGAAGAGCCAATAGTTGTAAAAAGCCACTCTCAAGAGACCCGTATACCTACTACTTTCATAAGTCTGGCCAATAACGAGCTGGTCGAGCACAACTTCTTGGTGAAGGATGCCCTCAATTATGCTGTAGATCTTGTAAGAGAGAGACCTGCCGCTTACTATTTGGAGGCCAGCGAGAGCTATGCGGTTGAAAACTTGAGGATACTTGGTGTTGAAGTGGAAGAGATTGAGAATGATTATGAAGCAACTGTAGAGAGCTATAAAATCTCAAAATACAAAGAGAGCAAAACTGTTTGGGAATCTATCAAAAAGGTTAATGCATCTGCTGATATTGTAAAGAACAAGATAATTTGTAAAAAAGGCGGATACATTGTACGACTCAATCAGGAGAATGCCAACTATGCTGTCTCTGTTCTAGAACCGGAGTCTGAAAACGGATTCGTTTCCTTTAGAGTTGTGGAGGCCAAACTTGGAGAATTGCTTCCAATACACAGATTACCAAGAAAATAACCAATCTAAAAAATATTATATGAAAAAATTTTTATTAACACTCGTTCTGTCTGCATTCACACTTGCAGCAGTTGCCCAAATTAAGGGTACAGTTATAGATGGAACTAGCGGTGAGCCATTCCCTGGCGTAAGCGTTGTCCTAAAAGGCAGCAATGTTGTTACCATTACAGATGATAATGGAGAATTTACTATTGCAGCAAAAGCTGGAGATGTTCTTGAGTTCTCTTTTATGGGATACAAGAATCTTGAGCGTATGGTTAACAATGCCGAAAACATAAGAGTTGTCCTTGAAGAGGATACACAGCTTATGGATGAGATAGTGGTTGTCGGTTACGGTACCCAAAAGAAAAGTGATGTTACAGGCTCTGTAGCCTCTTTTAATACCAAACGTTTGGAAGAGAGGCCTAATGCCAACATTATTCAAACACTTCAGGGTTCAGTTGCCGGTTTGAATATCTCAATGACCGGTTCAAATGCAGAGGGTTCTTCTTCTACTACCCGAATCAGAGGAAACAACTCAATTTCAGCTTCAAACAAACCTCTTATTGTTGTAGACGGTATCCCTTTCTCAGGTTCTTGGTCGGAGATCAACTCAAACGATGTTGAATCTATCGAGATCCTTAAAGATGCCTCTTCTGCAGCTATCTACGGTGCCAGAGGTGCTAATGGTGTTATCCTCATCCAGACAAAGAAAGGTAAAGGCGAGAAAGTATCAGTATCATACAACGGATATTATGCATTTACAAAAGCTATCAATATTCCGGATATGATGGATGGTGAGACCTTCTATAAAAGAAAACTTGAGGCCGACGGAGATTTCACCGCTACAGAGTTGGAAATGTATGAGAATGGAGAATACACAGACTGGTTGGATCTTGCATTGAGAAACGGCTCAAAAATGCAGCATAACCTTTCATTGAGAGGTGCAGGCAAATCAACCAAATACTACTTCTCTGCAAATGTGAGCAACAACAGAGGTATTGCAATCAATGACGATTTCAACAGATACCAATTGAGATTAAACCTTGAGCAGGAGCTTGGCAAATGGGTTAAATTCGGCACAAGCACATCTTATGGATATTATGACAGAAGTGGAAATGAGGTAAACTTCAGCAGTGCATACCTTATGAACCCACTTAGTGCCCCATACCAGACAGATGGCTCTATCCGTCTTAAAACATGGGAGGACAATAACTATTCAAGCAACCCTCTAAGTGCTTTAAATGAGATTAACAGTGATATTACCCGCTCATTCATTACAAATAACTATATTGAGGTAACTTTCCCAATCGAAGGCCTTTCTTATAAATTGAATACCGGTTATACATACCAAACCAAACTGGAACAGAACTATGAGGGTCTTGATACAGTAGACGGTTTGTCTTCAAATGGTGCATTAAGCATAGGCAACTCATACAGCGAAGATTGGCTGATTGAGAATATCTTGTCGTACACAAAAACATTTGGCAAACACAATATCTTCCTTACAGGTCTGTTCTCTGCACAATCTGAAGATGTTGTGAAAAATTCAATTACAGCGAGCGGATTCCCTAATGATGTGATGACATACTGGCAACCTAACAAGGCTGCAACTACAGAAACAAATGCATCTAAAGTGACTAAAAAACATGTATCCCAAATGTTGAGAGCAAACTACAGTTACGATTCAAGGTATCTGTTTACAGTAACTGCAAGACGTGACGGTTACTCAGCATTCGGTGAAGACAAGAAATATGGTATTTTCCCTTCAATTGCTGTTGGTTGGAATATCATGAACGAGAAATTCTTTGAGAATAGTGCAGCTGCCGATGTTATCAACAACTTGAAGTTCAGAGTTTCTTGGGGTAAAAATGGTAATGAGGCTATCTCTGCATACTCAACACTTCCTGTTTTGAACGGTAAAAACTACCTTACCGATGATTATGCAGCAATCTTCGGATTCTATCCATCACAACTATCTTCACCTCAACTGGGTTGGGAAACAACAACTTCCCTTAATATTGGTGTTGATTACGGTTTCTTGAATGACAGAATCAAAGGTTCCATTGAGTATTATACCACACAAACTACCGATTTGCTTTTGAACAGAACTATTCCATCTATCAACGGTACAAGTACAATTATGGAGAACATTGGAAAGACCGAAGGTAATGGTGTTGAGTTCCAGATCTCATCTGTAAACATTTCAGGAAAGAACTTCACTTGGAATACCGATTTCAATATTGTTCACAACACTACAAAAATTGTTGATGTGGGACTATATGATGAGAATGGAAAACCTATAGACGATATAGCTTCTGAGTGGTTCATCGGTTATCCTATAGATGTAAACTACGACTATATATTCGACGGAATCCACCAGGTTGGTGAAACTTTGAGCTATTCAACCCCTATTTCACAACCGGGATATGTAAAATATGTAAATACAAATGATGATGATATTATTGATACAGAAGACAAGAGAGTTATTGGAAGCAAAATACCTAAATTCACATTTGGTATGAATAATACATTTGCATACAAAAACCTCTCGCTATCTGTATTCTTGAATGGCCAGGTAGGTGCAACATTTGCAAATTACCTTATGACTACCCACTCTGTATCGTACCGTCAGAATCAGTTGAATAAAGATTTCTGGACAGAGGACAATCCTATAAATACTTATCCTGCCAATGTTGGTGACGCATCTGTAAACCCTCAAAGAGTATATTTCTATGAGAAGAACAACTATTTGAGAATTAAAGATGTAAGCCTTGCATACAAATTCCCAGAGAGAATAACATCCAAATTGAAGATGAGCCGCTTGGAGATATACTGCAATGCAAAAAATCTTTACACATGGACAACATGGTCTGGTCTGGATCCTGAGTTTGTATCATCTGGAAGCGTTCAAAGAGCTATACCTCAAACATTGGAATTGCTGTTTGGATTAAGAATAGACTTTTAATTAGGAGGAATGAATAATGAAAAAGATATTATACATAATTACATTAATTTGCATAGTTGGACTATCATCTTGCTCAAAAGATTTTCTTGTTGAGAAACCGGTTGACAATATATATGCAGAGAACCTTTTAAAAGATTACAACGGTTTTAAAAGCATGAATGCGGCACTTCTCTCTTTTATGAGGGATGAGTATGCCAGACTTGATATTGAATATGGCGGTACCGAATTTGAATCACTGCCTCTTGCAAAATCTACCATGTGGAGTTTGGGTGTAGATAATTCATGGAACAATAACAGACACTCAAAAGTACAATTCGCAAACTATCCTAAAAAAATAGTAGGTATGGCCGACGGTGAGGTTTTCCTTGCAATTTTCGAGTGGCTTTATAAAGTTATCAACACTGCAAATATGGTTATAACCAGAGCAGAAAATCCTGATGTAGACTGGCAAGGTGGCACAGAAGAGGGTAACTTGAAAAACAAAAATAGAATTGTTGCAGAGGCCAAATTCTTCAGAGCTTGGGCATACAGACACCTTACCTACTCTTTCGGTGATGTTCCGTTAAGTACAGAAGAGATAACTGGCGACAATTACAGAGTAGATTGGGAGCGCACTCCTGTTGCTACAATTAGAGCACAGATGATTCTCGACTTAGAAGAGGCTGTAAAGGTTCTTCCTATGAGAACCGACGGAAACAACACCAGACCTAACCAGGCAATTGCAAGACACTATTTGGGAGAGACCCATCTTGCAATGGGCAATCCTTCTCTTGCAAAAGAGGCACTTAAACCTTTAGTGGAGGGTTCAGACTACTCTTTGATGACAAGCAGATTCGGTAGCAATGCAAACAATGATGGACATGCATTCATTGATGTGTTCAGATCTCCGTTGTATACAGAGGGTAACCGTGAGGTTCTTCTTGCATTCCTTAATACAGAAGAGGAGAACGTTGCATACGGTAATTCAACCAAAATGTTTATGAAAAACATGTGGCAGAACTACTACTCCAACCTTAGCGATATCCAAAACCTTTCACACAGCCAGTATGAAGGTACATCTATCAAACTGTTCTGGTCTTTGAATGGTGGTAAAGGTGCCGGCAGATGTGCAATATCGTTGGGTGCGCATGAATTGTACAAATATGACAACCAACAGGATAATGACATCAGATATGATGAGCATTCTATGGTATGGCATCTATATTTCTTGAGTGAAGATAATGAGGTGTATGAGGTACAAAAATCAAATAAAAGCTTGATCAATCTGAAAACAAGCAGCAAGATGAGTGATGATTCTGATCCTACAATCAAGCAATACAACCTCCCATCTACAAGAAAATGGAGCTATGTTTATCCTATATTCGACCGTTCAGATGATGATGAACAATACAACAATCTTCCATATTTGAGATTGGCCGAGACTTACTTGCTATATGCAGAGGCTCTTATGAAACTTAATGATCCTAATGCTGCAGAGTGGGTTAACAAAATCAGAAGAAGGGCTAATGTTTCAGAGATTTCAAACAGCGACCTTACAATTGATTTCATCTTGGATGAGAGAAGCCGTGAGTTGATTACTGAGGAGCAAAGAAGACATACCCTTATCAGATTGAGCCAAGAGAATGGTGGAGATGAGAGAAAAGCAAACAATATCTTCAAAACAAGAGTTAGAACTTACAATGAGGTATCTGGAAATGAGCCAAGAGGTATGCACGATGATGTAACCCCTGTATTATTCCCTATCCCTCAAAAATTCATCGACTCAAATAGCGGTAATACAATTCAACAAAACCCTGGTTATTAACAGATAACTATGACAATATTATCTTTTTTGATATGCCTTTTTATCATTGCAGTTTCGGCTATTCTGCTATACAGAAAGTATAATCCGCAAGGAATACTCATGTTTGCGGGACTTGTGATGATTGCTTTGGCGGCTTCCATCGGATTGACTCCGGTGGAAGTTCCCAAAAGCACAGGCAGTGCAATTTTTGATTTGGTCAAGGTTATAGAGGAGAAATTCATATCCAACTTTTCGAGAGCGGGACTGATGATTATGATAATTGGAGGCTATGTTGCATTCATGAATAAAATTGAAGCAACCAATATGCTTGTCTACATAGCTATAAAACCTTTATCGTTCTTCAAGAAGTACCCATATGTTGCCTCAGTTCTTGCAATACCTATCGGACAGGTGCTGTTTATGACAACACCATCTGCCGCCGGTATAGGCCTTCTGCTGGTAGCATCGGTATATCCTATTCTTACAAAGTTGGGGGTAAGCAAACTTACAGCCCTATCGGTAATCTCTGCTGCAACACTTTTCGACCAGGGACCAGGTTCTGCCAATACAGCATTGGCATCAAACCTCATAGGTATGAGTGCTATTGAGTATTTTCTTACATACCAGCTTCCCAATGTGTTGCCGACAACAGTAGTATTGATGATTGTATATTATTGGCACAGCAAAAGAGCCGATAAAAAAGATTTGGCAGAAGGAAAGGATATATATGCCAAAGATCTTGATGACAATATCAAACCGGATGCTCCAAAATTGTTTGCATTACTCCCCCTATTGCCTTTACTTATGTTGCTTATATTCTCAGACTATCTTGGAATATTTGAAACCCAGCTTTCAACAACAGTGGCAATGCTGATCTCTCTTATAATATCCATTATTTCCGTAATGTTGTATAAAAGGAAGATAAAAGAGGTAGTAGCTTTGCTCTCGAGTTTCTGGAGCGGAATGGGCAATGTATTTGCAACTGTTATAACACTTATAGTGGCAGCTGAGATTTTCTCTGCAGGACTGATAAGTCTCGGCTTTATAGACAGCCTTGTTGCAGGTACTATTGGATTGGGATTTGGCAGTATAACGATTTCTGTTGTAATAACAGCAATCATATTCTTTGCGGCCATGCTTATGGGCAGTGGAAACGCTGCATTTTTCTCATTCGGTCCACTTATTCCGGAAATAGCTGCAAAACTTGGTTTCCCTGCAGTACAAATGATACTGCCTATGCAGCTGTCGGCAAGTATGGGTAGAGCTGCATCCCCAATAGCCGGTGTAATTGTAGCGATAGCAGGAGTTGCAGGTGTATCTCCAATAGAATTGGCAAAAAGGAATATGTTGCCGTTGTTTGTGGGTATAACAGCTCTAACATTGTTTCACTTTGTTTTTTAAAGAGTTATGTTAAAACTTATAAAAAATTGTAGAATAATGTCTCCACAACCATTGGAGGCTAAAGAGATACTCATATGTGGTGAAAAGATCATACATATAGGGGACAATATCTCTTTGCCATCGTTGGATGTAGAGATTATAGATGCTGATGGGAAATATGTTTGCCCCGGCTTTATAGATGAGCATGTACATATTACAGGAGGCGGAGGTCAGATGGGGCACATCTCCTTTATTGGTGAAGTACCCGTTGAAGAGTTGGTACAGACAGGTACAACCACAGTAGTTGGTCTGCTTGGAACCGACGGTTTTGTAAAAGAACTCTCTTCTCTGTACTCCAAATGCAAGGCTCTTGATGCGCAGGGAATAACTGCATATATGCTTACAAGCTATTATGGCATTCCTCAAAAGACCTTGACAGGAAGTGTAGCTGAAGATCTTATTTATATAGACAAAGTTATTGGCTGCAAACTTGCATTAAGTGACGACCGTGGTCCCTTCCCTACCGAGCATGAAATACTGAGGATAGTAAATCAGATACGTTTGGGTGGCTTTACCTCAGGCAAACATGGAATATTGCATATACATTTGGGTAATCTGGAAACCAAAATAGATCCAATCCTCTCAATAGTAAAGCAATATCCGTCATTAATTTCATACTTCTCCCCTACACACACAATAAGGACTAAAGAGTTGTTTGAGGAGTGTATCAAATTTGCCAAGATGGGCGGTATCATTGACATATCTACAGGGGGAACCAAATTTACAGAACCTCATCTTGCTGTAGGAATGGCTTTGGAGGCTGGAGTTCCACTCTCAAATATAACATTCTCAAGTGATGGCAGAGGAGGAGTTAGGCGCGAAGACCCTGTCAGCAAAATTGTAACATATACCCCAGCTCCATTGGATCTTAACTATAAAGAGATGGTCCAATTAGTAAAAACAGGCATTCTTCCACTAGAAAAGGCTCTTACTCTTGTAACCGTCAATCCTGCAAGAAACCTTTCACTTAAAGGAAAAGGGTCAATTGCTGTAGGCAATGATGCTGACTTGGTATTTTTAAATGATGATTTGTCGATTTCCTCAGTATATGCAAGAGGAAAAATTATGTTTAACAATAATTGATATGAAACAATTCAATATACTGCTAATTTTAGCTGCCCTCTCACTATGTTTCTCATGTTCAGGCAATTCAAACAACAACAAAGAGAAAGTAAAAAACAGTCTCTTTATAACTGGTTCCGGAAAGGTTCTCTACAAATGTGAAGCACCTTTTCAAGGTAAAGAGATTGACATTTATTACTACATTCCAGAGGGGAATATAGAGGAGATGCCTGTACAGGTGGTAATGCATGGTGTAGACAGAAATGCCGATGATTATAGAGACAACTGGATAGACTATGCCAAAACTTACAATTTTGTGGTACTTGTTCCTGAATTTACAAAAGAGATGTTCCCTGAAATCGATTACCAGCAGGGTGGAGTCCTTGATGCTGACGGCAATATAAACAGTAAGGAAAAGGTAACATATAATCTGATTGGAAAGGTATTCAATTACTTTGTAGAGAAGAGTGAATCAAAAGCTACCAAATGTAATATCTACGGACACTCTGCGGGTGCGCAATTTGTCCACAGATTCATGCTTTACAGCGATACACCATATATAAACAAAGCCATCTCGGCAAATGCCGGATGGTACACCTTCCCTACTGATACTATTGCATTTCCTTATGGAGCCGGTGAGACTATGGGTAAAATGAATCTAGATAAGGCGGCATACTACAAAAAAGATATGGTAGTATTGCTCGGTGATGCCGATACACTCAGAAGCTCTAACCTTCGCCAGACAAAAGAAGCAGATGCTCAAGGTCTTAACAGATTCGAAAGAGGAAATACTTTCTATAATTACTGTAAAAATGATGCTGAAAAAGGAGAGCAGGTGTTCAATTGGAAACTCCAATATGTAAAAGGTGCCAAACATTCAGACAAAATGATGGCTCCTGTTGCTGCTGAAATCCTATATAAATAGAGTATTGCGCCAATTTTGCTGACCCGGGATCTCATCTCGGGTCAGTTTTTTTAAAGTTCCATATCGAGCAATCTGCTGCTCTCCGACTCCTCCAGACTCTCTACAGAGCGGAGTTTCCTCTGAATAGCCCTTGTGCGCACACCAACAAGAGAATCCATATCATTCAATCCTCCCTGGATCTTATCCTTGGCCTTCTCGAGAATACCGCCAAATTTTTCAAACTCGCCCTTTACGGCGCCCAAAGTCTCCCAAACCTCACTGCTTCTCTTCTGGATAGCCAGTGTCTTGAATCCTATTTGCAGGCTGTTCAAAATGGCGGCCAATGTAGTAGGGCCTGTAACTATTACATTATAAGTCTTTTGCAAATACTCCAACAGATCCGCTCTACGCACCACTTCTGCGTAAATACCCTCAAACGGAAGAAACATTATTGCAAAATTGGTTGTATATGGAGTATCTATATATTTGGTTGATATATCCTTTGCATTCAGTTTGATTGCAGACTCCAGCTCTTTCTGGGCAATCTCCATTGCCGATACATCACCGGTGTCGTAGGCCTGCTGAAGCTTTTCATAAACATCTTTAGGGAACTTGGCATCTATCGGGAGCCAGATGTTTGGTATATCATCGGAATTGCCGGGCAGCTTCACTGCAAATTCAACAATATCCCTGCTACCCTTCTTTGTTGCAACATTTGCCGAATACTGATCCGGTGCAAGAATATTTTCCAGAAGCATCTGCAGCTGTATCTCACCCAATCCGCCACGCATCTTCACATTGCCGAGCACTTTTTTCAATCCGCCCACATCTTGTGCAAGACTCTTCATCTCACCCAATCCCTGCTGAACCTCATTCAATTGTTTGCCTACAGTTTCAAAGCTCTTGCCAAGCCTGTCGGCCAAAGTTTTGTCGAGCTTTTCCTCAACAGTAACCCTTATATGCTCCAAACGTTCATCAGTTTTCTTAATCAACTCATTCTGAGTCTTATCCAATCTTTCGAGGCTCTCCTTCTGGCTTCTGTCCAACCTCTCCATACTCTCTTTCTGAGTCTTGTCCAAACGCTCCAAATTCTCACGCAACCCTTTGTCGAACATACCCATACTCTCCTTCTGGGTCTTGTCTAACTGCACAAGACGCTCATTCTGCATCTGCTCCATTTTGGCTACCCTGTCGGAAAGCAAATCGCTCATCAGTTTTGAACTCTTTTCCAATCCATCCCTATTTGAAACAAACTGCTTGCCCATCTCCTCTCTAATTTCGGTCTGATAGCGGTGCAGCTCCTCCCTCATCTCTTTTTGAACCCCTGCAATGCTCTCCCTATTCTCTTTTACAAATGTCTTTACCAAAGAGAGAAGCTGTAATAACAAAACCAGAGCCACAACCGAAACAACGGCCAGCGCTACAACTGCAATAACTAATCCATCCATAACAATAATAATATCTACCGGTAATATCTTTAGGAACAAAGATACGCAGTAGTTCCCAATTATTATACCTTTTTGTTGTTTATTGCGAAATAATGCTTACCTTCGCAACTTTAGTAAAAGGCCATACTATATAATATGATACTTAACAAGCAAGTAGGTGTATTTCTAAACCTCGTGCATAACCGTTTCAAACAATATATTACAGTATTCTTTCAGGAAGAGGGGTATAATATCACACCCGAACAGTTTCTGGTAATGGATACCCTATGGAACGAAGGCGCCATGTCCCAACAGAAAATAGCCGACACTATTCTCAAAGACAAGAATTCTGTTGTAAAACTGCTCGACGGACTCGAAAAAAAGAATCTGGTCAGACGGGTTGCCTGCAAAGAAGACCGCCGTCAGAACCTGATAGAAATCACCCCTTACGCAAAAGAGATACAAAACAATGTAACCTCTTCTGCCATGAATGCTGTAGACCATATTATAAAGGATATCCCCCCGCAAGATCTGCATATTTTTATAAAAGTGCTCACAAAAATGGCAGAGAACATGAATGAAGATACAGATTTGCAACAACTTATAAACAAGAAGAATATTTAAATACAAACATAATGGGAAAATTATACGACAAACTTACCCAGGACTACCGGCTTAAAGAGGGATTGAAAGCCTGCATAAACTGCGGCACCTGCACAGCCATTTGTCCGGCAGCAGAATTTTACCAATATGACCCCCGACAGATTGTAGATATTGTCCAGAGCAAAGATGATGCAGAGATAGAAAAGCTACTTAAAAGCGAAACTATATGGTATTGCGGCGAATGTATGTCGTGCATCACCAGATGTCCGAGAAAAAATGCACCCGGTCTGGTAATTATGGCACTGCGGAGCCTCTCTATGGAACTGGGATATTTTGCAGAGAGTGAAAAGGGACGCCAACAATACGCCCTCACCAAGGTATTGTGCGACAACATACTGAACTACGGATACTGTGTCTACCCACGCACCTTTGCCTCAGCTCTTCACCCGGAAGCCGGCAAAATATGGGAGTGGCAGGAGCAACACATGGAAGATATCTACGAAAGAATGGGCGCCAATCTCGACGGTGACGGAACAGGAGCCTTGAGAAGAATCCCACAAAAAGACCTCGACGAACTCCAGCGCATCTTTGACATAACAGGTGCCACTCAAAGAATAGAAACAATCAACAGATGCTCCATGGAAAAGGCCAAAGAACTCGGCCTTAGCGAAGAGGAGTATTTTATGAAAGTATTTACAGAAACTGAAAAAGATCACCTCAATCATTAGAAAATATCATGATATACGAAGGTAAACAGAAAATATGGTCTGATTATCAAAAAGATATTCCGGACGACCACTATTTTTATGTACGGAGCTGCATCAGACAGAGCTTCTTTCCGGCTTCGGAACAGACATTTCTCGACATTACCAGAAACCGTCTGCAAAAAGATTTTTTTGAAACAGAACACCATACAACCTGCGGAGGAATTGCCTACCACTCAGATGCCATTCCACAAGAGACCGCAATGACAATCATAGCCCGACAGTTTGCACTCATGCACAAATATGGCTACGAAAACTATATCTGTTCCTGCATTACCTCCTTTGGTCTCTACACCGAAACGCTCGAAACATGGAGAGAGTTTCCTGAGCTGGAGGCAAAAATCAAGGAGAAACTTTGGGAATCCTGCAAACTGGAATTTGCCAAACCAAAATATCTCGCCCACGCAAGTGATATAATCTACAAATTCCGAAACGAAATAGCCCAGCAGGCAAAGTTCAAACTCATAAACAAAAAGACCGGAGAACCGCTCAGAGTGGTTGAACACATAGGCTGCCACTATGCAAAAATGTTCCCGTCGAAGGGATTTGGCGGCGCGGAGTACCCTTATGTCCTTGCAGGCATGATTGAGGCCTGGGGCGGTGAGGTAATCGACTATCCGGAGCGCAGGCACTGTTGCGGATTCGGATTCAGACAATACCTCATCCAAAGCAACAGAGGCTACTCTCTTTCAAACACCCATAAAAAGTTTGAATCGATGGAGCCGTACAAACCGGATATGATAATTACAAATTGTCCCGGATGCCCTTACTTCCTCGACAGATGGCAATATGTAATCTCGGAGATGGAGGGAAAAACCTATGGCAAAAACGGCCACGGTATTCCTGTATTCACTTACGAGGAGGTTGCCGGCCTTGTTCTTGGCTACGATCCATGGGATCTCGGCCTGCAGGTTCACCAGGTTAGCGTAGAGCCTCTGCTCGACAAAATGGGAATACCATACGATCCGTCGAAAAAATATAAAGGACTAAATGGCAAAGATTTGGGAAGACCGGAACTTCCAACTTGCTCATGTTTGTAAAATTTTAAAAAGCACACTATGAACAACAACGTAATAATTATAGGTGGAGGCCCGTGCGGACTTGAAGCCTCTGCCCAATTGCACAAAATGGGTTATAATGCCATTCTTATAGAGAAGAGTGCGCAATTGGGTGGCCACCTTGCAAAATGGGACAGACTCTTTCCAGAAGGAATTAAAGCCAAAGAGGTTCTCGACAAACTTATTGCCAATATCAACGGAGTAAAATACTTTCTCAATACAGAAATAAAATCCATAAACCAGCTCGACAAAGAGTATAATGTTATCCTCTCCAACGGTATTACCATTCTGGCAACAGCCGTTCTCTTTGCCTCCGGATTCGATCTCTTCCAGGCCCAGAAAAAAGAGGAGTACGGATATGGAATCTACGACCATGTAATTACCAATGCCGACCTTGAAAATTACTTCAATACAGGCTCCGACAAACGTATCTCAGAAAATCCGAAAAGAATAGGCTTTGTACACTGTGTGGGTTCGCGCGATGAAAAAGCAGGAAACAGATATTGCTCCAAAGTATGCTGCGCAACCGCTGTAAAACAGGCATGTGAAGTGAAAGAGAAATTTCCAGATGCAGAAGTCTTCTGTTTCTATATGGATTTGAGGATGTTCGGACGGGGTTATGAAGATCTCTACCTAAAAGCACAAAAAGAGTTTGGAGTGCGCTTCATAAGAGGCAGGGTTTCTGAGGTTGCCGAAGATATCAACAAGCAACTTGTTGTTAAAGCCGAGGATACACTAAGTGGAAAACCTATAAAGGTTACCCTCAATCTGCTTGTCCTTATGGCCGGCATGACCAATTGCTCCAACGGAGTAAAGGCTGCAAATATGCTCAACCTGCGCAAAGATGAAGATGGTTTTTTCAGCTGCAAAGACTCTGTTCTGCAGCTTCAGCAGAGCGACAAACCGGGTATCTTTTATGCCGGCGCCTGCACAGGGCCTAAAACACTGCCTGACACTCTGCACGAAGCAAGGGCCGCAGCCATAGCTATGCACAACTATTTTAACGAACGTAAATAATGGCCAATTTCGGATATTCATTGACAAAAAGTTCCAGAATAAATCTCGACAACAGAAATATCGGGAAATGGAACAGGCTTGTGGAACTCGAACCGGATGTTCTCAAATGTATAGCATGCGGCTCATGCACAGCCAGCTGCACAGCCGGAAAATTCACAAAGACAAGTTTAAGGAGTGCAATATTGTATCTTCAGAACGGCCAGGAAAAGGAGGCTATGGAGTTTATCCAATCCTGCATGTTGTGCGGCAAATGCCTGATGGTATGCCCGAGAGCCATCAACACCAGACATTTATTATTATCAATAAGCAAAATTTATAGTAAATAAATGAAAGAGAGAATTATAGGTGGCTACGACCCGTTTGTGCTGCCGTTTATGATAGGCATGACATTCATCCTGATATACCTGGTCATTGCTATGATAAGGGTTATAAAGGCACTGCCTGCTTCCGACAAAAAGAGGTTGGCACTATCGCTTGTCAATCCTAAAATAATGTATAAAAATGTAAGGGATATCATTTGCGACTGCCTCTTACATATCAAAATATTCAAACGCAACCTGTTGTTGGGCTATATGCACGCCAGCATCGCTTTTGGATGGTTCATGCTCATTCTGCTGGGCCATATCGAGGTTATGCTCTTTGTTCCGCAACGTAATGGTTTGCTGTACTATCCTGTATTTTACAGATTTTTTGTAGCTGAGCAGAATGTAACGCTCAAAGGCGCTGTCTTCTTCTTTCTGATGGACTTCTTCCTGCTTATGGTATTGAGCGGAATAGGTCTGGCCATGTATAAAAGGGTAAGGTCTATAGCCCTTGGCATGAGACGCACCACAAAACCATGTTTTGCCGACAGAGTTGCTCTCTACTGCCTCTGGTCGATCTTTCCGCTGAGATTGCTTGCAGAAGGCTTTACTGCAGGAATCAGTGGAGGAAGTTTCCTTACAAAGCCCACAAATATGCTCTTTGCAAGTTTTTTGGGCAATGACATGAATGTAATGCCTACATGGTGGGCCTACTCTACAGCATTGGGATTGTTCTTCCTGGCATTGCCATTCAGCAGATATATGCACATCCCAACAGAGGCATTCTATATATTTTTAAGGAATGCCGGATTGAAAATACGCCATCCACGCAAAGGAGTTGCGGAGGCAGAAATCTATTCTTGTTCAAGTTGTGGAATATGCCTAGATGCCTGTCCGATGAATACCCAGAAGAAGAACCTCAAATACTCATCTGTATATTTTGTGCGGTTCCAACGGCGCAACAACAAAAAGAAGATTAACGAAATTGCAGACAAGTGTCTGATGTGCGGAAAATGTGTGGCACTATGTCCGGTGGGAGTTGATTCTTGCGGACTCAAACAGGCCCAAAGGGCAACCGTTACCAACAAATTGCCATACAACTACAGTTTTTTGAACACTGCATCACACGCTCCCCAGAGTGAAGTTACAGAGAATCAGAATACCGATAAAGGAGTTCTCTATTTTGCAGGCTGTATGACACACCTTACTCCATCCATAATAAAATCCATGACAACAATTTTTGAAGCGGCTGGAGAGAATTATCTTTTTGCCGACAAAGATGGCGGAGTATGTTGCGGACGCCCTCTTATGCTTGCCGGCAAAACGGATGCAGCAAAAGAGGTGATTGCAAAAAATACCCATAACATTATGGCAAGCGGCTGCAAAACAGTTGTCCTCTCCTGCCCTATCTGCCTCAAAGTGCTCAAGGAGGAGTATAATCTCAAGGGAATTACACTGCTGCACCACACCCAATATATCAACAATCTGATCCAGCAAGGCAGAATTACCACAGACAAAACTGCAGAGAGTTTTGTATATCACGACCCTTGTGAATTGGGCAGAGGCTGCAACATCTATAATGAGCCCCGTAACATACTTCGCAGCATAGGTGAGCTGAAGAGGGCTTCCAAAGAGAAAAACGAGAGCATCTGTTGCGGAGGAAGTCTTGGCAGCCTTACCATGAATTACTCCGACAGAGTGAAGATTACACAGGAGTCTCTCAAGGCTCTCACCTTTGCAAAACCAGACAAATTGATAACAGCCTGCCCACTATGTCTGAAAACATTCTCAGACCAGTCTGAGACGCCGGTCATTGATATAGCCCAGGCAGTTGCCAATCACCTTCATTAGTTAAAACAGAGCAATATATATTAATGGTATACGGTTGCAAAAAATAGCAAAATAGCTTACTTTTGCAGCCGTTTTATAAACTTGTAATTATGGAAATCAAACCAACAGAGTATACGCTGCAAACAGTTGCAACAGGCCGTACTTTCGAAGACGGCGGCTGGATGCTTGGCGATAAAGAGTGTTCTTGTCCGTCATTGATAAGAGCCATTTATGCAAAAAAACAGATTGAATTCAAGGAGAACAGCTACGGATTGTACAAATTTGCCGATTGGCTTCCTATACAAAGGGCTTTGGAGGGTTCCTGTGCGCCTGTAACATACAAAAGCGAAGGACTTGCCAAAGAGCTCGGCCTTAGTAACCTGTATATCACATTTTCGGGATACTGGCCGGAAAAGGGAGCTGCAATGAATACCTGCTCCTTCAAGGAGACCGAAGCCTACTCTGTTTGCGCAAGACTTCCTAAGGATGAGAAAAGGATTCTGGTAGTTGCCTCTGCCGGCAATACTGCAAGAGCTTTTGCCCAGGTATGTTCCGACAACAACATTCCGATTGTAATTGCAATTCCTTTTGAAAACATGAATGCCCTATGGTTCAAGAAACCTCTGAACAAATGTGTGAAAATCATCTGTACCCCTGCCGGAACAGACTATTTTGACGCAATCCAGCTGGGCGCAAAGGTATGCGAATCTCCTGCATTTTTAGAGGAAGGCGGTGCAAAAAATGTTGCACGCCGCGACGGTATGGCCACCACAGTTCTCTCTGCAGTTCAACACATTGGCCGTATTCCCGACAGCTATTTCCAGGCTATCGGCAGCGGAACAGGCACAATTGCAGCATGGGAGGCCAATCTGAGATTCATTGAAGACGGACGCTTTGGCAGCCATCTTATGAAACTCATCCCTTCACAGAATATTCCATTCACACCAATGTATGATGCCTTCAAACAAGACAGCAGGGCTTTGCTGCAATACGATGAGGAGGATGCCGTAAAACGTGCATTGGAGATTGATGCAAAAGTCCTCTCAAACAGAAGGCCTCCATACTCTCTTGCCGGCGGACTTTATGATGCAGTAAAAGCCTCAGGAGGAGATATCGAACTTGCAACCAATGAAGAGCTCAGGGAGGCTTGCAGCTTGTTTGAGAAGTGCGAAGGCAATGATGTGCATCCTGCAGCGGGAGTTGCCATTGCAAGCCTTAAAAAGGCCCTTGAGAGCGGCAAAATATCAAAAGATGAGGTTGTAATGCTCAACATCACAGGAGGTGGCGAAAAACGCTTCAAGAAGGAGTTTGAATGGGTACAGGCAGAGCCTGATCTGGTTATTCCAAGCACAGAAGAGTCTGCTGTAATTATTGAAAAGGTTTTGAATCTTTTCAACTGATTCAAGAATTAAATTTAAATAACTTTATATGGCTAAATTCAATCTGGCTGAAGTATTTCAGCCTAAATTTCTTGAGATTTTCAAGAAAGGTGCCTATAGCAAACAGGCGTTTACCGCCGACCTTATTGCCGGTATCATTGTAGGTATCATTGCACTGCCTCTGGCCATTGCATTTGGTATTGCATCTGGCGTATCGCCACAACAAGGTCTTATCACAGCAGTTGTTGCCGGTTTTCTGGTTTCATTGCTTGGCGGTTCCCACTTTTTGATCGGAGGTCCTACCGGAGCATTCATCGTAATTGTTTACGGAATCGTTGCACAATATGGCATTTCAGGCCTTATCATTGCAACTGTCCTTGCCGGTATTATCCTTGTTCTGATGGGTGTATTCAAACTCGGAAGTATCATCAAATTTATCCCCTATCCTATTGTGGTGGGCTTCACCAGCGGTATCGCTGTGGTAATCTTCTCAACCCAGGTCAAAGATTTCCTCGGACTTACAATTGAGAATCTGCCAAGTGAGTTTATTCCACAATGGGGTGCATACTTCTCACATCTGGCGACATTCAAACTTCACGAGTTCCTGTTGAGTCTCGGATGTCTGCTTGTAATTATTTTCTGGCCAAAAATCACCAATAAAGTTCCCGGCTCGCTTATAGCAATCATATTGGGAACAGGTGCCTCTATCGTCTTGGCAAAATATTGCGGAATTGAGTTTGCAACTATCGGAAGCAAGTTCCCTGAATTGGCAAATGGCATAGAGATTCCTAAACCTACTGTTCCGAACATCACCTGGGACACTGTCCAGAATATGTTCCAACCTGCATTTACCATTGCATTGCTCTGTGCTATCGAGTCATTGCTGGCAGCTATGGTTGCAGATGGTGTTACAGGCAAGAGACACAACTCAAATACTGAACTTATCGGACAAGGCGTTGCCAACATCATTACCCCATTCTTTGGCGGTATCCCTGCTACAGGTGCTTTGGCAAGAACAATGGCTAACATCAACAACGGCGGAAAGACCCCGGTTGCAGGTATTATCCACGCAATTGTCCTTCTGCTTATCTTCCTCTTCCTCATGCCATACGCAGTTTACATTCCACTTGGATGCCTTGCAGCCATTCTTGTAATGGTAGCATATAACATGAGTGAGTGGAGAACATTCAAATACCTTCTCAAAGGCAATAAAATGGATGTATCGGTATTGCTTATCACCTTCTTCCTTACTGTAATTATCGACCTTACAGTTGCAATTGAAGTTGGTATCGTATTGGCAATTATCCTCTTTGTAAAACGTATCTCAGAAACTTCATCAATTAAAGTTCTTGAGGCAGATACCGTTCCTGGAACAGAGAACGACGAGAAGGCGATGCTTGCAGATACTGAGCAGCTTGATGTTGCAGAGGGCGTTGAAATTTATGAAATCGACGGTCCTTTCTTCTTCGGACTTGCCAGCAAACTCGATGAGATAGACCATGATTTGCGCAAACAGGGAATAAAAGTGCGTATAATCAGAATGAGAAAAGTTCCATTTATGGACTCTACCGGTCTGAACAACTTGCGCAGCCTATGGAAACGCTCTCAGAGAGACAATATACAGATTATCCTTAGCGGTGTAAACGAAAATGTTACCTCTTATTTGAGCAAAGTCGGTTTTACTGATGAACTCGGCAAAGAGTATATCTTCCCGCACATCATCCCAGCCGTAGAAAAAGCGAATGAGCTGGCCAAGAAATAAGGAAATAGAGAAATAAGGAGATCACTCCTACTCCAATAAAAAGACCGGGACGGCAACATGATATGAACCTTATCATCGCCAACCCGGTCTTCTCTTTCCTGTCAGGCCCAAAACCTGAACAAAAGTAATGCTACAATGCAGCTATTTGAGTGTAGCTACCACAAGTACAGGATTGCTCTCAGGTGTCAATCCTGCCGCAATCTCTTTTACTTTGGCAGACCCGCATGCCTCCGCCAACTCAACAAACTCATCTGCCCCTATCAGCTGATACATCTTATCACCTCTGATATAGCTTGGCCAGAATGGGAAGCCTCCGGCATCCACATCATTCTCAAAGCCTTTTACAGCATAAGCGCCGGAGTTGGCAATCGCCTTGAAAACACCCTTTTTCTTATCGTAGAAAGCACAATTCATCTTATTATTCTCATCAACATCAGGAAATAATTTCACATTCTTCATCAAGTGCATAAAGATCATATTCTCATTCTCCATAAATGAGGACCTTTGCATGAAAACGCCTTGCTCCGTACCACTCAGCATATATAAATTAACAGCCTCAAAGCTCTCAGGATCAACACATTTTATTGTATCAGTCTGACGCTCCCTGTAAATTCTGAAAATATCACCATTAGTATACAACACAAGTCCATTGCCCGATATACCTGGTCTTCCTGGAGGACCTGGTACCACCTGGGTAGGAACATCCGACAACACTTTTTCTTCCAAAATATTACCGTAGCTGTCGAGTTTTATGATAACATCTTTCATCTCTCCCTTTAGCATACCGGCCATACTCTCAACAACTATTGCATTTATGTAGTAGATTCCATTTTCGCAATAGAGTTTAGGCAATCCCATTGATCTGAACTTGAATACAGTTGTCTCATTTTTGCAAGAACCGTCGGGATTATAAATAATTAATTTCGACTGGTCCAAAAGTGCATAATCCTTTGTCACATCATTATAACACACATCCTTATTGGTTACGAACTCACCTTTAGCCCTGCCTTTGGAGCCCACACTTCTCATATATTTGCCCTCTTTATCAAACTCATAAAAAGCGACATTAACAGATTTGTTTCCCGAATAGAACACATACGAATTCTCTGTTGCCAAAAATTTCATTCCACTAAACAAAAATGCAGAGTCCTTCAACTCAAGAGGAATATACTCAACAGACTGCACATACTCACTCAAATTCACACTCTGCGCATCCTCCACAGCCTTTACCATATCAAATGTAATATTCTCCGACTCTTTACTACCAGAACAAAACGCAAATAAAAACAGGCACACAGCAGATGCCGCCATCTTAAAAAGGAATGATAATCGTTTCATAGTATAAATTATTTAGATTTATTTAGATTTATTTAGATTTATTTAGATTTATTCAGATTTATTCAGATTCATTTACAATACCCTACGCCACAAACAAAAATCCTATAATCACAATAATTCCTACAACAAACAGATCTATAAGGCAATAGCCCATTATATCCTTGGCGTTGAGTTTTGCGATTGCAAGGGCAGGAAGTGCCCAGAAAGGCTGGATGAGGTTTGTCCAGGCATCACCGTAGGCAATTGCCATACCTGTTACAGACGGCTCCACGCCCAACTGCAAACCGGCAGGAAGCATGATTGGAGCCTGAACTGCCCATTGACCGCCACCACTCGGTACAAACACATTCACAATACCGGCGCTCAAAAAGCTCAACAATGGAAAAGTCTTCTCGTTCGACATTGCAACGCAAGCCTCACTTATCTGCCCAGCAAGTGAAACCCCCTCAGCCGAAGCGGAGGTCATGATTCCCATAATTCCGGCATAGAACGGAAACTGCAACAATATACCTGCGCATGAAGATGCCGAAGCAGTTACAGCCTTCACATACTTTATAGGGGTCTTATGGAGCACAATACCCAGAAACATGAAAAGCATAATAACATTGTTCAAGTCGAGGCTTCCACCCTTTACAAAAATTTTTATTGCAAGGTATCCCAATCCCATTATTGCAATTATTCCCGACAGCACAACACTGTTATTCAATTTCTCACTCGGAGTAAGTTTCCACTCAGCTTTGCACTCTTTACTGCCATCAATACCGCACAATTCCCTCTCCTGAATCTCTTCGGCATCACCCAAAAGAGAAGGATCTACAACAAATGCCTTGTCGGCAGAGGGATGCATCAATGTATTTACAATAGTAAGAGCTACTATTATTGCAAAAACAATCAGAAGATTGTATGTAGAAAAAATAGTCTGGGATATCGGAATAGCCGATGTTATCGCACCTCTCGAAACCTCCACCAATGATGCGCCTTCTGTTGCCATTGCCAAAGGAATTGATGCAGAAAGGCCCGAGTGCCACACCACAAAACCACTATATGCAGAAGCAATCAAAAGTCTGTAATCAACACCTTTTACCTGTCGGGCAATCTCTTTGGCAAATATTGCTCCAACAATAAGTCCAAAGCCCCAATTAATCCAGCATGCAATAGACGAAACCATTGTAACTGTGATAATTGCAGCTGCAGGAGTTTTAGGAAACGCAGCTATTTTGCGCAGACCTCTTTTAATAATAGGAGCATCTGCCAAAGCAGAACCGCACACAAGAACGAGGGCCATCTGCATAGAAAAGGCCAACAAACTCCACACTCCCCCACCCCAGTTTTCAACAACCTCGAGTGGTGTCTGACCTGTAGAAATCATTGCAGCCAAAGCTGCCACAATTGTAAGAAGAATAGCAAATACAAATGGATCGGGAAGATATTTTCTAATAAGCTTTACCGATAAATCTATCAATTTCTGAAACATACTGCCTTAAATTAATTCTCTAGCAAAGATAGTAAAAACAGCCTCCAATTGGGAATAATGGAGAGAGAATTATTTAAGTGTCACAACTATAACCACAGGATTGGAATCTGGAGTAAGTTTTTCGGCTACAGCTTTCACCACCTGGAACATCTTGTCTCCGTCAATAATTTCAGGCCAAAAAGGGATACCTCCATCAATATCGTTGGTCATACCACCCATCCATAAAGGATTAGAAGCCTCTGGAGATTTTGCAGCACCTGAAACTTTATTGTAAACTATATGCCAGACAGATTCTTTACCACTATAAATCTGATTATTGTAATCCCTTGCCAATCTCTATTTCCTTTAATACCTCTCCATTATTCACTCTGTCTGCATTAGAACAAGAAAACAATCCCCCTGAAAGGAAAAAAAGAAATACAAGACAACGATTAGTAATTAATGACATAATCTTGAGTAGCTGAAATATTGGTAGTAAATAAACACAATGCAAATATGCTAATTAGAAAAACCTTTAACTTCTCCATAATAATCAATTTATTTAAAGATTAATATAAATAAGAGAGCGGCATAAAAAGCCGCTCTCCAATTTATTTTGAACATAACTGACATTCAGATTATTTTTTGATCTCTTTTGCCAATCTCTCGGTAAGCATAGGAACGATCTTGTTAGCATCACCAACGATACCCAAATCTGCAACTTGGAAAATAGGAGCAAATTTGTCTTTGTTGATAGCGATGATAAGCTCAGACTCTTCCATACCTGCCAAGTGCTGGATAGCACCTGAGATACCGCAAGCAAGATACAAGTCAGGACGAACAGTTTTACCGGTCTGGCCAACTTGTCTGTCGTGTGACATAACACCAGCGTCAACCATAGCACGTGAAGAAGAAACCTCACCACCGATAACATTGGCAAGCTCAGCAAGTTTTGCAAAGTTCTCAGCATTACCGACACCTCTACCACCTGAAACAAGCACTTTAGCCTCAGTAATGTCTACAAGACCTTTCTCAGCTTTAACAGTCTCAAGAAGTTTTACGGCAAATTTAGATGAATCGAATTTTGCAGTGAAAGGAATGATGTTACCTTGTCTTGAAGCATCTTTCTCTTTTTTCTGCATAACGCCAGGACGAACTGTTGCCATTTGAACACCCTCTTTAGCAGCAACGATAGTAGCCATCAGGTTACCACCGAATGCAGGACGGGTCATCATAAGTTTGTTGGCAGCCAATTTTGGATCTGAACCATCTGAAATCTCCAATTTTGTACAGTCTGCTGTAAGACCTTTCTCCAATCTTGCAGAAAGTCTTGGAGCCAAATCTCTACCGATTGTAGTTGCACCAAATAGAACGATATCTGGGTTCATAGCTGTAATAACCTGGTATACAGCCTGAGTATACTGCTCTGTTACATAATCTTTAAGCTCTGGAGCATCAACAACGATAACGTCATCAGCACCATAAGCAATAAGCTCATTAGCCTGATCTGCAATGTTATGGCCAGCGAAAATAGCTACTACTTTATCGCCCAAAACATCAGCCAAATCTCTTGCTTTACCAATAAGCTCTAGAGCAACAGGTTGGATAACACCCTCTCTCTGCTCTGCGAATACATATACGTTTTTATTATTCATTTCTTATTAAGTTTTGGCGATTAGATAATAAATTTCTCTTTAAGTTTGCTTACAATCAAGCCGACAGCTTGCTCAGCGTCAACCTCGTGAACCTCACCTGCAGCTTTAACGCCTTTAGTGAATGATTTGTAAACTTTAGTACCTGAACCTTTAAGACCCAGCATTTCAACAGGAAGATCAACTTTCTCAACACCCCAAACCTCTACATCTTTGCTGTAGGCGTCTACGATGCCTGCTACATTCATATATCTTGCCTTGAAACCGCTTGCAAGTACAGTCATAAGTGCAGGGCCCTCTACCTCCAACATCTGATAACCGTCTTCAGTCTCTTTCTTAACGATGTATTTGCCATCTTTAATATCGAAACCAGCTACGTATGAAATTTGAGGAAGACCAAGGTGCTCAGCAATTTGAGGACCTACTTGTGCAGTATCACCGTCGATTGCCTGACGACCTGCAATAATCAGGTCATACTCCAAGTTTTTAAGAGCAGCAGCAATAGTATGAGAAGTTGCCAAAGTATCTGCACCACCGAACTCTCTACCGGTAAGCAAAATTGCTTTATCAGCTCCCATAGCATAAGCCTCTCTCAAAATCGCATCTGCCTGAGGAGGACCCATTGTAATAACTGTTACATGAGCGCCATATTTATCTTTTAACTCCAAAGCCATCTCCAAACCGCCTTTATCATCAGGGTTCATGATGCTTGGAACGCCATCACGGATAAGTGTACCTGTTACAGGATTAATTTTGATTACTGTAGTATCCGGTACTTGTTTTATACAAACTACTATTTTCATACTGTGTAATTTTACTTAAATAATTTTGCTGCTATAACCATTCTCTGAACCTCTGAAGTTCCCTCGTAAATTTCGGTGATTTTTGCATCACGCATCATTCTCTCAACAGGATACTCTCTTGTATAACCGTATCCGCCATGGAATTGAACCGCTTTGGTTGTTACCTCCATTGCAGTCTCCGCAGCAAACAATTTACACATAGCTGCATCAGCAGAGAAAGGTTGTCCGGCATCCTGTTTCCAAGCTGCAGATCTAACCAACAGACGAGCTGCCTGAACTTTGGTCTCAAGATCAGCCATCTGGAATTGGGTATTTTGGAATGCAGAAATAGATTTTCCAAATTGTTTTCTCTCTTTAGTATATTTTACAGTCTCATCCATAGCGCCTTGAGCTATACCAAGTGCTTGAGATGCAATACCGATACGGCCACCGTCGAGAGTCTTCATGGCAACTTTGAAACCTTCGCCCAATTTACCCAACATGTTAGCTTTAGGAACTCTACAGTTCTCAAAAATCAACTCACATGTAGCAGAACCTCTGATACCAAGTTTGTGCTCTTTTTTACCGATAGAGAAACCAGGAGTGCCAGCCTCTACGATGAAAGTAGTAATTCCTTTGTTTTTCAAAGATTTGTCAGTCATAGTAGCTACAACATATACATGAGCAGGGCCTGCATTTGTAATGAAGATTTTGCTACCATTCAGAATATAGTCATCACCATCCTCTACAGCAGTAGTCTGTTGGGCAGAAGCATCAGTACCGGCATTAGGCTCGGTAAGACCAAATGCACCAATCCACTCTCCGCTGGCAAGTTTTGGCAAATATTTTTGTTTTTGCTCCTCTGTACCGAACTCCCAGATTGGAGACATACAAAGTGATGTGTGGGCAGAAAGGATAACACCTGTAGTAGCACATACACGTGACAACTCCTCTACAGCCATAGAGTACATGATATGATCGCCGCCGGCGCCACCGTAGTTTTTAGGGATGTAAATACCAAACAGACCTAATTTAGCCATTTTTTCAACGGTTTCCATAGGGAATCTTTCGGTATCATCTACCTCAGCAGCAAGGGGTTTTACCTCTTTCTCAGCAAACTCTCTAATCATTTGCTGGAACAATTGCTGTGTTTTAGTAAGTTGAAAATTCATTTTGTATTTAGTTTAAGTTAACTTGTTTTAAATTGTCTGAAATAATAAGGGTAGCCTCTGTTGCCGCCTGAACCTGCTCAATTGTAAATTCAGGATTGATTTCGGTAAGAAGAATACCTTTTGGAGTAATCTCCATTACACCCATTTCGGTAATGATCATATTTACCTGACCGGCAGCTGTCAAAGGCAATTTGCACTTTTTCAAGATTTTGTGATTACCTTTTGCGGTATGCTCCATTGTTAGGATAACCTTCTTTGCGCCAACCAGAAGGTCCATGGCACCACCCATACCAGGGGTTTTCTTACCAGGAATCATCCAGTTTGCCAAGTTACCCTCTTCATCAACCTCCAATGCACCAAGGAAAGTCACATTCACATGACCGCCTCTGATAATACCGAAAGAGGTTGCTGAATCAAATGTAGAAGCACCCGGTTGATATGTGATATATCCACCACCTGCATTTACAAAGTGAGGATCCTCCTTTCCTTGTTCAGGCTCAGGGCCCATACCAAGCATACCGTTCTCTGATTGAAGAGTAACCGATACGCCTTTCGGAAGGTAGTTTGGAATAAGTGTAGGCAAACCTATACCCAAATTCACAACATCACCATCTTTAATCTCAAGAGCCGCCCTTTTGGCAATAAATTCTCTAATTTGATTTTTATCCATGATATTATAAAGTTAATTATTTGTTTCTGTTAACCATCTCCTGAGCAACATAAGATGCCACATCATCAGCATAGGTATTTGCACCGAAACCGGCATCATAACCCAACTCTTTTGCCAACTCATGGCTGATACGCGGACCTCCGCAAACAACTATCATCTTATCTCTCAAACCCTCAGCCTCCATCAACTCAATAAGGTTGGTAAGGTTCTGAATATGAACATCTTTCTGAGTTACAGTCTGTGAAACGAGAATAGCATCGGCTTTAAGTTCAATTGCCTTTGCAAGGAACTCCTCATTAGGAACCTGACTTCCAAGGTTATAGGCCTCAACCATCTCATATCTCTCAAGTCCATAGTGTCCTGCATAGCCCTTCATGTTCATGATTGCATCAATACCTACGGTATGTGCATCTGTACCTGTACTTGCTCCCACCATTACAATTTTACGGCCGATATTCTCTTTAATATACTCGTCGCACTCGTGCATATCCATAGTATTGCTCTCAACTTTAGGAACATAAATGTTGGAATAATCTACAGTATGGGTAAGGCTTCCGTAACAGTTGAAGAATGTGAAACCAGGAGTCAATTCTTTGGCAAATGCCACAAGAGGATTTTCAAATCCCATTTTTTTCATAAGAAGCTTAGCAGCCTCCTCTGCCTCTGCTCCATTAGGAACAGGAAGTGTAAAGCTCACCTGAACTTTACCGTCGTTCATAGTATCACCGTATGGTTTTACTTTTGTCAAATCAAGTGTCTGGTCAAAATCTTTTGCCGACATTGAATATAGTCCACCTGCCATTGTTATTTCCTCCCTTTCATTAAGTTAATAAATGGATTCATGTAGTTGGCACCCTTCTCAACAACGCCGTCCAAACCTTTACCACCTACTCTGCTTCTCTTGACATCACCAAAGATACCTTTCTCCAAAGCATTGAACAATCCCTCCGAAGTCATATGCTCCAAAAGGGCGATTGCATTGTCAAGAACCTCTTTTGCCCTGTTGCGGATAATACCACCCTCTTTGAACTCCATCTCATCACCAATGCTCTTCATATTGTTGAAGATATATTTTGCATTCTCGATAGACAAGAAACGGTCGCTCATAAATGGAGTGTGGATTGCCTCTGTAGGCATACCGAGAAGTTGGAGTCCCTGGCTTGTCCAGATACCGATCATGTTGAACAAAGCATCCTGAAGATGTCCTCTGAAGATGTTACCGGTCATGAATTTTGTAGGAGGCATATATTTAAGCGGTGCTTTAGGGAAGATCTCTCTTGCCATCTGAGCCTGTGCCAACTCATACAAGAAACCGTTCTCCAACATAGGATCCATCTCAAATGCGTGACCAAGGCCCATCTGCTCCTCTGGAAGACCTGCCAACAATGCCAACTGCTCGTTGATCAGATCAGAAGCCAATACAGTGTGGGCAGCCTCTACAGCATCGGCTGTTGTAAGATAGTTATCCTCACCGGTATTGATGATCACACCTGCAAATCCATTGATAATTCTCGACATATACTGGTCGATAAGGGTTCTCTGCATATTGATATCACGGAACAGAATACCATAAAGGGCATCATTCAACATAACATCAAGTCCCTCAAATGCACCCATAATTGCAATCTCCGGCATACACAAGCCTGAGCAGTAGTTACATACCCTGATATAACGGCCCAACTCCTCACCAACTTTATCCATAGCCTCACGCATGATCTTGAAGTTGGCCTGAGTTGCGTATGTGCCACCAAATCCCTCAGTTGTAACACCATAAGGAACATAGTCAAGCAAACTTTGGCCTGTTGTTCTGATAACGGCAATAATATCGGCACCCTGTCTTGCAGCAGCCTCTGCCTGTACGGCATCTTCATAAATATTACCTGTTGCTACAATTACATAAAGGTATGGTTTTGCACCCTCTCCTATTGTATTTAGATAATTCTCCCTTCTCTCTCTTCTTGCTCTAATTTTGTTGATGCTCTCATCAATTACAGGCTGAAGGATTTGTTCTATGGCAGCTTTGTCGGCCACCTCCACTTTAGTAAGATCCAAAGAACCCTCTCCAACTTTCTCCGCAATCTGTTGCGGAGTCATGCCTGTAGCAACCATAGCGTTTGCCAAATAGAACAAAACACCCTGATTAAGAACGCCTTTAGATTTCAAATCATCCACAACCACATTTGGAAGCGGAACATCATTAGCATCTACCCCATCAATGCCCATGAGCCTGCACAATGTACGCTCTACGGCTACAGTGGTGTAAGACTCAACAAAAGATTGAACCTCGTTGGCAATCTCTTTTGCCAAACCCTTTGCATGCTCAACCTTTTTAAAATCCAATCCTAATTTACTCTGCATATTATTTTTATTAGTTATTTAAGTGTTTTCTTGTCAAATCTATCCAATCTTTGTCAATACCCAATTTTTCTGCAATAGCCACTGCTTCATGAGGCACATCGCCACTCTCCGCCTCAACCAGAGTATAATCCATCACACCATCCACAAGGCCTCTGACACGATATCTTTTCACTTTATCATTCTTGATATTATAGTGAGTTGTCAAAAGGAATCCTGCCCTGTTTTCCGATATAACCTCCAGCAAGCCTTCAACCAATGCAGTACCCTCTACCGGATTTGTAGTTCTTGCCGGCTCATCCACCAGCGCCAGAATATTCTCCCCCTTCTTGAGACTCTTCACCACGAGATCTATCGAAAGCATCTCTGCGGCAAACGAAGAGAGCCCCTTTTGGGTATTCTGGTCATCACCAATACAGAACATCACCTTATCAACTATATTCACACAACAGCACTCCGCTGCAATACCAAAACCGAATTGCGCAAGCAACTGATTTAAAGCCAATGTTTTAAGCACAACTGTTTTACCTCCCATATTGGCACCTATTATGGTAACAGGCAACTTGGAAAATGCTATATCAATAGGATAAAACCTCTTTCCGCTCTCCTCAACCGCCTTTTTTACCATAGGATTGAACATCTTGTGATAAAATGTTTCCACATCTTCTGCCACAGCAGGGAAACACAATCCCAGCTGTTTCATCTGCAAAACCTTGGCTATTAAAATATCCAAAAAAGCCAAACTGTTGAGTGCATGCTCCAACTTTGGTGCATATCTGCCCAGTTCTTCGGTCAGATGCGCCTTGACCTCAGCCTCTATCTCATCATTGAGCCTCTGCAGTTCAAGAACCTGAACCCTCTCCTCTTCAGAAATCTCCTTACCATAACCCGATATACTTCTGATCTCCCTTCTTACATAAGCCAGATTCTCCGAATATGAATCATATATGTAAAACGACGGAATATTCAGTCTGTCGGGATCCAATATATCCACAACACCCTGCAAATCATGTAAATTCACAGCCGAAATCTTCTGCTGCTGCAACAGTTTTCTTACATCACAGCAGAGCATCGAAAGATATTTGATTTCAAACAACTCTATATCATCCAGCACTATACCGCCTGCCAATCTCTTTATTGTAGTGCTGATATCCTTCAGGCACATCAGTTTTTGTGATATTGCCTTAAACTCCTTGTTGTAAAGTTCATTCAACTTTCCGTAATAGACATCAATTTCCCTCTTCGAAGTCATCATCTCGCTCTCCAGCAACATCTTTCTTGCGCAAGAGGAGTTCAACTCCAAATTGTCATACATAAAGCGTATGCCACAATCAATATCCAATACCGACTTAAAAGTCATATCTGTTCTTTACTATATCATAAACCGGAAGCTTTATGGCTTCCTGTAATTTTTCACACAAAATTCCACTATCCAGCACATATCCGTTTGGTGCTGTAGGATTTACGCAAACTGCTACAAGTTTGCTCTTTTGAAGGACTACAATCCTTCCCCCTCTTGATACAAAACTTCTGTATAACATTTCGTTTACAAAAATTTTTGTAAAGTCTCTCACCACCAGTGTAACATTTCTGATATTTCCGGAATTGCTCACCAGATTCAAAAATCTGTCGGTAAGGGCTCCGGCTACAAAAATGTACCTCATATTCTCTGTAATATCCCTCTCCACTGAGGCTATCGACAATGATGATGTTATACCGAAATCTACAATTGCATTGTCATAACCTATTCCCCAAACTCCGTTTTCTACGGAATCAAAAGCCTCAACCACAACATCTTCCGCTATGGGAAGATTAATCAGCTCCACCACAAATTTAGTCTTTTGGACCAGTGTGTTCATATTGGAAGAGTATGCAGCTCCGGTTGATAGCACCATAGCTTTGCTTATTGCCGGAGATGCCGAACTGAGTCGTGAAATAGCTCCATCAATTATAGTCAGTCCAACACCCAGCGCTTTAGTTGATTTTACCCAGCGCTTGAGCGACGGTCCGCTTGATGGCCCAGAAATGAGCACTTTTCCACCAACAACAACCTTTCCGGTAACAATTCTTCCCAAAGAACTTCTCTCATCTGTAATCTCCACAAGCTCACTTACAAGCCTGCGCATTCTGTAATGGGCCTCCGCTGTAGAGAAACAGACTCCTTCCCTCAGATAAATTTCAGGTTTTTTGGTTGCTGTAACCTGATCTTTATTCTCTCCATCTATACCTATCGAGGTTACCGCTACACTCTTTTCGGATAGCGGTAACCGTGACAGGATATAATTCAAACACTCTGTTTTGCCGACATTTTTTTCAAGTCCTACAATCGACAGACTGTCGTATTTCAGAATCTCATCAATGAACGGCATACACAAAGGATTTATTTCTTAGATCTCTCTTTTCTGCTCAGTACAGAAGGCTCAATTGCCATTCCTCTGCCCTCAAGCAATGAAGAAACACCCTCAATAGATTTAGACTTGTTGGCCTGGCAATACTGGCAGTTACACTCGTTCTTGTAGTCTGTAGGCTCGGTGTAAGTAGTGATAACACCCTCAAAGTTTCTAAGAACAACTTTACCAGGAGCCTGAGAGATAACATATTGAGGCATAACAGGAGTTTTTCCACCGCCACCCGGAGCATCAACTACGAATGTAGGAACTGCATAACCTGAAGTGTGGCCTCTCAAGCCCTCAATAATCTCAATACCTTTAGATACCGGTGTTCTGAAGTGCTCGATACCCATAGAGAGGTCGCATTGGTAGATGTAGTAAGGTCTTACTCTCATCTTAACCAGCTCATGCATAAGTTTCTTCATAGTGTTTACGCAATCGTTCACACCACGTAGAAGCACTGTCTGGTTACCCAAAGGAATACCGGCGTTAGCCAATTTTGCACAAGCCTCTGCAGCCTCTTTTGTTACCTCCTGAGGATGGTTGAAGTGAGTGTTCAACCATACCGGATGGTATTTCTTAAGCATATTTACCAAATCATCGGTAATTCTTTGAGGACAAACCACAGGGGTTCTTGAACCAAGTCTTACAATCTCAACATGAGGGATTTGTCTCAAGCGTGAAATGATATACTCCAATCTCTCATCGCTAACCATCAAAGAGTCGCCACCTGAAAGAAGCACGTCTCTCACTTGAGGAGTCTTTGCAATGTACTCGATAGCTCTGTCGATTCTTTCAATTGCGCTCTCACCATCTTTCTGACCGGCAAATCTTCTTCTGGTACAGTGACGGCAATACATTGAACACATATCTGTGATCAAAAGCAATACTCTATCCGGATATCTGTGAGTCAAACCTGGAACTGGAGAATCCTCATCCTCGTGAAGAGGGTCCAAAAGGTCTGCAGGAGACTGATATGTCTCTTTACCTGTAGGGACAGCTTGCTTTCTAACAGGACAATCAGGATTGTTAGGATCAATCAAGCTGATATAATATGGAGTAATCGCCATTCTCAAGGTTTGAAGGGTCTTTTTAACACCCTCTTCCTCCTCTGGAGTAAGAGAAACATATTTCTTCAAATCCTCAAGAGTCTCTATTCTGTTTTTAACCTGCCATTTCCAATCGTTCCATTGCTCGTCGGTAACATTTGGAAACAACTCTTTACGTCTTGATTCGTACATAATTGTGATAGTTTAAAATTTTAGTTAATGTAAGGCGCATTAAGAAACGGAAACACCGGCTGGGTAAAATTACCCCGCCGGATTTAAACTCAATGAGTTATATATTTTTGAAACCGTCTTCCGCCATATATAAAATTATGCGTAAAGTTCAGTAAATACTTTTCTAAGTGCCTCACACTCTCTCAACTCCTGTAGAGTAAATTCTGCGTGACCTTTTGTATAACCGTTACCGATAATCATATTAACGTCTGAACCGATACCCTCAGCACCTAGAGCAGCTTTTGTAAAGCTTGTAGCCATAGAGAAGAAGTAAACAACACCATCATCTTTAGTACAAAGAACAGCTGTCATCTCCTGATCAGGAACGTTTACACAGTTAATGGTAACATCTGCCATCTTGCCATTTGTAAGTTTTGAAACAAGCTCATTAACCTGAACCGGAGTCATACCGCCAATACTCTCAACAACATCACAGAAACCAAGATCTTTGATACGTTGTGTACTTCTTTGAGAGTTAGTCAAACCAATAACTTTACCGGTTACACCAACACGTTTTTTAGCCTCATAGCAGCAAAGCATACCTGATTTACCACCGGCACCAAGAATAACTACATTCTGGCCATATTGGCAAAGTTTTGCAGTCTGTGCAGGAGCACCGGCTACATCAAGAGCAGACAATGCAAGTTTCTCAGGCATATCATCCGGAATCTTTGCATAAATACCACTCTCAAACAGGATAGCCTTACCTTTAATATCAACCTGGTCTACATCAGGACGAATCTCAACAATCTCATCAATTCTAAGTGGAGTAAGCGACAATGAAACCAATGTAGCGATACGGTCTCCCTCTTTAAGGTCAATTTTACCTTTAAGGGCATCACCGATCTTTTCAACTTTACCAAGCAACATACCACCTGAACCGGTACGACGGTTACGGTGTTTGCCCTGCAACTCTACATTAAGGAACATCTCTTTCTTAACCTCTTCCAAGATCTGCTCTTCAGTGGCACCCTCACCTGCCTGTTGTTTGGCATAGTTGTGAATATCAGTGAAAGATGCTGAGTCGATATTAAGTGTTTGAACGTCAATCAAGATTTCGTTATCATAGATTTCGTCCATGTTGTTGTCAATTTTGTTAGCCGGTTGAGGAAGAACACCTGCAGGCTCAATCACGCGGTGAACACCATATTTATTACCTTTTTTCATTTTAGTAATTTTTAATTTTATATTGTTTTTATACTATTGTTTACAGATTAGTTAAGTGGTTTCAAACCCAAAATTTCTCTTGCCTCAGCCGGAGTAGCAATCTCTCTACCCATCTCTTTGGCTATTCTTGCAACTTTGGCAACCAGTTCACCGTTAGATTTTGCAAGAACACCCTTCTCAAGATAGAGGTTATCCTCAAAACCTACTCTCACATTACCGCCCATTGCAATCGCAGCAGCAGCCAAAGTGAAAGCATGGCGGCCAATACCTGTAGCTGTCCATGTAGAACCTGCAGGGATTGCATTAACCAACCAGCACAAGTTCTGCACAGTTGCAGGAGTACAGCCAGGAACACCCAGAACGAAATTGAACTGCATAGGAGCACCCGGAACCTGACCCTTCTTTGCCATTGCAAGAATTGTATCAAGATGTCCCATTTCAAAGCACTCGTACTCAGGCTTGATATTGTTTTCAATCATTCTCTTGCCGAACTCACGCATCATAGGCATTGTATTCTCAAATACATCATCACCAAAGTTGCATGTACCGCAATCCAGAGTTGCCATTTCTGGAAAAAGCTCAGTTGGCTGAAGACGCTCCTCGGCAGTCATACCTACCGCACCACCTGTTGAAGGGATAAGGATAACATCAGGGCAAGCCTCCTTTATGGCATCCATACACACTTTGAAACGCTCTTTATTTTGAGTTGGAGTTCCATCATCCTCACGAACGTGAACATGAACAATAGCAGCTCCGGCATCAACAGCAGATTTGGCCTCTCTTACGATCTCCTCAACTGTATATGGAACCGCAGGATTCTGCTCTTTGGTTACCTCAGCACCGCAAATAGCGGCAGTAATAATCAATTTTGCCATATCAGATTATTTTTTTCTTTGACATTTAACAGGAACAACGCAAGTACCGCTTGCACGGCATACTACGATAGGCTCTTCCAATACATCTGCTGCAGAGTCTGAAATATCAGGTCTTGGAACAATCACTTTGCGAGCCTCGAAAACCATTTTTCTTGAAGAGTTTCCTGCAGAAACAATCTCACCTGTAGCCTCGATATAATCACCTGCATAAACAGGGGCCATAAACTCTACATTATCATAAGCCTTGAACAAACCCTCATCACCATCATTTATAATAAGAAGCTCAGTGGCAACATCACCAAAAAGATTCAACATTCTTGCACCATCCACAAGATTTCCACCATAATGAGCATCATGGCAGCTCATTCTTACTCTAATTAAAGCTTTCTTTGTCATAGTTTGTATATTTTAAGTATTTATATTTGATTATTTACAATTATTTCGCATAGATGTAATCTACAAACATTGCAGGAGTATGTACCTGCTCAGGAGCAATCTCTCCCACTTTCACCACCTTCTCAGCCTCTACAATAACCAGATCAGCTGCAGTAGCCATCAACGGGTTGAAGTTCTGGGTTGTACCCACATATATCAGGTTACCGGCCTCATCAGCTACAGTTGCGCCAAGCAATGCGATATCGGCTCTCAAAGGTTTTTCCAAAAGATACTCTTTACCATCGACAGTTACAATCTCCTTACCTTCAGCAACCACTGTACCCATTCCTGTGGTAGTAAGCACACCACCCAAACCGGCACCGGCAGCTCTTACTCTCTCAGCCAATGTACCTTGCGGTGCAAACTCGATCTCCAATTCACCGCTGTTCATCTGCTCGCTTGTGTTCGGATTTGTACCGATATGGGATACTATCACTTTTTTAACCTGTTTGTTGGTAATCAACTTTCCATGAGCGACATCAGCATACGCAGTATCATTACAAATCAGAGTAAGATCCTTAACTCCGCTTTTAGCAAGCTCATCAAGTATAGTGATAGGGCTGCCTGCAGCCAGAAAACCACCAACCATTACTGTCATGCCGTCTTTAACTTTTGAAACGGCATCCTGCAAAGAAATTTTCTTGTCCATTGTTTAAAAATTTAAAAAAATATATATATTTCTCTATAATCCGGATTTTACCTTAGGTACGGGCAAAATTACATAAATAAAATATCATTTCAAATAACAAGTTTGTTATATTTTCAATTAAAAATTATTAATTTTACCGATAAAATTTAAACTATTATTAATACTTTTGTAGAAGATTTGTAAACCGACAAAAAATGACTCTGTATATGCTTCTGCAAACGCCTGCGGCAACTGCAGATACAACACATAAAAAAATCATAGACATGGAGCAGGCCTTTTCCAAACTGGCAGAGATGCCAACTGGGGAGCTTTTCACTTTCCTGATGGAGAAGGGTATAAATATAGGGTTGAAAATACTGGCCGCCATCATAATTTACTCCATCGGGGCATGGCTGATAAAAAAGGTCAGACATGTTGTACGGACAATCCTTGAAAAGAGAAATATCGAGCAATCATTAAGCTCCTTCATACTGAGCTTTACGGGTCTCTCCCTCACTGTTCTGCTTGTTATAATAACCATTCAGACTCTTGGGGTGGACACCAGCTCCCTTGTTGCATTGCTGGCAGGCTCCGGCGTGGCCATAGGTATGGCACTGAGCGGCACCCTGCAGAATTTTTCGGGCGGCATAATGCTCATAATATTCAAACCGTTCAAAGTGGGAGATTATATTGAGGCACAAGGCCATGAAGGAACCGTAGAATCTATCCAGATAACAGCCACAGTGCTGAAAACAACAGACAACAGAACCATAACACTTCCCAACGGGGCCTTGTCGGTAGGTACAATAAACAACTACTCTACATCAACCACCAGAAGATGCGACTGGAGCATAAACATACCTTACGGCTCCGATTTCGACAAAGCCAAAGAGCTGATTGCAAGCATATTGCAAAACAGCGGTCTGGTCATCAGCACTCCGTCGGAACCATTTATTGGAATCAATGCCATGGACAACGGCTTTATCACAATCTCGGTAAAAGCATGGGTAAAAAGGGAGGATTACTGGGATCTCTTCTATTACTTCAACGAAAACATATACAAGGAACTGCCTAAAAATGGATTTGATTTCCCTGTACCAAAAATGGATGTGAACATATTAACAAACTAACTCTACTTACTATGGAATATACCAAACTTATAATTGAGAAACAGGAGAATATCTGCATTGTAAAGATAAACAACCCCCAGGCATTGAATGCACTCAACACAACAGTGCTGAATGAGTTGGATATGGCCTTTTCTGAGATTGCAGCCGACGATTCCATTGCCGCAGTTATCCTTACCGGAGAGGGCAAAGCTTTTGTTGCCGGTGCAGACATTTCCCAAATGAGCACAATGAATGCTGCTGAAGGCAAAGCTTTTGGAGAGAAGGGTGCAGCAGTGTTCAGAAAAATTGAATTGCTCGACAAACCGGTAATTGCAGCAATCAACGGATTTGCACTTGGCGGAGGCTGCGAGCTCTCAATGTGTTGCGATATAAGAATTGCATCGGCTAAGGCCAAATTGGGCCAACCTGAGGTCGGTTTGGGTATAACTCCAGGATTTTCAGGCACACAGCGTCTTCCGAGAATCGTTGGAATGGGCATAGCAAAAGAGCTTATCTACACAGCCGATGTCATTGGAGCAGATGAGGCTTACAGAATAGGTCTTGTAAACAAAATTGTTGAGCCGGAGGCTCTTATGGATACCGCCCTTGCCATGGCAAAGAAAATTGCAAAGAAGGCCCCTATCGCGGTAAAATATAGTAAAGAGGCTATAAACAGAGGCATGCAGACAGATATTGACTCTGCAATTGCAATTGAGGCCAACCTGTTTGGCTTGTGCTTCTCTACAGAGGATCAGAAAGAGGGAATGGCCGCATTTTTGGAGAAGAGGGAGGCCACATACAAAAACCGATAGCATATCGCTCCATTTTACAGATTTTTAGAAACATTTTTAACTTATAACAATACATTTAAATTTTTAGAACTATGAAAGTTGCAGTAGTAGGTAACGGCACAATGGGTAATGGTATTGCCCAGACTTTTGCCGTAGCAGGACATGATGTCATTATTAAAGGTCGTTCAGATGCTTCTTTGGCCAAAGCTCATGCATCTATTGAGAAAAGCCTTGCAAAAATGGTTGAAAAAGGCAAAATGGAGGCTGCCGACAGAGATGCGACTCTTGCAAGAATCCGAGACACAAAAGCATACGAAGATCTTGCAGATGTTGATTTGGTAGTTGAAGTTGTTGCTGAGGACATGGCTGTCAAAGAGGAGATTTTCAAGACTTTGGATCAAATTTGCAAACCAGAGGCAATTCTTGCAACCAATACTTCATCACTCTCCATCACTCAAGTGGCTTCATACACAAACCGTCCTGAGAAAGTTATCGGAATGCACTTCTTCAATCCGGTTCCTATGATGAAACTTGTAGAGGTTATCAAAGGTCAGCTTACATCTGAAGAGGTACACCAGAGCATCATTGAGCTTTCTAAACAGATTGGCAAAACTCCTGTTACAGTTAATGAGGCTCCAGGCTTTGTTGTAAACAGAATTCTTATTCCTATGGTTAATGAGGGTATCGGCATCCTTGCAGATGGTGTTGCTACAAAAGAGGAGATCGACGAGGCTATGAAACTTGGTGCAAACCACCCTATGGGCCCATTGGCATTGGCAGACCTTATCGGTTTGGATGTTTGTCTTGCCATCATGGAGGTTCTTTACAATGAGTTTGGCGACAGCAAATACCGTCCTCACCCACTTCTAAGAAAGATGGTAAGAGCAAAACTTTTGGGAAGAAAAACCGGCGTAGGTTTCTACGATTACCGCAAATAATAAACCATCCGACATACAAGTCTGTGGAAAACAAGGGGCGGGTCAAATTTACTTTTACCCCGTCCCTTTCTCTTTTTATAAGTATTTAGAGTTAGAGTCCACAAAATCAAAACACAAGCAAATACAAAAAGCTGAATCAAATCATTCTACAGCAATATTTGGGGATATTTTTTGACAATCTCATAGATGTAGTTCTTCTGATTGCATTAATTGGTCCTAAAAATCATCTGAATAATTAAACTAATTATGATCAATTTTAACCAGGCCTAATCTGATAGTAACTTTAACAGATAATATTGAATTATTATTGATGTATAAGAATTAAGAATACTTTAAAAAATTTTCCTAACTTTGCACAATAAACAATAAATATACTTGCCTATGATATATTGCGTATAGTCAGATACGCACATTTAAAAATATATTGAAAAAGCGTTTTAGCTTTATTCTTTTGCTTTGAAAGTTTGGCGACTATAAAAAGACAAAAAAGAATAATAGTTGAGATGCTCGTGCTACGGCGCGGGCTTTTTAGTTATTCTTTTGTCGAGGTTACGCCAAACACCCCAAAGCAAGAATACTAATAAGTACCGTGCTTTTTTTGTGCGTATTTCAAATTTTAGGTACTACGGAGTAATCGAAAAGCCGAGAAGTGAGTAGAATAAAAATAAAAACATAAACATAACATTATGAAAAAAATATTTATCTGCTTAATTGCAATAGTTACTAGTATATCCACAAGTGCTTTCATTGCAAATCACCATAATCCCACAGAAACTGAATCAGGCCAAGTAGTAATTTACAAAGAATGCAAAACCTGCAATGGTAAAGGATACATGACTATTAGAAAAAAATGTACATGCTTAGGAAATCCTGAATGCACTAAGTGTGGAGGCGACGGTATTATTGAAATCAAGAGTAAGTGTAACACCTGTGGTGGCACCGGTAAAATCAGAGTAAATTAGGCTTAAAAGCACACTATATAGTATTGGACTATGAGAAGAGGTTATACAATAATTATTATAATCGGCATAATTGTTAGTTCATGGATAGCATATCCATATCTATGTGAAGGCAAAAAGAAGAAAGAGCCTTTGAAAGTCAAACTTGACAGCGAACCTCAAGGTGCTAAAGTATATATGAATGGTACACTTGTATGCGAATCCACTCCTGCCGTTATATCTATTTCTAACAGAGATCAGTATATATACACTAAAGAAAAAAATAGAGTAAACAACACTTCTCTCCCACCTTGGCAAATAAAATTTACATTCGTTAAAGATGGATATGAAAGAATAACGGAAATATATGAGGGAGGTTATTTTGACGTATCAAGAGATTGGTATTTGATAAAACCAAAAGGCCTTGGAGTAACAGCATTCCTTAAAAAAGACAATAGCTCAGATAATAATACCACCTCTAAAGAAACTAATAAGGCTGAAGATTTTAATCCACTGATTAGATGGTTTTTTGAATCATCACAAAATAATTGCAGATTATTTTGGAGGATTATCTCGTCTGTTCCAGAAGAGGTTGCTAGTAGTAGTGACATATATCTAGGGACAGCTCCGTACGATGAAACAAAAAATATCAAAATTGCCGGATTATCTGAAAACAATGCTAATAAAGTACAGATTGAGATTAAAGCAACTTGTAATGGCTATAGAACCGCTAGTAAAAGGTTTAATTTAAGTGATGTTCTAAATCTACAAGAAATCAGTTGGTACTTTGATCTTACCCCTAATAATACCAAAGAATAAACTATAGTAACTTCAACTTTTGCGTTATACGCATTGATGTACAAAAATAATAAATCAATGAATTAATATTATTAACATTTTCACTATGAAAACACTTATCATTATTACCAGCTTAATACTTTCGTTATCATCTAACAAAGCGATGAATATGAATTACACTCCATACTCTACCAATATAGAAACACCTGCGACCCGAACAGTTAGTGCAGAACTGACTGATTCTGATAGTGGAGATAAATTATTTTTATATGACAATGGGAATTGTGTCATAAGAAGTTCTAACGGTAGTAACAGACACTCAGGCACATATAATATAGATGGAACTAAAATTGTCATTAAGTGGGATGCTGGTTTAACACAACAGGGATGGTGCAGATTTACAGAAGGTCAGATTACTACTGTAAGTGTAGAAGGATACACTTTTACACGTAGAGCCGTCGTTAAAAGAAGATACTAAAAAAATAACGCTTAGACAATCAAATTATAACAACGAGAGGCTGACCCTAAAGGTCAGCTTCTTCTGTGCTCACCCCATCAAAATACCCCAAAATGGCTTTCGATTTGTCTAGCAATCTATGCCTAATTCGATTATCTACGCCACCTAAAGGATATTTGTGAACATTGCTATTGCAGTGTGGTGGAATAAGTAATATTGAGTATGGTAGTGTAAAATAAACTGTGTCAAGTTATTTTTGTCGGAGTGGTTTTGAAACCATCAAATTTCAAAACCGCTCCGCTAATTTATCAATAAAATCAAAGAACTCAAAATAAGGATTTGCTTACCCTATCAGTTTAAACCTGTCCGGGAAGAGAATTGCCAGCTGCTGGGCCGTTTGTCCCCAGTTCTGTACAGGTTGAGTCCATTTCTTGCGTATACGCGTAAAGGCTAGATATACAAGTTTTTCCAAAGCTGTATCAGATGTAAATACACCCTTGTTTTTAGTGACCTTACGAAGCTGTCTGTGGTATCCTTCCACGGTATTTGTGGTGTAAATGATTCTTCGTATGTGTTCAGAGTACTGGAAGTATGCAGTGAGTTTATCCCAGTTGTCTCGCCAGCTTTTGATAACAATAGGATAATCCTCTCCCCATTTCAGTTCAAGATCATCCAATGCTTTTTCTGCAGTATCTTTATTGACTGCCTGGTAAACAAGTTTGAGATCCTTCATGAACTCCTTCTGATTCTTGCTGGCAACATACTTGATGGAATTGCGTATCTGGTGAACA
>JAZNEW010000062.1:0-5629 GCA_045588775.1 Candidatus Egerieisoma sp. | reverse complement strand
GTAAGTTATTGGGAATTAGCATATTGAAAACAAGAAAAAGCAATGGATAACCAAAAGTTATAACCAGAAGCATTAATTGTAGAATTGTTTACAGAAGTAGATACGAAGGATTGGCAACTAGTTACTTTTGTAAAAGACTGTGTTTATTAATGTGAATTACATTTGTAAACAAAAATTCAAATTTAAACGATTTTTACTTGTAGGTACATTTATATACCTTTGCAGAAAATAATTGATTGTGGAGCCTAAAATTAAGATAGCAGATTTTTCATATAATTTGCCCGATGAGAGGATTGCCAGGTATCCTCTTGAGAAAAGAGATGAGTCAAAACTTTTGATATTTGAGAACTCGGAAATTTGTGAGAGTAAATTTTCAAATCTCAGCGAGATATTACCGGGTGGATCACTGATGGTGTTTAATAATACCAAGGTGGTTCCGGCCAGACTTTTGTTTAAAAAACCGTCGGGTGCCCTGATTGAAATTTTTTGTCTTGAGCCGGTAGAGCCTAAAGATTATGCCCTCTCCTTTTCTTCGAAGGGAGAATGTTCATGGAATGTTGTTATTGGAAATGCCAAAAGGTGGAAAAGCGGAGAGGTCAATTTCTTCTGTGATGCAGCCCATGAAAGTGCATGTAAGTTGAATTTGCGTGCAGAGCTTATATATAAAGGTGATAATAACGGCTCTGTTGTAAAGTTCAAATGGGATTCTGGTGATGCTTTTTCTGAAGTCCTGGACATTTGTGGCAGAATACCTATCCCGCCTTATTTGAAAAGAGATACAGAAGCACTTGATTTAGAGAGATATCAGACACTTTATGCCAAAATAAAGGGCTCTGTGGCTGCTCCTACAGCGGGTTTGCACTTTACAGACGAAGTGCTTGAGAGTATCGATAATGCAGGAATAAAGAGGGATACAGTGTGTCTGCATGTGGGTGCCGGTACATTTGTTCCGGTAAAGAGTGAGTATATTTCTGACCATAAAATGCACACAGAGCCATTTTCGGTTACTGCAGAGTTTTTGAGAAAGTTGCAAAATCTATCTGAAAAAGAGAAAGTTATAGCTGTAGGAACAACTTCAACAAGATGTCTGGAATCGCTCTATTTTTTGGGTGTGCAGTGTATAAAAAATGGATTTCCTGCAGCAGTATCGCAATGGGAGCCGTATGCCGATACCTATAATTATACATTAAAGGAGTCTGTTTCGGCCCTTTTGGAGTATATGGAGCGTGAAAATATGGATGTTCTGACAGCCAGAACTGCCATTATTATAGTGCCATCCTATAAATTCAGGGTTGTGGATATTCTGGTTACCAACTTCCACCAGCCGCAAAGCACACTGCTTCTGTTGATTTCTGCTTTTACAGGAGGGGATAATTGGCGTAAAATATATGATTATGCGCTTTCAAACGGATTCCGTTTCTTGAGTTATGGCGACAGTTCCGTTTTGTTCCGTTAATCATAATCACTTTTATTCGACAGATAGTTAAGTATTTGCAGGGCCCATCCAACCATAAGTGGCCCTGTTCCTATCATTTGGGGGGCAATGTTGTATAGTTGTTGCTTGAATGCCTCGAGATAGAATTCATCTTTACGCATTTTGTAGAGTATCCACAGATTGCGGGCCATTACAGAGTTTGCCGAATATCTTACATAATCAATTATAGATTCCCGTTTGAATGGTGTAATAGCCTCTGCCTTAGGTGTTTTACAGAACATGCCATTGTGCGCCTGATAGTAGTTGAGCAGTATATATGCGGTATATTTGCTTATGAGCTTGTCGTATGCGCTGTTATGGGTATGCTTGTGTATATTCAGAAGCGCATTCAAAAAGAAGGTGTAATCCAGAAGCTGTGCATTTTGGTGCTCGCTTTTGTTGGATGAGATATATCGGTAGAGCTTTATATTGCCATCTTTCTGGTTGTTCTGAATATGTTCAATAATCTTTTCGGCTTGGGCAATATACTCGTTCTTTTTCTCTTTTATATTATTGGCTATAATACATAACGAGGTGGCATACATGCAGTTGTATGCAGTTATAACCCTGTTGTCCTTTATTGTTTCACTATTTTTCTGTTGCCTGATGCTCTTCAGTTTTCCCTTGATTTCTTGTGAGAGTTCTTTGTAGTTTGCAGTGTTGGATATGATCTGTTGATAAGAAGACTCTTCATTGCAATTCATTCCAAGAGCATTGGCGATGGTGGTGTAATTCTCAGGGAATGCCTTTTTCAGTTCAGATAAAGAGTATTTGTAATAGGTAGAATCCTTTACACTGCAAGAGAGCGACAGCGAAGTGATATAGCCGCCTTTGTTCGATTTCAAGTTCTCCTCTATGAAGTTTATGATTCTGATGGCAGCCTCTTTGTAGATGGCTTTTTTGTAATACTTGTATGCAAAGGAGTAGAGGACGGCTGCCTGGATATTCTCAGAAAATTGTTTTTCATACAAAGGTTCTGTAAATGAGGCGTTTGTCGATTGGGAGAATAATCCTCCATCAATAGGGTCGAAGATCGCAGAATAATAGACTTTGTCTACTGCTTTGTCGAGAAAGTCCATCTCCTCCTGTTTGCCGTAATGGTTGGCATATTTGAGAAGGAATACATAATATCTTGAATTTATGCTGTATGGTGATTTCCTGTCGCGTTGTCTGTTGGCAACATATCTTGTCATCCACGATCTCACATAAGCATGCAGCAACTTGTCGGTAATGGGGTAGGACTTCTCTTTTTTTGTGACAATACCGGTTCCTTTTAGCCTTGTGGACATATATTTTCCGGCTTTGTTGAGCAGTTCCCTCTTTTCTCTGAATGAGTATATTATATTGTTCGACAAATTGATAAACTCCTCAGGTGTGGTATTTGAAAATGAGATGAAAGGCTTTGCACCCGGTAGTGAAAATATATTTATGGGAATAGTGTAGCGCTGTTCGCTGATAACCAGCAAGTCCATGCCAATGAGCATAGCCTCCGGCACATCTTCCATATCTATGGCGATAGGTACGAAGTTATTGTTGATGATATTTATAACCCGCTCATCTTTAAATATTCTGTAGGCCTTTTCTCTCTCTTCTATATTGGCAATGTACCCTATATGGATATATATGATGCGGTCTGTCTGCTGAGCATACTTGAGACTCTTTAAATTGAAAGGCATCCATTTGATTTCTCCTTTGAAGAGTTCTTTAAGGTATGGAGATGAGGTCTTTTGCATAAAGCATAGTTTTTATAAACCGGTTAATTATTCTGTAAAGATAGGTAAACTTTCAGATGGTTTACTCTGTATAACAAATATGTGGGGAAAAAGTTGTAAAAGGGAGGCGTTTTATTTCGATATTGTTTATTATTACCTTTTCTGTTGGATTTTATGTAGTTTTATATGGTTAATATATCTGTGTTACACAATGTATTATGTGCGCAGTGTGATTGTTGTAATGGGAGTGGCTTTATAATTTGAGTTTTATTTTGTAGCTTTGTGTGAATTATTGTTTAGTTATGGATCTACACATATTTGATGATATAAGGCCTTACAACGATTCGGAGGTGGAGGATGCGGTTGCCAGAATTGCCGCAAACCCTTTGTTGGAAAATATCTCTTCATACCTTTTTCCGGGTCAGAGTACGGAGGTTTTCAGGAAGTTGCTTCTTTCATGCAAAACTGTAGATGATTTTCAGGTAAAAGTAATGGCTCCAATTGTTGGCAGAATATTGTCGGGAACATCCAGAAACCTTACAATTGGGGGCGTGGAGAATTTTAAGGGAGATAAAAAGTATCTTATTATAACAAACCATAGGGATATTGTATTGGATTCTGCAATTATCCAGCTGGTATTGTACAGACATAACATAAAGACTACAGAGATAGCGGTTGGCGACAATCTGATCTCCTCTTCGTTTATTGAGGATATAACACGTACAAACAAGATGATAAAGGTGATAAGGAATACTACGCCTCGTGAGATATATGCCTCTTCTCAAAAATTGTCGCAATATATAAGGCACAGTGTTTCAACCGATACAAGCTCTATTTGGATTGCGCAGCGTAACGGCCGCACAAAAGATGGCTTGGATGTAACCGAGCAAGGAGTTCTCAAGATGTTGGATATGAGCGGCAACGGAGATTTCTTGCAGAGTTTTGAAGAACTGAGCATAATGCCGGCTTCCATATCTTATGAATTTGAGCCTTGTGATGTTCTGAAGGCCGTTGAATTGTATATATCAAAGCGACGCAAATATGTAAAATCAAAGGATGAGGATCTGAACAGTATTCTTACCGGTATAATGCAGTTTAAGGGCAATATCCATATTGAGTTTACAGAACCGATAAGCAGGACGGAGCTCGAAGAGGCTGCAAGTTTGGATAAGAATGAGCGATTCAAATCTCTCTCTTCATGTATGGACAACCGTATATGTTCAACATACAAGTTGTGGAAAAACAACTATATAGCATACGATATGCTGTCGGGAAAAGATGAGTATTCCAACAAATATACTGCAGAAGAGCGCAAGACCTTTGAGGATTATATGAAGTATAAACTCTCTTCAGCTGAAATAGAGGGGGATGTTGCAGAACTTGAGGAGATATTCCTGAAGATTTATGCAAATCCGGTAGTGAGCAAGCAAACGGTGAGTTGCTGATTATGTTTTTTTGTGCAATACTCAAGAGACTGTAAACTAAAGTGTGTCAAGTAAAGAAATTATTAACTTTACAGACACACTTTTTTCATGAGCAACACATTTGATTTTGAGGCATTCAAAGCCCAGGCAATTGAACAACTGAAAGCCGGAGTACCACTTTCAGGAAAAGATGGAGTCCTAGCTCCACTATTAGAGAATCTATTGAACAGTGCCCTTGAGGGTGAGATAGACAGTCATCTAGAGAATGGCGAACGTGAGTATGGCAATCGACGCAACGGCCATATGAGCAAGCAGGTTCAGACTTCTATGGGAGAGGTCACAATCAATACATCTCGTGACCGGGACGGTACATTTGATCCACAAGTAGTTAGAAAAAGAGAAAAGATACTTGCAGACTCGTTGGCTGATAGAATTATAGGTCTATATGCAATCGGCAACAGTACTCGCGAAATCAGCGATATACTTGATGAACAGTTTGGTAATCGCATCTCAGCAGAGACAATCAGCAGTATTACAGACCGTGTTCTTCCGGAGATCCAAAGCTGGAAAAACCGGCCTTTGGACCGTATATATCCAATAGTATGGCTTGATGCTGTACATTATAAAGTCATGGATGAGAAGAACCGTCCTGTAACTAGGGCTATCTATAATGTCCTTGCACTGACGACAGAAGGCAGAAAGGAACTCCTTGGTATGTACATTTCCAAAAGCGAAGGGGCCAATTTCTGGTTAAGCGTTCTGACAGACTTACAAGCCAGAGGTGTTCAAGACATCTTGATTGCTTGTGTAGATGGCCTAAAGGGCTTCCCCGATGCAATTGCCAGCGTTTATCCTGAGACTACGGTGCAACTTTGTATTGTTCACCAGATACGCAATTCCATCAAGTATGTTGCCAGCAAGAATCAGAAGGAGTTCATGAAGGATCTCAAACTTGTTTACCAGGCAGTCAATAAAGATACTGCAGAAAAAGCATTGGATGATCTTGAACTGAAATGGGG
>JAZNEW010000061.1:0-98249 GCA_045588775.1 Candidatus Egerieisoma sp. | reverse complement strand
CAAAACAGACGCAACAAAGGCCACTCCACATAACAGCAACATACTGCAAGAAAATTTGGTTACACTTTTGACTACTTTTTTCATTTTGACTACTTTTTTCATGGCTTAATTGATTACTTTATAATACGCATTACCTGCATTTATCGATGCAGGGATACACAAAAATAATAATTAAGTGATATAATCACAAAATTTACGTTCTAATCGCCGATTCTATAACTAATTGATTTTTCAGTATATATTTAACACAAAAATCTCATCATGCGACATTTGTGGCTACTACATCATCTGTTGCGCCCCCCATTTTTTTTGTTGCGCACTAAAAATCATAGCCATAAAATCCTCAAACTTAGCAGAAAGGACTTTCGGACCGGTTTTCTCTACAAAAAGAGGGTGTTTTGTGGATGACAGCTTGCGGAAGATTATTTTTTGAGCAGTTGGTAGAGTTTTACGCACTCAACCGCCTCCTTTACATCGTGGACACGCAAAATATCTGCACCAAGCATGAGTGCCTGGAGATTGAGTGCTGCAGTGGCTGTCAAAGAGTCTTCTGGGGTTATGCCAAGAGGCTTGTAAATCATTGACTTGCGCGAAATGCCGACCAAAAGGCGATGTTTTGGATGCCCTTTTTGAAGAGCCGAATCCTCTTGCACCATCTCCATAAGTTGCGGCATCCCCATAAAGAGCTCATAGTTCTGCTCCACAGTTTTTGCAAAACCGAAGCCCGGATCAATTATATAGTTTTTAATGCCATAAGCGGCGGCACGCTCCTCAAAAGCAAGAAAATAGTCTGCCACCTCACGCACTACACCTTTTGGATAATCACACATCTGCTGCATTGTATCGGGAGTGCCTCGCTTGTGCATTGCTATATATTCAAGACCAAGCTCCCCCACAGTTTTTAGCATCATAGGATCATCCTCACCGGCAGAGATGTCATTTACTATAAAATTCCCTATCATATCATAGGCCCGACGTACAATTTCACTTCGGAATGTATCTATTGATATTCCAATACCCTTTTGGTTACCACTTTCCCGGCCTTCCCTGCATTCTGCCAGGTATCTCAAAGGAGCCTCAAGAAGTTTCCACTCCTGCTCCAGAGTTATGGATGTGCTCCCCGGACGGGTTGAACAGGCCCCAATATCAATGATTGAGGCACCCTGTCGGGCCATTTCTGCAAATTGAGTGGAAAAAGATGAAATATCCGGACATCTGCTTGCACTGTAAAATGACTCATCATTTACATTTATGATTCCCATTACAACGGGAGAATCCATTTCATTTCTGCTACGCATAATTGTTAGAAACTGTTTAAAAATAGTGGTCGGGAGTAAAACAAAGGTAGATTTTTTTTTACAAATATTGTATCTTTGACAAGTCATTTTAGAAACTGCTTAAAATCTATTAAAAACTTATATGCTTATAGTATTGGAAGGGCTCGACGGAGCCGGCAAAAGTACCCAGGTAAAATTGCTGAAAGAGTATATACAATCAAAAGGGAAACAACTCAGATATCTTCACTTTCCCCGTTTTGATGCCCCTGTTTATGGAGAACTTATAGCAAAATTTCTCAGAGGAGATTTTGGATCGATAAATCAGGTTCATCCCCAACTTGTTGCACTCCTTTTTGCAGAAGACAGGCGCGATGCCTCTGCACAAATCAGGGAGTGGCTGGATAATGGTGATTATGTTCTGCTCGACAGATATGTCTATTCAAATATTGCCTACCAGTGCTCAAAAATAAAGGACAAGAAAGAATCCGACGCATTGAGGGATTGGATTTTCAACCTCGAATACAATACTTACAATATTCCCAAACCCGATGTGAACCTTTTCCTTGATGTTCCCATTTCATTTGTGGATAAAAAATTGAAAGAGAACCGTGAGGGCGAAGACCGTGAGTATCTGCAGGGTAAAGATGATATACACGAAGCGAACATACAGTTCCAGATAGATGTGAGGGAACTTTATCTGCAGCAAACCGTTTTAGATAAAGATTTCATAAGGGTTGAATGCAGCGGTACGCAAGGGGAGATGCTGCCTCCGCAAGATATTTTTGCCAATATAGAGAAAGCACTGTTAAAATATATGTAATGAGGTATTTGAGGGCAATATGCAGGTTCACCATAGGAGTGGTATTTATAATATCGGGCTTTTTGAAGGCTATCGATCCTATTGGCAATTCGCTGAAGATTGATGAGTATCTCAACGCCTTTCACTTGGGTTTTCTCGATTTCATCTCCATGCCTGTGGGAATACTTCTGTCGGCAGCTGAGTTTCTGATTGGAGTCTGCATCCTCAAAGGAATAAAAATGAAGCTATTCTCAAAAATAGCCCTTGTTTTTATATCATTCTTCACACTGCTTACACTCTACTCTGCCATTTTCAATCCGGTACAGGATTGCGGATGTTTTGGAGAGGCGGTCAAACTCACAAACTGGGAGACATTTTTCAAAAATGTTGTGCTGCTCGGATGTGCTTTTGTTGTCTGGCAGCAAAAAGAGGCTTTCAAACCCATTGCCACTCCACGCTGGAAATATATCTACATTGGCGGATATTCCGCACTTATTCTCGGCATCTCACTATATGCCCTGATCTATCTTCCTCAGATTGACTTTGGTATTTTCAAACCTGGAACCGATATTGCCTCATCTGACGGGGCCCAACCCGAGCATGAATATGAAACACTCTTTACCTACTCCAAAGATGGCAAGGAGGAGAGTTTCACTCTCGACAATTTGCCGGATTCATCATGGACATTTGTAACATCAGAGACAAAACTCATAAGTGCCTCGTCGTACACCAGCAGAAACACAGAACTTATCCTCAAAAATGGTCATGGTGTGTATGTTACCGATGAAATCTTATTGGCCGACAACCCTATTTTCATTTTGTCGGTATACAATTATAAAAAGATAGGCAAGAGTGATCTGAAAAGAATAAATCGCCTCTACGATTCAATAAGTGCCAACAATGCGCAATTCTACATTTTGAGCGGAAATTCTCCCGAAAACACAGAGCCGCTCTTTTCAAAAATACTGCAACACTCTACCGGAGAACCTGTTACCATACTCTACTCCGATTACAGAAGTGTATTGTCGCTTAACCGTTCCAATGGTGGCCTAACATATATCGACAACGGTACTGTTGTGAAAAAATGGAGCCGGCACAATTATCCTGAGGATATAGCAAAATTGCTCAGCGAGGACTCGGAAGTCATCACAGCCGAAGTTACCATCCGGGAGCAGCTCTTTGCAGAGATAATGCTGGTTACAGTATTGTTCCTTATTTTAATAATCAGGTTCTTTTCAAAAATAATCTACAAACGGACTAAAGGGACAGCAACCCAAAGCCAAACAGCAACAATCCCGGAGCAGGAAGCAACAACCGACAAGCAGTAATCAATATCCTACACGTTTGCGCAACGTTTTCCACTCAAATCTCTCCACATCACACAAACACACGGTGCGGCGTGGGAGTGCAGTTGCTTCATCTGTGATTGTGGCAGAAGAGTGCTGACGGCTTTCGCGCAGCATGACAATTTCATAAATTGTACGCGAGAGCAATTTTATTGTTCTGGCATTTGCCAATTCCACACCTCTGTCGGAGAGCATATCGCAGATATAGCTCCTGATTTTTGCCTCGGCATCCTCTGTAAAGCGCACCTTATGGGCAAAGAGACACTTCTGCAAAATCATAAAGAGCTCCTCCGCTGTATAATCATCAAAAATAATGGTATGGTCAAACTCGCACACACCATTTTGGGCAAGTGCCGAAACAAGAACTCCCCGTGCAGAATCACATTCAGCAACTATTATTGCACCTGCTCCTCCCATTTCGGCTGTCAATTGGGTAAGTTTGATTTTAAGCTGCTCATTTGTGAGGGCAAATGCATTCCTGTCTTTAAATTCAGGGGCATCACCATCAATAAAGAGCACTCCGTAACGGCTCCTGTCAACAGCTGATTTGAGTACCTGATCACAAGTATACTCAGAGACATTGAAAATCTGCTCACCCTTCACCTCCACAAAGTTTCCTTTTGCCAACAAATTCATTCCTTTGAGGATATCGGCAAAAATCTTTGCCACGGTACTCTTGCCTGTTCCTGAATTTCCGGCAAAACTCCATTTCAAGACTCCCGATCCCACAAATTTCTCTCCAATCGAATTGCGGTAACGGGCAATATCAACAAAATTGTGGATAGCCTGTTTTACCTTTGGCAAACCAACCATTGCATCGAGTTTTTCAAGAGAAGCGTTTATCAGTTTTTCATCAAAACCTGAATCAGTGATAGTCCTCACCTCCTCTGCAGTAATAGGGATATCCTCTGCCAGAATAGTTTTCAGCTGCTTTACTGTTGGAACTTCAACCTTAGCCAGTCTGGTAGCCATATTTGGAAGGATTATATTGGTGATAAGCCGTGTTACAAATCTTCCATTACCAAAAGACCTCTGTTTTTTGAGAACTTCCCTTCTGATATATGCTTCGAGCCTCTCCCTTGCTTTTGATGTAAAGACAAAATCTTTTGCCGCGTTACTCTGCAACGCTATCTTCAGAAGCTCTTCTACAGAATAATCATTAAAATGGAATCTGTTTGGGAATCTCGATTTTAATCCAATATTATACTCCAGCAGATCATCCATCTCCTCAGGATATCCAGCCATAATAACTATGGTGTTGGCATGATCTCCTCCAAGTTCATCCACAATGGCATCCAGAACTATCTTTCCCGCATTACCGGGATCATCTTTAGGATTGAGTTCATAAGCTTCATCAATAAACAGAACATTTCCCCTTGCCCTGTCGAACACCTCGCGCATCTTCCTCTCCGTCTCCCCTACACGCACACCTACAAGATCCTTTTTGGTAACTTTTATCACATTTCCTTCCGACAGAATTCCCATCGAGGCATAAATTTCACCAATAAAATCTGCAACAGTGGTTTTGCCTGTACCTGGATTTCCACAAAAAACCATATGTAACTGGTATATTCAAACTGGTTCAGTATAAGTTTGCAGTTTTCAAAATGAATTGGTTTCTCCTCCCCTTCAAGTTCAAACAACAGATCAAATTCGGCGGTTGAATCACTTGTACCATACATTGGATTCACCAGTTTTACTGCTGCCGCCATAAAGCCTCTGCCTGCAGCATACATATCCTTGTCGCAGAACTGCTCCCTGGAATGTCTTACAAAAAATGCTTCGGCCTCTTCATTATTGTAGAAATCATCCTCATCCTTGCCAAGACACATCCTCAAATCGGAGATTATGCACTTCCCGGCTATACTACTTCATATATGACAAACGGAGAGACATCCTCCTTGCGGAGTTTTTCAACAAGAGACAATATCTCCTTCTGCTGCAATGTATGAGGCGGAACCTGTAGATTGGCCATATAAAACAATTTTATAAACTATTAGAAACCACTTTTTACAAATTTAACTTATTTTTTCTATCTTTACCGCTTAATTCTATTCATATGTAACATAATATGTCAAATAACGCATTAATGGCCGTATCTCCTATCGACGGAAGATACCGCAAACAGGTAGAGGATTTAAGTTTGTACTTTTCTGAGTATGCACTTATCAAATATAGAGTAAGAGTTGAAATTGAGTATTTTATAGCATTGTGCGAACTTCCGCTCGAGCAGCTGAAGGAGTTCGGATCTGAGAACTTTTCAAAACTCAGGGCCATCTACGAGAATTTCTCTTGCGAAGATGCCCAAAGAGTGAAGGATATTGAAAAAGTAACCAATCACGATGTCAAAGCTGTTGAATACTTCATCAAAGAGGAATTCAAGAAATTGGGAATTGAAAAATTCGGCGAGTTTGTCCATTTTGGCCTTACTTCGCAGGATATCAACAACACCTCTGTTCCACTCAGTCTGCTTGAGGGCATCAGGGATTCCTATATGCCTGCCCTTAAAGATGTTATCGGAATTTTGGAGGATTTTGCCAAAGAGTGGGAGAATGTGCCTATGCTTGCCCACACTCACGGACAGCCTGCATCGCCTACCCGACTGGGAAAAGAGATTTATGTATTTGTTGCCCGTCTCAACGAACAATTGAGATTGTTGGAACAAGTTCCATACTCTGCAAAATTCGGCGGAGCTACAGGTAACTTCAATGCCCACAATTTTGCCTATCCAAATATCGACTGGAACAAATTTGCTGTAAATTTTGTAGAGGGCAAACTGGGGCTCAAACGTTCATATCCAACAACCCAGATTGAGCATTACGACAATTTGGCGGCCCTTTTCCATAACCTTGAGCGCATAAATACAATTCTTATAGACCTTGCCCGCGATATGTGGACATATATTTCAATGGAGTATTTCCGCCAGAAGGTCAAAGCAGGAGAGGTTGGCTCATCGGCAATGCCACATAAAGTGAACCCTATCGATTTTGAGAATGCAGAGGGCAACTTTGGTATAGCAAATGCAATTTATGCCCACCTTGCAGGCAAATTGCCGGTATCGAGAATGCAGAGAGACCTCACAGACTCAACAGTTCTGCGCAATGTTGGCGTTCCGTTGGCCCACTCAATAATCTCCTTGAGATCGCTCAAGAAGGGATTGGGCAAACTGATTCTCAACGAAGCAGCTCTCAACAGGGATCTTGAGAATAACTGGGCTGTTGTTGCTGAGGGTATTCAGACCATACTCCGCAGAGAGGGTTATCCTAATCCGTATGAGGCCCTTAAAGCTCTGACAAGAGGCAATGCCGGCATTACAAAAGAGAGCATTCAGGAGTTTGTAAGAGGTCTTGAAGTAAGCGATGATGTAAAACAGGAAATTCTTGTAATCACTCCTCAAAACTATGTAGGAAAATAGTATCATTCTATGAAATTGATTATACGGAACATTATCTGCCCGTTGTTGGTAGCATTGCCTCTGATGGCAAGTGCCCAATGCGGGCAGAATTGCTTTTGCTTGTCAAAAAGCACAAATTCACAACAAGTTACAGAGGCAGTTACACCTTGGGCCGGAGCAATTACAAAACAGGATATTGCCGACAATCCCCATTATTATACCTACTTCACCGATGCCCAGCTGCGCATCGACCTCATTTTTGGAGGCAATGCCCGGAAGCAGGAGATTTATCTGTCGGGATTAAAGGCTGAAGCAATATGGGCCGGCACAAGAACAAACCTTATCCCAAAATTTGAATATGGCGAATACAAAATGGAGGTTAGTGATGCCGAAAGCGGCAAAATGCTCTATGCTGCAGGATTCAATACCCTCTTTCAGGAGTGGCGTACAATGGAAGAGGCCCAACACACCTCAATGGCCTTCAAAAGCTCTTGCCGCATTCCATATCCGAAGAACAAGGTAAAGGTTGCAATATCTGAAAGACTACGGGAGAATGGCAAATACAGTCACTTGGCAGAGTTTGAAATCGATCCTTCCGACAAATCAATAAACAGAGATAAGGAGAATAATTTTCCTGTGGTTGAAATCCTCAATAACGGTCATCCGCAAAGCAAAGTGGATATAGTGTTCATTGCCGAGGGGTATACAGCCCAAGAGATGGGCAAATTCCGCTCAGATGTAGAGAAACATGTTGGCTATCTGTTTGAAATGGAGCCTTATAAAGACCGCAAAAATGATTTCAACATTTGGGCAGTAGAGTCTGTATCACCGGAATCCGGCACAGATATCCCTCACCACGACATCTGGAAAGAGACTGTCGCCAATTCCAATTTTTATACTTTTAAAACCGACAGATATCTCACAGCTTCCGACCATACATTGCTTAACAAGCTCTCTTCAAATGCCCCATGCGATATAATATATGTAATTGTAAATACAGAAAAATATGGCGGAGGCGGAATTTACAACTTCTATGGTCTGAGCATGAGCGACCACTCCACAACCCCAATGGTCTTTGTGCATGAATTCGGGCACTGTTTCGCCGGGTTGGCCGACGAATATTTTTATGATACCGCCGAGTCGTTCTTGGATATGTATAATACCGCCATTGAACCGTGGGAGCCGAACATCACCTCACTGGTTGATTTCGACAAGAAATGGAAAGATATGCTTGAGCCGGATACACTAATCCCGACTCCTGTAAAAAAGGGTGAGGAAGAGCGTATCGGAGTTTACGAGGGCGGAGGCTATATGACAAAAGGCATCTACAGGCCTGTGGACAATTGCCGCATGAGAACAAATACTGCTCCAGGATTCTGTCCTGTATGCCAAAGAGCTATCGAAAAAATGATTGATTACTACTGCAAATAGTTATTGACCTGCAAACAATGGCCAAAGAGTACAAATATTACCTTTTTGATATAGACCGCACGCTGTGGAATTTTGATCTGAATGCCAAAAATGCAATTTTTCGTCTGATCGACAGATACAATCTTGCAGAGAGGATTGGTGTTAAAGACAAAGAGCTGTTTTTCAGCAGGTACGAAGAGATCAACAAAGTATTGTGGCAACGCTACGAATGCGGGGAGATCTGCAAAGAGGAGTTGCGCTCCCAGCGGTTTCACGACACTTTTCTAATTTTCTGCAAGGAGAATGGGAAACTCTCCGAATTCGGCACATCGCAGAGGGAGCAGGAGCAAGAAATAAAAAGTTTCAGTGAGGAGTTCGGCAAGGAGTATCTGGAGCAGATGATTTATGAAACAGCCCTTGAACCCAATGCCGACAAGGTTCTTGCCGAGTTGAAAAAGAGAGGTTGCAGGATTGCTGTCATAAGCAACGGTTTTAAAGAGGTACAATACCGCAAACTGCGCAATTCAAATATAATGCAGTATATCGACGCATGTTTCATATCAGAAGAGGTTGGCGTGCATAAGCCCTCCCCGATAATATTCAGGAAAGCCCTGTCGGCCCTATGCGGAGAAGAGAATTACAACAATCCGGCCCTGAGGCACAGGATAAAGTCAGAGACACTGATGGTTGGCGATGATTTTACCAATGATATAGAGGGAGCCCAGATTTTTGGAATAGACCAATTCTACTACAATCCGTATCACAGGCCATGCGATGGAGGGCCTACATACGAATCAGACAACCTTATTGATCTTCTGCAATAATGAACACATCCTCATCAGCCTCATGAAAATGGTACTGTTCCCTTGCAAATTTCTCGAGGCTGTCTCTATTTGAACGCAGTTCCTTCAATTGCTCATCTGTCTTCTGGATTGCCTCTTTGTAGTATGTTTTCTGCCTCTGCTGTGCAGCAACATCCTTTAAATCTGAATACCAACGCAAAAGATTATTGGTATCAAAAAAGAGAATCCATAACACAAAAAAGAGTGTTACAAGCAAATATTTATTCTTTAATACTTTAAACCACTTAGAATCTTTTATTTTCATTTTTTTACGGGACATCACTCTTTTTTTTATTATTTTTGCAAAATTACTAATATAAATTTTACTATTCTAATTTTTGAAACTTAAAATTCAATCGATATGAAACCTGCTTTATTAATATTGGCAGCCGGTATGGGCAGCAGATATGGAGGGTTGAAACAATTGGATGGAGTTGGCCCATGCGGTGAGACTATCATGGATTACTCCGTTTTTGATGCAGCGCGTGCAGGATTTGGCAAAGTTGTTTTTGTTATAAGAAGACACTTTAGAGAGGAGTTCGAAAAACAGATTGTCTCCAAATATCAGAATTTCATTGAAGTTGAATTGGTTGAGCAGGAAATGGACAAGTTGCCTGAGGGTTTTGCCCTAAATCCGGAACGCAAAAAACCTTGGGGAACAGGCCACGCCACTTTAATGGCGGCAGATGCCATTGCCACTCCGTTTGCAGTAATCAATGCCGATGATTTTTACGGGGCACAATCATTTAAAGTTCTGGCCGATTTCCTAAAAGAGCAGAATGGTAAAAAAGGTGTCTACTCCATGGTAGGGTTCTCTCTGAGCAAAACATTGTCTGAAAGCGGAGAGGTGTCTCGAGGTATCTGTTCTGTAAATGAAGACCACTACCTTACTGCCGTTGAAGAGCATCATAAAGTAAAGGAAACCGACGGAACAATAAGTGGCACCGGCATGGATGGCAAACTTCATATTCTTGACCACAATGCCTATGCCTCCATGAATATGTGGGGATTCACTCCCGACATATTTGAATATGGCAACCGTATGTTCATAGATTTTCTTACTGAAAACGCCAACGACCTCACAAAAGAGTTTTATATACCATTCGTTGTGAATACTCTCATCCATTCAGGTGAGGCAAGTGTAAAGGTTCTCTCTTCACCCGACAAATGGTTTGGAGTAACCTATCAGGAAGACAGGGCCATTGTCATTGGGAAGTTGAAGGAGATGACAGCAAACGGCATCTACCCTTCGCCCCTATTCAAATAAGACTGCATGAACAATATCAAATATTTTCTGCCCACATACCGCCAATGCTGGATAATGGTTTTCTACATCATTGTACTTGGTGGAATGGGTATTGGTTTTGCCATGGCTGTTGCAGGAGCTGCCGTTGGATTCAACATGTTGGAGATGAACCCCGTAGTTACCTATGTAGCTCCCATGATTCCTGTCCTCCTTTATGTTCTGTTCAAAGGAAATGAAACGGCTGCCAACAATGCCATAGCAGCAGAGAGAGGTCTCCACGATAAAATTGTAAAGGGAGTTCCCCTCAATCGTGCATACAAAGGCGGCATACATCCCATCCTGCTGGTTTTGCTGATTATTGCAGCCACAATAGCAGCCATGATTGCAATAGAGCCGGTTACAATGATATTCCCTATGCCTGAAAGTGTAAAAGAGATATACCTGCGGATGATTGAAAATCCGTTCTGGACTACAATATCAGTAGCGGTGGCAGCACCTCTTATTGAGGAATTTCTGCTCAGAGGAGTGATGCTCAGAGGAATGCTGCAACACATGGCCACCTGGCATGCCATTCTGTGGAGCGCATTTTTCTTTGCACTTATCCACATGAATCTCTCACAAGCTGTCGGGGCCATTATTATGGGAATTTTTATGGGCTGGATCTACTATAAAACAGGGCAGTTGTGGCTTACAATACTTATCCATTTCATAAACAATGGTTTAAGCATACTCTTCACTCTTCTGTTTCCGCAAGATATTGAGATGAGCCTTATGGATCTTCTCATTCAACAATATAACCCGACACTTTATATGGCAATATACATAGTTTCAGTTGTAACTCTTGGAGCTATAATTTGTTATCTTCATAAAAATCTGAAAAATGAACAAAACGCAGAAATTGTATCCATTCAAATTTGAGGCAGAGTGTTCCACTTTAGATGAGAACAGCATTATCACAAATGGTTTTTTGTCGGAAAACAGCATTGATGATGTGATTGACACTTATCTTGGAGAGATTGCAGGAAATGACAATTTCCAATATTATAAAGGAATTCTTCCTATAAAAATATCATTCAAAAGCATTGGTCCCGATGGACTTGCTCCTCAGCTGCACCCAGACAGCCTCACCGCTATGGAGAGATATATGTCCATTGGCAAAGCCAAATTGTGGTACATAACCAAAAGCACCCCACAAACCGTAATTTATCTCGGATTCAACAAACAAATGGATGCCACAACTCTCTATAACAGTTGTCTCAACGGTTCCATTTTGGATAATCTGCACCGGTTCACGCCAAAAGCAGGCGATTACATCTACATAAAACCAGGCTGTATCCATGCTGTTGTGGGAGAACTCGAATTTATAGAGATTTCGCAGAACTCAGAGATAACCTATCACCTCACAGGAGAGGATGCAGCGATGGAGATTGCAGAGGCTATTGATGTGGTTGATTACACCCCTTCAGACGAAAAGAACTGGTTGGTGTCTGATATAGTGGATAATACAACTATAGCCAATACTTCAGCCTTCATTGTAAAATATATTAATCTGGAAAATCCGGTTGATAAAAAGAGCGACGAGAGTCTTATCGTATATCTGTGTCTCAACGGCAAAGCCCATATTGAAACAAATGGCTCTGTGTATGAACTCAACAAAGGAGAAATGATTCTTGTGCCTGCAGGCATGGAGAGTTTCACTTTGGCCAATGATTGCAAAAATACCGGCATATTGGAGATCTATTTGCCAAAAGTATCTGATCTGGACGAGGATCTTTATATGAATTATTACGAGGATGAGAGCAACGATGAGTGCGAATGTGATGATGATGAGTGCGACTGTGGTCACCACCATTGCGGAGATGACTGCCACTGCGAAGAAGAGCATCACGAGCATCACCACCACGAGCACCACAACTGCTCATGCGGTTGTTCTGCGCACAACAATAACGGTGCTAATATCGGCCTTGATAACATAGACCCTGATAATACCGAAGAGCGCCATCCGGGTGAATTCTTCTTCAAACGATAAGCTATGGCAGAATTACCTTTAGAAGTTAGAATCGACAAATATCTTTGGGCAATAAGGGTATTCAAGACCCGTTCCGAAGCTGCGGAGGCATGCCGTACAGGCAAGGTTACAGTTGGAGGACAGAGTGCAAAATCCTCAAAAACAATTAAGGCCGGAGATATTATCTCTGTAAGAAAAGGCCCTGTAAAATTCCAATATCAAGTCGTATGCCCCATTGACAAACGTCAAGGGGCACAACTTGTTGCAAACTTTGCCACAAACATCACCCCACAATCCGAACTCGACAAGCTTGTTGCACCAAACGAAGTAATCTTCCTTAAAAGGGAGCGTGGCGCAGGACGCCCAACCAAAAGAGAAAGAAGGGAAATTGACAATCTTCTTGAAGAGCTCAATGATTTTTAGAATAGTAAATCTGTTTTAACCTTTTAGGTCAGCTCTCTTTATTCTGCTTTTTTGGGATTGGTGTTGCAGACATTCATGGCTCTGTCGGGGCCCATAAAGGCAAATGCCTTAATTGCATCGCCGGCCCTGTCGAGGATAAAAGGAAGTTCCTTCTCCTCTTCTGATTTCCATTTGCCAAGTACATAATCAACCTGATGTCCTTTGGCAAAGGCATCACCAATTCCGACTCTCAACCGTGCGTAAGAGTTGTTTCCAAGCATTTGGGTAATATTTTTCAGGCCATTGTGTCCACCATCGCTTCCCTGCTTGCGCATACGCAATGTACCAAAAGGAAGAGCCAGATCATCAACTACCACAAGCAGATTTCCCGGTTTGATTTTCAGCTCCTGCATCCAGTAATTTACAGCCTTACCGCTCAAGTTCATGTATGTGGAGGGTTTGAGCAATATCAGTTTATGGCCTCTGTAGGAAATTTCGGCTGTTGAACCGTAGCGCCCCGAAATAAAAGAGGTGCCGGAGTCTTTTATCAAGGCATCCAGCACCATAAATCCTATATTATGTCGGGTATTTGCATATTCAGCACCAATATTTCCTAATCCTGCGATTAAAAAATTCATGATACCCTTATTATAATATTTTCAATTATTTTTTCTTAGCAGCGGCAGCGGCAGCAGCAGCACCAAGAGCAGCACGAGTCATCTTAACTGCGCAAATGATTGTGCTCTTAGGAGATACAATCTGAACACCCTCAAATGAAAGGTCGCCTGCTACGATTGTTTTACCAAGCTGCAAGTTTGTGATATCTACTGTAAGCTCATCTGGAAGGTTCTCGATAGGAGCTGAAACTTTAAGTTTTCTTGAAGAAACCATAAGTTTACCACCTTGTTTAACACCCTCTGAGTTACCGGTAAGTACGATTGGAATATCAATAACAACCGGTTTGTCATTTGAAACTGAAAGGAAGTCTACATGAAGAGCCTCATCAGTTACAGGATGGTATTGAGCTGAGTGGAATACGCAAGTGTACTCTTTTCCCTCAATATCCATTTTGATGATATATGATTTAGGAGTGTGAGTAATCTTTTTAAGATCTTTTTCGTTGATTGAGAATGTAAGGTTGTTCAAATTGTGACCGTACATAACGCAAGGAACCTCACCGTTTCTGCGCAAAGCTTTGATAGCTTGTTTGTTGCCAATAGTTCTGGCATTACCTTTAATAACAATTGTTTCCATGTTGTTTTGTTTAAAAATGTGTTACTCAGTCTGGAGTTTCCAGACCCCATTGCACCAAAAAAGATGCCTTTTTGTAATTGTGGGCGCAAAGATATATTTTTTTATACAATCCTCAAAATATTAGAGAGTTTTACTATCCGTCAAACCGTAAATTCAAATATTTTTAAATTTTAAATTAAAATTATTCAAAATTATTTTGGAGATTAAAAAAATAACTATATCTTTGCATTAGATTAGAACGATTCAAAAATAATAATCTTTCTAATTAGTAAACAAAACTATCAAAGTTAACAAATAGAAAAAGTAATAACAATTAAAATTTGATAATTATGAAAAAGAAATTTATCTGTACAGTATGCGGTTATGTTCACGAAGGTAATGAGGCTCCTGAGAAATGTCCACTTTGCAAAGTTCCAAGAGAGAAATTTAAAGAGGTAGCAGAAACAGAGGGCGAAATGGCTTGGGCTGATGAGCACAGATTGGGCGTTGCACAAGGTTGTGATCCGGAAATTATGGAGGGCCTTAAAGCTCACTTTACCGGAGAATGCACAGAGGTTGGTATGTACTTGGCAATGAGCCGTCAGGCAGATAGAGAGGGATATCCTGAGGTTGCTGAAGCATTCAGAAGATATGCATTTGAAGAGGCAGAGCATGCTGCAAGATTTGCAGAACTTATTGGTGAAGTTGTATGGGATACCAAAACAAACCTCAAGAAAAGATGGGAAGCAGAGGCAGGTGCTTGCGAAGATAAAAAACGTATTGCCACTTTGGCTAAACAACAGAATCTCGATGCAATCCATGATTCAGTTCATGAGATGTGCAAAGATGAGGCTCGCCATGGTCAGGGATTTGCAGGTCTTTACAAAAGATACTTTGGCGATAAATAGTTATAGATTAGTGTATTGAGTTTAAGTTTCAAAGGGGCTGGCCCAAAGGTCAGCCCCTTTCATTTATCTCCCTACAGGAAAGAATCTCTCCGGAGGAAAGAGTCTACTCAATGAATCCTGTATCCTGGTTCCACTTGAATGTTTTGTAATGTGTACTCAGTGTACTGTTCTGAGGTATTGGAATATATGTGCTCAAACCTGAGAAATCAGATATTGTAATATCAAAGAAATAGGGGGTTGAAGCCTTATACAAAACAGCCTTGTCGAGTGCCTCTGCAAATTGCAGATATTGCTCTTCTGAGGCAATCCGTTTCATAAAATGGTTGAAATCATAGAACCAATGCTTCTGGCCTCTATAATACCTCTGCACCGATGACACATTGAGTGAGGAAATTTTCTCCCTGTTTGCGGCAAATATCTCTTTTGAAATATTGGCAACATTCTCCAGCTCAGAAGTCTTTATCAATGAGATTGTAGCGTATCTTGTTGTGGCATGCTGGCTATTGTAAAAATCATAATACTCACGTGCTACGGCTTCAAGATCGGTCTGGTCTGCAAAGATATGCTCCATGATTTTTGAGTATGGGAAACCATAAGAGAGTATCTCGGCAGGAGATGAAATAATGTAATCTGTAGAGTCTTTCAACTCATAAGCAACCTCTATACCTCCCATCAGGCAAGCATCAAATATTATAAAAGAGACCTTGTAAGGCATAGCCTCCACTATCTCTCCTATCTCCATCTCCTTACCCTCATCACTGCCGAAACTGCGTACAGCGGCACCGGGCTCCGAAGCGGTTGCCATCTTTATCATATCTGCATACGGATCCTTCTCTTCTATGTACTTTATTCCTGCATACTTCATTTCTGCCAACTGACCAGCGGCTGTGCCCGCCGTATTATTTTCAACTGCAGGATCATCCTCCACCGGATTTTCATAAAAACCCTCCGGCAACCAGCCTGTTCCATGAGACCACAATATCAATCCATACTCATCTGCAGGGAAAAGTGTTGCAGTTACACTCATTGCGCTCTTGAGAGACTCTTTTGTTGCAGAGTTCCGCGCAGGGAAACGATATGAGGTATCTGTCTTGACCATTCCTTCCTTATCTTTAAAGATATTGAGCAGCAAAGGAGCCTGATTCGGCACATGGTAATAGACAACTATGTTTCCCTTGTCATATTCAGGAATATATCCCTTCTTTATATCCGACAAATTGCCTGCAGCATTTCCCGACAGATTATTGTTGGCAATCATATACACCAGCAGTGTCTTCTCCTTTACTGCAAACTCTTCAGCTTCACCCTTAACCTCCTCACACGACTGCGACAGGCACAATAATGCAGATGATGCCAATACAAAAAATATATATTTGAACCAATTCATATACTACCTCTAAAATTACTGTTTGAATATAAAATAAACTGCCAGCACCAAAAACACACATGCTATAAGATGATTCATCTTCAATGCCTCTGTCTTGAAGAACAACAAAGAAAAGGCCATAAATACCACAAGTGTTATAACTTCCTGTATTATTTTCAGCTGCATAAGAGAGAAAGGACCGCCAAAAGCCTTGAAACCGATCCTGTTTGCAGGCACCTGGAAACAATACTCAAAAAATGCTATAAGCCAACTGATTACAATAAATGCCAACAATCCCCATTTTGGAAACATCTTTTCTGTATTGAATTTAAGATGTCCATACCAGGCCATTGTCATAAAACTGTTTGACACTATCAATAACAATATAGTCAATAAACCTCTGCCCATAATTTCAAATAAATTTCTGCAAAATTAAACATTTGCAAACTTTTCAGGTTAAAAGTGTATACTAAATCCTAAATAAAAAACAAAAGTAGAAAAAAAAGCATATATTTGTTTAATGAGTATGAAACCAAACACACTATTGGCATTTATTACAGGTGCACTTGCCGGAGCAGCAGTTGCATTGTTGTATGCGCCCGACAAAGGGGCGAACATCCGTAAAAAGATCAAGGCAAAAGCCGAAGAAGAGTACTATGCAGCTAAGGAAAAGCTGGAAAAAGAGGCCCGGAAAGCTAAAGAGAAATTTGAGGGCAAACCTGTAGAGTAACCCTTTTAATACTTTTTCAAATGAACGAACCTGATCAAAAAAATCCTTTTGAAGATCTGTCGGTATCTGCAAAAGAGTACCTCAGACTCAAAATAGATGAGTACAAATTAAGAGGTGTAGAGGGTCTCTCTACCCTCTTTAATACAATTCTTTTCATAACTGTTGCCACAATTGTTGCCGGTGTCGCCCTGCAATTGTTCGGTCTCGCCGCAGGCTATGCAATAGGTGAGCTGATTGGTTCCAATGCACTTGGATTCTGCATTATAGGAGCATTGTTTGCCATTGCTGTAATGATACTCTGGCTTTTGAGGAAAAGACTCTTCATCAACCAGCTGATAAAAATATTCATCAAACTCTTTTTCGACAATGGACAAAAATGATTATACCTCCATATCAACCCTGCAAGAGCTTCAACAGGCCAGGGAAAGGCTGAATTTCATTATCAAAATAAAGGAGAGTGAGCTGAAAAATGATGTTGGGGCATGCAAACAGGCACTCAATCCTGTCACATACCTGAACAGGCTTGTAGAGAAACTCTACAATATGGAATACCTTGCAAAATATTTTATCAAAGGGTATGAATTTGTACGGGACTTGCTCTACCGTCGCCACGACAAACCTGAAAATGAAGAAATTTATACCGAAAATATAACTGAAGAACAATAAAAAACTATTTTATGAAATTACTTACGACTATGACCATTTTATGCGGATTGGGGATAGCATTGGCATCTTGCAACGATGCTTCCAAACCAGAACAGGGAGATTTCAAATACATTGCAGACGAGTTTGCAGATCTGCAGATTCTCCGTTACCGGATTCCAGGATGGGAATCACTCTCGCTTAACCAGAAGGCACTCATTTATCACTTGAGCGAGGCTGGAAAATGCGGCCGCGACATTCTGTTCGACCAGAACTTCAAATACAACCTGAAAATCAGAAAAGCTCTGGAAAAAATCATAAGGGAGTATAATGGTGACAAAGAGTGTGATGAGTACAAAAACTTCCTCACCTATGCCAAAAGAGTATTTTTCAGCAATGGAATACATCACCATTATGCTGAGGACAAATTTATTCCCGAGTGCTCTATGGAGTATTTCAAGGGACTTATGGAGGCTACAGCCCAGGCCGATGCCTGCCAGGAGCTTCTTCCTGTAATATTCGATCCCGAACTATACACCCAGCGCAAATATACAGGCAAGGATAAAGATCTGCTTCTTGGCTCTGCTGTAAATTTCTACTGCGGAAACATTACAAAAGATGAGGCCAACGCCTTCTACAACAAGATGGAAAATCCTAAAGACACCACTCCTGTCTCTTATGGTCTGAACAGCAAACTTGTTAAAGAAAACGGTAAAATAAAAGAGATCACCTATTGTGCTTCGGGGCTCTACGCCAACAGCATCAGAGAGATTATCAAACATCTCGAAGCCGCTTGTGAATTTGCCGAAAACCAGGCACAGAAAAATCATATCAACCTGCTTATTGAGTATTACCGCACCGGCTCTCTTGAGAAATGGGACGAGTACAATATTGCATGGGTTCAGGATACCCTTTCGCAGGTTGATTTTGTAAATGGTTTCATCGAGAGCTACAACGATCCGCTCGGACGCAAGGCCACTTGGGAATCTGTTGTCAATTTTAAAGATATCAAGGCTTCTGAGAGGACTGAAACCATAAGCGCAAATGCACAATGGTTTGAGGATAACTCCCCTATCGACAACCGCTTCAAAAAGAAGACTGTCAAGGGTGTTTCTGCCAAAGTGATTACAGTGGCAAGTCTTGGCGGCGATTGTCATCCTTATACTGCAATAGGTATAAATCTGCCTAATGCAAACTGGATCAGAAAGGATTACGGTTCAAAATCCGTTACCATTGCAAATATTACCGATGCCTACAACAAAGCTGCGGATGAGTCGCCAAAAAGTGCTACCAATGAATTCTATTGGGATGACACCGACAAAGAGCTCCTCAAAAAATACAAAAGTTTGACAAGCGATCTGCATACAGACCTTCACGAATGTCTCGGACATGGTTCGGGCCAATTGTTGCCAGGTGTTTCGGAGAATGCTCTTGGAGAGTACACCTCTGCCCTTGAGGAGGCACGTGCAGACCTTTTTGCACTCTACTACCTTGCAGACCCAAAATTGGTAGAGTTGGGCATTATTCCTGATGCTGAGACCTACAAGGCTGAATATTTGGGTCAGGTTGTAAATGGTATGTTTACACAGTTCAACAGAATAGAACTTGGCAAGACCAATACAGAGGCACATATGCAAGATAGAAAACTTATTGCAGACTGGAGCTATGAAAGAGGTCTTAAAGAGAACAATCCTGGTGCGACAGAGGATGTCATCGAGAAGAGAATCCGCGACGGAAAAACATTCTTTGTAATCAACGATTACCAGAAACTGCGCGAAATATTTGGAGAACTGCTTGCCGAAATCCAGCGTATCAAATCAGAAGGCGATTATCAGGCCGGTAAAGAGCTTATTGAAAAATATGCCATCAATATCGATCCGGAACTTCATAAAGAGGTCAAAGATAGATATGCTTCACTGCAGCTCAAAGCATACAAAGGATTTATCAACCCTACCATTGTTCCTGTAGAGGAGAATGGCAAAATTGTAGATTACAATGTTGTATACGGAACTGATTTCCTTGAGCAGATGATGGAATATGGTGAGAAATACTCCTTTGAATAGGATGCTCCTGTAACAGGAAATAACTATTCTTCAACTTCGTATGGCAGAAAATGGAACTCCTTTTCTGCCATTTCTTTTGGAAATTTGTAATAGACAGCCTCCGCTGTAGAGCATATCTCTCCGCCGCACGAGAGTGTGATATCTATTATAACAAAACTCTTTTTAGTCTCTCTGAGATGTGCCCTTATTTCGAGTTGCTGATTTATAGGAACCGGCTTTTTGTACTTTATATTGAGGCTTGTTGTCATGGCCGAGGTCTGGAATCTTCTTGATATCAGCCAACCGCCGGTCTCATCCATCAAAGTTGCCTGAATGCCTCCATGCAGTGTATTGAGCCATCCCTGATAATTTTTATCCGCCGTCCAATAACTTACCACCTGCTCTCCATCTTCCTGGAACTCCATTTTAAGACCGCACGGATTATCAGGCGCACACGCAAAACAATTGTAACCCAGGCCCTCTGAAGTGCCTGTGTATGGATTTATTATTTTCTTCATAAGATTTTACGATTTACTTTTTGCGTTTCTTGGTTCTCTTCTTGATGCCCCTATGCTTGCGTTTGAGATTGTGTCTGACTTTTCTCACCTTACTGACTATCAGCCACACAAAAAGGGCTCCGAATACTGCAAAAATAAGCATCACTATTCCGGTATTGAGATTATCACCCTTTACACGGCTCCACATCTCAAGCACCCTTTCCAGATCCTTTTTATTGCTGAAGTCCCTGATTACAGCACAACGCGCGATTACATCGGCATCGGGATACTGGATAGGACACACTTGAACAGAATCGCATCCTGGTCCGAAGAAGTAGCTCAGGTCGGAATAGTTTGTAAGAGTTGTATCTATCTTTGATTCAAGAATTTCGGGTGTAGCTATTGCACTCACATAACCAATGGCGTCCATATTTCTCATTGCAATATCCGGACGGCACAAATAGTTTATAAAATAGCTGGCAGCCTTTACATTGCGGGCATATTTGGGGATTACCCAACCGTCGAACCATACATTGCTGCCCTCTATCGGAACTGCATAATCCAACTCAACACCAACAGCAGCAGCCTCTTCTATTGCCCAAATGGCATCACCGCTCCATGTAAAATTCAATGATGCCTTTCCCTTGGTCATCATCTCTTTTCCAAAATCAGCCTCCCAACCGGCTATATTGGGTTTCATAGCCTTCAAACTCTGCTCAACCAATGCTATTGCCTCTTTTGAATTATCATTCATCAGCTCTTCGACAGAGGTCTCCCCCGACGCCAGGCGGTCTGTATTTGCATAAATTATCGCAGTTCCATAACAATCCCTATAGGCATCTTTCATCAACACCTTGCCTCTGTTTTTAGGATCCCATAGAGTTTTCCATGTAAGAGCCTCCTCCTCTGTTACCAAAGCGGTATTGTATAATATTCCGGCAGTTCCCCACATATAAGCTACCGCATAATCAGCCCCCTTCCGGTCATCAACATTCACATTATTGAGCAACTGGTGCATATATGGCGAGACATTTGGAATATAGTCTGGAGTAGTTCCAAGATTGCGCTCAATCGGTAGCAGCATATCCTTTCTCATCATCCTCTCTATTATATAATCCGACGGACATACCACATCAAAATCCTCATGGCCGCGTTCAATTTTGGTGAGCATCACCTCATTGATATCAAAGACCTGATATATGATTCTGATATCTTCGCCGGTCTGCTCCTTATACCATTGAGGGAACTCGGCCAATACATCCTCATCTATATAATCTGCCCAGTTATAAACCTTCAGCACACGACTGCGGGCCTCCTGAGAGCTATGGCAAGAGACAATAAACAATACGGATATTGCCAGGAATATATATCTTAAAACTTTCATTCTTTACTCTTTTTTCTGCTTTTCTGCCCGTTTGTTGATAACAATCAGCAGCACGAGCACTGTAACAAAGATTATTGTAGACAAAGGCCTCAACTCAGGTGTAAGACCACCCTTTCGGGCATCCGCATAAATATATGTGGAGAGAGTCTCAAGTCCCTCATTACCTATTGTAAATATTGTAACGGCAAAGTCGTCGATAGAGAGTGTAAAAGCCAGTATAAAACCGCTTATCATACCCGGAAGTATCTCAGGAAGAATTATTTTACGCAATGCCACAAATGGAGTTGCCCCCAAGTCCAATGCCGCTTCATAAATATTGGGATTCATCTTCCTCAAACGCGGCATTACACTCAGCACCACATACGGAGTACAAAATGCAATATGGGCAAGCACCACAGTAGTAAAGCCCTGGGCTATACCAAAACTGACAAAGAGAAGAAACAGCGACACACCGGTTATTATATCGGGATTCATGATTGGAATACTATTTGTAAAATTCATTACACCCCTGTATGGTGACCGCAAATTATATATTCCAATTGCTGCTATACTTCCCAAAATTGTTGAAACCGATGCTGCAATTAACGCTATTACAAATGTATTGATTATAGCATCAAGCAATGAATGGTGCATTCCTCCTGCAAAAAGGGAGCTGTAAAGTTTAAAAGAAAAACCTGTCCAGTTTCCCAATACTTTTGCCTCGGTAAATGAAAATATCATTATTATGAGAATAGGAGAATAGAGCAGTGCGAGCAACAGCCACAAATACCCTTTTGCCAATATCTTCTTTATCATATCACTCCTCCACTTTCATTTTGTGCATTATCCTCCTCATTTGTAAAGAGACTCATTATGCCAATGAGCAGCAACATAATCAGAGAGAGTGCAGCACCATAGTTCCACATTCCGTTATATATATTTTCCTGTACAGTTGTACCGAAAAGCTTGATATTGTTCATTGTAAGCAACTCAGCTATGGCAAAGGTAGATACCGTTGGCATAAATACCATTACAATACCGCTCACAATACCCGGCATAGATAATGGGAGAATCACTTTGTAGAATACTTTGAACGGATTTGCCCCCAAGTCCTGCGCTGCCTCAACAAGGCTGTGATCCATCTTCTGCAATGTATTGTAAATAGGGTAAATCATAAATGGAAGGAAGTTGTAAACCATACCGAATACCAGAGCCCCCTCCCCTAACGGCAATCTGAGGAAATCAAACAATGCTACAGTTGCCAATGTGCGGATAAGTATATTTACCCACATCGGCAGAATGAAGAGCACCACCATTGTCTTTGACACATTCAAAGATCTGTAGCTCAAGATATAGGCGGCAGGATACCCCAGTACCAGGCACACCATTGTTGTTATTATGGCTATACCTATCGAGTATATAAATGTATTCATGGCCTCGGGATGCATCATGAATTTGCGGAAATTCGCAAATGTGAACATACCCTCTTCGTCGGTAAAGGCATAAAATACAATCAGCAGCAGCGGTATAACCACAAACACTATCAAAAACAGGGCATAAGGAATCGACCAGTTTTTGCGCCGCATAAAGAATTGGGACATCTTATTGAGCATCTTCCACCAATTTTTTTAAACGTATACACTCAGGAGCAATAGAAATACCTACACAATCGCCATTATCCCAAACATCATTTGTATCTACATAAATATCATCACCATACTCAGATGTTACTGTAAGATGATAATGGTCGCCCTTATAAAGTATAAAATTGACATCTCCGCTCAACTGTCCATCCTCTTCATTGTCCTGCAGAACCACATCTTTAAAATCGACCTCTACCAAAACTTTATCACCCTCTTCAAAACCCTTTGCAGCTGCACATTCGAACTCGCACTCCAAAAATTCAACATGATTCTCATCAATCACCTCACCCTCAAATGTGTTGCACAAACGCTCCTTTTTCATTACATGGATATCGAAAGGTTTTACACGCAAACCCACATTTCTTCCCGCTTCAAAGCAATGGTAATCCTGAACCATAATCTCATAACCCTGATTGGTCTGCACAATTATTTCATAGTGGACACCCTTGAATATACAACTTGTAACAGTTCCCAATAACTGGGCTGCATCAGAAGGATCAAAAATATATACATCTTCGGGGCGGACAACCACATCAACCTCCACATTCTCTCCAAAGCCTTTGTCTACACACTCAAAATTATATCCGGCAAAATTCACCTCCTTATCCTTAATCATTGTGCCGTTAAGGATATTGCTCTCCCCTATAAAATCAGCAACAAACGAATTGATAGGTTCATTGTAAATATCCATAGGAGTTCCTATCTGCTGTATCTTACCCTCACTCATAACAACAATGGTATCGCTCAAGGTACGCGCCTCCTCCTGATCGTGGGTTACATATATGAATGTTATACCCAACTTCTGGTGCATCTCCTTCAACTCCATCTGCATATCCTTACGCATCTTCAAGTCCAATGCTGCCAGAGGCTCGTCCAACAGCAATACTTCAGGCTCATCTACAATAGCCCTTGCAATTGCCACACGCTGCTGCTGGCCTCCCGAAAGCGAGTCCACATCCCTATACTCATAATCTGTCATACCAACCATCTTCAAAGCGGCCTTAACCTTTTTCTCTATTACAGGAGCCGACATCTTCTTCAATTTGAGTCCAAATGCAATATTGTCGAAAACATTAAGATGAGGGAAAAGGGCATACTTCTGGAATACAGTATTAACCGGACGCAAATGGGGCGGAGTTTTCGTTATCTCATTACCGGCAATACGTATCTCTCCCTCAGAAGTTGTCTGAAAACCGGCAATCAAACGCAAAAGCGTTGTCTTGCCACACCCAGAAGGACCAAGAATAGTAACAAACTCTCCTTTCTTAACATTCAAATTGATGTTATCCAAAACAGTCTTGTCTCCAAAATGCTTAGAAACATTCTGAACCTCAATGATATAACTAGATTGCTGCATTTTAAATATTTTATAGGAAACAAAGATAAAAAATATTATGCATTATAATTTATTTTCAAAATAAAAATTACATACCCGGAGGTAACTGTCATCTTTAATTCAGAAAACACAAGATTACCCTGGTGAATTGAGATATTCAGGACAAATTCACTAAATTTGTATAATTATCATTATTTGACACAAATACTATGGAGACAAAGGTTTACAAATATTTTGCATTCATCAGTTATCAGCGCAAGGATGAAAAGATTGCCGGATGGCTACATCATCAATTGGAACACTATCGACTTCCTGTTAACATATGCGAGACCAGACCGGAACTGCCCAAGGAACTGCGGCCGCTGTTCCTTGACGAGGCGGAACTCTCCGGCGGCAATCTGTCTGATGCTATCAGTCAGGCATTGAGCGACTCCAAATACCTTATTGTCCTTTGTTCTCCGAATTCCGCAAAATCACCTTGGGTGAACAAGGAAGTCATGACATTTATCCAGTCTGGCAGAGCAGACAGCATCATTCCGCTTATCATCGACGGAATCCCTTATTCCGACGACCCTGACAGAGAATGTTTTCCTCAAGCGCTTATAAATCTTCGCAAAACAGATAACGAACAACTCGGGATCAATATGCAGAACGGTCAGGAGATCGCATCAATCAAATTAATAGCATATATGCTCGGAGTCTCATTTGATGAGTTATGGCAACGATATGAAAGGGAAAAGCAGGAGGAAAGAGAGCGTCTGATTAACGAAAAACGACGTCTCCAGCGTCTGGAAAGCCGTTTTCTTACAGAGAAAGCAGAAGATGCTATACAAAAGGGAGATTCATATTTAGCATGCTTACTTGCATTGAGGGCACTACCGGCAGATATCTCCGATCCCGAAGACCGCCCATATATTCCAGAAGCGGAAGCTATTCTGAGGAAAGCACACTCTTTCCGAACCGCCATTCTGAAAGCCCATACAAAAGAAGTCTTCTCAATTTCATCAAGCCCCGACGGGAAACATCTGGTTTCAGCATCGCAAGACGGCACTGTCATCATTTGGGACCTTGACAGTGGCGTAAAGCTCAAGACTTTAACAATCCATTCAGGCCCGGTATACTCCGCATGCTTCAGTCATGATGGTTATCACATACTATCTGCATCATCAGATGGAACAACCAAGATAACAGACATAAAATCAGGCGAGATAATACACTCCATGGAACACTGCTGCGAAGTCTCCAGCACAGTTTACTCCCCTTGCGGCAACTTCATTGCATCCGGCACCGAAGAGGGTCCTATCTGCATCTGGGAAGTTGAAACAGGCAATCTGTACAGAGAATTGAGCGGTCATGAAAAATGGGTAAGTTCAGTAGAATTCAGCAAGTGTGGAAAACATATTCTTTCAGCATCCGAAGACGGTACGGTCAAGCTCTGGAACATCGTTGATGAAATATGCATCAAGACATTCCATGTCCATTCCGGTCCAGTCAATTCAGCAAAATTCAGCAACGATGAAAAAACAGTCCTGTCAGCCAGCGACGACAAAACCATAAAGATATGGGACACTGAGACCGGGAAAGTATTGCATAACCTCACAGGCCATGAAAATGTAGTATCACATGCAGAATACAGTCCCGATGGAAGACTCATAATCTCATCATCCTGGGATAATACCGTTAAGATATGGGATGCCACAACCGGTGATCTCATCCATACATATATGGGACATTCCCTTGCCGTATCATCCGCACAATTCAGCAATGACGGACGTTTCATGATATCTGCTTCCTGGGACCATAAAATCAAATTATGGAATCACAAGACAATTATCGATGAGCTCATTTTGGACGATGAAAACGACTTCAAAACCATAACATGTCTGGCCTTCTGCAGCAATAAAGAACTTCTGGCATCAAGTGGCAATAACATAAAGTTGTGGGATATAGAAAGCCGCACCACACTCCGAAGCTTTACAGGACACACTGGAAAAGTAAGGCACATAGCCGTAAGCCCCGACAGCAAGCAATTTGCATCTGCATCCGAGGACGGCACCATAAGGCTCTGGGATATCGACAATTCTGAAGCAGTATTGACATTTACAGGTCATAGTCACTATGTCCATCACATAGAATTCAGTCCTGATGGAAAATATCTGATCTCTGCATCCATGGACCATTCGGCAAGAATATGGAGCATCAGTGAAGCCAGTGTGGTCAAAATCATATCAGGAGGATCTGATATTGTTTATAAAGTAACTTATGATCCGAAACATAAAGAGATCATCGCCATAACCAGCCAGCAGGCAATCATCATAGATGCAGAAGAGTTCACAATCAGGAAGAGAATCACTATCAACACAGACATCATAAGTAGTCCATATATCCTCCACCTTCATAACCGTACGATGATACTCAGCAGCGGCACCGGAGACGGCAGCATTGCAATATGGGATATGGAGAGAGGAACCACTGTCAAAGCGCACATAGACAAGGATAATACAACTATACACTTTGCGAGATTTACCGATGACGGCAAACAGATTCTCTCCACCGCATGGAATGGAAGCATAAAGGTAATCGATTCTGAAACCGGGGAAGAGATATGGGCATTCACGTCCAGATATGGCACCATGGCATACCTGACCCTTAGTCCCGACAAAAGCCTGCTTGCAGGTGCTTGTGCAGACGGCAAGATACACCTTTACAGATACAAGCCTCTTCAGGAACTCATCAATGAAACAAGACACCGCTTTCACAACAGGGAACTGTCGGAAGAAACAAAAAAAAGATTCTACCTTGACTAAGATTCTGGAGCAATGTTAGACCATGCCCAATCCTTCCCACTCGCCGTGGGAGGGGGGCGCTTAAAAGCAAACCTGATGTGCTTGTAGCACATCTTTTTTGGCATCCTGCCCTTGCCTCCTGTATACAAGCATTCGGACAGTTCAGGATACAAAAAAACCGGATGATTTTCGTCATCCGGTTTTTTTTTGCGGAGAGGGAGGGATTCGAACCCCCGGAACCTCTCAGTTCAACGGTTTTCAAGACCGCCGCAATCGACCACTCTGCCACCTCTCCAATTCCTCCGCTTTTGCTTTGGGATTGCAAAGGTAATCATTTTTTTTTATTCTCCAAGTTTTTTCGATAAAAATATTTGCATTGCACTCTTTTATACCTTTCTTGTGCCTTTTTCGTATTTTTTCACGCCCTCTTTTCAAATAAAATCATTTATATCATGCACTGTTTTTTCTATGCAAATTGTAAAAAAACTACCATGTAAAAATAAATACAATCAGATTTAACAATAATGTAATTATTTTGTAAAATCCTTGCAGTATCTTCGTTTCGGATATATTTTTAAGCAGTTTATAAGTATACTCAGCCGGATTTACACCTTATATACAGAGCGGTTCCTGAACTTTTCAGCAGCTATTCGGTTATTTAGTCGCATTTAACATTATTGATTATGAAGAACACTAATAACTTTGAGCACGAAATTATAAGCTTGGAACAGAGTCTATCCAGATACGCTTATAGCTTGACATTAGATGCAGACGATGCAAAAGATCTTGTTCAGGAGACATACTTCAAAGCATTGAACAATCAGGAAAAATTTGATTCAAGCACAAATCTTAAAGCATGGCTTTATACCATTATGAAGAATACCTTCATCAATGATTACAGACGCCGCGCCAAAAAACAGGCCATTTTCAGCAAAGATGTTCAGGAGTTTGTCATCAACAGCAAACCTACTGAGGCAAATCCGGAGAGCGACTATAATTTTAAAGAGCTTACCGGCCTTGTAAATTCACTTGAACCGGAGTTCAGAATACCTTTCCAAATGCACGACAGCGGATACAAATATCAGGAGATTGCCGATGAACTCGGCCTGCATTTGGGCACAGTAAAAAGCCGCATCCACTTTTCAAGACAGAAACTCATTGAAAAGCTCAAACACTAAATTCTCTCCATTCAATAATGTTATCCTGTATTATAGGCGTGAGAAATATTTATACTGAAACAACAGCATATATACAACACCTACAGATATGCAGCTGTCTGCAAAATTGAATACCGGTCTGAAGAAGATAAAATCCTGACCGCCCCATATAGGTAACCAATCAGGGAATGTGGATTCAATTAAAGGAAAATAGAACATATCAACAACCTTTCCCATCATAAGGGGAGCATAACCTCCTCCGGAAGGAAGAAATTCGGCCAACATGCCAAAAGAAGAGGCACTGAACAATTGACCGTAAAAGATACAATCTATTACATTGCCGATAGCACCGGTTAAAATAAGCGATACTCCAACGAGTACACCCGTAGGAGTATCACTTTTTTTCAATAATACTTTATTTATATAGTATATGATAAGCCCTATCAGGACTATTCTGAACAAGGTAAGAAGAATCTTTCCAAAAATGCCTCCGAACTGCATTCCAAAGGCCATTCCGTTATTTTCAACAAAGCAGATCTTAAACCAGTCGCCAAATACCGGAATACTTTCACCAAGAGTCATGTTCAACTTGACTGCAAACTTTATCACCTGATCTATCAGAAGCAACAAAGTTACAGACAGAGCTATAATCTTACCTTTAGACAATTTCATATTATCTCTTGTTCTTCGCCTCTACAGACAATGTGGCATGAGGTACCAACATCAATCTCTCTTTAGGGATGAGTTTGCCGGTCTCCCTGCATACACCATAAGTCTTATTTTCGATTCTTATAAGAGCCGCTTCCAAATTGCGGATAAATTTGAATTGTCTTGCAGCCAATTGTCCGGACTCCTCTTTAGACAATGCAGATGCACCCTCTTCAAGAACTTTAAAAGTAGGTGAAGTATCCTCCACACCGTTGCTTGCGCTATGAGTTATCGCTGATCTGAGCTGCTCATAATCCTCTTTTGCTTTTTCAAGCTTTTGCAAAATGACAGCTTTGAATTCTTGCAACTCCTCGTCGCTGTACCTTACTTTTTCAAATTGTTCTGTTGCCATATCGTTAAGTTTTAATAATCAAAGATAGTAATAAATATTATCTTATACTATACTCTTTCAATCTTTATATCCACAAACTCATCATTGCCCCACTCTATCCTCGAAGCACCTTCAAGTTCATCTACCAATGAAATCTTCTCGCACAAAGTCTGTCCGCATACATAATCGTTGAATCCGGCAAGCGCATCCGCGATATCATCCCTCTTTACAATCTCAGCTCTGATCTTGTCTGTAATTTCAAAATCGCACTCCTTACGCAAGTTCTGGATACGGTTCACAAGCTCTCTGGCCACGCCCTCTCTTCTCAACTCATCGGTGATTGTAATATCAAGCGCAACGGTCAGTTTGCCCTCTGTAGCTACCAGCCAGCCCGGCATATCCTCTGAGGTAATCTCATAATCACCCTTCTCAAGAACTACATTGCCGGAAGTCAGAGCCATTTCATAAGACTCCGATTGTTCAATAGCATTGATTGCCTTCTGATCCAACAAACCGAATGCTGCAGAAATCTCTTTCATCTGCTTGCCATACTTCTTGCCCAATGTCTTGAAGTTCGGTTTGATCTTCTTGGTTATAAGGCCCTCTGTATTGCGGATAAACTCTACCTCCTTAACATTCACCTCTCCCAATACAAGCTCCTTAACCTTCTCAAACTGGGCCTGAATATTGTCGTCGAGCACAGGTATGATAAGTTTTGCAAGAGGCTGTCGCACCTTGATATTTACCTTTCTTCTCAAGGCAAGCACCATTGATGAACTTCTTTGGGCCAGCTCCATACGCAACTCGAGATCTTTGTTGATATACTGCTCTACAGACTCCGGCATCAACACAAGATGCACAGAACTCTCGGTATGCATTCCAGAAACGGCATTCAGATCAAGGAATAATCTCTCCATGAAGAACGGAGCGATAGGCGCTGCCAAAATTGCAATATTTTCCAAACAAGAGTATAATGTCTGGTATGCCGACAGTTTGTCATCATCCATTGTACCGCCCCAGAAACGTTTTCTGTTCAGACGTACATACCAGTTGCTCAAGTGGTCGCATACAAAATCCTGTATTTTACGGCCGGCAGTGGTTACATCATAATTTTCGTAGCACTCTTTGACATCCTTCACAAGGCTGTTCATCAATGATATAATCCAGCGGTCAATCTCAGGACGCTGCTCCACAGGAATCTGGGCCGCACTATTTGTAAATCCGTCTACATTGGCATATAGTGCAAAGAATGAGTATGTATTGTAGAGTGTTCCAAAGAATTTTCTTCTAACCTCATCAACTCCTGCAAAGTCAAATTTCAAATTATCCCAAGGCTGTGCATTGGTAAGCATATACCATCTCAATGAATCGGCACCATACTCGTCAAGAGCCTTGAACGGATCAACAGCATTACCGAGTCTCTTACTCATCTTGTTGCCGTCTTTATCAAGCACAAGGCCATTTGAAAGCACTGTCTTGTAGGCAATTTTCTTGTTTACCATTGTAGAAATTGCATGCAGGGTAAAGAACCATCCGCGAGTCTGGTCAACGCCCTCAGCAATGAAATCGGCAGTCTGTCCGAACTGCGGCTTGCCAAGATTCTCAAGACCCTCCTGTGCAAAAGGCATCGCTCCCGAATCAAACCATACATCTATAAGGTCGAGCTCTCTCTTCATCGGCTGGCCGCTTGGTGATACCAATATATAACCATCCACATATGGTCTGTGCAAATCTATCTTATCATAATTTTCCTTAGAGAAATCGCCAGGAACAAATCCTTTATCTTTCAATGGATTCGACTGCATAAAGCCTGCTGCAACCGATTTTTCCAACTCGTTATACAACTCCTCGGCAGAACCTATGCACAACTCCTCTTTCTTGTCCTCTGTTCTCCAGATAGGAAGCGGTGTTCCCCAATAACGGCTTCTCGAGAGATTCCAGTCCTGCAAATTCTCAAGCCATTTTCCAAAACGTCCGCTACCGGTACTTTCAGGTTTCCAGTTGATTGTTTTGTTAAGTGCTATAAGTTCATCCTGCACTGCAGTACTTCTGATAAACCACGAATCCAACGGATAATACAAAACAGGTTTGTCGGTTCTCCAGCAATGAGGATAGTTGTGTGTATGTTTCTCTATCTTGAATGCCTTGTTGGCTCCCTTCATCATCAGACAGATGTATATATCAAGATTCTCCGCTGCTGATGCCGCCTTTTCATCATACACTTTATTTACTGTAAACTGAGGATCGTAGGCATTTTTTACCCAACGGCCTTCGTACTCTTTATAAAGCTCAACATCTACACAACTCTTTACAAACTCCTCATCGAGCTCCTCCATCAGGTAGAATTTACCTGTGAAATCCACCATAGGACGGGTCTCGCCCATCTTGTTGATCATAAATAGAGAAGGTATGCCTGCCGCTTTTGCCACAAAAGCATCATCTGCACCAAATGTAGGGGCAATATGCACGATACCTGTACCATCCTCTGTTGTTACATAATCACCCGGAATTATACGGAATGCCTTGTCAGACGCATCACTCCAGTTACCCTTTTCATCAACACTTACCGGTTTTACCCATGGAATAAGCTGCTCATACTCCATACCAACCAAATCCGGACCTTTATACTCTCCTACAACTTTGAAAGGCACAAGCTTGTCGCCCGGTTTGTAATCTTCAAGAGCCAATTCCTCCGCCTTTTTGTTGAAATGGGTATAGAGAAGATTCTTTGCAAGCACAACTGTTATCTTCTCACCTGTGTACGCATTATATGTCTGAACTGCAATATATTCAATTTTTGGACCAACACATAGAGCCACATTTGAAGGCAATGTCCAAGGAGTGGTGGTCCATGCAAGGAAATATGGTGCACCCCATTGTGCCATTTCCGGTTTAGGGTTCTTTATTTTGAACTGGCCTACAACTGTAGTATCCTTCACATCCCTGTAACAGCCAGGCTGGTTAAGCTCATGCGAGCTCAATCCTGTACCGGCAGCCGGTGAGTAAGGCTGGATTGTATAACCTTTATACAGCAATCCTTTTTTGTAGATATCCTTGAGCAGATACCACAATGTCTCTATATATTTGTTGTCGTAAGTTATGTACGGATTGTCCATATCAACCCAGTAGCCGATTCTCTCGGTTAGCGAAACCCACTCTTTGGTATACTTCATAACCTCCTTGCGGCAAGCCTCATTATACTCGTCTACCGAGATCTTTTTACCGATATCCTCTTTGGTAATCCCCAGCATTTTCTCCACGCCAAGCTCTACCGGAAGACCGTGAGTATCCCAACCTGCCTTTCTCTGCACAAGATATCCGCTCTGTGTCTTAAACCTACAGAAGGAGTCCTTAATGGCCCTTGCCATCACATGGTGCATACCAGCCATACCGTTGGCAGAAGGAGGTCCCTCAAAAAAGATGAACTTAGGGGCACCCTCTCTGGCTTTTAGTGTATTTTCAAAACAATTATTCTCTTTCCAATCCTTCAGTACAGACTCATTTATCTCTACCAAATCCAATTTTTTGTATTCTGCGAAACCCATTGTTGTATAAAAATGCTATTTTTTTGAATTTGCAAAGATAATCAGAACGTTTCTTCTTATCAAAATTTTATTTAATAAATAAAAGAAGTAATTTTGCAGTCCGATAAATAATGAACCATTATGCTAACACAGATTATAAACGGAAAAATTCTTACCCCTCAGGGATGGCTCAAAGATGGCTCCATAATAATGAGGGACAACAAAATCCTTGAGGTAACAAATTGCGATATGGCCGTTGTAGGCGCCAACCTGATTGATGCCAAAGGCATGTATATAGTGCCTGGCGGTATAGAGATACATGCACACGGCGGCGGTGGCAGAGATTTTATGGAGGGAACAGAGGATGCCTTCAGAACTGCTGTAAAGGCCCACATGCAACATGGAACAACAAGTATATTCCCAACATTGTCGTCATCTACCATACCGATGATACGTGAGGCAGCCGCCACAACAGAAAAACTTATGGCAGAGAAAGACAGCCCTGTATTGGGTCTGCACCTCGAAGGACACTATTTCAATATGAAGATGGCAGGTGGCCAGCTTCCTGAAAACATCAAAAATCCCGACCCGAACGAATATATTCCGCTACTGGAAGAGACAAACTGCATAAAGAGATGGGATGCGGCTCCTGAATTGCCTGGAGCTATGCAGTTTGGAAAATACATCACCTCAAAAGGCGTTCTGGCATCTGTAGGCCACACTCAGGCAGAATATGAAGATATCATGACTGCATACGAGGCAGGCTACACTCATGCCACACACTTCTACAATGCAATGCCAGGATTCCACAAACGTCGCGAATACAAATATGAAGGCACAGTTGAGAGTATCTACCTTATTGATGACATGACTGTTGAAGTTGTTGCCGACGGTATCCATGTTCCTCCTACAATCCTCAGACTTGTATATAAAGTAAAAGGTGTTGAGAGAACATGTCTGATTACAGATGCCCTTGCGTGCGCAGCCAGCGACAGCCAGACAGCCTTCGACCCGAGAGTCATAATTGAGGATGGCGTCTGCAAACTTGCAGACCGTTCTGCACTTGCAGGCAGTGTTGCCACAATGGACAGACTCATCAAGACCATGGTACAAAAGGCAGAAGTTCCATTGGAAGACACCATACGCATGGCCTCAGAGACCCCTGCAAAAATCATGGGTATATACGACCGCAAAGGATCTCTGCAACGCGGCAAAGATGCCGATATCCTTGTTCTGGACAAGAATCTTGATATCCGTGCCGTTTGGGCGATGGGTAAATTAGTAGAGGGAACCAACAAATTATTCTAATATCAGTAGTGCGATGCTGACACAAATTACAAACGGTAATATTCTTACCCCACAAGGCTGGATCAAAGGCGGATCTGTCCTTATCAACAATGGAAAAATCCTGGCGGTTACAGATAATGAGCTTGCCATTATAGGTGCCGATACCATTGATGCAAAGGGAATGAACATTGTACCCGGTTTCATAGCCATGAATGTATACGGCGGAGGCGGTTTTGACTTCAGGGATTGCACAGAAGAGGCCTTCCGTACAATTGTTGCAACACATTTGAGATATGGAGCCACAAGCATATTCCCCACACTTGGCACATCTCCAACAGAATCGATCCACAAAGCCATAGAAATTTGCGAAAAACTCATGAACGAAGAGAATTCGCAAGTTATGGGTCTGCACCTTGCCGGACCATACCTCAATCCCAAAATGTCGGGGCCTGTGCATAAAGTAAAAAATCCCGACAAAGAGGAGTATACAGCCATACTGAACAGCACAAACTGCATAAAAAGATGGGATATCAGTCCTGAGATACCGGGAGCCCATGCACTTGCACAAATGTTGGTTTCAAAAGGCATTCTGGCTACAATAACACATACAGAGGCTGAATTTGAAGATATAAAGGCGGCGTATGAGGCAGGATTTACCCACACTGCAAACTTCTACAACTCCATGCCAGGTTTCCACAAACGTCAGGAGTACAAATACGAAGGCACCATTGAGAGTGTTTACCTGATGGACGACATGACTGTGGAGGTTATTGCCGACGGAAGACACCTTCCTCACACCATACTTAAAATGGTATACAAGCTCAAAGGTGCAGAGCGCACATGTCTTGTTACCGACGCACTGAAGTATGCAGGAAGCAATATAAAACCAGAAGAGGGCTCACCTGTGATTATAGAAGATGGCGTTTGCAAATATGCAGACCACTCATCACTTGCAGGAAGTATAGCAACCATGGATGTACTTGTCAGGACCATGAACCAAAAAGCGGGCATTCCTCTTGGAGACGCTATCCGCATGGCAACAGAAACCCCTGCGAAAATCATGGGCATATACGACAAAAAAGGCTCCCTCGAAAAGGACAAAGATGCAGATATCGTAATTCTGGACAATAATTTGAATGTCCGCGCCGTCTGGTCGATGGGTATTCTTGTTCCTGAGTCAGATACTTTACAGAACAAATAACAGAGCTACAGGAAATGGATTTGGGAGTTGTCGATTTTATAATCCTTGTGATTGTAGTTGCGAGTGCAATATATGGAGCATTCAAAGGCTTCATATCACAACTTGTAAGTATCCTGTCCCTGATACTGGGAACATGGTGTGCATTCAAGTTTTCACCGGTGGTTGCAAACTATATAAAAGGATTGTTCCCTGCCGGGGAAACAGTAATTTACATCATATCTTTCATAATAATTCTGCTTATTATGATACTTATATGTACTTTTATCGGGAAAGCCATCGAGAAAATAGTAACATTTTCACTTTTAGGATGGCTCAACAGATTACTGGGAATTCTATTTGCAGCTGCAAAGTCGCTGATTATATTGAGTCTGATTGTATTTATACTCAATTATCTCGACAGATCATGGAATATTCTTCCTGATTCTTTATCGGCAAATTCGCTCTTCTATCCCCAGCTCACAATGCTGTCGGAGAGAATATATCCCCATCTGCAATCGCTGATTCCATAATTCCATTTTTTTAAAGGCCCTTTTATTTCCAGAATATTTCCAGAATATTTCCAGAAGCGTAAATTTCCAAGATTTTACGCTTCTGTTTCTTTTTTAGGGAACTGCCGGCCATTTTTGCAGACAACAAATGTCTGCCCAAATGAAAAAAGATTTAAAAATAGAACAGCAAAGTCTCCATGATTGCGGAGCTGCATGCCTGTGCTCTGTGGCACAATGGCATGGAGTGAGGATATCTCTTGCAAAGGCCAGATTACTCTGCGGATGCACAAAAGAGGGTATAACAATAAAGGGATTGATCGAGGGTGGCAATAAGCTGGGATTCAGTTGCAAAGCCTACAAATCGCCCGACAGGGATTCCTCTTCTCTGGCAGATTCTCCTCTGCCGGCAATAATACATACCAAAACAGAAGATGGCATGCTGCATTTCATGGTTCTTTACAGCATCAACAAGGAGAGTTATATGGTAATGGATCCTGCCAAAGGGGAGTTTATAAAACTGGGCAGGCCTGAATTCTGCAATATCTGGACCGGGTACATCATTACCTTTACTCCGTCGGGCCACTTTAAAAGGAGAGATGAGAAGGGAAACACTTATCTGAAATTGCTCAAACTTGCATACCTGTATAAATGGGAGATCCTTTTTGCCATTGCCGGAACCCTCATTACAACTATGATTGGGATAAGCAGCTCCATATTTCTGCAACAGATTATCGACAATGCCATACCGAATGGAGATATCTCCACCCTTACAGCCATCTCTGCAACAATAATCATATTGGCCATTATGGGCTTATGTATAAACTATCTGAAAAACATCTGCATTACAACTCATGGAATAAAGATAGACAACCATCTTATAACCCGATATGTAAACAAACTCGCGGTTCTGCCTCTGGAGTTTTTTAACCGCTACCAGCCGGGAGACATCAGCTCCCGTATAGGAGATGCCTTCAATATAAGACTATTTTTGTCGGATGGAATTGTATCCATTGCAACGAGTCTCTTCACTCTTGCAGTGGCGGTTCCTGTAATGTTTCACTACAACACCAACCTGGCCCTGTTGTCATTGGCATTTATTCCGGTGTATATCGGGCTGTTTGTCCTGTCGGGGCCAATCAATAAAAAACATAACCGGCATTTGGCTGAATCGGGGGCCAGATTTGAGACCGATCTGCTGCACGGCATTGAGGGAATTGCTTGCAGCAGGCACTATTCTGCCGAAAATTTGTCGATACAGAAAATAAAAGGAAGTTACAGCAAACTTGCCAAAAATCTATACAAGGCGGCAAAAGCCGGCATTATACTCGGATGTTCTGCCGAAGCGGTATCAAAAGGCATGATATCGGCAATTATAGTTTCGGGCGGATTTGCAGTTTTCAACAATAGCATAACAATTGGAGAGCTGGTCTCATTTTATACGCTCTGCTCCCTGTTCTGCACACCTCTCTCCAATTTAACCGGTCTGAATCCCATCATTACCCAAGCGGCAGTCTCTGCAGAAAGGCTTTATGAAATTTTGGAGCTTGAGGAGGAAGATACATACCTGCATAAGGGTTCCGACAGGGAGAAATATAGACCCGGAAACATACGGATAAACAAATTGACATTTTCATATCCCGGATGCAACCAGCTGTTCAAGGAGCTCGATCTGAATATTCCAAAAGGAGAAATCACTCTGCTCAACGGAGCGGCAGGTTGCGGCAAAAGCACGTTGGTCTCCCTGATTATGCGCGATTACCGGATTGATAACGGCGCCATATTTTGCGGAGATACCGATATTTCAACAATTCCAATAGGGCAATGGAGGAGATATGTATCAATTGTTCCACAAAAATGTTACCTGTTCAATGCCTCGATATTGGAGAATATCACTTGTGGAGAGGAGAATCCCGATATGGAAAGGGTTATACAGATATGTCGCTCTACAGGGCTTGAAGATAAAATAGCAGGGCTGCCGGCTGGTCTTCTTACCCATATTGGAGAGGAGGGCATGCTCTTTTCGGGAGGCGAAACGCAAAAATTGGCAATAGCCAGACTTTTGTACAAAAATCCTGAAATCATGATTTTTGACGAATCAACCTCCTCCATGGACAAAGAGTCGGAATTGCTCATGGCAGATATCATTAAAGAGCTGAAGAAAAATGGCAAAACCATTATCATAATATCACACAACAGTTTATTTAAAACAATAGCCGACAATATCATGATAATTCAATAATTTGAGTGCGCACTCAAACGGTGGCAGCCTACGCACCATTCCGGTAGGCACAAAATTTATATTATGGAAAAAAATATGAAGAAGAAATGCAGCCTGTTATCTGTTTCGGAGAGTGAGCTGCAGATTAGAGGCGGAACGGCATGGCGGGAACTCTTCAGAATTGTCCGCTACATGAAATTTATTGTGGATTTCATATCTGAATACAAAGAGGATATAACAAGAGGTTTTGAAAAAGGATGGAAAAGTATATGAAAAAGAGGATTGTAGAAATTTCAGAATTTGAATCTTCGCTCATCTCGGGAGGACGCAGCGAGGAGCTGGCAGCCTTTGTTGAAATGGTTGCCCAGTGTGCCGGTACTTTGGCAAGACTGGTCTATCTGTTTGTGAACAAAGGTCAGAAGTGTATTGCCACCCAGGCAATAAATGGCTATTACTATAAGTTCTAACACTTTTTTATCGTGAAGTGCATAACAAGTTTTACCAATGCCAATCTTGATATGCACTTCTTTTTTGTATCTTTGCATTTAGGGCAAATCCCTTTGCTGAAAAGTATCGGAGACATATTATGAAATATATCAAACCCCTCATAATCACTATTCTATCATACACAATCCTCTCCTCTTCACATTTATATGGACAGGATATATGGAGTCTTGAACGGTGTATAGAGTATGCCCATAAAAACAATTTGCAGATAAAGCAGCAGGCTCTCTCCATTGAGCAGGCCAAGAACAATGTCCTGCAATCCAAACTCGATTTCATTCCAACGGTAAATGCCGGAATAAATCACAATATGAACTGGGGAAAATCTGTTAATATCAACGATCTCCAGATAACAAACCAACTTACACAGAGCACCAGTTCGAGCATCAGTGCTTCGATGCCGATAATACAGGGCCTGTCAAAGACAAATGCCCTCAAAAGCAGCAAACTTCAGCTTGAGATTTCAATACAGGATTCAGAAAAGCTGAAAGATGAAATATCTGTTGCAATAACCAAAGCATATCTGCAGGTACTCTTGTACATTGAGATTGAAAAATCCCTGGAAAAGAGCTACAACAGCGTAAAGGAGCAGGTTATGCGCACAAAAAAGCTGGTTGATGCGGGCAGTCAGGCATACAGCACATTATTGGAGATAGAGGCACAACTTGCCAATGAGAGGGTACAACTTATTGAGGCCGGGAACAGTGTCAAAAGCAATACTCTGGTTCTTGCCCAATTGCTGGATCTTCCAAATGATTCAGATTTTACGGTGGAGTATCCTTCGGGTAATTTTATAATGGATGATTTGTCGGGCAAAAATATTGATGAAATATATGCGGCAGCCAGCTCTCTGCCTCAGATTAAATCGGCTGAGCTGCAACTTGAAAAAAGCAGGTACGACTATAAAATACAGAAGGGGAATGCCTACCCCTCATTATCGTTTTCTGCAGGGTATGGAACATATTACAGCGACAGCAGGGAGCAGGCCTTTCTGACCCAATTCAATGAAAACCGCAACCCATCAATCGGGTTCAGTCTGAATATTCCTATATTTAACGGATGGCGTACAAATACAAATATCCGCAATGCCAGACTTAATGTGGAGCATAATGAAATTGAATTGAAAAAATCCTGTCAGCAATTGTATAAAGATATTTCTACCGCCTACAATAATGCTGTAGGAGCTTATGAAAAATATAATGCTGCAGAAAAGAATATGCAGGCAAGTCAGGAATCATTCAATTATGTGGAACAAAAATTTGATGTGGGAATTGTAAACGGTACCGATTATATTGTGGCAAAAACAAATTTGTCAAAAGCACAATCAGAATATTATCAGGCCGGATTCCAATATCTGTTCCAGCTGAAAATACTCGACTTCTACAGAGGAGTACCCATAAAATTATAGAAGTTTATGAAAAAGATCCGGAAAAAACATATATTGATTGCAGCCTTTGCAGTAATGATTCTGCTGATTGTTATCTCCAAGAACAGAGGTTCCGGTGGTATTCCGGTTAGTGTGGGATATCCCCAGCGTACCACTATAATAGAGAGCATCCCTGCAAATGGCAAGATCAGGCCTGTTACCGAGATAAAAATAAGTCCCGATGTTTCAGGAGAAATTATAGAGCTGAATGTTAAAGAGGGTGATAATGTAAAAGAGGGTGATCTTTTGATTAAAATCCGACAGGATCTCTACATATCTGCCGTAGAGCGGGCTCAAGCCTCATTAAATTCGGTAAAGGCACAATATTCCCAACAGAAGAGCCAGCTGGCACAAACAGAACAGGCTTTCAAAAGAGACAAGATGCTTTATGAGCAAAAGGCCATTTCTAAGGCGGATTATGAGAACTCACTTTCGAAATACGAAATAGCTGTGGAACAGCTCAACTATGCCAGATACAATATAAAAAGTGCAGAAGCGGCACTTAAAGAGGCCAGGGAGAGTCTTCAAAAAACTGCAATTTATGCCCCAATCAACGGAATTGTCTCAAAGCTGGAGGTTGAAAAGGGAGAAAGAGTGGTGGGCACCAGCCAGATGGCCGGAACAGAGATGATGAGGATTGCCGATTTTAATGCCATGGAGGTTCTTGTTGATGTAAACGAGAATGATATAATCAAGTTGAGTATTGCAGATACCGCCTATGTGGAGGTTGATGCCTATCCCAACAGAAAGTTCAGGGGCGTTGTTACCGAGATTGCCAATTCGGCCAAAAACAGTGGAGCTGCAGCAAGTCTCGACCAGGTTACAAGCTTTGAAGTACATGTGGTCATTTGCCCGGAATCTTATAATGACCTTCTCCAAAAGAATCCTCTTCCATTCAGACCGGGGATGTCGGCATCGGTTGGAATAGAGACAGAAATATGCCACAATGCCCTTGTTGTACCATTGCAGGCCATTACAACACGAAGCGGATTGACCGACAGCCTGCCGACAGACTGTATCACAGAGCATATTTTCATATACGATAAAGCCACTTCAAAAGTAGAGCCTGCTATTGTCAGGACAGGCATTCAGGATATGAAAAATATAGTTGTACTTGAAGGATTGTCGGACAGCACACTTATTGTTACCGGGCCATACAGCGCAATAACAAGGGAGCTGAAAAATGGCTCAATTGTAGAGATAAAAGAGATAACAGAAAATAATTAAAGAAGATTATATGGAAAATATCATACTGCTAATTGAAACAGCAACAGAATCATGCTCCGTTGCGATAAGTTCTGCAGACAAACTGATTGCAGAGAAATATATCAACGAACCCAAATCACATGCTTCGCTGCTTGCAAAATATATCCGGGATATATTGGCCGAAAATAACCTCACTATTCAGGATTGCAGCGCAATAGCTGTAAGTGAAGGGCCAGGTTCCTACACCGGATTGAGAGTTGGCGTATCGTGTGCCAAGGGGCTGTGCTACGGTTCCGGCAAACCGCTCATTGGCGTTGGCACATTAGATACCATTGCCAGATGCGCCATAGATAACAATCTGATAAACAGTGGACAAGACAAGATTGAAAAAGATGAGCCATATCTGATTGTGCCAATGATTGATGCCCGTCGTATGGAGGTCTACACTGCTACTTTCAATTCAAATGGAGAGGCTCTTACCCAAACCAAGGCACTTATCCTCGACGAAAACAGTTTCAAGGAGGAACTCGAGGCAGGCAAAGTCCTTTTCACCGGCAATGGCTCAGAGAAATTCAAGGCCCTGATCAACCATCCTAATGCAGTTTTTGCAGAACAGATGCCCCATGCCTTTGGCATGAGAGTTATTGCAGCAGATATGCTCAATAAAAAAGAGTTCAAAGATGTAGCATACTTTGAACCCTTCTATCTTAAAGATTTTGTTGCAGGCAAGCCTAAGAAACTGCTATAAAAGCATTAGTAAGAGAGCTTGCCCAACTCTCTGTCGAGAGCAACTTTATCAAATATGTTTTTGGCCACGATATTGCCCTCTTTGTCGAAAATGAACATTGCAGGCAATGTTGTTACGCCATATGTATGCAAGGCTGTTGATTGCACACCAAATCCGTCGCAAACATTAATCCAAGGCAACTGCTGATCCTTAACGATTGTTGCCCAAGCAGCTTTATCAACATCTGCGCTCACCTGATATACCTGAAGACCTTTAGGATTGTATTTTGCATAAAGCTCTTTAAGGTCGTGATTGAACATCTTCTGCTGTGCAACTGAGCTTGTCCAGAATACCAATACAAAAGGTTTGCCGAGCAATGACGACAGCTTTTGGGTTTTGGCTTGTGTATCAGGCAACGAAAGTTCCGGATATGCCTGTTCCTGTGCTGTTTTGATTTTATTGTCCAATGCCATAACATTTTCCAGTCTGGCAACCTCTTCTTTCAGAGATCTCACATATACCGAATTTGGATATATGGTCTGCAGTGAATCCGAAACGCGCTTGAAATATGCAACATCTGTAACTGCTCCAAAAAGAGGCAGGCTTTCACTCAGCTTCTGATACAGAAGTGTAACATTTGCAAATGAATATGGATTCTGCATTATATCTGCAACTGCCGCTCTCTTGTATTGTATGAAGTGGCGTCCCAATGCATATTGCAATTCGTCTGATTTCTTGGTATCATTTGCCTCTACCGCAGAGACCAACTCGTAAGAGAGAGAGTCGAACTGCGAAGTGAACTTATGAACTTTAGCCTCAACTTCGGCAAGTCTTACAGATTCTTGGGATCCCTCAACAGAAAGGTTGTTACCCAATGTATCCACAGAAACCTTAACACGGTCCCCACCTTTTAGAATCAGTGATGCCAATCTCTTTTTGTTGTACGACAAATAGAAGAAATCAGGAGTCTGTTCTCCCACAGACACACTATACTTTGCAGAACCCTTTGCATTCAAAGTCAAAGTATCCACAACATTTATATGGTTCACATGCAGTTTTGAGAGGATTATCTCTTTCTCTCCGCCACCTTGAACCTCCACATCTATCACTGCGTTATCTTTTGGGGCACAAGAAAATACCAGCAACGCAGCCATTACTATAAGAATGCTCTTTTTCATATAACTCTTATCTTGAATAATTTTTACAAACGGTCAAATGCCTCCGCTATCTTACCTGCAATCGAAACAAACTCTTCAGAAGCAAGCTGAACTTTCTCTTTTCTGAAATCCAGATCTCCCTCACTCTGCAATGGTACAAGATGGATATGGGCATGCGGAACCTCCATTCCAAGCACAGCCACTCCTACCCTTTTGCAAGGAATTGCAACATCAATTGCCTTTGCCACTTTATTGGCAAACATCCATAATCCTTTATACTCCTCGCTGTCGAGATCAAAAATATAATCTACCTCATGTTTGGGTATAACCAAGGTATGTCCTGCCACAAGCGGATTTATATCGAGAAATGCGTAATAATTCTCAGATTCAGCCACTTTATATGACGGAATTTCTCCATTTGCGATTTTAGTAAAAATAGAAGCCATAATTATTAAATAGATATATCAAGAATTTCAAAATTGATAAGACCGCTTGGAACCTGTACCGGAACAATATCACCCTTTTTCTTTCCAATAAGGGCCTTTCCGATAGGTGTTGCTGCAGCAAGTTTGCCCTCCTTTATGTTGGCCTCGCTCTCACCAACCAGCGTATATTCAACTATCGCATTGGTTTTAAGATTCTTGATCTTTACTTTGTTCAAAATTTGAACATGATCTGTATTGATTTTTGATTCATCTATAATTCTTGCATTTGCAATCAGATCCTGTAGTTGTGATATTTTCAATTCACAAAGACCTTGAGCCTCTCTTGCTGCATCATACTCTGCATTTTCCGACAAATCGCCTTTATCACGGGCTTCCGCTATCTGTTTTGAAATGGATGGTCTTTCCACAGAGACAAGATGTGCAAGCTCTGCTTTCAATTTATCCAGCCCCTCCGCTGTTAAGTAGTGTATTTTTGACATAATATATAAAATTAAAAAGAATCCCGATTCTATTCGGGACCCTTCTGTGCAAAGGTAATAAATATTTTTTAAAATTCTTTATGCTTGGGATTCATTATTTCTGCAAACAGAACTATATCCTTGGGAGAGTTTTTTATTCTCTCTTTCAGACTTTGTCCCACATTGCAGGCTTTCTCCTTATCTGCGCCGCCATCTGATTCAGATACAACATCTTGCGCTGCAGTATCATCGGGTGTATAATCTGAATACTCTATTGAATCTATAGAATCTACTGTATCTACAATATCGGGCAACTGCTCCACTGCGTTCTCTGCAGTATCAACTACCAAATTGTCTTCAGGAAACTCTCCGCTCTCCCTTTCAATCTCTTCAAAAACACTCTGCAGAGAGAAAAAAGGAGACTCTTCATCAATTGCATTACGATCCGGCCGGCTGTCGGAATCACCTTCCAACTCCACCATATCGCCATCTTCCCTCCTCTTTTTCTTGACAGAAGAGTAAATTCCGGCTGCAAATGTCAGGAGCGTAAGCACTATGGTCAATATGTCCGAATCGGCACGATACATTATATCATATTTATAATTAATCATTATGATCCTGCGGAATCCTACAATCCGGCAGAGAGTTTTTCAAAGGCAAAGTCACGGTTTCTGGCAAGCTCCTGCTTCAATTCATCCAATGAGGCAAATTTTCTCTCATCCCTTATCTTCAGGACAAATTCTACAGAGATATCAAGACCATATATATCTTCATCAAAATCCAATATGTATGTCTCGATAGTGGTCTCATTGCCATTGCCCACAGTTGGTCTTGTACCGATATTTGTGGTGCCGATATAGCGTTTTCCCAAAACATTTACATAAACTGCATATACGCCATTTCCAGGCACCTCCTTCAATGGATTGTACAATTTCATATTTGCAGTAGGAAAACCTATAGTGCGGCCTATCCTGTTACCCGAAACAACAACTCCCTTTATAAAATAATTGTATCCCAAAAATCTTGCGGCCTCCTCCACATCTGTATGCTGCAGAAGCCTCCTTATTTTTGTTGAACTTATTATATTGTCATCTATCAGGAACTCGCTAACCCTTATCACCCTCAATCCCAAAGACTCGGCAGTATTTATCATCTGCTGCTGTGATTCCGAGATATTGTTTCCCAATCTATGGTCATATCCTATAACAAGTACCGATACATTATACTTCTCTATAAGGTATTTTTGCATGAACTCCTTTGTGGAGAGTCTGCTGAACTCTTTTGTAAACGGAATATTTATAAACTCATCAATTCCAATCTCCTTCAGCAGGCACTCTTTCTCCTCAAGAGTATTCAGCAATCTCAAGTTATAAGCCTCCTGTTGCAATACGCTGCGCGGATGAGGCCAAAAGGAGATTACAGCACTCCTTTTGCCCTCATTGCGAGCTATCTCACACAACGAGCCCAAAACCTTACGGTGTCCAAGATGCACACCATCAAAAAAGCCTGTAGCTGCTACAACCATTTTACCAATTCAAAATCCTGTCTGTGAGGCAGAAGAGGGTTTTTAGCGTAGATTCTGCCTGCAATCTGATATGCTCCGGTCTTATCCGGTACCATATTGCATACATAAGTGGCTACACCATCTGCGTACTCCTTGAATGTATAAGGGAATACCTCTTTTATACACAATCTGCCTTTGTTATTATACTCAGCCATCAATATTTCAACTCCAATATCCTCCGGCTCAATATCATTTCCTATATACAATTTCAGAATTGCCTGAGACGAATCGCCCAACATCAATGAGCCGTTGCCAAGAGTTGAATTGTCCAATATTTCAACTTTAGACCACTCTCTTCTCATTCCCTTTTTCCAGCAGGCAATTGTTTTCGCCACAGAATAATCATTCTCAATCAATTTGTTATAGCGGGCAGCCAACGGATTGTAGAACTTGTTGAAGTAATCATTCATCATTCTGTTGGTTGTGAAATCACATGCCACCTCAGCTACGCAATTCTTGATTGTTTCAATCCATGAACTTGAGATTCCTTTTGAATTCTTGTCGTAATATTTAGGAGCAATATCCGATTCAAAAATATGGTAGATAGTTGCAGCATCCAACTCATCCTGGAAGTTCTGATCCTGGTATGTACGCTCCATCTGAAGAGCCCAGCCGGCACCCTCCTTGTATCCCTCTACCCACCATCCGTCGAGTACAGAGAAGTGCATCACACCATTCATCACAGCCTTTTCTCCACTGGTTCCAGAAGCCTCCAATGGTCTTGTAGGGGTATTCATCCAGATATCGACACCCTGAACAAGATATTTTGCCAGTGTAATGTCGTAGTTAGGAACAAATACTATTTTACCGATAAATTGAGGCATCTTCGATATCTCCACAATACGTTTGATCAGATCCTGACCTGCCTTGTCTGCAGGGTGAGCCTTTCCTGCAAATATAAACTGGATAGGACGCTCCGGATTGTTTATGATCTCATTCAGAGTATCGAGATCCCTGAAGAGCAGATGCGCACGTTTGTATGTTGCAAAACGTCTTGCAAATCCCACTGTCAGAATATCATCTCTCAAAGTATTCTTGATCTCGACAATATGGTGTGGAGAATAGTGGTTTGCTATTGCAGGATCAGAGAGATATGACTTGATCTTGTTAATCAGTTTTGTCTTCAGACCACATCTGATTTTCCAGATCTCCTCATTGCTCACCTTACGGATTCCTGCAAAACAGCTCTTGTCGTAATTGTGGCTCGCAAACTCCTCTCCAAACACCTTTGCATGAAGCTCTTTCCACTCAGGAGCAGTCCATGTAGGATAGTGGACACCATTTGTAACATAATCCACATGCAGCTCTTCAGGCAAATAACCCGGCCACAAATTGGCAAGAATATCCTGGCTTACCTTTCCATGCAACCAGCTCACACCATTAACCTCCTGACTCAAATTGGCAGCAAGATTGCTCATTGAGAATTTGTCGTTAGGATTATATGGGTCGATCATACCCAAAGACATAAGTGTATGCCAATCGATTTTCAATCTTTCAGGATAGTGTGATATATATTTTCTCAACATATCCTCTGCAAAAGCATCATGACCTGCAGGAACAGGAGTATGGGTTGTAAAGAGTGAAGATGCTCTTACTACCTCCAAAGCCTCTGCAAATGAAAGGTTTTTCTCCTGAACATACTCTCTCAATCTTTCGAGTCCGATAAATGCGGCATGACCCTCATTGCAATGGTAAACTTCTGAATGAACACCCAATTTTCTCAATGCGCGGATACCGCCTACACCAAGCAGCAACTCCTGTTTCAATCTGTTCTCCCAATCACCGCCATATAGCTGATGGGTAATGCCTCTATCCTCCTGCAAGTTCTCATCAATATCGGTATCGAGCAAATAGAGATTAATTCTACCTACTTCAACCTTCCAAACTCTTGCAAAAAGTGTTCTTCCTGGGAATGCAACTGCTATTGTCATCCAGTTACCCTTGTCATCCAATACAGGAACAGCAGGTGTTTTTGAGAAATCCTGAGGATCATAATTTGCCACCTGATCACCTTGTCCCGACAATTTTTGTGTAAAATATCCATATTTATACAGGAATCCTACAGCTGTCATCTTCACATTCATATCACTCGCCTCCTTCAAATAATCACCTGCAAGAATTCCCAAACCGCCTGAGTAAATCTTCAAAGAGGTGTCAAGACCATACTCCATACAGAAATATGAGATATTAGGCCCCTTTGCCTCCGCCTTTTGCGCCATATATTTCTGGAAATCCGCATAAACCTCATCAAGTTTGCCAAGGAATCTCTTGTCTTTCTCCAACTGGTTATATCTGTTGAGATCTATCATATCCAACATCGCTATAGGATTTCCGTTGGCCAGAGTCCACAACTCTTCATCGGCCATTTGGAACAACTCTATCGCATTCTGATTCCAACACCACCAGAGATTTTTTGACAATTCATCCAATGCTTTCAATCTCTCCGGGAGTTTCTTATTAATCAACATGTTACGCCATGTAGGATTATTCACCCTATATTTGCTGTAACTTTGAAACGCCTCTTCCTTAAACTCCGGAAATGCTCCATTTCCTGCTAACTCTCTTTCCAATGATTTCATATAAATTTATCAATATAATTAGTTTGTGTCTGCTACCATTATCACTTATAAAGAGGGCAACCCAAACTGCAATTTGGATCCACCCTCTCCCTTTTTATTCGGCAGCGCCTGTTTTACAGGTCTTTATATAATTTTCTTATTTCGATACCTTTTTAGATTTTGCAGCACTTTTTGCCGGTTTTGCTGCAACTTTGGCAACCCTCAACTGAAAATCGCTCAATGCATTCATATAATTGATGAATGCCTCATACGGAGTATCATAAGGGTTAAAATATTTATGCACCGCACCATCTGAGAAGAATTTGGTACACATATAATAAAAATGGTCGCTCTCCTGCAATTTTCTGAAATCAGCTATCAGTGACTCATCTTTTGTAGCCATTACAGATTTCTCCATTTCATACAATTTGTGGAAAGCCTCATTCTGCAATTCATTTCCGATCCACGCACTTGTATCACGCTCCTCGTCTGCCCAGGAAATTGCAAACGGAACATGCAGAGGTGCTACAGGCTGATGCTCTTTTACAACCTCTGAAGGTGTGCGGAACTTGAGATTTGTATTTGCAAGCACTGCTCCCGGCAACGCTCTCATAAACTCAAATATTCCTGTAGATTGTCTCTGGTGCTCACCAAATGTCTCATAATCCATAAAGAGGTTGATAACCTCATCATTCTTGCCTGCCTCATTCAGCCATTGCGCATATTTCTCACTTGTAAGCGGCCAGTTAGGATTGCTTCTGTCTGAGAAACGGAATGCAATATCATCACTCAAATTGAAGTTTTTCAACATCAGTTTCAATTTTGGATTGATTGCATTTGTATAAACATAGTTAGGACTCTTCCATCCCAGAATATGTTTTGCGCCCTCTGTAAGCATTACATTGTAACCCATATCAGCTACAGTTGCACCTATCTCATCTGAATAGATAAGCTCTGTGTTTCTGAATGCTTTTGGAGTTACACCAAAATGTCTCTTGATTGCAGCAGCATGCTCTTTAACCTGAGCTTTGAACTCTTTCTCGGAAATCAGGGATGCCAGACTGTGCGAGTAGGTTTCGGCAAGGAACTCCACACATTTTGTATCTGCCAATCTCTTGAAACTCTCAAGCACTTCCGGCGCATACTTTTCGAACTGCTCCAAAGCAACACCCGAAATTGAATAGGCTACTTTAAACTCCCCTTTATGTTTGTTGATCAACTCAAGAATTATCGCATTCATAGGCAGATAACATCTGTCGGCAACTCTTCTCAGAATTGTTCTGTTTGCAAAATCATCAAAATATTGGGAATCATTTCCAATATCAAAAAAACGGTATAATCTCAATCTGTCCGGCTGATGCACCTGGAAATAAAAACATAATGACTTGTCCATATCTTTTATCTATTTTTTATCTGTTTAAAATTACTCGCCTGCAATTGCCATCGAGTAAACATCTTTAATTTTTAATGCAGCATTCTCCCATTTCAATTCATTTACCTCCTCAACACCGCATCTCATGCTCATCTGCGATAGTGCAGGATAAGCCAACAAACCGTACATGGCATCAGCCATGGCATCTATATCCCAGAAATCAACCTTTATGGCATATTTCAAAACCTCAGCCACACCCGACTGTTTTGATATTATGGTAGGCACATTCGATTTCATTGCCTCCAATGGAGAAATACCAAACGGCTCGGAAACGGAAGGCATTACATACACATCCGAATAGGCAAACATCTTTTTCACATCTGCACCCCTTAAGAAGCCTGTAAAATGGAAACGGTCTGCAATACCCAATTTTGCCACACGCCTTATCGAACGGTTCATAAGATCTCCGTTACCGGCCATTACAAAGCGGGCTTTAGGATAGCGTTTCAACACTTTTGCAGCCGCCTCTATAAAGTACTCCGGACCCTTCTGGAATGTAATACGACCCAAGAATGTAACAATCTTGTCATCAACACCCCTCTTTACATCAACCTGTTTGAACTCGTTGAAATCCACAGCATTGTGAACTGTTATGACCTTACTTGGATCTATTCCGTATTTATTGATTACTATATTTCTTGTAAGATTACTTACTGTTATAACCTTATCTGCAGCCAACATACCCATGCGCTCGATCTCATATACGCGGGTATCGATATTGTCGGCACTTCCCCTGTCGAATGAAGTTGCATGAACATGTATCACAAGAGGTTTTCCGGATATACGTTTTGCGGCAATACCGGCAGCGTATGTAAGCCAGTCGTGAGCATGTATTACATCAAACTGATTCTCGGAAGCGATTGTTGCAGCCACCATTGCGTAGCTCGCAACCTCCTCCATCAAATTTGTACCATATTTGCCTGAGAATTTGTATTTGCTTCCGTATTTTATTTTAAACTGCTCATACTCCGATTTTTCTATCTTAGAACCGGCATACTCTGTATAAAGTTGTGGATCGATATAAGGTACCAGATTCGATGACACCTTCAAGAAATCAACTTTATTGAGAAATGACTGCATATCGCTCCATGTCTGAGTAAAAGGCACATCACTTGCATTTACGATTTTTACAGCAGACTGGTCCTCATCGCCAGATGCAGACGGCATCACAAACAATATGTCAACATCATGCTTGGCCAATCCCTTCGTAAGACCGTAACAAGCAGTTCCCAAACCTCCGGCAATATGAGGAGGAAACTCCCACCCGAACATTAAAACTCTCATTGTTATTTCTTTATTTTATTTAACAAATATTTTCCTCTAATAACTTCAGCAACACTCACTGATGAAGATATACAACCGTGTGGCTTGTGCGAAGGGTTTCCATCGTAAAGTTCTGCAATGGAGCCTATTCCATGAATATTGATATCCTCCTCAAAGGCATTGAACAGCTCTTTTGCCTTCTTCACTGCTGATTTGCCCAACAATTTTACAGTTGCCTCAACATACGGGCCCAACAGCCAAGGGAAGGCACAACCATTATGGTGCGCATGGTCTCTTGCAACCTGATCACCCTCATAAACGCCTTTGTATATCGGGTTTTTAGGAGATAATGTTCTGATACCTCTAACTGTAAGCAGCTCTTTTCTAACAGCTTTAAGCACCTCCATCTTGGTAATGTCATCAATTGGAGAGTACTCTACGGCAGCCGCTATCAACTGGTTGGGACGGGTAAATATATTCTTTCCGTTTTCGTTGTAGAAATCGGCAAGATGACCTCTTTCCTCCACCCAGAAATAGTTGATATAATTGACTTTTATAGAGTTGATTACTCTATCCCATTTCTTTCTCAAAGCACCTTTGCCATACTTCTCATCCATCTCAACAGCAAAGCACAGTGCATTGTACCACAAAGCATTTGTCTCAACCTGATATCCGTAACGCTCTGTAACAGGAGCGCCATTGCTGCAAACATTCATCCAAGAGAGTGCCACACCCGGTTTCTGACACCACAAAAGTCCGTTTTCATGAAGGACAACTTCGTTTCTGGTACCATCTGTATAGGTATCAAGCAGTGCCGACAAATCCTTGCCATACTTTTTCCACACATACTCCGGCTTTGCCCCATACTCTATATACTGCTGCAAAGTTCTGAACAACCACAAAGGAAGATCAGGCTCATTGCCGGCCTTGAACAAACGCGCTCTCTTTTCTGTAAGAAGATTCTCCAGAACAGCCTCAAAATGTTTTGTATCACCATCGTTGTATAGTGTCAGGCCCGGAATTGCAATAAGGGAGTACCTCAAATCCTCATAATCCCAAGTATAACCGGCATTCACACTATATTTGTTGTTCTGTTTAAGCACACACTGCTGTCCTGCAAGTTTCAGACAATCCTCATAACTGTTTCTTGAATTGTCAACCCTCTTTGCAACTTCATCTGCAAATCTTGTCTTCAAACCGCGCGGCTTGATCTCTGATGTCGAAGCGGAAAGTATTATACTCTCTCCCTTCTTTATTGGAATTTCAAAATATCCTGGAACAAAAAGATCCTCTTTATCTGCAAATCCTCTACGGCTCTCCTCTTTATAAGTTATATTCTTGTACCAATCAGGATTGGCTACCCACTCGCCGGATCTGTTCAACTGCAGGTAAAGGGTTGGAAAGCCCTCATACAGTTTGAATGCCACACCATTATTCACCTCTGTATATTTTGTATTGGCATCAGTATTTGCATATGTAAGCGCATGTATATTTCTGAATGCCAAAAATGGCTTTATGCGGAGAGTTGTCTCAGAGTGAGCATCAAGTAATGTATACTTCACAAGCACCTCCTCTGTCTCCCTTACAAACATTATGGTTTTGCTGAAAATCATTCCACCAACTCTGTAAGTTATGGTGGAAGCATAGTCCATTTCAAAATCTACAATATACTTGTGACCTCTCGGTTCATACACTTTGCCGTATGAACTGATTCCCAAATTGAATACCTGTCCGTGCTGTACTAACGATTCGTGCAGAGTTGAAAGCAGAATATGCCTTTCATTATTGAAGTTTTCGATTGGCACAACCAGAAGACCGTGATATTTGCGGGTATTGCAGCCCACTATAGTGGTATTGATATAACCGCCGGCCCTGTTTGTCAAAAGAATCTCTCTCTCCAACGAATATTCAAGATTTACAAGCTCCTCTTTATTAAATTCCAAATAAGCCATTATTCTATATTTTTTTGACGGTGCAAAGATAATCTATTTTTACAAATAAAACTATTTTAAATATCTAAGAACAAATGCACTCCGCGACGGAAGATAGAGCGACAACATATTCCCTTTTTCTGTAAGGCTGGTGAAATGGGAAACTCTCCTGCTGTTCCTCTCAAAACCGTCAAACTCTTTCCAGTCAGTATCCAGAACAATACGGTATTTTCCCGGATCCGCACTGACAAGATAATCATTGTAGGAGTTTGTAGGGCTGAAATTGAAAACAAACAGATAACCGTTACGCTTCATCACCAATATCTGTTTCTGCTCATCATTATATACCGAAACCGGATCTTTTGAGAGGATTTTCTTCTTTTTGAAGAGCCCTATCATCTCTCTCTCAAAATTCATCAGAGCGCCATATCTGAGAAACGGACTTTCGCTCAATGACCACTGCCGTCTTGCATATTGGTAAGACCACTCATTCCCCTCTCTCGGAAAATCGATCCACTCCGGATGCCCGAACTCATTACCCATGAATGTGAGATAACCGTTGCCCGAAGTGGCAATGGTAAGCAACCTTATCATTTTATGAAGAGCTATTCCCCTATCAACTATCAAATTTTGGGAACCGCAATTCATGGAGAAATACATCTGCTTATCCATCAGTCTGAATATTATGGTTTTATCGCCAACCATCGCCTGATCATGACACTCCGCATAGCTGATAGTCTTTTCATCGGCCCGCTTGTTGGTAAGCTCATACCACATATTGCACACATTCCACTGCTCATCACTCAGCTCCTTGATCCATTTTATCCAATGATCTGCCACTCCCATGCTCATACGGTAGTCGAAACCGGTTCCGTAATCCTTCACAGGCGCTGCGAGCCCCGGCATTCCACTCATATCCTCTGCAATGGTAAATGCAGTTGGCTTGATCTCTTTAACCAGCATATTTGCCAGTCCAAGATATGTAAGGGCATCTTCATCGGTATTGCCGCTGAAATAATCTTCGTAGGATGTAAAGCATTTGCCAAGTCCGTGATCCCAGTAGAGCATACTTGTTATGCCGTCGAACCTGAATCCGTCGAGATTATACTCTTCCATCCAGAATTTGCAGTTGGCCAAAAGGAATTGTAGAGTCTCATCCCTTCCATAATTGAAGCAGCGCGTTCCCCATGCAGGATGATCACCCTTTTCTCCAAAGTGGAAATATGGGAATCCTCCGGAGCCGTCTATATTGCCTATACCCTCCAGTTCATTCTTGACTGCATGAGAATGGACAATATCCATAATCACAGCAATCCCGTATGAGTGGGCTGTATCAACCAGCTCCTTAAACTCCTCCGGTGTTCCAAAACGCGAACTGAGGGCAAAGAAATTTGAGACCTGATAACCGAACGAGCCATAATATGGATGCTCCTGAAGAGCCATTATCTGCAATGTATTGTACCCCATATCAGCCACATGAGGCAGTACATTCTTTGTAAAATTGCGGAATGAGGCCACTGCAAGCTCTTCGCCTGCCATTCCTATATGAGTTTCGTAAATGAGAGGATTGTCCACTTTCTTTGCAAACGGATGCTTCCACTCATAAGGTTTTTCAGGCATCCAGACCTGAGCGGCAAACAAATATGTCTTCTTATCCTGAACACATCGTGTTGCATATACCGGCAATCGCTCCCCCTCTCCTCCATTCCATTTCACAAACCATTTGAACAGATCGCCATGAGAAACTGCCTCCAAAGGCACTTTCAGCTCCCAATTTCCTCCTCCTATATGCTTCATGGCAAACTCCGGCACACACTTCCAGTTATTGAAATCTCCTATAACAAATATCTCCACAGCGTTTGGAGCATACTCCCTGAATGCCCAGCAATCACCCTCCTTGTGAACTCCATAATACAAATGGTTATTGATGGAATCTTTCAATTTCTTACCATACCCGGCAAGTTCGTTCCTTCTTATGACAAGCCTGGCATATCTGTCGGTTATCTGCTTTTTAAAAGGTTCCAGATAAGCGTCATTATCAAAAATCATAATTGTATATTTTTAAATTCTTCTTCGTATCCTTCCAGTTCTTTTCTGCAAAAAGCTATCAGCTCCTTGCCTTTTTCCATCAGCCCTTTTACTGCTGCAATATCCAGTTCAGGATCTTCCATCTTTGCAACAATATCCTCCAGCCGGGCTACGGCCTCCACATAACTCATCTTTTCCATATATGTTCCACTATTTTCCAACATCTTTAATTTTTTCAAGCTCTTTTGCCGACAACTCTACAATTCCATCCCTCATTATCAGTTTTATTCTATCGCCATCAGAAATTCCATCAACTGAGTCAATTCTCCTGCCTGCGCCATCTGCCACTATTGCAAATCCCTTATCCAGAATATGGTAGGGATCTCTCGCCTGAAGCAGCAACTCCAGCATCTTCAAACGGGTTCTCTCCCTTTCTGTAACACGCAAAACAGAGTTGCCCAATCTGTCGGCATACCTCAATATGCAATTTTTCTGCTCATTTATTTTGCCCGACACTGCAATTTTCATCCTTCTGCAGAGGGAGTCCACAATTGCTGCCTGCTGCAAATGGCAATCCACAAAATATCCTGCCACCGCAGTTGGTGTCTTCAGATATGTATGTGCCACCATATCCGCCACATGACAATCATGATCATGTCCGATTCCGGTAATTACGGGCAGCGGAAACTGTGCAATATTCAGAGCGAGTTCGTAATCATCAAAACAAGCCAATTCCAGAGCGCTTCCACCACCCCTTATTATAACGACCGAATCAAATTTTTCTCCGGCCGAAACACTCTCCAGCACCCAATCAAGAGCCTCAATTATACCCTGTGGCGCATCATTACCCTGCATCGGTGCCCTGAACAGCTTTACATAGAATCTGAAACCATACTCATTTTCATCCAGATGTTTGAGAAAATCCCTGTAGCCGGCAGCCGTTTCCGAAGATATTACCGCAATCCGTTTGGGCAACACCGCCATCTCCAAAGAGGAATTGACTCCAAACATTCCCTCCTGCTGCAACCTTTTCAACACCCTCTGGCGATGCAGCTCCAGCTCACCAACCGTAAATGAAGGGTCTATATCAAACACATTCAGTGTCAAGCCATAAACAGGCGAGTACTGCACCTGCACCTTCAGCAACACATGCATTCCCGACATCAATGGAGAACCGGCAGTTGTTTCAAAAAAGGGAATAAGCATAGCTGCAGTCCTGCTCCAGACAACAGCTCTTGCTTTGGCCGCCAATGTTCCGTTTGAACTGCTATAATCAGCAAGCTCCAGATACCAATGGCCGTTTGCATTTCTCTTCACCTCACTAATCTCAGCAGTAATCCACACATATCCACGCGACAATTGGTCTACAGTCTGTTTGACCCTCTCCTGCAACTCGCACAAACTTATCTTCTCTTCCATACTCTCTTCTCTCAGACAAATATTGTATAAAAGTACTATTTTTTTATTTATTTATAACCTTTTTTTAGATATTTCGGCTACGCTTTAGTACATTTGCAATAAAATTGAGGTCTGATGAGAATAACAAAAGCTGTTTTTGCCGGCAGTAGCCAACAATTGAAGGATAGGCCAAAAGCCAAATTGCCTGAATTTGCCTTTATAGGAAGATCGAATGTGGGCAAATCGTCCCTCATAAATATGTTGTGCGACAACAACAAACTGGCCAAAACTTCAGCCACTCCGGGTAAGACCCTGCTCATAAACCATTTCCAAATAAATGACAACTGGTATCTTGTAGATCTGCCGGGTTACGGATATGCCAAAATTTCACAGGCAGGAAGAGAGAGACTTACAAATATGATAAATACCTATGTGAGCAAATCAGAAGAGCTTGCGGTATTGTTTGTACTTCTCGATTCGAGACTTCCCATCCAGAAAATCGATCTCGAATTCCTGATGGCTGTGGGCGAAGCCCAGATTCCCTTCTCAATAATCTTCACAAAAGGTGACAAACTGGGCAAAAATGCACTGATATCCCAAATAGAAAAGAACAAGAAGACACTGCTCGAATATTGGGAGGAGCTGCCACCAATATTCATAACCTCTTCGGAGAACGGAATGGGCAAGAGCGAAGTGCTGGATTATATCGAATCGGTTCTGGAAATGCTTAAAGAGAATAACAAGAATATATTTCAATAAACACACTTAACACAAACACACTATGGATCATACTCATACTATTAAAGTTTTTTCGTGCCGCGGCTCAAAACACATTGCCGACAGAATTGCACAAGCTTTGAAACTGGAATTGGGAAAATCAGAAGTTACTGTTTTCAGCGACGGAGAGTTCCAGCCTGCATTCAATGAAAGTGTCAGAGGAGCAACTGTATTTATCGTACAGTCTACCTATCCGCCTGTAGAAAATCTTTTTGAGCTTCTTTTGATGATTGATGCTGCAAAAAGAGCTTCTGCTTACAAAGTTATCGCTGTTATGCCTTACTTCGGATGGGCAAGACAAGACAGAAAAGACCGCCCAAGAGTATCTATCGGTGCCAAAATGGTTGCCAATATGTTGGGTGCAGCAGGTTGCGACAGAGTCATGACTGTAGACCTCCATGCAGACCAGATCCAAGGTTTCTTTGATTTCCCTGTAGACCACATCTATGCCAGCACAATCTTCCTTCCTTACTTGAGAAGCCTCAATATTGAGAATCTCTCAATTGCAGCTCCTGATATGGGTGGCGCAAAGAGAGCAAATGCCTACTCACGCATTTTGAGCTGTCCGCTTATTGTATGCCACAAATCGAGAGAGAGAGCCAATGTGGTAGGTTCAATGACCGCCATTGGTGATGTTGAGGGCAGAAATGTTGTTATCGTGGATGATATGGTTGATACTGCAGGTACTCTTTGCAAAGCTGCAAATATGCTTATGGAGAAGGGCGCATTGAGCGTAAGGGCCATTGCAACCCACGCAGTTCTCTCAGGCGCAGCTTATGAGAATATCGCCAATTCGCAACTTTCCGAACTCATTGTAACCGATACCATTCCATTGCGTCCGGCAGAGGGTGCAGACACATCAAAGATCAAGGTTATCTCTATTGCAGAACTCATTGGTGATGTAATTGACAAAGTTTACAACTACAAATCAATCACTCCAACATTTGTGTTCTAACAATTAATATAAGGCATGTTATCTAGTGATCTCCGGATAGACGCTGTTCATGATGCCCTTGTCTGCGGCATCAGGGATTTCTTCAGTTCAAGGGGCGCCGCGCAGGCTGTCATTGGACTCTCCGGAGGTCTGGATTCTGCCGTAGTGGCAGCCCTTGCAGTAAAGGCACTGGGCAAAAACAATGTGCATGGAATATTGATGCCGAGTGAATTCTCCACACTTCACTCAATACAGGATGCCGTAGACCTCACAGACAATCTCGACATCAAATACAATATTATTCCTATCAGCACAATCTACAATAAATTCATGAAGGAGCTGCAGCCGATATTTGGGCCGCACAACAAATGGAATGTCGCAGAAGAACATCTTCAGGCCAGAATCAGATGTTCGATTCTCATGGCCTATGCCAACAAATTCAATGCTCTTTTGTTGAATACTACAAACAAAAGCGAACTCTATGTGGGATATGGCACCCTTTATGGAGATCTTGCCGGTGCTGTAATGGTGTTGGCAGATTTGTATAAGAGCGAAATATACGAACTGGCAAGCTACATCAACCGCGATGAAGAGGTCATTCCGGCATCTTCAATGATAAAGGCTCCCTCCGACGAACTTAAAACAGACCAGAAGGATAGCGACACTCTGCCCGACTACACGATACTGGACCGTATAATTTTTGAATTGAATGAGGGAGGCCGCTCCAAAGAGGACCTTTTAGCCAAAGGCTACTGTCGGGAAGATGTAGAAAAAATTATGGAACTGCACAGCCATTCATATTCAAAATTATACCAGATACCCCAGATTTTGAATATAAGCAAGAAACCGCTTGCCCACAAAGAGAAATGGTTGCTGTAGTTACACTGAACATTTATTACTGAAATATTATGAAATTGTTATTGCTGACTCTCGTTATAGTAGGTTTGTGCATATTCCTGCTCTGTTTCAATATAATATTCAGAAAAGACGGCAAATTCCCCGAAACAGAAATAGAGCATAACAGGGAGATGCGCAAACGTGGCATACAGTGCGCCAAAATGGAAGAGAAGAAACTCTGGGGGAAAAAGAAAGAGAGGCAAAGCGGCAAATCCGCCGGATGCAACAGTGATTGCGGCAGCTGCAGCGCAGGTTGTGAGTAGGTTGCAGGCAGGTGAAAGATCTTTATATTTTTCACTTTTCTTTTTTGTTGTATCTTTGCACCCAACTTAAGAAAATATATTTATTATGGGAATAGTAGCAATTGTAGGACGCCCTAATGTGGGTAAATCAACCCTTTTCAACAGATTGGTAGGAATGAGACAAGCAATTGTTGATGAGACTGCCGGTGTTACAAGAGACAGACATTATGGCAAAGCAGAATGGTGTGGAAAAGAGTTTTCAGTTGTTGATACAGGTGGATACACCAGCAACTCTGATGATGTCTTTGAGGATGAGATCAGAAGTCAGGTAGCTTTGGCCATTGAAGAGGCTGATGTGATTCTCTTCTTGTGCGAAGTTGAAACCGGTATTACCGATTATGACTCCGAAATTGCAGGATTTCTCAGAAAATGCAAGAAACCGGTTGTTCTTGCCGTAAACAAAGTTGATACCGGCGACAAAATGTACGGAACATACGAGTTCAACTCATTGGGTCTTGGTGAACCGTTCAGCATTGCTGCCGTAAATGGCGGTGGCACAGGCGACCTTTTGGACAAAATCTGCTCACTGCTGCCGGATGAGCCTGAGCAAAAGGAGGAAGAGAAGATATTGCCGCACATTACCATCGTGGGAAAACCGAATGTAGGCAAAAGTTCAATGACAAATGCTCTCCTTGGAGAGAAAAGGAATATTGTAACTCCTGTTGCAGGCACAACCAGAGACTCCATTTCCACATATTATAATAAGTATGGTTATGAGTTCATGCTTGTAGACACTGCCGGTTTGAGAAAGAAAAACAAGGTTACTGAGGATCTTGAGTTTTACTCGGTAATGAGAGCTGTAAGATCTATCGAAAATTCAGATGTATGTATTCTTATGCTCGATGCCCAAAATGGTGTTGAGGCACAGGATATGGCGATTTTCAATCTGATTGTCCGTAACAAGAAGGGTTGTGTAATTGTAGTGAACAAGTGGGATGCCATTGAAAAAGACAATAATACAATGAAGCAATATAGAGAGGCCATTCTCAAACGTATTGCCCCTTTCAACGATGTTCCAATCATATTTACCTCCGTTCTGAACAAGCAGCGTATTTTTGATGTGCTGAAAGCTGCCAACGAGGTTTACGAAAATTACTCACGCAAGATCCCTACTTCGCAATTGAACGAAGTTATGCTCGAAGAGATTGAGAATTATCCGCCGCCTGCAATTAAAGGAAAATATATTAAAATCAAATATATCACACAATTGCCAAGCAAAAGCCCGGCGTTTGCATTCTTCTGCAACCTGCCCCAATATGTCAAGGATCCATACAAGAGGTATCTCGAAAACAGGCTGAGGGAGCATTTTAACTTCTGCGGATGTCCTATACAGATTTATTTGAGACAAAAATAGGCAAACTGAATGAGAAGTTTGCACCACCAAGTTCCGAGCGGCTGTACCAGATAGTACCGCCGCTTTGTTCTATTATATTGCGGCAGATGGCAAGTCCCAGACCGGTACCGCTGCTCTTTGTTGTAAAATTGGGTTTGAAGAGTTTTGCAACATCCTCCTCTTTTACTCCATGACCATTATCTTCAATTGATACAACATAGCTGTCGTTTTGGAGAGTCAAAGAGATTCTCACATACCCTCGCCCGATACTCTCCAGAGCCTGCACAGCATTCGACAACAGATTCACAACGACCCTTATTATCTGTCCCTTACGGGCAAAAACCGGAGCATCTTCACCTTCATAATTGAACAATATCTTGATATTGTCGCGGGTATCAAAAAGGATTTTCTGCTCTGTAATAACATTATAAAGGTTGAGAACCATATTCTCCTCATAATAGAATTTTGCAAAGCTCGAGAACTCGGATGCTGTTTCGGAGAGAATATCTATCTGCTCCAGAATTGAGCCGGCCACCTCTTCAAACTTCTCTTCCCAACCCTCTACTCCTCTCTGCTTAAGCCTTATCAGATGCTGTATGCTCAATCTCATCGGAGTAAGCGGATTTTTAATTTCGTGTGCAATTTGTCGTGCCATTTCGCTCCAGGCATGCTCTCTCTCCGTTTGTGCAAGCCGCTTGGTACTCTCTTCGAGATCGTCCACCATTTTATTATAAGCACCTACCAACACACCAAGCTCATCCTGATTCTTATAGTTGATATGCTCCACATGACCCGAAATATCAAGCAGCTGCATCTTGTTACTGATTTCAGCCAATGGCCGCGACAGCGAATTGGAAATAATAGTTCCACAAAATATGGCAACCAGCAGCAACAATATATAGATATTCATTATTGAAGCGACAATTGGAGAAATTCCGCTTATACCTGCAATTCTTGTAAAGTATGGAATATTCACAATGGCAACCAGATTGCCCTCTGCATTTATTATAGGGGCATAAAGCGAATGGTAAGATAGTTCTGCTATATTCTCCTTATTGACAACCTGCTTCTTGTTGTCGTCTATCAGTTTTTTATATGCAACATGATTCATTCTCGACGAAAGCAGGTACCTTTCAAAGAGTTCAGGCTGTGTTGAACGGATAAGCCGTCCATGCGGATCATACAGATTTATATCAACCTGCGTTGTATTGGCAAGCCTGTCGATAGTCTGGAACATATCGGGTGTGTTCAAATCATTATACTTGCCTATATACTTGCAAAAATCCGACAGAGTTGTCTGCACTGTCTGCAGCTTCTCCTCCATCTGCATTCTGTTGGCCTCATTATAATAACTGATACTGAACCATATTGAACCCAGACCCATACACAGCAGTGATACCACAAGTGAGAATGTGAGCAGATAATTCACCTTCCTTCTAAAGGAGTTTCTTGGCAATCTTATATTCAGCACACGATTGTTTATCCGCCTCATTCTGCCAAAAATGTAAAACATTGCCGCAAAAAAGAGGGCCAGATAGGAGAAGGATATGAAATATATGAATATATCCCTCTTTGGTCTGCTTATCACTATCAGGTTGTCCGAAGAGAATTTATTTACAAAATGAAGATATTTGTCCTTTACAAATGTAGAAAATCCATCCTGATAATCCTGCTGGTCAATTGCAATAGGATAATTGTAGTTTCCCCTGTAAATGACCATTCTGTCATCTATATATTTTGCGTATGAATATATGCCGGGCATATTGAAGTTATCTGCCTGCTTGTAGTCGAAAAGCAAAGCCGGATAACCTATCACATCCTTCATAAAGCGGGAATTTATCTCAATATACAGAGTCATGCTGCCTTCATTGCCATAATAGGTCAGCATTCCAAGATAACTCACCCTTCCATTATAATTGTTCAGGAAAAAGAAGATGTATTTGTCGGAGAGTGGAGAGCCGTTTCTGATTACCTCATTCTGATAATGGGAGTTACAATCCACAATATGCCGGCCATCGTTGTGAATCAGGCTTTCATTTGGACGGCAGATAGTGAGTTGTATCTCATATTTCTGGTTTATTCCCTGCAAATACGACTCATTCAGCCTATTATACAGCAAAGATCTCACATCAGCTCCCTGCTGCTGCACATCCATAATATTTCTCAGCACAGGATCCGACAGCAGTTTGCCCTCAATTGATTTCAAGTGCAATTCAAGGCCCAGATCACGCTCTACAGAGAGTCTGTTTGTCCACATCCTGCTTCTGGCAACCTCCTTTTTATATCCAAGATAACTTATTGTAGAGAGCATATATGCCGATATCAGAAATATATATATCAGCAGATATTTCGATTTCATCAGAGAGATCTTGTCGGACAATCCCGCTACCGACACCACAATCTGCAACAGCAGCAGCAATGCAATAAAGAGCAATCCATATGAAATGTAACACAAAATTGAATTGATGTCAAGCTCCTCTATCCTGTATATTTCAAGTATGATATTTGAATTATTTATCAACGAATGGAGTGTGTGATGAATATATACCGCTACAGATACCGGCAATATAACCAGCAACGCTATCAACAGATATCTCAATTTATGCTCGGGAGTTCTGCAATATCTTACAATCTGCCTTCGTATGATGTATATCGCCAATACAAACAGAAAGACATACAGATTATTCAGCAGCAGATTTCCCAGAGAGGAGAAAATACCGCTGTCGGCATAAAGATTGGGAGAAAAGAGAGAAGCATCCAGCCTCATGCTGCCGGCTATTCCGAAGGCCAATATTCTGAGCAGTGTTATACCAAAAATGAATATGACAAATGAAAGATAGGTTTTGCGCCCGAGAAAATATGAGTAGAGCGCAATTGCCGCAAACAGCAACGAAAGCCACTTGAGAGTTGTATTATGCCCCGTCCGCATAGAGGAGATATCGTCTGTAACGGAAAAGAGCACACCACCATCTTTGCCTGTAATCACCCTTCCTTCATCAAAATTCACAGGAAAGAGTGAGAGCTTGCGCCGCACTCCCAATTCAGGATTTATTTTATTTACCAATACCTCATTATCCGACAAATACTCTGTCTTTACCAGCAATCCGGAGATGATCTTCACTCCATCTTCTACATAAACCTTAACCACATACCACGCAGAACCCAGATTCACATATTGTTCCTGAGTCGTAAGATATGCCAAAGGGGTATTGAAAAGGCTACGGCTGTTCATATAGTGCAACCTGTACCACAATGGCAGGACATCCACCTCATCATTGTTAATCGGGAACTGGTTCACCCACGATTGTATAGTATCGGCATTATACCTGTAGATAACCATATCATCCGGAAAATCCTCCAGTTCAAGCCGCTCTTCTACCGGTGTGTCAAATGCCTTCTGCACATAATCCTCAAGTATCTGCTGACGCTGTCTTATTCTCTTTTCTAGTTTGGCCGCCTCCTTCTCTACAGACCTGTTACTTGTTGGGGCAAGGAATGAAATGGAAAAGAGCAGCGCTGTCATTATACAGGCTGCCGCAGTATGATATTTTATCAGTATATCATACGCTCTCCTTATACCTTTGCCTATGTTATGAAACAACTTTGCCAGCTTCATTTTCAGATATTTTGTCAGCGGTGATGATAAGGTTCACCCTTCATTATAGTAAATGCCCTATATAACTGTTCAAGAAATATTACCCTTATTATCTGGTGTGAAAAGGTCATTTTGGAGAGCGACAGCATTCCGTTGGCCCTTTTGTAAACCTCTTTTGAAAACCCGTATGCCCCACCTATCACAAATACTATATCCTTTCCACTATACACAATTTTCTTCTCCAAATGGCGTGCCCAATCTTCAGAAGAGAAGCAATCTCCCCTCTCATCCAATAAAATGACATCATCTGTCGGTTTTATATTTTTGAGTATAAGTTCACCCTCCTTCTCCTTTACCATCTCCTGGCTCATAGCCGAAACTCCCTTTAATTCAGGAATTTCCACTTTTGAATAATTAATATAATATGAGAGCCTTTTCTCATAAACCGACACTCCTTCCGCAACGTATGGAAATGTTGTTTTACCTACCAACAATAATGTAATCTTCACTTTTTATAAAATTATTTTAATGAGTCCGATCTGCCAAAACCGTGCCTATTGCAAAAATAACAATAAAACAACAATATGGCTTGATTTTTGCAAAAATTTAAACTCATTATTCTAAAAAGAATTAATAGAGATATTATGAGATTTGCAGCACTACTCGTTTCACTGTTTTTATTGTCGTTCGCTCCAATTGGCGCACAACAGTCCCAGGATGTTTTTGTACCAATAGGAAAGTATATCCAGCAAGGAGATTCGGAGAGTCTTTCGGCCTGGTTTGCAAACAATCTTGAACTGGATATTTTGGGCAAGACTATCGACTGCAGCAAAGTTCAGGCAACCCAGATAATGAAGGATTTCTTTATAACATATACCCCAAAAAACTTTTCAATCATTCATAAAAGCGGCAAGGCCCCTATGAAGTATGCAATAGGAAAGCTCAATGCAGGGGGTGAAACATTCAGGGTTACGCTCTTTGTAAAGACACAGCAAAACAGCGGCAATCAGATACAACAGCTTAGAATAGAGAGGGAATAGCGGTTTCCCTCTCTTTTTATTTTGAAAACCCTATTGCATAAGCCATCACATCTTCTTTGGAGATGGTGTTGCCACCCAGAATGAGAAGGCGCTCCACCACATTGCGAAGCTCCCTGATATTTCCGGTCCAAGGCTGCTCTGCAAGGAGTTTTACCGCATCATCATCTATTTTACGCAACGGCATTCCGGTCTCTCCACTAATCATCTGTATAAAATGATTGACTAATAATGGAATATCATCTTTACGCTCTGCCAATGGTGGTACATGAATAATGATGACGCTCAAACGGTGATAGAGGTCTTCCCTAAAATTGCCCTTCTGTATCTCCTCCTGAAGATTCTTATTGGTTGCCGCAACTACTCTCACCTTTACAGAAATATCTTTGTCGCTGCCGACTCTGGTGAGTTTGTTCTCCTGCAATACCCTCAACACCTTAGCTTGGGCTGCCAGACTCATATCTCCGATTTCGTCCAGAAAGAGCGTGCCGCCATCTGCCTGTTCAAATTTGCCCTTGTGCTGTTTGATTGCCGATGTAAACGCACCTTTTTCATGACCAAAAAGTTCACTCTCTATAAGTTCGCTTGGAATAGCAGCACAGTTCACCTCTATAAAAGGCATTGTACTGCGATTGCTCTTTTCGTGCAGCCATCTGGCAACCAACTCCTTACCTGTTCCGTTCGATCCTGTGATAAGGACTCTGGCATCGGTAGCCGCAACTCTGTCAATCATCTCCTTGATTCTTACAATAGGTGCAGATTCTCCCACAATTTCAGGAATACCTGCCACCTTTTTCTTCAAAACCTTTGTCTCTTTGATCAGAGATGTCTTGTCTGTTGCATTTTTCAATGTAATGAGTATACGGTTAAGATCGAGCGGTTTTTCAATAAAATCAAAAGCTCCTTTCTTTATACACTCAACGGCTGTATCAATCGAGCCATGACCGGAAATCATGACCACAGAAGAATCAACACCATTTTCAATAAGTTTCTCAAGCACCTCAATACCATCCATTCCGGGCATTTTGATATCACAGAAAATTACATCAAAATTTCCCGACATGGCACTATCCAAACCCTCTTTTCCATCTGCTGCCAATATAATCTCATGTCCCTCAAACTCCAAAATCTCCTTTAACGTATTCCTGATGCCTCTCTCATCATCAATAATCAGAACTTTCATCTTATTCAAATTTTATACTCTTTAACTATTACATTCCTCTGCTCTCCACTTCTCATACAACTCGGCCATTCCACCCTCTTTCAAGGAGAATTCCGACTGGTAGATGACCCTGCTGGAGATTCTGCGCAATATCATCTGGGCAAACAGGGATGCCAGCACAATATAATCCACTCTTATGGGCGACATTCCGGGCATCGCCAACCGCTGCTCAGGTGTTGATGCCAAGAGCTTTTTATGGAGTTCCAGCAACTTATCTTCGGGCAGAACCATACTTGGAACTTTTGGCGCATCACATCCGAACATCAGATCCTTAAAGGTATCGAACGAACCCGAAGAACCCACAAAAACAGTTGGATTATATCTCTCTATTTCAATCCATAACGGTTCCAGCACGCTATTGCAATATGCCTCAAACTCCGCCACGGTCTCTCTGTCCACAGGCTCCTCATACTGGAATTTTTCCCTCATACGGGCCATTCCTATAGGGAAACTCCGTTTCCAGAGAATCTGCTTGCCATCGGAAATGATGAACTCATTGCTTCCGCCACCAATATCCAGCATAAGCATTGTCTCACCATTCTCTGCCATTTCTGCACATAACCGCTCCGGCAAACTTCTGATTATACCTTTGAATATCAGTTCGGCCTCCCTCTCTCCCGGTATCACATTTATTCCAATGCCAAACTTGCTGCGCATATACTCGACAAAATCTGTACCATTTTGAGCATCCCTTACCGCCGATGTTGCATAGGGAACAATCATATCTGCCCCTCCTGCCAGCTCTATCTCCTTCATGATGCGCTCCATTGCCAGCGTTGCAGTCTCAAATGCCCCTTGAGAAATTCTTCCGGAGGCAAGTCCTCCCGCCCCCAGTTTTGCCGCACATTTGAACTCCTTTATATATCTGCACTCCTTTGGGCCAAAGTCTGCCATAAGCATATTGAACACATTGGTTCCCAAATCCAAAACAGCAACTTTCATTATTCAAAAAGCTTTATCTCAAAATATTATGCCAAATTTATCTTTCAGTATTCCCGACAGCCATGCACACTGCTCATCAATTGTCATGTAACTGTTGTCCAGCAATATTGCATCTTCTGCCTTTGTCAAAGGAGCTGTTTCTCTATGCTCATCTATATAATCCCTCTCCTCAAGATTCTTCAGCACCTCTTCAAATGTATCCTTCTGGCCTTTGGCCTGCAACTCCTTGAAACGTCTCTCCGCCCTGATTTTAACCGAGGCTGTCATGAAGAGTTTCAACTCCGCATCCGGAAAGACTGCAGTTCCAATATCCCTTCCATCCATAACCACACCCCTCTTCTGGCCAAGCTGACGCAATATTGTATCTACATAATCCCTCACAAAGGGCAATGCCGAAATATGACTCACTTTGTTGGAGATCTCCATACTCCGTATATATTTTTCAATATTGGCATCATTGAGGAATGTCTCAGACTTGCCGCCTTCGCCTGTTGGCTTGAATGTTACATTTATCTTTTTGATAGCCTTTTTAAGCCACTCCTCCTTTATTCTGCATTTATTGTCGATAAACCCACAATTGTATGCAAAATAGGTAACAGCCCTGTACAAAGCTCCTGTATCAACATATATATAGCCCAGTCTTCCGGCTATAAGTTTTGCAAAACTGCTTTTGCCTGTAGATGAATGACCATCTATCGCTATAATTATTCTATTGTTTTCCATAGCTACAAAAGTACAAAAAAGTTATATTTGCGGGAAATTTAACAGATGAACTTTATGAACCTTAATGTGGAGATCGACTCCCAGTCGGGATTTTGCTATGGCGTTATCAGGGCTATCAACACTGCCGAGGAGAATCTGGGCAGCAACAAACTCTTCTCATTGGGCGCCATCGTCCATAATAATGAAGAGCTGGCGAGACTGAATGCTATAGGACTCACTGTGATTGACATAGAGCAGATGCAGAGCATGAGGGATGCCACAATCCTCATCAGAGCCCATGGAGAGCCACCAAGAACTTACGCCATTGCAAAAGAGAACAATATCAATCTTATCGACTGCACATGCCCTGTAGTTCTCAAATTGCAGGAGAGGATAAGGGAGACATATAACTCGATAGGTGGAGGCACAACCGCACCCAAAGGCCAGATCGTAATTTTTGGAAAGGAGGGGCATGCCGAGGTAAACGGCCTGGTGGGACAAGTGAACGGAGATGCCATAATTGTTGATGTTGTTCATCCGTCGGGATTTAAAGGATGTGATAAAATAAATTACAACTCAAACATTTACATATTTTCCCAAACAACCAAAGATCCTAAGGAGTATGCCCTGGTCTGCGGACATATCCGCTCAAATATCGCTCTGGCAAGAGGATGCTCTTTGGAGGAGGCCGGAAAGTATATGATTGTGCACAATACAATATGCCGGCAGGTTGCACAACGGCACGAAAATCTTGTATCATTTGCAAAGAGCCACTCCGTTATAGTCTTTGTTAGCGGCAAGGAGAGTTCAAACGGCAAAGTGCTTTATGATCTCTGCTGCTCCGTAAACAAAAATTCCTACCACATACAGAACACATCCCAAATAAAAAGGGAGTGGTTCAAGGAGAACGACAGTGTGGGCATTTGCGGAGCAACTTCCACCCCAAAATGGCAATTGGAAGAGGCCGCTTTGTTCCTGAGAAATCTATAATTGTGTAAAACCTTAATTTTTACTATATTTGCGCCCTCAAAGAATATTATTTAATACAATCATATGGCAACTACAGCAGATTTTAAAAACGGTTTGTATTTCAGCTATAATGGCAAACCATGTAAACTAATTTATTTCCAACATGTTAAACCAGGCAAAGGCCCTGCTTTCGTAAAAACAAAATTCAAAAACCTTGAGAATGGAAAAACTCTTGACAACACATTCTCGGCAGGTGAGAAGATTGATCTCATTACAGTGGAGAGAAGACCTTACCAGTTCCTTTACAAAGATGAGGATGGTTACAACTTCATGCACTCTGAGACTTTCGACCAGATTCACCTTGATACAGATTTTGTTGAGAATGCAGATCTTATGAAAGAGGGACAATCTGTAGAGATGATGTTCCTTGCTGATGAGGAGAGATGTCTGACTTGCGAGCTTCCTCAATTCGTAGAATTGGAAGTTACCTACACTGAGCCTGCTGTCAAAGGCGATACAGCCTCTACAAACGCTCAAAAAGAGGCTACTTTGGAGACAGGCGCCATCATCATGGTTCCTTTATTCATCCAACAAGGCGAAAAAATCAGAGTAAAGACTGAAGACCGTTCATACGGCGAGCGCGTAAAATAATCAGCAAACATAACAATCTTATGAAAAGATTATTTGCAATATTATTGTCCATATCCGTACTGTTCGGATGTGGACAATTTTCTAATGAAAAGGTACTGAGTACCGAAAAAATCGACAAACTCATCAGCGAAGGAGAGTACAAAAAGGCAGAAGAGATCATCAAGATCAAAATTGCATCAGACTCTCTCAGCAAAGAGGAGATTTATGATCTGAACTTCCGCATAGATGTCATGAACAGAATACGGAAGGATTTCAGCAATACCGACTCTACCGTTATCGCATACATCAGAGAGCGCTATCCTGAGGTAACCGCCGGGGAGATTGCAAAATGGGAATCCGAAGGGGCACTTGAATGCAAAGTTATCGACGGCGAGAAAAAATATTTCTGGAATGCTGCACGCAATTTATTCAGAATAAGCAAAGAGGCACAGGCCAAACAGAAAGGGATCCAGGGCAGGCAATCTGATGACCTCGATATATTTCTTGGAGAGTATCTGCCTAAGGTAACCAAGGCGGCCGGAGCAGACTTCAACAAGGAGGGCAAGGCTGTCATGCCGGTTACAATGAAACTGCGCTACACCATAACAGTACCTGCAGGTGAGGTTCCTGAGGGTGAAATGATAAGGGTATGGATGCCTTATCCGAGAAACAACGAGAAACACAAGAATATAAAGTTACTCTCTACATCCCAGCCTGAATATATAATTGCTCCTGAAAGCTATGCGCACAAAAGCATATATATGGAGAGACCTGCCCAAAAAGATAGTGCAGCGGTATTCAGCTATGAATTGAGTTATACCTCCTATAACAAATGGTTCAAGTTCAGTCCTCAAACCGACATAAAACCTTACGACAAAGAGAGTGAACTGTACAAGAAATACACCTCCGAAAGGGAGACTCACATTATCTTTACCGATGATATCAAACGCATTACCGACAGCATTGTAGGCAATGAGCAGAACCCATACCTGAAGAGTGTACGTATTTTCGACTACATTGGCAAGAACTATCCTTGGGCAAGTGCCAGAGAGTACTCAACTATCGGAAATATTCCACAATATGTCATAGACAACAAGCATGGCGACTGCGGTCAGGTTGGCCTGCTTTTCATTACAATGGCAAGATATGCAGGTATTCCGGCAAAATGGCAGAGCGGATGGATGCTTCACCCCGGTGATGTAAATCTTCACGACTGGGCCGAGGCATACTACGAAGGTATCGGCTGGGTTCCTGTAGACCAATCTTTCGGTCATGTATATGATGCTGCCTATATGAAAGATGCCCAAAATGAAGAAGAGGGCAAGAGGGCAGCAGAGGCCAATGATGATGTATACCATTTCTACACTCGCGGTCTTGACGCCTACAGATATATTGTAAATGATGATTATTCAAAAGAGTTCTTCCCTGCAAAAATCCACCCTCGCAGCGAAACTGTAGATTTCCAGAGAGGAGAGGTTGAGTGGAAAGGCGAAAACTTGTATTTCGGACGCTGGAAATACAAAATGGAAGTTCTTGAATACAAATATTAAGAAACCCGGTTATCCATATACCTATTTATATATATATGAAAGATGCACTGCACAAATATATAGGCACATTCTCCTCCGGACAAGATCCTGTACTGGACTGGCTGGAACGCCAGACAAATCTTCGTACAAACCATAGCAGAATGTTGTGTGGTGCAATTGTAGGAAAACTGCTGGAATTCATAAGCGGTATGATAGCCCCCAAAACCATTCTGGAGCTGGGGGCATTTACCGGTTATTCGTCGATATGCCTTGCAAGAGGTCTCAAAGAGGAGGGGCATCTGCACTCCATAGAGATAAATGATGAACTGGAAGATCTTATTCTCGAAGCTCACCATCGGGCCGGTCTTCAGGAAAAAATCACTCTCCATATCGGAGATGCAAAGGAGATTATTCCAACTTTGGGTCTGCAGTTCGACCTTGTATTCATAGATGCCAACAAAAGGGAATACTGCCAATATTATGACCTCATATTCGATTATGTCAAACCGGGAGGATATATTCTGGCCGATAATGTACTGTGGGACGGAAAAGTCTTTTCAGATCCTGTACCGGGTGATTCTCAGACACAAGGCATCTACAAGTTCAACGAAATGGTAAAAAAAGATCCGCGCGTAGAGAATGTTATAATTCCACTGCGCGACGGACTCAATCTTATACGCAAAAAAGGATAGCAACAAAGGACTACCCCTCTGTTTCGCGTTTGTGCAATACAGCTTTTCTCAGCTCAAAATTCTGTCCGAGGTACTTTTTGCGCACCTCAGGGTTGTTTGCCAGCATCTCGGCAGTACCACTCTCAAGTATCCTTCCCTCATACAGCAAATATGCACGGTCGGTAATTGCAAGAGTCTCATGAACATTATGGTCGGTAATGATAATTCCGATATTCTTCGTCTTGAGTTTTGCAATGATATGCTGGATATCCTCAACCGCGATAGGGTCTACACCCGCAAAAGGCTCATCCAGAAGTATAAACTTGGGATCAATGGCAAGAGCTCTGGCAATCTCACACCTTCTCCTCTCTCCTCCCGACAGCTGTATGCCATAACTCTTCCTCACCTTCTGCAAGCCGAACTCCTGTATAAGGCTCTCCAGCTTCTCCAATCTCTGCTCTTTAGGCATTCCTGCCACCTCCATTACCGACAATATATTATTCTCGACACTCATTTTTCTGAATACAGACGCCTCTTGTGCCAGATATCCAAGTCCCTTCTGCGCCCTTTTATACATCGGCAATTCTGTAATCTCCTCATCATCAAGAAATATTCTTCCGCTATTGGGTTTCACCAAACCGGTAATCATATAAAAGCTGGTAGTTTTTCCAGCTCCATTAGGGCCCAGCAATCCAACAATCTCCCCCTGATCTACCTCTATCGACACCCCTTTTACAACGGTTCTCATTCCATATTTCTTTACCAAATCGGTACAATATAATCGCATCTCTTCCTATTTTTAAATTCTATCTGTTTTACCCAAAATCTACTTTATATCCAGATCCAGCTCCTTATGCAACTCCATCAGCTCCGGATTATTTTTCAATAAAAATTCTGCCTTTTCATGTGGCATATACAATTTCTTCTCCTGTGGGGCTACCTCCTTTACCTTTACAACCAGTTTAAGTTTGCGGTTTTCGAGTTCATCCTGCAGGAATTTTGTAAGAGCCAATATTGAATTTTTCTCAATCCAGACCTTCTGTGCACTGTTGCTCACATAAAATACCACAGTAAGATTATCATCCTCCAACTGAGGCTCCGACTGTTTGATTGCTGTTCCCAAACGCGGATATGCAGTCTGGCTCTCTCCCATCTTGTTCCAGGCCACAAGCAACGCCTGTTTTGTTATCTCCTTATCATCTCTGACAGCATTGCTCTCCTCAACCGAAACGGTTGTCAATGCCTGGGCCTTCTGCATTATATTTTTAATGGACAAACCTGTTGCAGCCGCAGGCGCTGAAGATTGCCCACCCGGCTGGGTTGCCTGTTTGGCCGCTGCAGGCTCTGAAGATGCCGCAGGTTGCGCTGCCGGTTGCGTGGTCTTTTGGTTTGTTGCAGGCTCTGCAGGTGCCGAAGCCTGCGCTACCGGCTGGGCAACGGATTGCGCTGCCGGCTGTACCCCACTCTCCTGAGGTTTTCCAAGCTGCGACAATTTTATCAGCAAAAACTCTACAAGAAGCCTCTGATTATTGCTCAACCTGTAATCGGCCTCACACTTTACAGTTGCGGCAAGAGCCTCATAAAGGAACTTGAAAGAGCATTTGCCGCACTGGTTCCTGTACTTCTCAATAAGGGCAGGAGCCAACTCAAGCAATTTGAGTGTACTGCTGTCTTTACTTACCAGCAGATTCCTCAGATGACGACTCAATCCGCTTATAAAATAGAGAGCATTGAAACCCTTCGACAACACCTCATCAAACAGCAGCAACGACTTTTGGAAACTGCCGCTCAGAGAGCTCTCCACTATATTGAAATAGTAATCATAATCAAGCACATTAAGATTCCTGACAACATCTGCATACTCCACATTTGTGCCACAGAAAGCAACTGTCTGGTCAAACAGGGTGAGTGCATCGCGCATTGCCCCGTCGGCCTTCTGCGCAATAATATGCAACGAATCAAGATCTATTGAAACACCCTCTTTTTCTGCAATTCCCGAGAGATTTTTTACAATATCCTCTATTGAAATCCTGTTAAAATCGTATGTCTGGCAACGCGACAATATTGTAGGGAGAATCTTATGCTTTTCTGTAGTTGCCAATATAAAAATGGCATGCGCAGGCGGCTCCTCAAGAGTTTTGAGAAAGGCATTGAAAGCGGCAGACGAGAGCATATGCACCTCATCTATGATGTAAACACTATATTTTCCTATCTGAGGAGGGATCCGCACCTTTTCTGTAAGAAGACGGATATCATCCACCGAGTTGTTTGAGGCTGCATCCAGCTCATGGATACAATATGAACGGCCCTGAGCGAACGACTTGCACGACTCACACTCTCCACAAGGCTCAAGATCGTCGGAAGGATTGAGACAATTTATTGTTTTTGCAAAAATTCGTGCTGTACTTGTCTTTCCAACACCACGAGGTCCACAAAAAAGGTAGGCGTGCGCCAACTGCTCCCTTTTAATGGAGTTTTTAAGGGTAACAGCTATACTGTCCTGACCTACAAGTGCCAAAAAATTATTTGGCCTGTACTTACGTGCCGATACGATAAATTTTTCCATACATCTACAAAAATACGAATATTATTTAAGAAAATTCAAAACAGTTTCTATTTTTGTGACAAGAAACAAAACATTTGCAATATGAAAAGACAAAGCATCAAAATTATATCGTTCACATTAATTCTCATATCGCTTGCAACACTCTCTTTCGCCCAACCAAAACTCTTCTCAAAAAAGGAGGATCTGAAAGATATCGGCAAAAAGACATTAATGGTAGTTATCGACAACAATTCCATATTGAACCTTTCAATAAAGGAGGCTGTCGGCAAACATTGGAATTTGAGCGCAGTAGAGTTCTGCACCCCAGAAACTTTTGAAGAGATAAAATCCGACACATCATACTATTTCCTCACCAAAGTTCTGGGACAGTTCAAAAAGGAGGATGATCCCGGAATGGAGTTCCTTTCACTTCTTAAAGGTGGCCCCGACGCCATTATAGGTGTAGAAAAGATGTATGATGTACTCTCTCTGCCACTGCAGCCGACCGATGATTCGGGAGAATACATACTTCCGTTCATAGAGACTTACATCAAAATATTCAGAGCTCATGTGCGCAGGGTACAGGAGAGCAAGATTGCGGCAACCATGGGAATCGGATGGTACTCAAACAGATTGTCGGGAATTGGCAAGAAAAATATTTTTGTAAATGAAGAGGATCTGTCGGTATTTACAACAAAGGAGTTTGTAGAGGCCCAACTCAAGGAGAATGCAAAAATAGTAGATACTGATACCGCAGCAGAAGCTATGGAAAAGGCACTGCCAAAGATTCTGGTAACAATCTCCATTGCGCCACAAGAGCCTCAAAACAATAAATCATATTGCTACAAAATGCTTGTAGGAGCCGACGACGGTGAGCTGTACTATTTCCGCAAACAGAAAGTAACAGCCAAAAGTCCAAAGGGCTTCTTGCCGGAAGATATCAAAAAGATTGCCATTCCTTTTATGTTTTAGCATATGACAATCCGCTTTGCATACAAGAGAGTAAATTCACCTGTGGCCTATTGCGCCCTGAGTGTCAAGGCCGGAACAAGGGATGAAGATCCAAAATACAACGGTCTGGCGCACCTCACAGAGCATATGCTCTTTAAGGGCACACAGAAGCGTACAAGCCGGAGTATCAACAACCTGCTCGAAAAAGAGGGAGGTGAACTCAATGCCTACACAACTAAAGAGGAGATTGTTTTGTGCTCTACAGTACTGCAGGAGGATTTGCCCAAAGCTGTGGATCTTCTTGCCGAACTTGCCTTTACATCTGTATTTCCACAGAAGGAACTCGACAAGGAGATGGATGTGGTCTTTGATGAGATCATCTCCTACAAAGATTCGCCGGCAGAGGCAATTTACGACCATTTTGAAACACTGCTCTTTAAGGGACATCCTCTGGAAAAAGCAATTCTCGGAGAGAAAAAGAGTCTGAAAAAAATAGACAGCAACACTCTAAAAGCATTCCTCAAAGAGAACTTCACGCCCCAGAACATGGTGTTCTCAATCGTGGGAAACATAGAACAGGATAGGCTCGCTCATCTTATAGAGAAAAGCACCTCCAAATATACAGGAGAGAGCATCAAGGCTCAATTTTGCCCCGAAAATTTTGCAAGTACAGCAACAGACTCCAAAGATGCATCAGAGAGAGACAGCTCCCAATCCTTAAAAACAGGCAATACCTTCGCCATAGGGTTTGCAAAACGCAATCACCAGGCACACTGCATAATAGGATGCTCCGCCTACTCCTACTTCGACGGCTGGAAACGGATTGCCCTTGCGCTGCTCACAAATATACTCGGCGGCCCTGCATCGGGTTCGAGGCTCAATATGGTTTTGAGGGAGAAGCATGCACTTGTATATAATATTGAAGCGACATATACACCCTACTCCGATACCGGTATCTTTTCGATATACTTCGGATGCGACAAATCCCTTATTCAAAAATGTCTGGAACTGGTATACAAAGAGCTTGAAAAGATAGTGGAGACTCCACTCAAAGAGAGCGAGCTGAAAAGCGCAAAGAAACAGTTCCTCGGACAACTCTTCATATCTCAGGACAACGCTGAGGCCCAATGCCTTGCAATGGGCAAATCGATACTGGTATTCAACAACATATATCCGTTTGAGCAGACCCGCAAACAGATAGAGGAGATTACGCCAAAGCAACTGCAGGAGGTTGCAAAGGAGATTCTCTGCAAAGAACGGCTGTCGGAACTGGTATACAGATAAAGAGAAAAGGACGCCGGCTCCATCAGAGCCATGCCATCAGAGCCGTGCCATCAGAGCAAATCCATTACCGCCTCAACATATTTGAGTGAAGCAAGGCTGTCCATCTCATTTTTGGCGGCAGCGCAACGCTGTTTGAAAGCCTCCATATTCTCTTTGCTTACCGGCTCAACCGAAGGACTCTCCATCTTCAAAGGATCCACAGGTGTGCCATTCTTCCAGACGCGGAAATCCAGATGCGGTCCTGTTGATGCGCCAGTACTTCCAACATAACCGATAACCTGCCCCTGCTTTACCCTATCGCCCTTTTTAAGACCTTTGGCATAACGGCTAAGGTGCAGATAGGCAGTTGTATAAACCGAATTGTGTCTGATTTTAACGGTATTTCCTCCACCGCCTCCCCATCCTTTGCTAATCACAACGCCATCGCCGATAGACATCACAGGAGTGCCTGTAGGTGCCGCATAGTCTACACCTGTGTGAGCCCTGTAGACCTTATACACAGGATGCTTTCTGCGATATGTAAATTTTGAACTGATGCGTTTGAACTGGAGAGGTGCCTTTAGAAAAGCCTTCCTCAGACTCTCACCCTCCTCATTCCAATAAATATTCCCCTTCTCGCCATCCTGGAACATTACAGACACGTATGGTTTGCCATTATGCACAAACTCACAATAATAGACATTATCAATATCTATAAACTCCCCATTATGAGAGAGCTCATCATACACAACCCTGAACGAATCACCCTTCTGCAATCCAAAAAAATCAATAGTCCACGCATAAATGTCAGACAATTTAAGGGCCAGAATCGGAGAGGCACCTGCCGCAGAGACATCACTCCACAACGATGTATTTATTGTAACTTCGGCATATTTTTTTTGAGTTTCAATCGCCTTTTTGACCTCCGCTGCATATATCGAATCCTTCAGACTGAAGAGAATATGTGAGGTAGCATTTTTCTCATATACAAAATAGGCTGCCTGAGACTTGTTGAGCAGAGAATCTTTCTCATAAAAAAACTCATATCCGTTGCCGACTTTCAACATCCGGATATCAAACAGCTCCTTGCTGTTATCTATAATCTGCTGCAGAGTATTGTTATCAACACCTGCCTTGTACATAAGCCCTCCAAAGAAATCTCCATTTTTCACAACTCCTTGTTCCACAATATATTCCCCGACAGCTATTCCATATTTCCGTTCAATTTCCTCCTCCTGCAAACCTGCTGTCTCCACCTTTTCCGATTTACATGAAAACAAAACCGCTGCTATCGGAAGCAGACAAAAAAGTCTTCTAAAAAAAGCATTTATCCAAACCATTTCTAATCCAAATTTTTCTTCTGCTGCCAAAGTTAATACTATAAATCTACATGTTGATAAATTTGTGGAAAAAAATGTAAAAAAATGTAACTTATTGTAAAAAGTTTGATTAATTTTGCATCACCCCATAAAGCATTGTATCAAAATGATCAAATTCATTGGTGAACATACAGTTAAAATCGACGATAAAGGCAGGGTGATATTTCCATCCCAGTTCAAGTCGCTTTTTGATTCTGAGGCAAAGCTGCTCTTTGTAATCAAGAAGGATTTGTATGCCAATTGTCTCCAGATGTTTACCTATGAAGAGTGGGAAAGGGAATCTGAAGAGATCAAGTCGAGACTCAACTTCTTTAACGAGGAGCATGCCCAGTTCTGGAGAGATTATATGAGAAACCGCGCCATAGTTGAACCGGATGGCAAACTCGGCCGTATCTCAATTCCCAAGAACCTTCTTTCAAGTGTTGGAATCGACAGAGAAAAGGGAGTTAAAGAGGTAATTTTTGCAGGCAATGATCATAAGATAGAGATTTGGGCAAAAGAAAATTACGAAGCATCTATGATGCAGCAGCCTGATTTTGTATCACTTGCAAGAAAACTTCTGGGATAATGGAACCTGTTTATCACACACCTGTACTGCTCGACGAAAGCGTTACAGCACTCAATATAAAAGAGAACGGAGTATATGTGGATGCCACCTTTGGTGGAGGTGGTCACAGCCGGGAAATTCTGCGCAGATTAGGGTCCGAAGGAACCCTTATCTCGTTTGACAGAGATACCGATGCCCTGAAAAATGCACCGGACGACAAGAGGCTCGTGCTTGTGCACAACAACTTCAGATTTGTAGAAAACTTTGTCCATTACAACGGATTCAGAGAGGTAGACGGCATCCTTGCAGATCTTGGTGTTTCATCTCACCAGTTCGACAACGGAGAGCGTGGATTCTCGTTCAGATTTGATGCGCCGCTCGATATGAGGATGAACCGCCTGGCAAAGAGGAATGCTGCCGACATCATAAACAGCTATGAACAGGAGGAGCTTGCCAGAATCTTCAAAATTTATGGAGAGCTCGACAAACCCCGCAAGGCAGCTGAACTGATCTGCTCGGCAAGAAGCAGGAAACCTATTGAGACAACAGGCGAGTTGAGCAAGGCGGTTGCCAAAATGTACAACACAAACACAGAACACAAATTTCTTGCAAAATTGTACCAGGCGCTCAGAATTGAGGTGAATATGGAGATGCAGGCACTGGAGGAGTTTTTGAAGGGTGCGCTTGCCGTTCTTGCTCCGGGAGGCATACTGTCGGTTATCACATACCACTCGCTTGAAGACAGGATGGTGAAGAATTTTATGAAGACCGGCAATGTTGCAGGAGATGTAAACAAGGATTTTTATGGAAATATCGAAAGCCCGTTTGAAATAATAACCCGCAAGCCGGTACTTCCAACAGAAGAGGAGATTTGCCGCAACACCCGAAGCAGAAGTGCAAAACTGAGAGTTGCATCAAAGAGATAATAATTTTACTGGATTAATACAGAATAATGGCTAAAAAGGCTGAAAATAGAGACAACAAGTTCAATTTTACCTCCGACGTCTTTGGCGGTCAGTTTCTCTCACGCATGAGAATGACCGGCCAGTGGATGTTCATTCTCTACTTGTTTGTACTTGTAATCATCTATATCAGCATAAACCTTGGAGTAGCGCGCACGCAACTTACACAAAGGAGAAACCAGAGAGAATTAAAAAATCTCAAAGCGGATTATACCAGCAAAATGGCAAAATTGCAATATTCAAGCAAGCAGGGAGAGATTGAGCTCAGACTCAAGGATATGGGGTCGAAGGTTCAGAAACCGGCAAAACCGGCAAAACTTGTCGCATTGCCCAAATAAAAAGTAACAGATTGATTAAAAACATTAAATACCATAGTCTGAAATGGACGGAATATTCAAGAGAATTGCATTGATCTACAAGATCTTTATTCTGATAGCGCTCTGTGTTATCGGAAAGATTGTGTATATGCAGTTCATCAATCCTACCAAAGTAAGCGATGTGGATATTGCCTACCGTAATGAGACCATTGAGGCCAACAGAGGCGACATCCTTGCCTGCGACGGCCGTCCCCTTGCCACTTCAGTCCCCTATTATCAGGTAAGGCTCGACTGCACTGTTTCGAATCAGGACACCTTCAACAAGTATATCGGCGAATTGAGTGCAAAACTGTCGGAATTTTTCAAGAACAAATCTGCCGCGGCATACAAAAAAGAGCTTGTGAATGCCCGCGCTGCAGGTAAAAGATATGTAAAATTGGGCAACAGGCTTGTTGATTACGCAGAACTCGCCGAAATTAAAAAGTTCCCTATCCTCAAATTGGGTTCAAACCGCGGAGGCCTCATTACAGAGCAGAAATACAGAAGGAACAACCCTTACGGACGTCTTGCATACAGAACCATAGGATTTATCAATACCGTTGGAACAGGAGTTGGAATTGAGGGAAGCTGCGATTATTACCTTAAAGGCACACCGGGTCATCAGGTTGTACAAAGAATGCTCGGAGGTGAGTGGATTCCGGTAAATGGTGCAGAGAGTGTACCGCCAAAAGATGGCTATGATATCCAGACCACAATAGATATCGATATTCAGGAGGTGGCAGAGAAGGCTCTGAAAGAGCAGCTCGCCAAATCCGAGAATAATATTGAGGGTGCCACCGCTCTTGTCATGGAGGTGGAGACCGGAGCGATAAGGGCCATTGCCAATATGAAGAGAACTGCAAACGGCGGATTCGACGAAAGCTACAACTATGCCATAGGTGATGCCACAGAGCCGGGCTCCGTTTTCAAACTTGTAACTCTTGTCTCGCTTCTGGAGGATGGCCGTGTAACTCTTGAAACACCTGTAGATGCCGGCAACGGTGCCTGGAAACATGGAGGACACACCTATACAGATACACACCCGATAGGACTTGTTACAGTTCAGAAGGCGTTTGAGCAATCATCAAATGTTGCATTTGCAAAACTGGCGGTGGAGCACTACGGCAATAATGAGTCGGCCTATGCCAACAGAGTGCAGAGCATGAAAATAGGTGAGCGTTTCAATCTCGACATTCAAGGAGAGGCCCGCGCAATAATCTACACTCCGCAGGATGAACATATGTGGTCAAAAACCACACTCTCCTCTATGGCCATAGGATATGCAGCGCTTGTTACACCTCTGCATACTCTCACCTTCTATAATGCCATTGCCAATGACGGAAAAATGGTAAAACCATATTTTATAGACAATTATCAGAGAAATGGCGTTATCGAAAAGCAGTTCGATCCGCAGGAGATAAGCGGCGCCATCTGCTCAAAGAATACAGCAAAACTGGCCCAAAAGGCATTGAGAGGTGTTGTGGAGAATGGAACAGGCCGGGTTTATGTAAACTCGAAACAGTTCCCGATTTCAGGCAAAACAGGAACATCCCGTATTGCCTTTGGCGGAAAACAGGGTTACGAAAAAAATGGTTACAGACGATACCAGGCTTCGTTCTGCGGCTTTTTCCCGTCGGACAATCCAAAATATTCTGCAATAGTAGTTTTGTACTCAGGCCCTACAAGAGGCAATTTCTATGGAGCTACCCAGGCAGGTCCGGTATTCAAGAAGATTGCAGAGTACATTTACACAACATCACCCGATTGGGAAAGGACTCTCGACGGCAAAGAGAATAACTGCAAGGATGTTCCGGTAATATCTGTGGGCAGAACAAAGATGCAGCAGACAATTATGGCCGAACTCGACATCAGAGGCGGTGAAAATGCGAACAAGTTTGCTCCACAAGGATGGCTCGAATTCAGGAGAGATTCTGTTAAAATGATTGCCCAAAAATATCCGGTAATCACCGACTCTTTAGTGAATGTTGTAAATATGGGATTGAAAGATGCCATCTATCTATTGGAGAATCAAGGATATAAAGTAAAATTCAGCGGACACGGGCGAGTTGTTGGACAGACCCCTGCCGCAGGAAGCAAAGTGGCGGCAAAATCAGTTATTAACCTACAATTGGCAGAAAATGAAAATAATTGATCTTTTAGAGGGAATTGAGGTTGTATCTGCAAAAGGCAACCTGCAGAGGGAGATAGGAACTATCTGCACCGATTCACGCAAATGCGTGGACGGCAGCCTGTTTATTGCCGTTAAAGGTGCCGAAAACGATGGTCATAAATATATTCAGGCAGCTATTGGCAATGGCGCCAAGGCTGTTGTATGTGCAACAATTCCATCTGAAGCGGAGAGCGAGGATGTTACTTTTGTAATCGTAAAGGACGACCGCAAGGCGGCAGCGCTTATTGCCCGCAATTTTTATGGCAATCCTTCAGGCTTACTTAAACTTGTAGGTGTTACCGGCACCAATGGAAAGACCTCAATCGCAACACTGCTCTACCGTCTGTTTACAAAAATGGGATATTGCTGCGGATTGCTCTCCACTATCGCAAATTATGTTGGGGAAAAGAGATACGAAACAGAAAATACAACACCGGGCCCCGTAGAATTGAACAGCTTGCTTTTTCAAATGACTCAGGCAGGATGCGAATATTGCTTTATGGAGGTAAGTTCCCATGCACTGGATCAGCAGAGGACTGAAGGATTGGAATATACCGGAGCCATCTTTACCAACCTTACCCACGACCATCTCGATTACCACAAGACATTTGCCAATTACCTGAACTGCAAAAAGAGTTTCTTTGACAATCTCTCAAAGGATGCCTTTGCACTTGTCAATGCAGATGACAGGAACGGGGTGGTTATGGTTCAGAATACAAAGGCCAGAATATATAAATATGCCTGCAGGAGCAATGCCGATTTCAAGACAAAAATCATAGAACGAAGCATTGAGGGCATGTTGTTGAAGATAAACGGGCAGGAGGTATGGTGCCGTTTCCTGGGCGATTACAATGCCGCAAACCTCACAGCTGTGTATGCTGCCGCACTTTTGCTTGGCAGCAATGAGGATGAAACTATACGAATCATGAGCGAACTCACATCTGTAGCAGGAAGGCTTGAATATTTTATTGGCCCCGACAATATAATTGCAGCTGTTGATTATGCCCATACACCTGATGCGCTTGAGAATGTTTTGAAGACACTGATTGCCCTCAAACCCGAAGGAGGAGTTACCTGCGTATTCGGCTGCGGAGGAAACAGAGACAGAACAAAACGTCCGGAAATGGGCGCTATTGCCGGAAAATATGCAGACCGGGTGATTGTAACATCAGACAACCCGCGCAATGAGGATCCTGTCGGGATAATTAAAGAGATAAAGGAGGGCATGGATATTAAAATGAGGGCAAAATCTCTCTTCATTACCGATAGAGCCGAGGCTATCAGAACCTCTATACTTACAGCAAATCCGGGAAGCATTATTCTTGTTGCCGGAAAAGGGCATGAAGATTACCAGATTATAAATGGTGTAAAACATCATTTCGACGATAAAGAGATTATATTGGAAACTTTTGAAGATAAGAAAATATGATATACCACTTGTTTGAATATCTGCAACAGGCAGGAATTGATTTTCCCGGTGCAGGTTTGATGAAATACATAACATTCAGGGCGCTCCTCGCTACAATGACCGCCCTGCTGATTGCATTGTATGTAGGCCCGAAAATTATCCGCAGACTCCAGAAAAAACAGATTGGAGAGGAGATCCGCGATCTCGGACTTGAGGGACAGATGCAGAAAAAAGGTACTCCAACAATGGGTGGAATCATAATCCTCTTTTCTATTCTGGTACCGGCCCTGCTCTTTGGCAACATAACAAATGTTTATGTGATCCTTCTGATTATAACCACTATATGGCTTGGCCTGATAGGATTTCTCGACGACGGTATTAAAGTATTCAAAAAGAACAAGGATGGCCTTAACGGCAAATACAAGATCATAGGACAAGTTACATTGGGCATATTGGTGGGTGTTGTGCTGTGCTTCAGCGACCAGGTAACCGTAAGGGAGAAGATCTCAAACAGAGGCGCCGACGAAAGCATAGTTGCAGAGACTACACCCGACCACTCGGTTGTATATTTTAAGGATATCAAAACCACCCAGACAACCATTCCATTTGTAAAGGACAACCATTTTGATTATGCCTGGCTTGCACCATTCGGCGGCAAAGCCGGCGAAATAGCAGGATGGATTATCTACATACTGGTAATAATCTTCATCATCACCGCCGTTTCCAACGGAACTAACCTTACCGACGGCATGGATGGCCTTGCAACCGGCACCTCAGCCTTCATAGGTACTACAATAGCCATTCTGGCATATCTGTCGGGTAACTCAATATATGCCTCATATCTGAATACCATGTATATTCCAAACAGCGGCGAAGTTGTAATATTCATGGCGGCATTTGTAGGTGCCCTGATAGGCTTTTTATGGTACAACACCTATCCTGCCCAAGTCTTTATGGGCGATACAGGAAGCCTTGCATTGGGCGGCATCATTGCGGTAGCGGCAATTATTATCAGAAAAGAGCTGCTGATACCGATATTATGCGGAATCTTCTTTGTGGAGAGTCTCTCTGTGATTATGCAGAGGGCATATTTCAAATATACCAAGAAAAAATATGGCGAAGGCCGCAGAATATTCAAAATGAGTCCGTTGCACCACCACTTCCAGAAAGAGGGAATTCCGGCACTCATCCAGCGTCCCAAACATGCCATTCCGGAGGCCAAAATAGTTGTAAGATTCTGGATTATTACAATTTTATTGTGCGCACTAACCGTAATAACTTTAAAAATCAGATAATTATGCAGAGAATTGTTATACTTGGAGGAGGAGAAAGCGGAGCGGGTTCTGCTGTTCTTGCCAAAGTGAAAGGATTTGATGTATTCTTGAGCGACAATGGAATAATCAAGGATGAATTCAAAAGACTTCTGCAAAAGTATGCAATCCCGTTTGAAGAGGGAGGACACACCCAGGAGCTTATTCTGAATGCCGACGAGGTGATAAAGAGCCCCGGAATTCCAGACAGTGTTGCCCTGATCAAGCAGTTGCGCTCACAAGGCACTCCCATTATCTCGGAGATAGAGTTTGCCGGCAGATACGACAAGGCAAAAAAGATCTGCATAACCGGAAGCAACGGTAAAACCACAACCACTTCCCTGATCTACTTTATGCTGAAAAATGCAGGTCTGAATGTGGGACTGGCCGGAAACATAGGACAAAGCTATGCCTATCAGGTAGCTACCGAAAATTATGATTATTATGTTCTTGAGCTCAGCAGTTTCCAACTGGACGGAATGTATGACTTTAAGGCAGATATTGCAATTCTGATGAATATCACACCCGACCATCTCGACCGCTATGACTTCAAGATGCAGAACTACATCAACTCAAAGTTCAGAATCACCCGCAACATGAATGAAGAGGATTGTTTTGTGTTCTGTGCCGATGACCCTATTACCGTAACTGAGCTCGAAAAGATTGTGCTCAAGGCGCAGATGCTTCCATTCAGTCAGGAGAAGGAGGTTGGGCAGGGAGCCTGTGTCAAAGATGACATGATGCAGGTTGCATATAAAAACGAAGAGTATACCATGTATCTGAGAGAGCTGGCTCTTGAGGGAAAACACAATTTGTACAACTCGATGGCGGCAGCGATTGCTGCCAAGGCTGTAAATATAGACAATGAGCTTATCCGACAAAGCCTGATGAACTTCAAAGGAGTTGAGCACCGCATGGAAAAGGTTTTGAAAATAAAGGATGTGCTCTACATAAATGATTCAAAGGCGACAAATGTAAACTCTTCGTGGTATGCGCTGGAGAGCATGAAAACACCTGTTGTGTGGATTGCAGGAGGCAAAGATAAGGGAAATGACTATGAGCCGCTGTACGAACTTGTAAAGGATAAGGTACATACACTTATCTGCATGGGAGTACACAACGAGAAGCTGCATGAATGCTTTGGCGACAAAGTTGAGAATATGGCAGATGCGCTCTCTGCAAAAGAGGCAGTGCAACTTGCCTACAAATATGCAAAACCGGGAGATACCGTACTCCTCTCCCCTGCCTGCGCAAGTTTTGACCTTTTCAAAAGTTATGAAGACAGGGGCCGACAATTCAAGGATGCAGTAAGGGAACTTTAAAAATATAACAAATAACCCCAAATGAGGATGAAAATAGATACAAACGAGCCTATAATCAACAGGCTGCATGGCGATAAGGTGATATGGATAGTAGTATTTCTGCTCTCCCTGATATCTATTGCCCTTATCTATTCATCCAGCAGTTCACTGGCCTTTAAAGAGGGAGTTACCAACTTCTCATTTTTGATGAGCCAGTGCAAATTTGTCCTACTGGGTTTGGCCGCCCTCTACATCTGCTACAAGATTCCATTGGGATTTTACCGCTATTTCACCTATTTCATCTTTGCAGTAACTCTTTGTCTATTAATGCTTACCCCGATAATTGGCAAAGAGATAAACGGTGCAAAAAGATGGCTCGAACTGGGCCCCATCAGTTTCCAGCCGGCAGAGCTTATAAAGATCACGCTTATCCTCTATCTGGCGAGAGCGTTGGAGATGTGGGAAATGAAGAGTTTCAAAGAGTTCTTTACAAAGATAATAATACCTATCGGTGTTGTATGTGTATTGATTATGATGAGCAGTGTATCAACTGCGCTCATCATCGGAATGCTCAGCTTTGTCATCCTCTTCATTGCAGGAATAAAATGGTCGTACCTGCTGAAGGCTGTGGGCATTGGTGCAGCCACTCTTACTACAATAATTTTAATGAACCTTGCGCTTATCGCCCTTTTTGATGTAGATATTTTCCCAAGATTCAGCACAGCATTGAGCCGTCTGGAAAAATATTTTGTAAAAACAGAATTGGCAGAAGACCTGACAGCAGAAGAAAAACAGAAAAAAGCCGATGAGACATTTCAGGCAGATATGGCAAAAATCGCCATCTCCTCTGCAAATATTTTTGGAAAAGGGCCTGGCAAGAGTACACAACGGTATGTTTTGCCCCATCCTTATTCAGACTTTATATATACCATTATAATTGAGGAATATGGTCTTTTAGGAGGCGTATTTGTGCTTATGCTCTATTTGTGGCTCTTTTACCGGTGCATAATACTGGTTAGGAACTGTACAAAAAAGTTTACGGCAATAACCGTCGGCGGACTCGGACTGATGATCTCTACCCAAGCAGGACTGCACATACTTGTGAATGTGGGCATCCTGCCTGTTACAGGACACACTCTGCCGCTGATAAGTTTGGGAGGAACATCATTTGTAATATTCAGCTGTGCATTTGGAATTATCCTGTCGGTAAGCCGTACAATTGACATAGATGCTGCAAAACGCGAAGAGGAGGAGCGTCTGCTCAGAGAGAAAATGGAGCAGCAGGAGCGTGAGAGAGCTTTAGAAGAGCAGAGGCTTCTGGAAGAAGAGGCGGATTTAAAAATAAGAAAAGAGGAGCCTGAATTTCATGATATAATCGACAAGAAAACGGGAGAATTCAAATAAGAACTATAATTTTAGCAAACATGGATAAATTGAAGGTCATAATCAGCGGAGGAGGAACGGGAGGACATATCTTTCCGGCAATTTCTATTGCAAACGCCCTAAAAGAGATAGATCCCGAGGCCGAGATCCTTTTTGTTGGAGCTACAGGCAGAATGGAGATGGAGAGAGTGCCTGCTGCTGGTTACAAAATTATAGGTATACCTGCACAAGGTCTGAAGAGGCCTCTATACAGTTTGTCGAATATTAAAGTTCTGTTTGACTATCTGAAATGCCGCATTAAGGCAAAAAAGATCATCAGAGAGTTCAGACCTGATATTGTAGTTGGTGTGGGCGGATATGCAAGCGCAGCCATTGTTGATGTGGCAGCAAAAAATGGAATACCTACCCTGTTGCAGGAGCAAAACTCATTTGCAGGCCTTGTAAATAGAAAAAATGGAAAGTATGTGAACCGAATCTGCGTGGCATACGAAGGAATGGAGAGATTTTTCCCAAAAGAAAAAATCCTTCTCACAGGCAATCCTATAAGAAAAGATATAGGCTTGGCAACAGAGCAGTTGAAAGAAGAGGGCTACAAATATTATAATCTCGACCCCAATAAAAAGACCATTTTTGTTGTTGGAGGAAGTTTGGGTTGCAGAACTCTCAATGAGTGCATGAAAAAGGAGCTTTCAAGCGGCGAGTTGTTTGGCAAGGAGGGATACCAGGTAATTTGGCAATGTGGCAAATATTATAAAAACGAAATAGACCTGTTTATGGAGGGTATAACCGGCAAGAGTCTCTTCTACTCCGATTTCATCAAGAGGATGGATCTTGCGTATGCCGTTGCAGATGTGGTTGTAAGCAGGGCCGGAGCGGGTACAATTTCGGAATTGTGTGCTGCAGGAAAATGCACAATATTTGTTCCTTCGCCGGTTGTTGCAGAGGATCACCAGACCCACAATGCCATGGCGCTGGTCAATAAAAATGCAGCCCTTATGATTAAGGATGCAGAGGCAGTGGAGAAATTGTCGCCATGCCTCAAGGAGCTTATTGGTAACCCGGAGCAAATTGCCACACTGGAGAAGAATATACTGCAGCTGGCAAAGAGAGATGCGGCTGAGGTTATAGCCAACGAGTGTATTAAACTGGTAAAAAAGAATTAATTATGAAGAATGTATATTTCATAGGTGTAGGTGGTATAGGAATGAGTGCCATTGCCCGATATTATAATCATGCAGGATATAATGTGAGCGGCTATGACAAAACTCCGTCCAAACTTACTGCATTACTTGAGCAGGAGGGCATAGCCATTCACTATACCGATGATATCTCTTTCATTCCAAAAGATATCCACAACACACTCGTAATCTACACTCCTGCTATTCCAAAGGATATGGGAGAGCTGGTTTATGTAATGGAGAATGGTTACAGAACCATCAAGCGCTCTCTTGCACTGGGCGAAATTGCCTCTGCTCAACAATGTCTTGCAATTGCAGGCACACACGGAAAGACCACAACAAGTACTCTGCTTGCCCATATTTATACATATTCCGGACTCGGATGTTCTGCCTTTTTGGGTGGCATTTCTAAAAATTACCACACCAATCTGCTGTTGAGCAAAAATCAGGTAATAGTTGCAGAAGCAGATGAATTCGACAGATCATTCCTCCAGCTCTACCCCGATATCGCGGCAATAACATCAACAGATGCAGACCATCTGGACATATATGGAAACACCGATACAATACGGGAGGCTTTTGCCGAGTTTGCAGGCCAGATCAAAGAGTCGGGATACCTTATTATGAAAAAGGGCATAACACTCTCCCTTGATAATGTAAAGGCAAAAGTTCTCACCTACTCCTTTACAGAGCAGGCCGACTTCTACCCTTCCGATATTGAGATTCTGCAAGGCGGATATTTCAAATTCAACCTCCACTATCCTCAATTTACAGTTACAGGCTCACAAAAATGTATGGAGGCAGGGGTTATCGAAAATTGTGTTATGGGAGTTCCTGGCTGGCTTAATGCAGAAAATGCAGTGGCAGCTTCAGCTTCGGCGCTGTTAGGTGGAGTATCGCCTGAAAAGGTAAAAGAGGCACTGGCTTGTTTTTCTGGAGTGGAAAGGAGAATGGATATACATGTAAACACTCCTCAGGTTGCTTATATCGATGATTATGCACACCATCCGAAAGAATTGTCATCGGCAATAAGCTCTATCCGCAACATCTTTCCGGGCAGGAAGATATGCGGTATTTTCCAACCCCATCTGTATACCCGCACCCGTGATTTTGCAGATGAGTTTGCAGAGAGTCTGAGTATGCTGGACCAACTTGTTCTTCTGGATATATATCCGGCAAGAGAGCTGCCTATCGAGGGGGTTACCTCAAGCATAATCTTTGACAAGGTCTCTCTTGAGGATAAGGTGCAAATCAGGAAAGAGGAGCTTATGGAGTTCCTGCAGAAAAAAGATGATATCGACATACTTGTAACATTCGGAGCAGGAGACATCGACAGGCTCATTGGTCCAATAAAAGAGATGTTGTTGAAAAAATAAGGTAAATAAGTAATAGTGATGTTTCAAAGAGTTCTGACATACATTGGATTGGGATTCCTGGTAGCTGCACTGGGATGTTACTTCTTTTTTGCCTCAAGGCTCAGGAGCCAGTCCAAAGATAAAGAGGTATGCAGGACAATTAAAGTAACTCTGCTCGACAGTGCCCAAAACAGGTTTGTAAGCAAAACTGAGGTTATTGATATTGTTGAAGGATTTATAGGAGAACCTATCGGCCAAAAGGTTGAACAGATAAATCTTGCCAATATAGAGCTGCTTCTTAACAACAGAAGTGCAATAAAGAAGTCACAGGCCAGCATCACACGAAATGGAGTTCTGGCCATAGATATAACACAGCGAAGACCCATTTTGAGAATCCACACTCAAAGCGGAGGCTTTTATGTGGATGAAACAGGATATATCTTTCCGGTTGTGGAAAGTTTTTCGTCGTATGTTCCGATAGTTACCGGACATCTGCCGCTTGATCTTGACCAGGCACACAGAGGAAAAGTTGGGGAGGAAGATTCTCAATGGCTCGAAAAACTTGTAGCTTTTGGCCTTTTCCTCGACAACAACCAGTTTTGGGATGCAATGATCGAACAGATATATATCACACAGAATAAAGATGTGATATTATGCCCTAAAGTAGGCAGTCTGGAGATAATTTTTGGAGATCTCAACAATATAGAAGAGAAGTTTGCCAAATTGCTGGCATTCTACAAAAATATAGCTCCGCACGAAGGTTGGACAAAATATTCAACCGTCAATTTAAAATATAAAGACCAGATAGTCTGCAAACTGAACAAGAAAAATAAAGCAAAAACCATATAATTATGAGACACCTGATAGCAGCCATCGATTTAGGAACTACAAAAGTAGTTTGTGCAGTAGGAGAAAAGACTCCGGCCGGTATTAAAATTATTGCCCACAGTCAAGCCCCTTCAAAGGGAGTATTAAGAGGAGAAGTGATCAACATCCAGCACGTTCTCGACTCAATGCTTCCCGTTGTCCAGGAGGTTGAGAATGCCATAGGGCACAAAATAAATGAAGTGTTTGTAGGTATAGCAGGCCAGAATATCCGTTGCGCCACAAATGCAAGCCAGACAACACGCAAACAGCCGGAAGAGCTTATCACTCAAGAGGAGATAGACTCTATCACTTCCGACATGTACGGAACATTTGTCCAGAATGGCGAGAAGGTGTTGCATGTAATCCCACAATCTTACAACATTGATGATTTTATGGGCATTACAGAGCCTGTGGGCATGATAGGCCAGCAGATCAATGCAAATTTCAAGCTCTTTATAGGCAAGAGCAATTCTGCCCAATTCTGCAACAATGTCATCAACAGGGCCGGACTGAAACTGAAGGAGCTCATACTCGAGCCGCTGGCATCTGCAAAGGCTGTGCTGTCGGACGATGAAAGCGAGGTTGGTGTGGCAATGCTGGATATTGGAGGCGGCACATCAGATCTGCTCATAATTCAGGACAATATCATAAGGCATGCTGCCGTTATACCTTTTGGCGGCAATTCTGTTACCGAAGATATACGTAAGGGCTGCGGTATCTCTTCAAAACATGCCGAACAACTTAAAATACAACATGGTTCTTGCGTGAGTGCCTATGCCCCAAAAAAGAGCATAGTAATACCCGGAATAGGTGGCAGAGAGAGCAAAGAGATCGCATTCAGCGTACTGGCAGGCATCATTGAGGCGCGCATGGCTGAAATCTTTGAAGCGGTTGATTATGAAATCGAGAAATCAGGCTTCAAAAATGCCCTGCAGGCAGGTCTTGTAATTACAGGTGGCAGCTCCCAGATGCTCAATATATGCCAGCTGGCGAGTGCCGTTACAGGTCTTGAAGCACGCGTTGCCTACCCCGATGAGAGCATCGCTTCGGATTCTCTAAGCGAGGTCTTCTCACCTGCTCAGGCAACAGCCGTAGGCCTTGTGCTTAAAGGTTTTGAAAAGATGTCAAAAGAAAAGACTGTGTATAATACCGCAACTCCTATAGAATATGATATCTTTGCAGGAAGTAAAGAACCTCAACAAGAGGAAGAGACTGTAACTGTAGAGGCCGAGACTTCTGAAGTGGAGAAGCCAAAAGCCCCAAAAGAGTCTTTCTGGAAAAGAATCAAAGGTTCTTTCAATACAGACAAAATGTTTAATCCCGACAATCAGGCATAATCATGGATATATCATTCAATGACAATATAATACCTATTCCAGAAGACTGGAAAGCCAGCAAATCGATAATAAAGGTCATTGGTGTTGGCGGTGGCGGATGCAATGCCGTAACAGAGATGTTCAGGCAGAAGATTCATGATGTGGAATTCCTTATCTGCAACACCGACAAACAATCATTGGAGACAAGCGAAGTTCCCGAAAAAATCAAATTGGGCAACAAAGGCCTGGGAGCAGGATGTAACCCCGAAAACGGACGGCGTGCCGCTACCGAGAGCATCGAAAAGATCAAGAAAGCCCTCTCAGACTCTTCTGAAATGGTATTCATCACTGCCGGAATGGGCGGTGGTACCGGAACAGGAGCTGCACCGGTAATTGCCCAAGTTGCCAAAGAGTTGGGCAAACTTACAGTTGGTATTGTTACACTTCCTTTCAGGGATGAGGGAAAAGAGTTTGTGAAAAGGGCCATTATCGGTATCAGGGAGTTGAAAAAGCATGTAGACAGCCTCCTTATTATCGACAACCAGAAATTATATCAGGTCTTTGGAGACCTCAATATATATGATGCCTTTCCAAAAGCCGATGAGGTATTGAGCAATGCGGTAAAGAGTATTGCAGAGATCATCACCCGCCCGGGTTTTATCAATGTAGACTTTGCCGACGTGAAGATGGTAATGAAAAACAGCGGCATGGCAATTATGGGAACAGGAACAGCTTCCGGTCCCGACAGAGCCTCCAAAGCTGTTGAAATGGCCTTTGAATCACCGCTGTTGAACGACTGCGACCTCAACACTGCCAAAGGTGTTCTTGTCAATATCACATCAAGTAAAAAACAGGGCCCTACCATGTCGGAACTTGCCCAGATTATGGAGTATGTGAACAATTTCACAGGCAATGCCTCTGCATTCAAACGTGGCGTTGTCATAGACGAAAACATGGGCGACAAAATAAGTGTTACCGTTGTAGCAACAGGCTTCAATGTCAGCAATCTGCCTCAAATAGGACTGGAAGATGATGAAAATGCAAACAGGATTGTACTTGGCAGCAGCGGAATTTATGGCACAGATGATATTCCTGCAACAACTTCGCGCATAGTGATAAACAATATGCCTGTTGCAGAGGAGCATAGCGCCAATAACAATTTGAGAAATGAACCTGAAGAGGGTGCATACGCTCAAGAAGTACCTGCAGAAGTGGCTCCAGAAAAGGAACAGAGCATTGTAATCCAACCTTATGTAAAGAGAAGCGGCAAACCTGCTCTGATTCTCGAAGCCGGTGATGATATTGTAAAATTGGAGGACCAGCCTGCCTACATGAGACGCAACCAGAGACTTCAGGAGCAACTGGCCCATGTAGAACAGGAGAGCGGCAATATGAAAGTTGAGCAGATAAATGGAGGCCACCATTTGAACAGCGACAACGCATACCTGCATCAGACACAAGATTAAGAGAGTGTTCAAATTATTTTGAGCAGATCAAGTATACAAGTTTTAATGGAATTTTAAACAGAAACAGACAAAATATTATGAGTGAGAGAAAAAGACGTGTAAGATTTGCCCCAAGCCCTACAGGGCCGCTCCACATGGGTGGCGTAAGGACCGCTTTATACAATTATCTCTATGCCAAACAGGCAGGCGGTGATTTTATTTTAAGAATAGAAGATACCGATTCGCAGCGTTTTGTTCCAGGAGCAGAGAAGTACATCATTGAATCTCTCAAATGGTGTGGAATCTACCCCGATGAGGGTGTGGATGCTCAAGGCAATGTTGTTGATACACCATCAGAACAACATCCTCATGCCCCATACAGACAATCTCAGCGCAAACCCATCTACAGAGCATACGCTGAGCAGCTTGTAGAGAACGGATATGCTTACTATGCCTTTGACTCTGCAGAGGAACTTGATGCAAAAAGGAAAGAGGCAGAGGCCAACAAGAGCACATTCACATATAACTATATTACCAGAATGGAGCTGAAGAACTCTCTGACACTTCCTGCAGAAGAGGTTGAGAATCTTCTGAAGACTACAAACAACTGGACTGTACGTTTCAAAAATCCGGAGAACAGGGTTGTAAAAATGGACGATCTTATCCGCGGCCATATAGAAATGAACACAAATACTCTGGATGATAAAGTACTTTGGAAAGCTGCTGACGAGCTTCCAACATACCACCTTGCAAACATTGTAGATGACCACCTGATGGAGATTACGGAGGTTATCCGCGGTGAGGAGTGGCTGCCATCACTTCCACTCCATTACCTGCTTTATGAAGCTTTCGGATGGCAAGAGACACAACCCCGTTTTGCCCATCTCTCTCTTCTTCTGAAACCCGACGGAAAGGGCAAACTCAGCAAACGCGACGGAGACCGTCTTGGTTTCCCGGTATTCCCATTGAAATGGGTAAATTCAGAGGGTGAAGTATCACGCGGATACAGAGAGGATGGCTACTATCCTGAGGCCTTTGTAAATATGCTTGCACTGTTGGGATGGAATCCGGGTACAGAACAGGAACTCTTCACTCTGGAAGAGCTGATTGAGATCTTCTCATTGGAGCGAGTTGTAAAATCCGGAGCAAAATTCAACCCCGATAAAGCAAAATGGTTCAATCAGGAGTATCTGCGCAAACAGACAGCCGCCCAATTGGCCGAACAATTCTCCGTAATTCTTGCAGAAAAAGGGATAACAGTTGAGAAAGAAGAGAGTGCTGTCGAGGCCTCTTTTGAGAATAAAAAATTCTCATTCGGCTATGTGGAGGCTCTTTGCGCACTGATTAAAGAGAGAGCACACTTTGTAGCAGACTTCTGGGATATTTGCAGCTACTTCTTTGTTGCCCCTACCGAGTATGCGGAGAAAGATGTGAAGAAATTCTGGAACGCCGATACCAAAGCAATCCTACAGAAGATGTATGCCCACATAGAGGCTATGGATGCTGCAATGGCGGTTCCGCAAATTGAGGAGTATCTCACCGGCTATGTAAAAGATAACGAATGGAAAATGGGCGCTGTAATGAATACTCTGCGTCTGTTCTTTGTAGGCGAGGCAAAAGGACTCGGCATTGCAGATATCGTATTTATGATCGGCAAGGAGGAGACCCTCCGCAGAATAGATGCCGCAATGCAGGCCCTCCCTGTTGAGTAAAACAGAACATGGCATCAACCCCTATTGGGGCCAACTCTTTGAGAAGAGTCCCGGAATTTTTAATATAAAAGGCGTATGCTGTCAAAAAGAAAACGACACATACGCCTTTTTACATTCCACTATCCTATATATCCTATCTGATCTTTCCAAGTTAATGGGCCATCAGCTCTTATTTCAGCGTAGCCACCACAAGCACATGATTGCTCTCCTCTGTGAGGGTGGCAGCAACCTCTTTCATTTTTGGAGAACTGCTCTTTTGGGCATACTCAATAAATTTTAAGGCATCAACAGCCTGATACATTTTATTACCCACAACGCGTAAAGGCTGAAACGGGGCACCACCATCAATGTCATTTTTGAAACCATAAGCCTTGAATTCATAATTATATGGCAAAGCGCACATCTTATTGCTTGCTTTATCCAAAACCAGATAGCAAGTTACACGATCTTTGTGCCATCCATCTGTGCGCCATCCTTGACTGAATACTTTTGGCATGGCATTCAAACGCCCCTGTAGACAGAACCACATAAAACTGTCTGACTCAATATTCCACCTATGCTCAATTCCTGTTATGAATTCATCATGAACTCCATCTGAATTGCTATAATCAAAGGTGATTTGTGACGATTCTTTCAAATTATTATCATAGAATACTATTGTATCGGCAGGGAATCCTTTAGACAGCCTTAAATTCCCTTTATATGAATGAATGAAAAAACCATAATTATCACTAAATCCATATCCCAAATCCTCGTCCTTTAATATATTGCATAATGTATCAACTACAAGCAGCCTCGCTGATGCAATAGGCTTACCTTTCTCCCTCCAACGGAAGTTGCTCGTACTTAAAACAGCATACCTGCCTTCATTAAGGTAAACGCCTCTAAAAATTTTCGCATAATTTGACTTGTTCAGATCTACATTCGCATTGAGAACCTCCTTGATATCCAATTCTCTTACACATTTTCCATCATCTTCATATACAAGTATTCTAAAATCATCAAACAGACAAGCATACTGCTCGGCAAGATCACTTTCAAGACAGAAGTCAGATGGGCCCAAATACTCTCCAGGCCCACGTCCGCTTCTGTTTATCTGCGAAATATATTTGCCGTTCTGATCAAATACCAATACATAATGTGGATTCGAGCCATTGTAGACATACAAATACTTTCCATCCGTGTTTATGTCAAACACAAACATCAATGATGATTTTTCATTTGTTTCCAACGGTATATACTCTATATCCGAAACATACCTGCTCAAAGGTACATCTGCACAATTGTCAAGGGCTTCCCTAATATTATAGCAAGTATCATCAACACTTGTTACATTTGATCTGCAGGAGACCACGGCAAATATACATAATACAAATATATACTTACTGATTCTACTCATTGCTTCATTAGTTAATGATTTCTATCCTATTTATATCTAACGCCGATATATGGTATACTTTTTCTATATTTGTATCAGAACCACAAGTTGGGCAAGATATGTATGAGACATAAAAATAAGTATTATCCGAACTCATGTAATAACCACAATATTTCACTAAATTCGCTTGTTTACACACTCCACATCTTAATAATGCCGTATATGTTTGACCATTGTCATCCCCAGACATATCATAATTCAAACCTTTGATTGATGAAGAGGTTGCATTCAACGTATTTAATGTAAAAAATGCAATTAATGTAAGAAACAACATCTTACTAAAAGGTAATTTTTTCATAATATCAATATTTTTTAAGGTTAATAAATACATGCTATTTCAGCGTAGCCACCACAAGCACCGGATTGCTCTCCTCTGTGAGGGTTGCCGCAACCTCTTTCATTTTTTCAGATGTACCAATTTGAGCATATTGCATAAATTTTTCTGCACTTATCATCTGGTACATCTTGTTCCCCGTACTATAGTTAGGACTGAAAGGCATTCCACCATCTATATCATTTACAAAACCGTGTGTGCTGTATGTATAGTTATATGGCATTGCCTTAAATTTATTGCTCTGCTTATCCAAAATAATACATCCGGCTGAGAGTAATTTATCATTATTCCCATTCTTGTAAATTTCCTTCAACGAATTTTTATTTCCCATTAATGTCAACTGCAAAAAGGCATCTGTTTCAAACACATCATTAATGCGCACTCCTACAGGATTGCTCACTAATACTTCATCAGGATTGTATTTTCCATAATCAAATACATAACTGAATTTACTGTTATGATTTTCATCATAAACATAAAGCGTATCCCCAGTAGGCTTTAAATATCTCAAACATTCTTTGTGGGAATAAACTTTACCTTGAGTTGTCATAGTACCACCCACTCCAAATTTATATTTAGATTTGGAGCCCATCTCTCCTATTTTTGTTACATTCAATAGCGAATCAACAATATGCAAGCTCAATATTTCATTTTCCTCTGCATCAATAGAAGATGCAAGCACCGCAACTGTACCATCCTTTACATATGCAGATGAATTGACTATTGAAAATCCCATAGTATCAAGATTAACACATCCATTACATTTTCCATCAATGGAATAATTAAGTACTTTGGAATCGCTTAACACACATAGTTCATTATCTTTTTTTACCACATAATCCCTAATAATCATATACTCCATAGGACCTCTGCCGTGGTTATCTACAATATTTATGAATTTACCATTTGAATCAAATATAGTTATGTATGTCGAACTATATACGTAATAATTACTCTCTCCAGTTCTAAACTTGGGCGCTAATCCAATAATTGATTCATCTGTTGTCTCTAAAGGAATATATGCTATATCTGAAGCATACTCACTCAAACAGATATCCTCACAATTCTGCATAGCCTCCTCTAAAGAATATGTTCTACTATTTTTATAATTTGAGACATTGCCACTACAACCTACTAGAAGGGACAGACTCAATGTAATAAAACCGATATATAAATTATTTCTTTTTTTTATCAAGTCTACCATACC
>JAZNEW010000060.1:0-12462 GCA_045588775.1 Candidatus Egerieisoma sp. | reverse complement strand
AGCAGTGTGTACTGATTACCACCGAAGAAACGATGATGCCTTTCCTGCGTATGATAAACATTGCATGGAAGAGTCATGAGCAGGTGGCAAACCAGCAGCAGATAATAGCTGCAGCGGAAATGATGCTTTCGCGTGTGTCAGACTTCTGCACAGCACATGCGAAGATGGGTGAAAAGCTCGAAGATGCACTCAGATATTATGATGTATGCGATAAGAAGCTTCGCGAGAGAGGGCAGAGCATAGTCGGCGCTGCAAACAGGCTTATCAGCTACGGTGTACCGAAGAATTCCAAGAAACCTCTGCCTTCTGAAGCCGGTATGGAGGAACTCGAAGGTTGACATGAACAAATAGAAAACAATATTGAACGGACAAATAACGCCTATACTGTCTTTTTAAGTTAAATTTGTCTCAACTATATTTTGTTTTCTATGAAAAAGTTACTTTCTACCCTTTGTGCGATGCTTATGCTCGCATCAGTTGCCGAAGCGCAGGGATGGTCCCGACAGCCTACTCCGAATGATACTCTTCGTTCGACAGTAATTCTTCCAAACAACGATGTTGTCTTCCAGATCTATGCTCCGCAGGCGGAAAAGGTTGCGGTTATGGGTGATCTTCCGTGGGACAAACCGGCAGTTTTCCGCAAGGAGGAGAACGGTGTATGGAAAGGAAGAATGGCTGGTCTTACAGACGGTGTCTACAGATACAGGTTCATGGTGGACGGTGTGACCGCCCGTGGCCTCGTGAACGGGAGGAGGTGCCCGCTCCGAAGGAGTGGGAGGGATGGAGTCGGAACTTGTTCCGACGGAACCAAGCCAAACTTATCCCTACCATCGCGTTGTCGTATATAAAGAAAAAGGAGACGACCTTATTAGTCATCCCCTTTATTCAACTATTGTATAGACAAGCTGCAGTTCAGGGTGCCTTTCGTGTTTAGGCCCATTAATTTTTGCGTTGAAGTAACTGTAGTTGTTTATGTAGTACGATGTAGTGCCGTAGTAACTGTCGGTCTCCATCATCAGCGGATAGAGCCAGAAACTGTATGTGCTGTCGAGTTCGGATTCCGGTTTGTTTACAATCTCCTGCATTGTATCCGACATGTCGCAACTGTAGTGCATCAAAGATCTGTTCATTACTCCAAGAGGATTGTCGGTACTATTGTAATCTTCCATTGGGTAGTAGTACTTCACTTTGGTTGTGTCATTCACATATTTACGGTTGGTAGGGAACAGTTGCGAAGGGTAGGTATATGGTACTATATCCAGATTTTCTGGAAGTTCAAACGGAAATACGAGTGTTGCCTTTGCTATGAGTATTTTCGACGGATCATAATTGTTAAGGCTTATCCAACCGCTTATCACCGATTTCAAATCTTTGACATCTACATAAGGGGCAATTCCGCCTATACCCTCAATAGGAAGCTCCTCGAGCTGCTCATTGGTTTCCAGCTTGTCGGAACTGTATTTTGAGACATTGAGCAGATATCCATATCCGAAAGCAAAGCCTACAGTGGTATCTTTTCTTGCAAGGCCTTCGTCCCAAGTTGGTTGGAAATTATATTTCAAATAGAGACGGCACGACGAAGCATCAAACAGATTCAATCTGCCACCCTCCATTTCTCCTGCAGGCGCATTACATGTGACATACATTCCTGGGAATTTTTTTGAGAACAGATCCAATGAATCGAGGTCGCTGTCTGAGGCTTTGAGAATTTCTGCGCCAAGCGCATTGTTGAGATATATTTTTATGGAGTCTCCTCCAAAATATGTTGCTGCGCTTATATTCAGCGGTGCAGGGTTGTAATCCTCCTCTGTAATCGAGTTGGAGAAGAGATAGGTTGTATCAATATGTTTTGAGAGACGGTATACATTGAAATTCTGGGTAATTCCCTCTTGCGACGGATCCAGTATGATGGATGATCTTGTGAGTGAACCCTGTGTAGAAACTGCTGCCAATGGCAATGTCAGATATGTTGATACAATTACAGGATCTTTGCCCAAATCGAGTGTTGTGCTTGTTGGTGCAATGTTGCCGGCTACGCCAAATTCGGCTACGCCAAGCTCTTTAGTCCTGAATGCTCCTATTGTTGCATAAGTGGATGTTATACCCTGAATGCTGTCTGTCTGCTTTAGGGTAACCGGCAATGGGAGTGAAACCTGGTGGACTTTCAACTTGTGGTCATCCGGAACATAGTCGGAACCTACGGTTTTGTCCATAGTAATACATGAAAAAACCAACAGACAAGAGAGAGCTGTTAGTGTAAGCGCGCGGAGTGTATCCTTAAATTGCATTATTTCCTAAAATTGTGTCGTAAAACTGGTTATACTCTTTAATATATTCAGAATTGGAAGTGCTTATCTCGACAAATGGCAATACAGGAAGTTTTGAAGACTCAATGAACGATACAAGCTCGCTGTTGAGGTTCTGGCATCCCATAATGATTCCGTCTGCATTCTGAATAGCCAACTTAGCAAGATTTATGCCATTGGCAGGGGACAGTATATCCAGGTCTTTGTTTTTGATACCCGGAAGTATGATTTTAGATTTCATATTCTCATCAAAGGTGAAGGAATCCGCCTCGTCATACAGCGACAGAATCAGTTTGCTGTCGGTAAAAATAGGGTCATCCTTATATACTTTTTTGAGATATAGCGGCAGAATGTGTGAAATCCAACCCTGACAATGGATGATATCGGGCTTCCATCTCAATTTCTTTACTGTTTCCAGAACTCCTCTTGCAAAAAAGATGGCCCTCTCATCATTGTCTTCAAAGAAATTGCCATCGGCATCATTGAAGACGAATTTTCTCTGGAAGTAATCATCGTTGTCGATAAAATAGACCTGCATGCGTGCAGATGGTATTGATGCTACTTTTATGATAAGAGGCCTGTCGATATCATTTACTATAATATTCATACCGGAAAGACGTATTACTTCGTGCAATTGGTTGCGTCTTTCATTTATACATCCGTAACGGGGCATGAACGAACGAATCTCTTTTCCGTTTTCCTGAACTCCTTGAGGCAGGTATCTTCCTACTGTAGAGGCTGTTGTCTCCGGGATATACGGTAAAATCTCCGAATTGACGAATAATATTCTTTTAGGTTCTTTCATAAGATAAAATTTAGCCATGCAAAGATAATAAAAAAATAAAGAAAAATGATATGTAATTTTTATATATCTTTGAGGGTTAATTGATATGGGTAAAAAAGAGAAAAATATAATTGCCAAGAGGTTAGTACACTCTTACCTGTCGTCTATCATCAGTATCAGCATGGTGCTGTTTCTGGTGGGGCTGTTTGCGGTGCTGGCCATAAATGCAAAGTCGGTATCGGATTATTTCAAGGAGAATGTAACCATTTCTGTAATTCTGAATGGGGATGTGGCCGAGTCGGATGCCCATAAAATAGAGAGGTCGATAGCTCTGCTCGCTTCGGTAAAATCTACGGAGTATATCTCTCAGGAGCAGGGGACACGGCAGATGAAGGAGCTGCTCGGTGAAGATTTTCTGAAGATTTTTGAAACGAATCCGATTCCAATTTCAATAGATGTGCAGCTTAATGCCGATTATTTTGAACCCGACAGCATTGAGCATTTCAGGCAGCAGATCTGTTCGATGCCGCAGGTTGATGAAGTGCTCTACCAGAATACTCTTGTTGAGGCAATCAATGACAATATCGAGCGGATAGGATTTGTGCTCATGATATTCATAGCATTGTTGCTCTTTGTTTCGTTTGTATTGATAAACAATACGGTAAGGCTGAATGTCTATTCAAAAAGATTCTCGATATACACAATGCGCCTTGTTGGGGCGACACGTGCCTTCATAAGGGCTCCGTTTCTGCTCAGGGCTATATTCCAGGGGCTGATTTCGGCTCTTATTGCCGTTCTGATCCTCATTGGTGTGCTGTTTGTTGTGAAAGAGCAGTTTGCCCAGCTGTTCAATGTTTTCCAGCCGGAACTTTTATTGGCAGTATTGTCGGGAATTATAGTATTGGGAATATTGATATGCCTGATATGCACATATTTTGTGGTGAACAGGCTGGTGTCATTGACCAATGATGAATTGTATTATTAATCCGATAGTATCATATTAATCAGATAATGTCAGAAGTATGAAAAAGATAAATTCAGAAAACAAAAAAAATGAAGTGGATGAGAAGGCGTTTGCGATTCCCAGGAAGAATGTGGTTTATATCATTGCAGGATTCGCAGTTATGCTGTTAGGTTATGTGCTTATGGCAGGAGGCGGTTCCGACAATCCTCAGGAGTTCAATAATGAGATGTTCAGTTTCAGGAGAACTGTATTGGCTCCTATAGTGATATTGGCAGGAATGGTTCTCGAAATAGTGGCAATAATGTATAGAGGTAAAGGTAACAAATAGGATATGTCGGAAATAGAAGCAATATTATTGGGTCTGGTGCAGGGCCTGACAGAGTTTTTGCCTGTAAGCAGCAGCGGTCATCTTACAATTTGCAAAAGTCTGTTTGGAATAGAGGCCTCTAACTTGAGTTTTGAGGTGGCAGTGCATGCGGCAACGGTCTTGAGTACGATAGTCGCTTTCAGAAATGAAATATGGGATCTGATAAAGGGATTTTTCAATCTCAAGATGAATCCGCAAAAAGATTATCTCTTCAAGATAGGAGTCTCAATGATTCCGATATTTGTTGTCGGAGTCTTTTTTAAAGATTTTGTAGAGGGGATATTTGGAAGCGGTCTGGCAATTGTGGGACTGATGCTGGTGGTAACAGCTGTGTTGCTGACTCTCAGTGAAATGATGAGCCAGAAACAGATGGCAAAGGCTGCAGATAAAAATATTCCTGCAGAGGAGGCCGGCAAATCTGTTGGATATAAAGAGGCCTTCATTATAGGATTGGCACAGGCGTGTGCAGTGTTGCCTGGCCTTTCACGTTCAGGTTCAACAATATCAACCGGATTGATGTTGGGAATCAGAAAATCTGAAGTGGCAAAATTCTCATTCCTTATGGTGCTGGTTCCAATTTTGGGAGAGGCCTTTCTTGAATTTGTGGGAGGAGAGTTCGGACAGTCGGCATCCGGAATAGGCACACTTCCGTTGTGTCTGGGCTTTGTGGCTGCATTCCTCTCAGGTCTGTTTGCCTGCAAACTTATGATCGGCCTTGTGAGAAAGGCAAAATTATGGGGTTTTGCACTCTATTGTGCCGTTGTGGGAGCAATCTGCATTATAAGTACCATTATTTAATTATATTATAACCCGATGGAGAAGAGAGCTTTGTATTATTTTGTGTCGGATGTGCATTTGGGACTCGATTACAAGAATCCCGAAGAGCGGGAGCGCAGGTTCGCTTCATTTCTGAACTCCCTTCCGTCTGAAACAGAGAAGCTCTTTTTATTGGGAGATATATTTGATTTCTGGTATGAATACAAATATGTGATTCCAAACCGTTTTACGCGGGTTTTGGGAGCTCTTGCCTCACTGGCCGACAGAGGTGTTGAGATTCATTTCTTTAATGGCAACCATGACATCTGGACATATAATTACTTTGAAGAGAAGCTTGGCTTTGTAATGGAGCGCAAGCAGCCTGCTGTGTTTGAATTGGCCGGAAAACGCTTCTGCATAGGCCATGGCGACGGACTTGATAAGGATGATACCGGATACAAGCTGCTCAAATGGCTGTTTACCAATAAATTTGCCCAAATGATGTTCAGCGCCTTGCATCCGAGATGGGCATTCGGACTCGGATATTCATGGAGCAGGCATAACCGTCTGGCAAAGGAGGATGAGTTTCATTTCAGGGGAAAAGATGAGCCTGTTGTCAAATTTGCAGAGAATTTCCAAAGCAGTTGTCCCGACAAGAGGGCGGATTATTTCATATTCGGCCATTACCATTATAATACAAGCTATAATCTGGAGAATGGTGGGGAACTCTTCATTATGGGCGAGTGGATACACCATTATGATTATCTCGTATTTGACGGGGAGTGCCTCAGAAAGGGTGTCTGGAAGGAGAGTGCTATTTGAGGAACATTGAGTAGTAGAGGTAGTCAAAGACCCCGTCGTGGTACATCCTGACGAGCTCCTCCACAACCTTGTCCTCTCCGAATTTGTCGTAAGGCTTTTTGAGGTCAGAACCGAACAGTTTGGCAATTCCCTGCCAGAAACCGGCGGCAGCTCCGCCTCTGTAATTCTTTATCACATAAAAGGATGTTTGTCCCAATTCGCGGTCAAGCAGTTTGAGCAGCAGCTTGCCCTGTGAAATTGTCATGCCTCTGAGAGGTTTTTCAAACTCTTTGAACAGCTTTTTCTCATAGGCTCTCAGATACTTCTCGCGCTGCTTCTTTGTAAAATTCGAGTGGGCCAGCGTGCTGTCGGCATCTCTGGTTATCTCTTTGGCGATAAGTGCGTAGGGGTATGTTTTCTTGAAATTGTATACTGTTTTGTAATATTCCCTCCACTGTTTGCTTTTTTTCCAGCTGTCGGGTCTGTTGAATACATACAGGGGTGCTATTTTGTCGGCATAAAGAGTATCTCCATTATCCTGTACAATATATCCTATAAGCTCTCCTCTTTTCTTTTGGGCAAAAAGAGTGCAATCCTGCCCCAAAAAGGGGGGAACAGACCATAATAATATGAGTATGTAGAGGATTCTTTTATACATTTTGATTTTTTTTCGACAAAATTTGCGCCAAATATATTAACTTTAACCGTTATTAACATCTAAACTTAAAAATATGTTTGACACTTCTGTATTTACACCATGGAGTCTTTTTGTAGATTTGGGTCTGATATTCGCCCTTTTGCTTGTGGGAAAGGTTATTCGTGTTAAGGTCAAATTGATTCAAAAACTCTTTATACCACCAAGTCTGATTGCCGGATTGCTGGGACTTGCAATGGGCCCGAACGGCCTCGGCTGGCTCCCTTTTTCAAATAATCTGGGCACATATGCGGCAGTTCTTATTGCGCTCGTATTTGGTGCATTGCCGCTCTCTTCTCCAAAGGTTTCGATGAAAGAGGTATCCGACAGGGTTGGCCCTATGTGGGTATTTGCCCAGCTCGGAATGTTGATGCAGTGGGCATTGGCCGGTCTGTTCGGCCTGTTTATATTGAAATTGATCTGGCCTGATATCAATGATTCATTTGGTGTTATGCTCTCTACCGGTTTTTATGGCGGTCATGGTACTGCTGCTGCCATAGGTGCGGCGTATGAGGGACTTGGTTGGGATGATGCCCTAAGTTTGGGTATGACAACTGCTACCGTTGGTGTGGTATGTGCCATTATCGGAGGTCTCATATTTATAAAATGGGCGGCAAAAAACAAACAGACTGCCTTTATTGCAGACTTTAATGATTTGCCTGATGAATTGAGAAGCGGATTGCTTCCAAAGGATAAGAGGGATTCTGTGGGAACAGCCACAACCTCTTCAATATCAATCGAATCCCTTACTTTGCAGATGGCATTTATATTTGTTGTTGCATTTGCGGGTTATATGATAAGCCAAGGTGTGAAGATGTATTATCCAAAACTTGAATTGCCTGTATTCAGCTGTGCCTTTATCGTGGGTCTGCTGTTTAAGAAAGCTGCCGACAAAACGGGAGTCTCTGATTATATATGTGCCAATACAACACAGCGTCTGAGCAGTTTCTTTACAGATTTGCTTGTTGCGTGCGGAGTGGCTTCAATCAAGCTTGGAGTTGTAGTGGAGTATGCATTGCCGCTTGTTGTGCTGATAATTTTTGGTGTGACTATGACTGCCAGCATAACATTCTATTTTGGAAGAAGATTGTCAAAGACATACTGGTTTGAGCGTACAATCTTTGCTTGGGGCTGGTGGACAGGAACAATGGCTATGGGTATCGCCCTTATCAGAATTGTAGACCCTAAATTGTTGAGCAAGGCTATGGATGATTATGCGCTTGCATATCTTCCGATTGCTCCTGTGGAGATTCTTCTTATAACATTTGTGCCTATCTGTTTTGTTATGGGATATGGAGCATGGCTGATGCTCGGATGTCTGGTACTCTCTCTATTGCTGATATTCCTGGCAAAGAAAATGGGTTGGTGGATTAAAAAGAGATAAATGTTCCAGATGATGAAAAGAGCCCTTTTTATTCTCCTTTTTGCGACATTTTGTGGGGGAGTTCTCTCTGCCCAGAATGCCTGTTCTGTTGAGGCCTGGACCAAGGCGGAAAATAGGGAAAAACTGACAGATGCCGAATGTGCGGCGGTTGCGGATTCTATTCATAAAAGATATATATCCATTGATACTCATAATGATGCGGCGCTTTATCTGAATCATCCTGAGCGTCTGAAGAGAAAATCGCAGGGCGGTAACGGATATATAGTGCTGAAGGGGCAGGTAACTTTCGACAAGATGAAGAAGGGTGGTCTGGATGCCTCTCTGTTTGCAATTTACCTCGGACAGAAAGCGTTGGACAAACGCTCTTTGGATTCTGCGTATACTCTCTGTTCAACAGAGTTGGATTTGTTTAAGAAGTATGTTGCAGAGCATGGCGATGAGGCGGAGATTGCTTATGCTCCGGAGGATTTGGAAAAGATAAAGGCAAAGGGGAAAAGCGCTGTGGTGCTTGCAATTGAAAATGGATACCCTATAGGGGAACAGCTCGACAGACTGGATGAATTTTACGGCAGGGGAGTAAGGTGTCTCACCTTGAGCCACAATCTGGCCAATTGTATCTGCGATGCCTCTATGGACAAAGAGCCTGAGAGATATGGAGGTTTGTCGGATTTTGGTTATAAGGTTATAAAAAGGATGAACAGGATAGGAATGGTTATTGATGTTTCCCACGCCTCGTCATCAACACTGGAGGATGTGCTTGAGTGCAGCAAGGCACCTATTGTAGCAACCCATTCGGGAGCGTGGGCGATAAAGAACCACAAGCGTAACCTTACAGATAAAGAGTTGAGGGCCATAGCAGACAAGGGTGGCGTAATACAATGTGCAACAGGCCGTTTCTTTTTGTCTACACTTCCCAAAAAGGATGTTACGGTGAAGCATCTGGTAGATCATATAGACCATATCAGGAGTGTTGTGGGGCCCGATCATATTGGAATAGGAACCGATTTTGATGGAGGAGGCGGTGTTGTTGGGCTCGAAGATTGCTCAAAGATGAAGGAGGTAACAATTGAAATGCTCAGAAGAGGATATACCCCTGAGGAGCTTGGCAAATTCTGGGGCGGAAATTTCCTGAGACTGTGGAGGCAGGTGATAGAGATTTCAAAGGAGTTGTAGGGTCTTTTTTTGAGATGTAATTTTTGCCCAAATTGTGGTTGGAAAAAAAGTTTTGATTCTCGTAAGTTAATGAAAATGGCAGCGTTGGCTGTCATTTTTTTTTGTCGAAAATTGAATAAAAAATATAAAAAATATTTGTTTTTTAAATATTTTGTGTATCTTTGCATCCCCATAAATATGGCTCCGTTACAGCTATGTGATTGGGAATCAGTAAATTAAAGAGTTACAATAATTTTTATTGTCAAATTTAGAAAGTAATGTTACAACCAAAGAAAACCAAGTTTAGAAGACAGCAGAAGGGCCGCATGAAAGGTGTTGCCCATAGAGGTGCCCAATTGGCATTCGGCTCATTTGGTATTAAAACACTTGAGTCTTGCTGGCTAACAGGTCAACAGATTGAGGCTGCACGTCAGGCCGTAGTTCGTTATATGAAACGTGAGGGTAAAATTTGGATCAGAATATTCCCTGACAAACCTTATACTAAAAAACCTGCTGAGGTACGTATGGGTAAAGGTAAAGGTTCTCCAGAGGGATTTGTTGCTCCGGTTACTCCAGGTAGAATGCTTATAGAGCTTGAGGGTGTTCCTATGGAGGTTGCAAAAGAGGCTCTCCGTCTTGGTGCACAAAAATTGCCTGTAACTACCAAGTTTGTAGTTCGTAGAGATTATGTTGAATAATTTAATGGAGAATTGAAAGATGAAAATGACAGAAATACGCGAGTTGCCTGCAAAAGATTTGCGTGAGCGCTTGGAGTCAGAAGTTGCTGCTCTTAATCAGATGAAGATGAATCATGCGATTTCTCCATTAGAGGATTCTTCAAAAATCAGAAAAGCAAGAAAAAATATCGCAAGAATGCTCACCGTGTTGAGCCAAATTGAGAACCAGAACAAATAAGGTATAGTTCATGGAAAGAAAACTTCGTAAAGAAAGAATAGGTGTAGTGGTTAGCAACAAGATGGACAGAACAGTCGTAGTTGCTGTAAAAACTAAAGAGAAACACCCTATTTACGGAAAGTTCGTAAATAAAACCACTAAATTTGTTGCTCACGATGAGAAAAATGAATGTAGCGAGGGTGATACTGTAAGAATTATGGAGACCCGTCCGTTGAGCAAAACAAAACGTTGGAGATTAGTAGAAATCGTAGAAAAAGTTAAATAACAATGATACAACAGGAATCAAGATTATTGGTAGCAGATAACAGCGGTGCAAAGGAAGTTCTTTGTATTCGTGTGTTAGGTGGTACACGCCGTCGCTATGCAAGTGTTGGTGACAAGATTGTTGTTGCCGTTAAAAGTGCAATCCCTGGCGGTGATGCTAAAAAAGGCTCTGTTTCAAAAGCAGTAGTAGTTCGTACTAAAAAAGAGATTCGTCGTGCAGACGGTTCTTATATCAGATTTGATGAAAACGCCTGTGTATTGTTGAATAACCAGGGCGAGGTTCGCGGAACACGTATCTTTGGTCCAGTTGCCAGAGAGTTGCGCGACAACTATATGAAAATTGTTTCTTTAGCACCGGAGGTACTATAATAATATAAGTATTATGAATAAGAAATTACATATTAAAAAAGGTGATATGGTTTATGTAAACGCCGGTGATGAGAAGGGTAAGACTGGAAAAGTACTGAGCGTTGACAAAGAGAAAAACCGCGCTATTGTTGAGGGACTCAACATGGTAAGCAAGCATACCAAACCTAATGCAAAACATCCTCAGGGTGGTATTATCAAGCAAGAGGCTGGTATTCATATTTCAAACCTGCAGGTAATAGATCCTGTTAAAGGTGGCGCAACTAAAGTTGGCCGTCGCGTAGGTGAGAATGGCAAATTGGTTCGTTACGCTAAAAAATCAGGAGAGGAGATTAAATAATGGCAGCAAAAGAGACTAAAAAAGCAGCAGAGGTTGTTGCTCCTAAAGTAGAAGGATACGTTCCTGCTCTTCAGAAGAAATACAAAGAAGAGATCATTGCTAAGTTGCAAAAAGATTTCGGATACAAAACTGTAATGCAGGTTCCAAAACTTGAGAAGATTACTATCAACCAGGGTATGGGACAGGCTGTTGCTGACAAAAAACTTATAGAGGTTGCTCAACAGGAGCTTACTACTATTACCGGTCAGAAAGCAGTTTTGACTTACTCTAAAAAAGATATCTCTAACTTCAAACTACGTAAAGGTATGCCAATTGGTGTTAAAGTTACTTTGCGTGGCGCAAGAATGTATGAGTTCTTGGAGAGACTTATCTGTATTGCATTGCCTCGTATCAGAGACTTCAAAGGTATCAATGAGAAACTTGATGGAAGAGGTAACTATACATTGGGTATTAAAGAGCAGATTATTTTCCCTGAAATAGATATCGATAAAATTACCAAAGTTCTTGGTATGGAGATTACATTCGTAACAAATACCGAGAGTGATGAGGCTGCTTATGCATTGCTTCGTGAATTTGGTTTGCCTTTTAAAAACATTAAGAAATAATCAAAGAGTAAGATATGGCAAAAGAATCAATGAAAGCACGTGAGGTTAAACGTGCAAAACTATGTGCCAAATATGCTGAGAAACGCAAACAATTGAAAGAGGCTGGTGATTATGCAGGTCTTGCAAAATTGCCTAAGAACTCAAGCCCTGTACGTCTTCACAACCGTTGTTCAATCACCGGCAGACCAAAAGGCTATATGCGTATCTTCGGTATCAGCCGTATTCAATTCCGTGAGATGGCAAGTAAAGGCCTTATCCCAGGAGTTCACAAGGCTAGCTGGTAACAGATATAAAGAAATAACGGGAGAGATCCCTTATAAATAAAAAAAGTATTAACATTGGATATCGGGCACTTGCAACAGGTTCCTTCCTATGGATAACGGTTGCGGGTGTCGATTCTAAAAAAACTAATTAAAAATGACTGATCCAATAGCAGACTTTTTGACAAGAATCCGTAACGCTTCGCTTGCGGGCCACAAAGTTGTGGAGATACCTTCGTCAAGAATGAAAATGGAGATTACCCGCGTTCTACATGAGAAAGGGTATATCTTGAGTTACAAATTGGTTGAGGGAACACCTTTCAACACAATCAAGATTGCGCTTAAATATCATCCTGAGAGCAAGAAAGCTGCAATCAAAAAAATTATCCGTGTAAGTAAACCTGGTCTAAGACAGTACAGAGGCGTTGCTACAATGCCAAGAGTACTTAATGGATTGGGTATAGCTATTTTATCTACATCCAAAGGTATTATTACCGACAAAGA
>JAZNEW010000059.1:0-47490 GCA_045588775.1 Candidatus Egerieisoma sp. | reverse complement strand
CTTATCCCCGTCATTCATAAACCGGAATCCCTTGATGCTTCCGTAGCCCTCCACCGGCTTTTGAAAATCAAAACTCCTGGTCCACTCGGCATCCTTCCCGAACACCTCCGCCGCCTGACCTCTGACCCTCTCCCTGGCATCCACCGACACCCTCCAGGCAGCATCATACAACTCTCGATAGCCATTTTTCATAACCTATCCGAGATTAATGAAGATGTCATTTTCGATCCAGCCACTGCCAGCAGAATTCCCCTCCTTTTCAGGCAACTGATATACACCCTCCTGAACAAAGTCCGCTTCAATCTTGAAGTTTATATAATCAGGCTCACCCCAATCAGCATCGTCAAGAATTCCGTCAATGATGATATATGGACTGCTCAGTTTGAACACAAATTCCATAGTCACTCCGTGAGGGCCATACCACAGTTTATCACCATTCTTATCGGTAATCGGAGCCATAGAATACAACTGATTCAATGCCGGTTCTACATCCACGAGTCCCGACCAATCAGCTTCCTCATACAACTCTACCTCATCACTCCATCTGACTGGATCAGCATAGACCATATTGCTCCTGTCATTGCCGGGCCAACCATAAAACTGCATATCTACAGTCACCTCTGCAGTCACCGGTTCAAAGCCATAATCAACCACTCTGAATCCTGCTGTGCCATACGAATGATCAAACTCAGCATCCAGCATAATATGCCCGAACACTACAAACTCATACTCGTAGCGATATACTTCAGTCTCGTTCTCAACGACAAGAGTCAGCACTGCCTTTCCCGGAGCATCAGCACAAAGATTCCAATTACCGTCATCAACAGTTTCCACAAAAGCAACAGACTCATCAGACGACTCTATTCTGCTGGTAAATCCATCCCTGCTGCACTCAAGAGACAACACGAACACATCATTGACCTTCGCTGCATAAATGTCAGAATACACCTCTGTCACATTCATATTTTCCGCATCGGTAATCTCCAGCTTAACCTCAAGAGCAACGACCTCAGGAACCACCACATCAACTACTTTTTCAAAGCAGGAAACCATTGCAACTATCGCTGCGACAGCTGCAAGAAATCTAAATCCAATCTTCCTCATATCTTCAACAGTTTAGAATATCCACACAAGAGAAACGAGCAGTTCATTCGAAGCCATAAACCACTCCTGCCCCGAATCTGTCACCTTTCCACACGAAGGGCAGGCATAAGTGGTATATGTCCTGTAACCGCCCCAGAGTCCAAGACCGAACTCCATATTGAAATGCTCGCTGAGCATTAAAGAATATCCGGCATTCACGCCAAGTCCGTATGAGTCACCTTCCTCGGCTTCATCATTGATGATACCGCCTCGATTATACTCGCGATACTGCAATTTGGCTCCGGTCCACCATCCGGAATATGTATTCCACCACCAGTAACGCACTCCGGCGTGATATGACTGCTTGCGGTTCTGCAACTGATCTGCAGTTCCCTTATTGAACGTCCAGGGGTTCAATTCCGCACCGACATTAACAGTCATATGCTGACTCACGGCATATGACGCGTCCACGTCCATTGTACCGAAATCCAATGCGTCCGCCGCATTGACGGCAACGGCCCATCGCTGAGCCGAAGCCGTACCGCAGCACAAAATGCCACACAAAAGCATTAAGAATGAAAGTCTTTGAAGTCTCATATATCAATAGTTTAAGTAGTTTCCTTTCAAAAGGAAGAGCATCTCACGACGGTCTTCCTTAACAAGGGGTATTACCATAATAGCCAGATAACAGATGATTTACGGAAAAGCCATCTATAGTAAGGCTCCGATAGTGTGTGTGTAGCTTCTACCTGAAAGAATTACCGTGATTACGGGAAAAGAAGAATCTGACCACTACAGTAAACGCCCTTCAGATTACGATAAATGGAGCGGCTCTCCTCGAACTGCATTTCTCTCTCACCATAACCAACCCCACTGCAGCCTGAGCCGCACGGCCCTCGAAGAGAGCATCTCCACATACAAGTTTTTCTAGTTCAAGTAATCTCATCATTAACAAACCAACATTCACATTATTAACCTATTTCTTCATTTATGAAATCTGCTCCCGTATCAGAGCATTACCTTCAAACCCAAACAGACATCATAGTTCAGCATCCTTATTCCCGATGAGAAGTTAAGCGGAACAAGAGCACCAGCCATTACAGCTACTTTCTCAACTATGAAGAACTCGGCAGACAGCCCCGCATATATTCCATACAGGAACGCAGTTTTACCGATGCCTAACACTGTGTCCTTCGGTAGCCTGCTCATCGGATCGAGCACTTCTGCACCCATAAACACCCCACCGCCGCCATAGAGATTGACACTACGTCTTCTCGTACCGGCCAGACGGTGCATATAACCACCGAAAACATAGTAATGAACATATTCAAGGTTATACTTCGAGCTGGTCATCGCATCATAAAAATGACCGCTTGCACCAACCGTCCATAAACCGCCTAAGGTATACTGGCCATATTCAGCCATAGCACCAAAATTCTCAAAGTCATACAGACAATCAGCAGACAGAAATCCCTGTCCTGCCATAGTCCTCTGCGCTAAGGCATTTGACATAAAGCTCACCTCACAAACGAGGATAAGCAAAGAAATCTTTAATGCTGTCTTACCTTTCATTTTGGTCTTATTTTACAACTTTGTGGTGTTTTCAAAACACCGCTTGGTATTGTTTCATTACCACAAAGGAAAATCTTTTCTTTGGAAATTCCAAATAAATCCGATACTTTTGTCACACATTTTTTGTAGGGTAATGAGAGAAAAGGGCAAGAAAAATCACATAAAGACCAGACGATCTGAAAGTCATCCGAAGGATGAAATCTATCAGGTCAACGGAATCGCGTATCTTGAAAGCGATCTGAAACTTGCCCACCTCAGAATACTGATGGCTATTATCAGTCACCTCCAAAACGCCATACACTACAAAATATCCAGAGGCAAAAGGAACATTCCCATACCATCGGCTTATCTTCCTCCCAAAGGTGAAATCGGTCAGTATGGACCAACAAGAACAATCGAAATTCCGGTGAGAGACTTCCATATGGGACGAAACAACGGAGCAAGACTCAGACTATATCTTTCCGAACTTCAGACAACTCACTGCATCTTTCCTGAACGATGCAGATATCCCGGACTGATTGCAGGATTTACATTCCCTGCATATTCGACCACCGTACAGATACATATTCTTGACAAGATGATCAACCGCCTCCTCCTGACAGAAGAAGGATACAGCTACTATTCGCACAGTTCTGCATTGTCACTCACAAACAAATACACTGTCAGACTATACTGGATGATATGTTCCTGGAGAGGCAAAGGGGGCTTTGTCATCACACTGGAAAACTTCAAAAGGATCCTTTCATTAACCGAAGGATACGACAGATACGACAATATCGTCAACAGAGTCATCAGACCGGCACAACAGGAACTCCAGGAAAGATTTCCTATATGGTTCCAGTTCCGCTCATACGACACGTCCGGGTACAAAAGGCTTGTATTCAAAATCAAGATAAGACTCACGGAAGAGGAACGAAACCAAAAGACCATTGAAGCACGGGACATCTGTTTCGGGCTTTTAAGCGAAATGGGTGCTCAGACTGATACTATATCAGGCATATTTCTCCGGCTTGAATACGAAGACCTCAGGCCATTTATGAACAAACTGGTGGAACTGTCAGGCTACATCAAAAACAATCCTTCTATCAAGGATAGGGATAGCTACATCAGCGCCTCACTAAATCAATGGTTTAACGACTGGTCATTGCGTTATCAGGAGCTTTCCGAAGACCACGAAAAGTAATCTTCTCACATACATAGTTAGTCAATTTGTAAGGTCTTAAATTTCAGGTTAGTCAAAAAGTAGGCGCTCACTATCAACATATTACACATATCTAACTCTGATTATATTCCAACAGACTCTTATTTATCTTGTTTTTCATCATAGTTAGTCAATCTGTAGTAAGCAATCATCAGGGTTAGTCAAAATGTAGTAACAAGTTAGTCATTTTATAGTGACTGGTTAGTCATTTTTTAGTAGCAGAGTAACAAAAGTTATTCAAATTGTAGTAAGATATCGGCTTGCGACAACTCTTAACATTTTGTCAGACAAGTTATTATAGATGCCCGTTCCCATCTCTACAAATAGATATCTACTATAGATAAATACAAACTATCTACTATGCACATTCCTGTGCACACTGGTGAAAAGAAAAACGCTCCAATTATTCAGAAAGAGAAAGTTCCGCTAAAGAGAAAGACTGGATTCAGATTGCATTCAAAGAGGGTTTATGATCATTGCAAAGGTATAATCAGTTGACCGATGGTGTTACCCTCCGGCAAGAACCGCCCTTGCAGGGCTATTTTGAAAAAATCTCCACCTTCGCCGCTCATTCTTCGCGGACTCAGGTAGTATTTTTCCAAAATTTCTTGACACCATCGCCACAACCGATTAAAAGAAAAAGCAATAATCATAAACCATTTAAATTCAATCAATATGGAAGCAAAGAAACTCAACAGACTCGGATTCAGATTCTCAGAAGACCAAGACATCAATCTTCTCTCACTCATCACAGAAAAGCCAGACCTCATAGATGACTTATCGTACAGTCAGAAGGAGAAAATCAGAATACTGCACGACATAATTCAAGAATACTACACCTCGATCGACACCTCGAAGAAAACATACATCAGCGACTCGGAAGATGTAGTCAAACTGTTATACCCGATAGTCAAAGGACTGGACCAGACAGAATGTCGGATCATCTATCTAAACCGTCAAAACAGAGTAATAACGAAAGAAGTACACACCAGTGGCTCCTATGACTCATACATCATAGACCTCAAGACAATCCTCCGCAGAAGTCTGGAAACAAAAGCCTCAGGAATCATCATAGTCACAAACCGCCCTGATGATAATGTGGAACCATACAATTACGACATCGAAATCACCACCAGAATAAGCAAAGCCACAAAACTCCTCGGCATCAACCTCCTCGACCACGTAATCATCTCCGCCTCCTCCTACCACTCAATCTCCGACCACCAAACCCACACCCTCACCACAGAATTCCTGACAACTCTCCAAGAGAAATAATCACATACCCCATCTACCAACAGTTCAGGCTGAAGCATCCGCTCCAGCCTGAATCTATAAAAAAGAAGCAATAGAATACTAGTACAATTCTCCGAACATCAGGAGATTCTTAACCTGCTCCTTCTCTTTTGATGTTAGGTGCCTTGCTACATATGGATATGTCCTAATAAACATCTGTTTCATTGTTTTAAATGCTTCTTCACTTAGCTCCTGATTATAAAATATACCATTAAGAAAAGCCATTAAAAGACTAATCCATAATGTTGGGTTCTTTAGATCATTAATGTCATTCCATGTATCTCTATATTTATCTTTTATTAATCTAGAAAATTTCTGGTCACATTTACCTTTGCAAACAAAATGGATTTCTTCTGTCCTTTTCTCATATATTTGATCTTCAATATCTCCCCACGGTTCTAAACACACATAGATTCCCTGTTTTGAACCATCTAATAGATTATTACCACATACTTCGCAGCATATAGGACTACTATCTGCAAATATCTTTGATGGCACAGGATTCTCTATCTGATATTTTTTGTAAGATTCTGGAAAATATCTAGCTGCTATAATTTGGCCTTCCGAATCACGTAAGAGTAAAGACTCAATCTTTTCATGATCATATATTACGCTATTCGGTTGTCCTGTCAGCAGGCCGCTAAGTGAAGTTGATGGCAATGTTGAATATACTCCCATAAAACCATCGCACGAATGCTGCTTTAGTCTATCGGCAATATTAATTTCATCGCGATCTTTTACTGACGCACCGGTATGTGCAAAGTGCTTGCAACTTACTAGCCAGCGCACAGTATGCTCTGAACAAACCCCTTTGAATACTTCTTCAACAATCATATCTTTCTTTCCGTCTGCACCCCTATCGGGATTCTCTAAAATTCTATAACCAAGATATTGAAGAAAGTCTCTCGTAAACAATTCAAATGTATCCTGCAGCCCACTTCCGGTATTGGCCTGAGGAATTTCCTTGAAATCTAATAACATCGTAATACGAAAATAAAAAGTTTAAACACTATTCTTCGTTGAACAAACATAATTATATGTTGGCAACGAGTTCGAAGACTAATAATAGATAAAATAAGAAGTGAAATTGTGAGTCTCCTCGAAATTTATTTCTTAGGAACGAACTTAACTAAATCTCTGTACTGAACTAAAAACGGAATTAGTCGAAAATTTTCATCACGTGCAGCCCGAGAATTACATTCTAGGCAAATTGGGGTTATAAAACACTCTTTTGAGTCCAACCGTATTACGTGTCCTCCAATAATATTATCTTTCATTTGTCTACAAGAAGGACAACAATACTTAGAAGTAGGTTTCGGTCTCTTCGCAAACTCAGACCAATAAGCTATCCAAGAATCATATCCGTAATCCTCTGCTAAGTATTGGGAAGAGCCTTGCATATGATACACAGGTACTTTTTTATTAGTAAGCTTCAACATTTGGTTTATCAGCTCTCGCATATTCATCATATTCATTACCATTAGTCGATTTACAAATTTTCATCTATCGCATATATAATGTCTAATCATAATTTAGAACTACCCAATATCCAGTTTTTTCATCGCCTTCGCGTTTCAATTTTCCGGTTTGCTTCAGTATATCCACATCACGGAATATTGTTCTTGGGGTGACACCTAAAGCTTCAGATAATTGTGAAGCTGATATATATTTGTCATCAAACATCCTTTGAAGAATATATTTACGTCTCTCGTCAGCAGTCAGTTTTTTACCTGTGACATTATCTATGACATTATCTATGACATTACCTGTGACATTACCTGTGACATCAACATTACTATTCTCATAATCAGAACTATATACTACAACCTTAAATGTCGTATAGTCATCTAAAATATATTCTGCCTGTTTACAATCATATTGTTCCAAAGTATCCCTTACTGTCTTGAGACCCATTCCGAACTGATTTACGTAACCGAGAATTTTCATCGCTGATGCAATCAAAGGATTACGGTAGTCTGTCTCATTCGGAAAGTTCTCAATATTCGCCCTGCCATAAAGGTTGCCGGGATTGTCAATCTCAATCCTGTCATTGTACTCATAGAAACGTATCGGAGAATTGGTTCCCTCGAAACTACGGTGCATAATGGAGTTCATCACAATCTCTCGCATAGCCCGATAAGGATAATTGATCTTCATATCCTCTCTCATCATCGTTACATACACAGGACGCTGATTTTCGATGCTATAGTGTACGAAATTGTCAATATCCTCAAGAGTCTTCAGAAGATTGCCCTTGAAAGCGACTTCTTTCAGTACCTTTGTCGCTCTGTGTGTTCCTTCAAACCTCACATACTGAATATATGCACCTCCGATAAACAATGTCGGAGCTTTACCCAAAAGCAGCATACCGAAATTAGTCGGGCAATCCTCTGACTTATCATATAGTCGAAGAGAAGCAAGCTGTGACTTGACATCCCGGATGTCGTTCTTGAGAAGTTCAGGATCTATTGCCTTTGGCAAATACTTAATTCTGAATGCATCAAGATCCAAATCATCTATTGTTGAGCCATAACAAGGCTGAGTCTCAAAAGGAAGGAAGTTGGCAACACGTTTCTCCATCAGGATTCTTTCATCATCCTCATTCGCAATAGCCTTTCTTGGCCCGACTCTGATCCAAATACGTCCTTTATATCTGACCGGTGTCAATTTAGATGGCTGCACCTCGATAACTGCCACATCTCCTTCTGGAAACGAGACTTTATAGACACTCATAGACGGAGCCGGAAGTATATTGCCCTCGCTACGTAAACTTGAAAGGTTCTTCAACAGTTTATCTGTAGCCTTCAGACCGCTCAACGTTCCCTTATCGAACGCACCGATAAACAGATATCCCGGCAGACCTGTGCTGCAAATATCATTTGCAAACGCACATATCGCCTGTGAGAACTTTTCCGTATTATCTGTCGATATAGTCCTCTCAACTCTTTCATTCTCAAGATCGAGCAATAATTCTTTTACCTCCTCTGCTGTCAGCATATGCCTTCGTTTTTTGTATTTCATACAAAGTTAATTGTTTTATCGATACCTGATACAATTACTTCTTCCCAATCATACTTTTGGCTTTCGGGTACTTAGTCTCTACATAACACTCCAGCATATCATCCACAATATCGCTCACAGAAGGAGACTGCATTACGCCATTCTGGTCAAGCCATATCCCAAGCAACCGTATCTTCCTATGCACCGTGCTTGATATACGGATAGACTTAGCATAGTCATTACCGCTCTGTCGCTTCACGGGCTTCAGTCTTTCCTGACTGTCTTGTTCCTTTTCCTTTTTCACCTGTGCCCTTGAAGAGGAGTCACTTTGTTCTACCGATTCTTTCGGAGTATCAGCATCAAGTCCTAATACCTGTCTGAAATTGTCAATCTGATTCATAATTCAAGTCTATATCACCATTATACCATATTACAACTTTACCATTATACCATACTTCCACATTACAATTAATGGTAAATACTATGTTTACACAATACCACTTTACCACGAATGGTAATTACCACAACTCCACTTTACTATGCTACCACATTACCATACAACCACATTACTACGCTGCAAATATACAACTTTGGTATTATAAACAAACCAATAGGTTTATATTTATTTCCAACTATCAATATTTTTTCTCATATTTGTCCCAGACTTAGGAAACAAATCCTGTTTTAGATCTTGGGTCTAAAAGCAAGATGTGCGTTCGTCAGACAAAGCCCTCCGAAATCGCTAATTTTCATCTTCGGAACTCGGTGAAAATCGTGTCACATCTGATATGCCGCGAGCGCATGTACACATATATGTGTTCGTGCGTTTTCGTGTGCACATATTAATGTGTTCGCGTACTAACACATCAACACATTCGCATATTTACATACAAATATGCTTTTATGTCCTTATACATATATGCAGTTATGCATTTATAACCTATGAAAATATGACCGCTCCTGTTTTTCCTCCAAATGTGTCACTTCCTCTCAGAAAAACGTGTTACAAAATCGGTCAGCGTTCCTAGGGGCGTCAGTCCAGATTGCAAGATGGGTGTACGTGACACGAAATGCTCTTTGGACTTGGAAAATATTGAGCAATAACTTGGCAATAGCTGAGCAATATCTTCTTCCGTAAAATGTATGGCATAGCATAATATATCTAGTCGCCTCTTCCCTAAAAAAGATATGAATAAGAAGAGACAAAACTACCCTGTATTAGGGAGGAGAAGCAGACGAATTCTTGAAGTGTTATGCAAGATTATATTGAAAGTTTTTGAGTGGTATATTATGCAATAAAGTTTAGATGTGCTTTGTCTTGGCTCAAGGTGTCGTTAATTTTGCATTTTACATATCTTCTCAATTATATAACGAATTACTATATTTGTAAGTCAATCATTTTAAGTCATTATTCCTGTCAATATGAGTAAGTTTTCAATCGGTAGCAGAGTTGTAAAACCAGAATCTGGTAATCATGGAACTGTTGTGGAGGTAATGCCTCCACGAAGAGGAAGACAATTGTACAAAGTTAGTTGGGAGGGATATATATCCGATGAATTGGAGGTTAATTTGATTCCCGATTGTGATATTGCCGATCCATATGAAAGATGTATAAATGGTATATTTGGCTCATACTCGGATTTCTCGAAGAAGAATACGACATTTAAGATAAAAAGCAAAAATAACAGCACAATATCTTCTCTGAAGGCCTCAAAAACACTATTTCGTGCATATCAGTTTAAACCTCTGTTGAAGTTTCTGAATTCACCGAACAGACGACTGCTCGTCGCAGATGAGGTGGGTTTAGGAAAGACTATTGAGGCTGGTCATATAATGTTGGAGTTAAAAGCAAGAAAGGAACTGCAGCACGTTCTGATTGTATGTCCAAAATCTTTGCAGAAGAAATGGAAAGACGAACTTTCTTTTAAGTTTGGCTTATCGTTCAAGATCTATGAGACTCAAAAGGACCTGATAAATGATATGGCTGATTCAAGAGTGCCAGTTCGGGCTATAGTGAATTATGAGAAGATCCGAATGCGTAAGAAAGAGGAGGAGAATAAGCCTTCGAAGAAATATCCTGCCAATCTTGTAGACTTCCTTCAAGAGAGTTCTTTCAAATTCAGTCTCGTACTATGCGATGAGGCCCACAAGATGAGAAATAAGACAACTCAGACTTTTAGAGGGGCAGAAGTTGTTATGGATAGGACTAATGCTGCAGTTTTTTTAACTGCGACCCCGGTAATGATCAGTACCGAGAATCTATATAACCTCCTTCATTTACTGGATTCAACAAGATATTATAATTACCAGATTTTTGAAAACCGCCTTCAGGAGAATCGTCCCTTTGTAGAAGCGTTAACTGATTTGAATAATAACGTACCGCTATCTCATATTGCAGGACAATTAGAAAGTGCAAAGATTGTTACTAGATTTGCGATTAATGAGATAACTGTGATGGAAAAGGAGACTACAATTGGTGAAACCTTTGCAGAGGATCCGTTGTATCAGGAGATAATCTCTTTGTTGAATTCAGATGATACGCATAAAAATAGAGCTCGTCTTCAGTATCTGATATCGTCTATGAGTGTCATGAATACTGTCTTTTCTAGGACAAGAAAGAGGGATGTGACGAGAGATCTTTCACAGGCAGAACGTAAGCCGCATCCAAGAAAGGTTATATTGAATGAGGAAGAAAGAAGGTTCTTTGATGAGGTTATAGAACAATATGTTGATGATAATTCGTATACTGATGAATGGGGCGAAGAGGTGATGACCCCAGGGGGAGCATTGGGCTTAGTTCAGAAAAAGAGGCAAGTCGCAAGTAGTGTATTTGCTTATATGAATACAGAAGATAATCTGGATCAGGGAGTTGATTTATATGAGGGCTTTGAAGATGCTAAATTTGATGAACTGATAAAGATTATAGATGAAGTTTTTAAACACGGAACAAAGAAAATAGTTGTATTTGCACTATTTAGAAAAACGCTTAAATATCTGAAGTTGAGGTTGAATAAGAGAGGGTTAGGATGTCTTATTATTCATGGTCAGGTTGACAACCGAGCAGATATTCTCGATGAGTTTAAAAATAATGACAATGCTCATATTCTATTGTCCTCAGAGGTTGGTAGTGAGGGGCTTGATATGCAGTTCTGTAACTCTATGGTTAATTATGATTTGCCATGGAACCCGATGGTTGTAGAACAAAGAATCGGTCGTATAGATAGGTTTGGACAGAAATCTCCTGTGGTGAATATCTATAATATGATAGTGTCTGATTCGATTCAAGAAGATATATACGTGAGATTATTAGATCGAATAGGTATCTTCAGAGGAACTATCGGAGATATGGAAGCCATTCTAGATGCACCTTTAGAGAAAGGAGGGTCCCATACAATTCAAGAAGTTTACAATAATTTAGAAAGAGAACTGTTTATCAGTCGTTTGACGGAGGAAGAAAGGCGTGTGAAAATAGCACAGGTTGAACGTGCGATTGCCAACGAGGAAGAGAATATACAGCATTTAAAAGAAGGACTTAATAATGCTTTGACAAATGATGCCTATTTCCAGGATGAGATTAATAGAATGTTGGCAATTAATTCATATGTAACTGAAGTTGAACTTCGTAATTATCTTGAATCAGTTATTCGAATAGAAATGCCGACTTGTTCATTAGCAAGTGTTGGAGATGGTATATATCGCTTTTCTATATCTGTTAGTACTCCTAGAATATTACAAAATTTTCTTACCCAGTATCAACCGCTGGGGGATGAGAATGATATACTATTCAATAGATTTAAGAGGGAGATTGATGATAAACAAGAATTTCTGTTGACCTTTAATCAGCAAAAGGCATACGACAACTCGAAGATGATGTATTTAAATATCTATCATCCAATAATACAGGCGTGTTTGAATTATTTCCAAAGGAAAGATAAGATATCGCAAAACTCCTTCATCTATGCGCTTGATGCTGATGACTTATTGCGTTCAGGTAAGTCGTATTATATGGCTGTTTATAAGATTGCAGTATGTAGAAAGGTTTTAGGAGTTCCTAAAACTACAGAAACACTTTATCCTCTAGTCTTTGATGTCAATGAAAGGGAGACAATGTCTGATGCAAGTTTAACAGATCGTATTTTTGCTCGTTCTCAAATTGCCGGAAAAGAATCGAATCTTACTCAATTAGCTACTGATAGCGAAATGATTCAAGATATGCGATATGATTTTGCAGAATTGTTAAATGCAGAAAAATCCCGTCGTTTACAGGAGATACGCAAGCAAGTTGAAAGTGATAGAAATAGAAATATACAGCAGACGGAAGAGTATTATGATGTTCGTATCGCAAAAATGAATAACGAAATTAAAGACTATGAACAATCTCTTCAATATGGTTTTCTCGGTGTCAAGGAACGTCGAGGTGTGGAAGGAGCTTTGCGTTTGAGAAAATCTGACCTGCAAACGGAAGCAAGAGAGAAGGCTGAAAAGATAGCCCAGCTTAAAGAAGATTCGTTAATCACTATTGAAGATGAGATAATATCTCTGAATTACATATCAATTTTATAGCATATGATTACGGTTGGACTTGATTTTGGAACTCATCAGACAAAAATATGTATAGAGAGAAAGGAGGGAGTGGAGCTGGAGTACTCTTTTGTGAAGTTTAATGATTCTAAGGGCGGACTTAAATATACATTACCTACCGTAATAGGTATTGGTGAGAATAATAGACTTACTTATGGCTTTCTTCCCCATAATTACAAGGGAAGAATTATTCGGTATTTTAAACAGAGCACCTTTTGTATGTCGTCCTCTTCAAATGCTTTATCTCAACAAGAATCATTGTTTTATTCAATACTCTATGTGGCTAATCTTCTCTTTGATTTAGAAGAACAGTATGGACAAATGTTTACTATTCAGATGGGTGCCCCAGCTGATGGCAGTAGTATCGTTATGGCAAAGAAAATTGCGACTACAATTGTAGCAAGTGCCTATCGATTAGTCGAGGATGTGTTTGAGAATGATAAGAAAAGTTTTTTGAATGCTACTTTACAGACGCTAAAAGAACTCACCGAGATAGTTGAGTATTCCGATAGTATCAAGGAAGAGTATGGGTTGTTAGTCTTTCCAGAAGCATACGCTTGTCTGAAGCCATTGACAAGTCAAGGCAAAATATCATACGGTATGAGCCTTATGATAGATGTTGGAGGTGGTACAACGGATATATCTTTTTTCACAGTACTCAATGGGAAGCCCCAGGTGTATGATTATTTTTCAATTAATAAAGGCTTGAATTATTTAACTTGTGCAGAAGATAAAGTGAAGGATAACCGTTCGCTGGACTCTAATGTTAAGAACGTGATAGAAATCAATGCAACAAGGCTGATTGAGTTTACCAAAGAAGTTGGACGTATTGCTAATCATTTGCATCAGAAATTGATCAATGAATTCAGAAGTCAGACTAATCTGAAAATAGAGAGGCTAAATGCTGCCTTAAAGAATCGTCCATTGATTTACTCTGGAGGTGGTAGTACTTTTCCGAATGTTATAAGAGTGTATGATGGATTTAAAGAACTTAAGGTTATTTCATTTAATGAATGGAATCAGAAAGCTGTGAAAGATATTTCAGAAATTAAATCAAGAAATTTGTGCCCAATTCTTTCTACCGCTTATGGCTTAGCAATCAGTACGGAGAATGACAATATAAAGTTGACACCATTCTGGGATATATTCAAGTCAATGCGTGGTGCATCTGAAGAAGTAAAGAAACCTCAACGTCAGAGACCTATGGGTAACTTTAGTTATATGGATGATTATGATGCTTGGAAGTAGTGGGATTTATATGATGTGGTTATTCATATCTGCATATCATTATATATACTTACTAGCAATAGTTTAATTCAAGATGTTCCATACATAATTGTGGAATTATCATTATCTTTATAGCCTAATCGTTAGATATATTGATATGTATACACCCTTTCACGTTGTTTTAGATTGCCCATTTTCAGAAATCACCTCAGATGAGACTTTATCCCCGATTAATAATAAGCATACATTGTGTATGGTACATGACTTTGAAGATGGATCGTGGAGACTAAATGATTTTTTGAATTATTTATGGGATAATATTGCAGAAACTGCGTTAAACAATATTGAAAGGACTGCTTTAGGCGCTCGTCCGTCGTCACTATTAACAGCAGCGGCAAAGAATCTTAGAATTACAGATGGTGATGTCGCTGGAGGAGAAATAGCAGAAGTCTTATTGTATGCAATAATGCGTAATTATTATGGTGCATTACCTGTTGTTCCTAAGATATATTATAAACAAAATACTAATGATTATGCTAAAGGAGCAGATAGTGTCCATATAGTAATTGAAGATAAAGATCAGTTTTCCTTATGGTTGGGAGAAGCTAAGTTTTATAATTCAATTGAAGACACTCGTTTAGATTCAATAGTTAAGTCTGTTCACAATACATTATCAACTGAAAAAATCAGGAAAGAGAATTCTATTATAATAGGCGTAAGTGATCTTAATACACTAGATATTCCCAAAGATGTTTCAGATAAAATACTATCACTTTTAAATAGAGATGTTTCCATTGATAAAATAAAACCGTTGTTGCATGTTCCGATCCTGATATTACATGAATGCGATTTAACAGCAGAAGCTACGCAATTAGATGAAGAATATATCTCGGCAATAACAGATTATTATGTAGATAGAGTAAATGCTTACTATAAAAAACAAATAAATAAATGTGCGTCTGATGTGCATATGTATTCTGAAATTAAATTCCATTTAATGATATTTCCTGTTCCGAATAAAGATATGATTGTTGATACATTTACTAAAAGAGCAGAATCCTTAAGGGACTAAAAGTATGAACGAAGAATTGTTTTGTAAATGCAGTGAAGTTAACGACTTTCTAATAGAGGGAAACGAAGTTAAAGCGAGAGAGGTGCTGATTCAAATCCTGGATTATGTAACCTCTAATAATTTGGGCTATTCGCCATTATTAAATTCTTTAATTAGAAAAGTTGGGCTTTATCCATACATGGATATTGATTCTGCAGATTGGCAGGATGCCTTTGTATATAATTTGTTCAAAGCAGATGTCGGACTCAATGAAGATAAGGCATTACATCGGGAGCAATATCGTCTTCTGAGCTCATTGTTGGAAGGTAAGAATATAGCAGTTAGCGCTCCCACAAGCTTTGGTAAAAGTTTTGTGATAGATGCATTTATAAAAATTAAAAAGCCTCAAAATGTAGCCATAATAGTTCCTACTATCGCTTTAACAGATGAAACTCGTAGAAGGCTTTATAAAAAATTTGCCAAAGACTATAATATAATCACGACCACAGATGTGCAGTTGGGAGAAAAGAATATTTTTATTTTTCCCCAGGAGAGAGCTTTGTGTTATGTGAATAAAATTGAATCATTGGATATATTAATTGTCGACGAGTTTTATAAGTCAAGCAAAGTATTTGAAAAGGACCGAGCAGCGTCTTTGATCAAGGCTATTATAAAATTAGGCGCGGTAGCTAAGCAACGCTATTATCTGGCACCCAATATATCTAGTATTGAGGATAATCCATTTACTCAGGATATGGAGTTTATGAGATTGGATTTTAATACAGTATTTTTAAATGTCCAAGACTTATATCCTCAAATTGGTACTGACTCTCAAAAGAAAGGCGAGTGCTTTATAGAATTAAATAAAGAATTAAAGGGTAAAACTTTAATATATGCAGGATCGTTTACAAATATCAGCAACTTGTCAAACTTGATTATTGAAACATCTCCAAGAATAGACTCGCCGGTATTAAATGAGTTTGCGGATTGGCTTGGTAAAAACTATGACTATAATTGGAGTCTTACATTACTGGCTAAACGAGGTGTAGGGGTTCATAATGGGTCGCTACATCGCTCATTGAGCCAAATACAGATTAAACTGTTTGAAGAAGATGGTGGATTGGATCGCATAATCTCGACTTCTTCAATAATAGAAGGTGTGAATACTTCAGCGGAGAATGTAATTGTTTGGATGACATCTGGCAGAGGACTCCAATTCAGTAATTTTGCATATAAAAACTTGATAGGACGGGCTGGAAGAATGTTTAAGCATTTTGTGGGAAATATATACGTTTTAGCAAAAAGACCGAATGATGCAGAGACCCAACTTGAAATACCTTTCCCGGAAGAAATATTAGGAGATTTAGATAAAGAGAAATATGATAAATTGTTGACTAGAGAGCAAGTCGCTAAAATAGATGAATATGATAAAGAAATGTTGTCTCTAGTGGGAGAGGCATTTAAAGAATATAAAGATGGAGCGATATTACAATCTCAGGATTCGGACTTGCTTAAAAATATAGCAGGCAAGATAAGTGGTAATCCTACTTCTTGGCAGTGTTTGAGACAATTAACATATTCTGATCCACAATATTGGGAAGCTGCACTTTATAAGATTCTTTATTTGCAACCGGGAGCTTGGGAAACTTCATATAATGTTTATGTTGAATTTGTGAAGACGTTGTCTCAAAATTGGACTAAATCGATGCCGGAGTTGCTACAGGAATTAGATGAGGTTGGAGTTGGTTTGGATTCTTTCTTCAAGTTAGAGCGAAATGTTACATTCAAGTTGGCATCTCTGATTGCTGATATTAATGTGCTTCAAAAATCAATATTAAACTCTGGTATTGATTTGTCTCCGTTTGTATCTAAATTATCATCTGCTTTTTTGCCAATAGTTGTCTACCAATTAGAAGAGTATGGACTGCCTAGAATGATAACTAAAAAGATACACAAGGCAGGCTTGATTAATTTTGAGGATCCGGATTTAACTTTAAATAATGCTATTTTAAAGTTTCAGGAAATAAATTATGAGGATGTTGTACATCGTGCTGAGCTCGATCCATTTGATGTATACATATATAATTATTTCTTGGATGGAATCGCTCAATCTGTTTAATTGTTTTGAGGGATACAGTAAATCGTTGATGTGTATCTCGCCAAAAACTCGCCAGAAACACAATAAATAAAATCGGAAGTCTTTGATAACCAAAGACTTCCGATTTTTGCTTCGTGATTCGGTTGGGATTCGAACCCAAGACCCACAGCTTAGAAGGCTGTTGCTCTATCCAGCTGAGCTACCGAACCAGTCCCTGCTTTCTTTCGAAAAGCGGTTGCAAAGGTATAAATAAAAATTGTATTTGAAAAATTTTTATCGTTTTTTTATCCGGTATTTTTAACTTATTGGAGTTTTGGGCGGATTATAGTGGTTTGGCCACGCGTATTCCAATGGTATTTTTGCCTGATTTGGCATATTTTTCAATATCTGTCGGTTCAATAATAACCTTCATTGCCCCCATTGAGGCGTGTATGAAGGTCAGGCGGCCATTTTCCCAATAAGCAATTCCAACATGGGAAAGGTCGAGCCCTTTTGTGGAGGTGCAAAAGCCAAAGATATCGCCTGTCTCAATTTTGCAGGCATACTCTGCAATTTTGTCGTTTGGAATATAGTAGTACTCTTGTGCATTGAGGTACTCTTCTGCCTGCCTGATTTTTGCGATGTTTGCAGCATTGCCTTTAAGATGTTTGTATCTGTCGGATTTTTCGGTCATAAATGAGAATTTCTGGTTAAGAGGAGTCTTTGCAATCTCTCTGCTCGATTCTTTTAACAACCCGTTGTTTTCGGCTTGAAGCAGCCACTCGCTTGTATAGTGGATTCTGCTCGGGTATCCCTCCACAATGCCATTACGGTATCTGAGATTCTGTATATTTTTGCAGAAATTTGCATAAGTGGTATCACTGCTTTTTGCAGTCTGCACAAGTGCAAGGCATGATTCCACAAACAGTATGCAGTCTGTTTCGCCAATGTTTACATACAACTCCTCTTTATTGCCCCTTTCAAGGGTATTGGCCACATACGGAGTATTTAGCCTCAGTAGGGCCGCTTTTGTAATCAGTTGGTTTGCAGGTAATTCTCTGTTTGCGTAAAGCTCTTTCATTATTTTTCTGTAACCCGACAGATTATTGTTGCCGCATTCGCACCAGCCGCCACACTCTTGCCCGAATGATCCATAAGGTATGACAACTGAAGTTAAGGAGAGAATAATCAGGTAAATGCAGCGGGTAATCTTATATCTTTTCATGATTCTTTAATTGCTCGTTTGTGCAAATTTACATAAAAAGGAGCAAACCAATGTTATATCTCTTGATGCTTATGAATAAAAAAGACTGCCCCAGGTGCATGAATTTTCACACTTTTGGAGCAGTCTTCCGTTGTATTGGATATAGACCTTTGTCTTTTTGATTACAATACTACGCACCAGTTGTGCAGATCTTCAACCTCTCCATACTGGATGCCGGTGAGGTGATTGTACAATTTGCGGCTTATAGGGCCACAAGCCTGGTAGCTGTATGAGTTTGTACACTCTTGGGCACAGATAGATGGTTTGTCGTCGATTCTTGCAACAGGAGTTATAACTACTGCTGTACCGCATTCGCCAACCTCATCAAAAGTGGCAAGCTCCTCAACAGGAATAGGGCGTCTCTCTGTTTTGTAGCCCAGGTCTTTGGCAACCTGCTCCAATGATTTGTTTGTAATTGAAGGAAGAACTGTGCAAGAATCAGGTGTAATGTATGTATCGTTTTTGATACCAAAGAAGTTTGACGAAGAGAATTCGTCGATAAATTTGTTCTCTTTAGGATCGAGGTACAATACTGCAGGGTAACCTGCTTTTTTTGCTTGCAATCCTGCATAGAGTGATGCAGCATAGTTTCCGCCAACTTTATATGAACCGCTTCCTTTAGGGGCAGCTCTGTCGAACTCTCTCGAAATTACTGCAGGAACAGGGCTGTCTATACCTCCTGCGTATGCTCCAACAGGTGAAACCATTATCATAAAGAGTGCATCTTGTGAAGGTTTTACACCAAGTTGCGGGCCTACACCAATAAGGGTAGGACGGATATATAGCGAGGCACGTGTTTCATATGGAGGTATAAACTCTTTGTTTTCAAGAACAACCTGTTTAACCATTTCAATGAACATCTCTTCGCTTGGAGCGGCAATGCCCAAATAATTTGCAGAACGGATAAGGCGTTTTGCATTCTCATCCGGACGGAATATCCTTATCTTTCCATCTTTACAATTGAATGCTTTCAAACCCTCAAAGCACTCTACTCCATAATGGAGCGATGCCGACAATGAACTGATTGTAATATCATCGCAAGTGCGGCTCTCTACAGCACCCCATTTGCCATCCTTATATTGGGCACAAACCATTGTATTGGTCTTTATGTAGTTGAAACCCAAATTATTCCACTCTATCATATTTTATTGGATTATGTGTTGTTAATATTAATTTGTCCGTTAAATCAGAAATTCAAACAGATCTTTCTTTTCGTTCAGATATTCATACACGATACCATGCTGCTCCATTCTTGATATGAGATTCTGGTAATCCTGTGGACAAGTTACCTCTATGCCTATTACAGCAGGTCCCTTTTCCTTGTTGAATTTTTTCATATAAGAGAAATGGGTTATATCATCATTTGGCCCCAATACATCTCTGATGAATCCCAGAAGCGCTCCCGAGCGTTGCGGAAACCTTATTATGAAATAGTGTTTCAGGCTCTCATAAAGGAGTGATTTTTCGCGGATCTCCTCCATTCGTGTAATGTCATTGTTGCTTCCGCTCACGACACAGACCACATTTTTGCCCTTGATCTTGTCGGCATACAACCTTAATGCAGCTACTGCCAGAGCACCGGCAGGCTCAACAACAATGGCGCTCTTGTTATAGAGTTCGAGAATTGACGAGCATACGGCTCCTTCAGGGACAATTACAATGTCGTCGAGAACCTTTTTGCAGATATCAAAGGTATAATTGCCAACCTTTTTAACAGCTGCACCATCTACAAATTTGTCGATAGTGTCGAGTTCAACAACCTTTCCGGCCTTGATTGAGGCATTCATGCCGGCTGCACCTGCAGGTTCAACACCAATAATCTTTGTTTCGGGTGAAATCTGCTTTACATAGGCTCCTATGCCGGAGGCAAGACCTCCACCGCCAATGGGAACAAAGATGTAATCTATTTTAGTATTGCTCTCCTGGATAATTTCCAGACCTATAGTTCCTTGACCTTCAATGATTTTAGGGTCGTCAAACGGTGGAATAAAGGCCTTGTTGCAATTGGAGGCATGCTCTTTGGCTGCAATATTAGCTTCATCAAAGGTGTCTCCATTCAAAATTATCTCTATGCAACCGTTACCGAACATTCTTACCTGTTCGATCTTCTGTTTGGGTGTGGTTGTAGGCATAAATATCTCTCCCTTTATGCCAAGCAGTTTGCATGAAAGTGCAACACCTTGTGCATGATTGCCGGCACTTGCACAAACGACTCCGTTTGAAAGCAACTCCGGTGGGAGATTTTTAATTTTATTGTACGCTCCCCTGATTTTGTAGGAGCGTACAATTTGAAGATCCTCTCTTTTCAGAAGCACATTGGCTTCATATTGCTCCGACAGATGACGGTCTGCCATAAGCGGAGTGGGGGAGACCATATCGGCCAATGTTATTTTTGCATTGGCAATATCTTGAAGCCTTGGAAAATATGTGCCCGTTGATTCCATTTCTGATATCAATCTGTAAAAAATATTGGATACCTTTTTATTTGTTTCTTTCTGGACGGAGTGAACGCACAACCTCTCCGGCTCTCCACATTTCGCTCTCTCTCATCTCTTTAAGCTCAGCCTCCAATTTAACTCTATAGTCTGGTTTGCTGTTTGAATCAATAGAAATTTGAGCCTCGTTGCCACATTTTACCTCATTGTAGAGCTCCTGGAATACAGGAAGGGTTGCATCCCTGAATTTTTTCCACCAGTCCAAAGCACCTCTTTGGGCAGTTGTAGAGCAGTTTGCATACATCCAGTCCATACCGTTCTCTGCGATAAGCGGCATAAGGCTCTGTGAAAGTTCCTCAACTGTCTCATTGAATGCCTCAGAAGGGGTGTGTCCGTTCTCTCTGAGTGTCTGATATTGTGCAGCAAAGATACCCTGGATAGCGCCCATAAGGGTTCCTCTTTCTCCGGTAAGGTCTGAGTAAACCTCTTTTTTGAATGTAGTCTCAAAGAGATAACCGCTACCGATACCAACGCCCAATGCAATAACTCTGTCGTTTGCTTTGCCGGTAGCATCCTGGTATACAGCGTATGATGAGTTCAAGCCTCTGCCCTCGAGGAACAATCTTCTCAATGAAGTACCCGAACCTTTAGGTGCAACAAGGATAACATCAACATCTGCAGGAGGAACAATGCCTGTTCTGTCGGAATAAGTGATGCCAAAGCCATGTGAGAAATAGAGTGCTTTTCCTGCAGTAAGGTGTTTTTTAACTGTAGGCCATACTGCAATCTGTCCTGCGTCTGAAAGAAGATATTGGATAATTGTACCTTTTTCGCAAGCCTCTTCTATATCAAACAATGTTTCACCTGGAACCCAACCGTCTGCAACAGCTTTCTCCCATGTTTTTGAATCTTTTCTTTGTCCTACAATTACATTGAAACCATTATCTCTCAAGTTCAATGCCTGACCGGGACCCTGCACGCCATATCCTATAACTGCGATAGTCTCATTTTTAAGTACTTCTTTAGCTTTCTCTAATGGAAATTCTTCACGAGTTCTTACCTGTTCTTCAACTCCACCAAAATTCATTGTTGCCATAATTATATTTTTTAAAAGGTTATATTTCTGTTAATAGTAAATTTGTCTCAGTTGTATTTAAACAGCTTTTGAATATTGCACACTTGTAAGGTCGATAATATTGTTCATGAGGCTTACAATTCTCATAATCGACTCTTCAGATGTATGTGCACAAATCTGATATCTGCTCTCTCCATTTTCCGATTGTGACAATACAAAACTTTCAACCGGAATATTTCTCTGCAAATAGAGTGATGTGATTCTGTTAAGAACATCAACTTTGTTTTTGCCAAATGCAGTTACTGTAAATTTTTGCGGTTCCATACCTATGATTTTTTGTATAAATTTCTAATTGTTCGGTTTTTCGTATATCATCTCATCTAAAGTGGCTCCTGCCGGAATCATTGGGAATACATTCTCTTCCTCTTTTACTTCAACCTCAAGGAAATATGCGCCTTCCGATTCAAGCATTTTCTTCACCTGTTCCTCTATCTGACTGGTCTTGCAGATTTTTGCCGACTGAATCCTGTATGCTTCAGCCACTCTCTGGAAATCAGGATTGTCGAGATGGGTAAAGGCATATCTCTTGTTGAAGAAGAGCTCCTGCCACTGTCTTACCATGCCAAGGAAAGAGTTATTTAAAAGAACTATCTTTATATCAATGTTGCTTTGCATTATTGTTCCCAGCTCCTGAATGTTCATCTGAAAACCACCGTCTCCAAGTATTGCAATCACTTGTCTGTGAGGATTTCCAACTTTGGTGCCTATTGCAGCAGGAAGACCGAATCCCATTGTTCCAAGACCTCCTGAGGTAACAAAACTCTTATGCTGTGTAAATTTCGAATATCTTGCACTGAACATCTGGTTCTGACCCACATCCGTTACAATAATTGCCTCGCCTTTGGTCATCTCTGTAATCTTTGCAATTACCTGCCCCATAAAGACCTCTTCTGTACTGTTCAGTTTTGGATTGAAAATCTTTTTGTCCTCCTCCTTCATCAGCTCTTCTGCTGTTTCAAACCACTCTTTTCTCTCTACATATCTGATTCTTCGGTTGAGTTCCCGGAGAATCTCTCCGGCATCGCCTCTCAATGGCAGATGGGCCTTTACATTTTTGTTAATCTCAGACCTGTCTATCTCTATATGAATTACTTTGGCCTTTGGTGCATAACCCTTGATCTCTCCTGTAACCCTGTCGCTGAATCTCATGCCAACTGCAATTATAACATCGGCCTCCTGAGTCATTCTGTTTGGAGCAATGTTCCCGTGCATTCCCACAGCTCCTATATATTTGGGATGGAAAGAGTTCATTACAGAGACTCCCATCAAAGTTGCGGCAACCGGAATATTGCCCTTCTCACAAAACTCTCTCAGAATCTCCTCTGCATTTGAAATAGCAACTCCATGTCCTGCAATGACAAGCGGTCTTTCTGCATTGTTGATCATCTGCGCAGCTACATCAAGATCTTCGGTGCAGACATCGTTCCTCTTTGCTTTAATATCTTTTATAAACTCTTCACTGTTGTAGCAGAAATCAGTCATCTCCACTTGGGCATTTCTTGTGAGGCTGATTACAACCGGACCCGGTTTTCCGCTCTGGGCAATATAGAAGGCCTTAGCAATAACCTCAGGGATTTCACTCGCCTTTGTAACCTGATAGCTCCATTTTGTGATAGGAAGAGTGATGCTTATCATATCGGCTTCCTGAAAGAAATTGGTACCCAGTTTGTCGGCATTTACCTGTGCTGTGATGCAGACAATAGGGGTTGAGTCCATCATGGCATCTGCGATTCCGGTTACAAAATTTGTTGCTCCAGGGCCTGCTGTAGCCATACATACTCCAACTTTTCCGGTAGTTCTTGCATATCCCTCCGCTGCGTGCACCGCTCCCTGCTCATGTCTTACAAGAATATGGTTTATTTTGTCGGTATAATTATACAAATCATCGTAAAGAGGCATAATCGTTCCACCTGGATATCCGAATATGGTATCCACACCCTCTGCCATCAATGATTGCAATAGTGCTGTTGTTCCTCTTACTGTTTTAGTCTCCATAATATTATGTGGTTGCTTTTATATATTTCCAAATTGATTATACTTGTTGCAAACTCTCTCTTTTTAATATTTCACCTCTACAGAATCCTTACAGCACCTTTGTCTGCCGATGATACGCTCATCGAGTAGGCCTGAAGGGCTTTGCTCACAACTCTGTCTCTGTTTTTTGGTTTGAAAGCCTCTTTGCCTCTGCTCTCCATCTCTTCGCGTCTGAGTTTCAGCTGCTCATCAGAAATCTTTATGCAGATGCTTCTGTTTGGAATATCTATTTCAATTGTATCGCCATCCTCTACCAGTGCAATGTTGCCACCGTTTGCTGCCTCAGGTGAAACGTGTCCGATTGAGAGGCCTGAAGTTCCTCCGGAGAAGCGTCCGTCGGTAAGGAGTGCACACTCTTTGTCGATTTTCATGCTCTTCAGATATGAAGTAGGGTAGAGCATCTCCTGCATTCCGGGGCCGCCTTTAGGGCCTTCGTATCTGATTATAACAACATCTCCGGCTTTGACCTTTCCTCCAAGAATACCCTCTACTGCATCCTCTTGCGATTCAAAGACAACGGCTTTTCCTGTAAATTTCAGAATCTTTTCATCAACACCTGCTGTCTTTACTATACATCCGTCGGGTGCAAGATTGCCATAAAGTACTGCAAGGCCGCCATCTTTTGAGTATGCGTGTCTGATATCCCTTATACAACCGCTCTCACGGTTTCTGTCGAGCTCATCATAATAATTTGAAGAGCTGCCCAATACTATATTATAATGGTTACATGGGGCCGACAGATATTTCTCCATATTCTCTTTGCAGCACTCTTCTCCATTTATATCATTGGCACTGATGGCCTCACCCAATGTGCTGTAATCTACGCGGGATGTGTTGAGATTGAGAAAACCACCCTTTGCAAGTTCTCCGAGGATTCCCATTACGCCACCGGCGCGGTTTACATCCTGGATATGGTATTTTGAATTTGGAGATACCTTGCACAATACAGGAATCCTACGCGAAAGTGCATCTATATCCTTCATGGTGAAATCTACATTTGCCTCTTGTGCTACAGCAAGAAGATGCAATACTGTATTGGTTGAGCCGCCCATTGCAATATCAAGTGCCATTGCATTCAAAAATGCCTCCTTTGTGGCGATCGAACGTGGAAGGACGCTTTCGTTGTCGTTGAAATAATACTCGTTGGCATTTTTTACAATCAGCTCTGCCGCTTTTCTGAAGAGATTTGTCCTGTTTTTATGGGTAGAGAGAATTGTTCCGTTACCGGCTAATGCCATGCCCAATGCTTCAGTAAGGCAGTTCATGGAGTTTGCAGTAAACATTCCTGAGCAGCATCCGCATGTAGGACATCCCTTGCGCTCAAATTCGAGAAGCTCTTTGTCTGAGATAGAGGCATCCGCTCCCTTTACCATAAGGTCTACAAGGTCGTAATGTTCTCCATTAACCTCTCCTGCCTCCATAGGGCCGCCGGAAACAAATACTGCAGGAATATTGAGTCTCATGGCTACCATAAGCATTCCGGGAGTTATTTTATCGCAATTTGAGATGCAGATCATTGCATCCGCACAATGGGCATTGCACATATATTCAACACTATCGGCAATCAAATCCCTTGATGGCAATGAATAGAGCATTCCATTGTGGCCCATTGCAATGCCGTCGTCAATTGCTATGGTATTGAATTCCGCAGCAAAACATCCGGCCTCCTCAATAACCTGTTTTACCTGTTGTCCTATCTGGTGAAGATGTGTATGACCGGGAACAAATTGGGTAAAAGAGTTCACCACCGCTATAATTGGTTTGCCTATTTGTTCCTCTTTCATTCCGTTTGCTCTCCACAAGCCGCGGGCTCCTGTCATTTTTCTGCCGGTTGTAGATACACTGCTTCTAAGTGGTTTCATTTTACAAGTATTATTTCTGTATATATTCTTCAAAAAAAAAACTTGCCTGACAGCGAATCCATCAAACAAGTTCTATATTCATAATGGATTCCAAATCACTATTGGATAATAATGACATTCAGGCTCACGATAATAATGACAGATACCAGTCCGATATCGGTTATCGGACGGATCACATCACTAATAAGGCGTGTCCAAATGTTGTTATTACAATATGACGATTTAGAATTCATTTATTGTCAAATGCTAATTGCGCAACAAATGTATGAATAAAAATCTATCGTTGTAACAATTTTTAAATATTTTTTTTTGTGCAAAAATGGCGTTTGACTTTATAAAATGCACTTTTTTTATAATATTTTTTTCTGATGGTACTATCTTTTTAAAATATTGTGAAAAAAGTTAAAAATATTGCCCTGTTTGCTTATAAAATGTAATGTTGTAATATTTATGAAAGAAAATGAAAATTATTATATTTGTTTTCCATTTTTGAGATCAGACCATGAAAACAGAGATTGTTCCGGTAGTGAACAGCGCTGATGCAGACATTGTTGCTGCTATAGCCAGAGAGGTTTGGAATGAGCATTACAGTGCCATTCTTACCAGGGAGCAGATTGAGTATATGTTAGAAAAATTCCAGTCTGCCGGAGCAATACTGCGCCAGATAGAAGAGCAGCGGTACGGCTATTTTTTGCTTGCCTCTCCACGCCCGTTCGGATATTTTGCCATTAAAGAGGAGAGTGGTTCGCTCTTTTTGAGCAAGTTCTACATTCTGAAGGAGTTCAGGGGAAAAGGATGCGCTTCTGCCGGTTTTGATTTTATGGAAGAGTTTGCTGCCGGCCGAGGGCTTTCCAAAATATGGCTGACTGTAAACAGAGAAAATGCAGAGAGCATATCTGTCTATCGGCATAAAGGTTATGAGATTGTAAGAGAGCAGGTTGCTGATATCGGAAATGGTTTTGTAATGGATGATTATATTATGGAAAAACATATTTAGACCTATGAATTTAAGTACTATTTTACCGTTTTTGTATAAGAAGGATGCGGAACTCTATCCGTTGTATATAAATCAAGTGATAGTTGTTGAAAATGCAGCGAAATTGCTTGTTGATCTGTTGAAGAGTGAAACATGTCAGGAGCGCAATGAGTTGTGCAAGCAGATTAAGGCTTGTGAATCACAAGGAGATACCATCGCAAATCAGATTTTTGAAACCCTCTACAAGGCAAGGTATACCAAATTCAACAGGGTAGATATGCAATTGCTTGCCTCAATGATTGAGTCATTTCTGGATCTGATTCATGACTCTGCCAAAAAACTGGTAATCTATCATCCAAAACAGATAAGTCATGTGTGGATTGAGATTGGTGAACTTATTCAGGAGGATGCCAAAATTATTACGGGAATAATAAAGGAGCTCGGTCATATCAATGAGAAAGCCAAATTCCTTATGCAGAAATGTTACACCATTAAAGATATCGAGCATGAGGTTGATGACCTTTACGAATGTTATATGAGCAATCTTTTTGAGGTGGAAAAAGACTCCATTGAGATAACAAAAAACAAGAATATTATCGAAACTCTGGAGGATACAACCGATATGGCAAAGGAGATTGCAGACGGTATAAAAAGTATAATAGTAAAGCTGGCGTAAAGTAGCGCAGCAACATTGGCAGTTATGCCATAAAATAGGCAGTTGCGCCATTGGATAAGAAAAAGGTAACCCGGATCTTTGCTGTAGGGTTACCTTTTCTCTTGTGCCTTGCTGTATTTCTGCAATTACACTGCAATTATATTGCAATCACACTGTTACCAGCTCATACTCCCTGTTTCCCAAGCCTATTTCCTGGGCATATCTCAGGCCGGCTTCCCAGTCGGTGTCGGGGTGGATAAACTTGAATTTGTCTTTGCTGCAGTTGTGGGATTCATCTTCGTGATGGCAGCACTCCCCATCCTCTTTTTTGAGCCATCCGTTTATGGCCGGAGCATTGTTTACCAGATCCGCACACGCCTGGTCGAGGGCTACAGGGTCGAATGAGGCCATCATTCCCAAATCCGGAACAATTGCAATATCGTTGTGCCCCCAGCAGTCGCACTCAGGCGATACATTCATTACAAGGCTGATATGGAAATTTGGCTTGTCTTTCAAAACAGCTTTTGTATACTCGGCAATTTTGTAGTTCAGAACTTCGGAGGTATCCCATGAGGCAAGTACAGCCCCTTCGTATTGGCACAATGCCACACATTGGCCGCATCCCACACATTTTGAGTAATCTATTACAGCTTTTCTGTTCTGGTTTACGGTAATTGCGGCGTGGTTGCAGTTCTTTTCACATATTTTGCACCCGATACATTTTTCTTCATTTATTTTTGGCTGAGAAGAGGAGTGAAGCTCGAGTTTTCCGGCAATGCTTGCACATCCCATTCCCAAATTTTTTAGGGCACCGCCAAATCCGGCCTGTTCGTGCCCTTTAAAGTGGTTCAGACTTATTATTATATCTGCATCAGCTACTGCCTGACCTATTTTTGGAGCAGGACAATATTTTGCATTTTCTACAGGAATTGCAGCATAATTTGTTCCCTTGAGGCCGTCGGCAATTATTACATTGCAATTTATCTGTATAGGGTTGAAGCCATTTGTCATTGCGCTTCTCAGGTGGTCTACAGCATTGTCGCGACGCCCTTTATATAATGTGTTTGAATCGGTAAGGAATGTCTTGGCACCAAGTGAATTGAGCAGATCCACAACAGTAGCGGCATAGTTGGGGCGTATGTAGGCCATATTTCCAGGCTCTCCAAAGTGGAGTTTTATTGCGGTATATTGGCCTTTGAAATCAATCTGCTCTATGCCGGCAGTCTTTATCAGGTTGCGCAGCTTCTTGAGCAGGCTCATTCCCGGCCTGGTGCGGAGGTTAGTGTAATATACTTTTGATTTTTCCATAATATCGGTTTATAGAGGGAAGGTTTCACTTATCGGGAAGAGTCCGAACAGACCGCCTGTGTGGATGAAGAGGATATTCTCATCTTTATTGAGATTGCCCTCCGGCTGAAGTTCGTTGTAGATGCCGTACATGGCTTTGCCGGTATATACAGGGTCGAGGATGACAGCCTCCTGTCGGGCAAATTTTTTGATGAATTCGAGCTCTTCTGGACGGCTCAGTGCATATCCTATTCCAACATATTTGTCATTTATCTCTATATTTTCTCTCTGCAGTGCTGCATTTGCGTATTCCGGAATGTATTGCAGAGCCTCAGTTGCAATGTCGTGTGCAATATTTGTAAAGTACTCGGTATCATCACATACAGCCATGCCTACAACCCGTTTCCCCAATTTCTTCACCTCATTTGCAAGGTATAGTCCTGCGTAGGTTCCGCCTGAACCTGTTGCCACAACAATTGTATTGAAGGTTATGCCGAGCTCTTTTTCCTGCTCAAGAATCTCGTTCATGCAATTGTAATATCCCAATGTGCCGATAGCATTTGATGCACCTTCGGGGATGATATATGGCTTGTAGCCCTGTTTGCGGTACTCCTCTGCCATTGCTTCCATAATTTCGCCCCTATGGTTGCTGTACTCCTCCCTTGTGCAGAATTTGACATCTGCTCCAAGAAGCTTGTCGAGAAAATAGTTGCCTGTAACTGGCGGTGTGTCTGAAATACGGAGCAATACTGCCGATTTCATTCCGAGCATGGTAGCAGTAACAACTGTTGCCCTGCAATGGTTGGATTGTATTCCGCCACAAGTGATCAGCAGGTTGCAGCCCTTTGCAACTGCGTCTTTTGCAAGGTATTCGAGTTTTCTCACTTTATTTCCTGAGACTTCAGACCCTGTCTGGTCATCTCTTTTTATATATATGTTGGCACCCAGTTCTTTTGAGAAACGCTCCAGTTTATGAATTTTTGTAGGCAAGTTGGCTATATTGAACTTTTCCATATTATTGTTGATAAATAAGTGTTAGTATTACACAAAGATAGACCATTTTTAGTACTTTTGCTAAAATTTAGATGTCAAAATTAAAATTAAACAAATATTATCATGTACAATAGAGTATTAGGTCTGTTGACGGGAATGATTTTGATGGCAAACATTTCTTATTCACAGACAACTGGAGTAAATGATGCCAGGCAGCAGGCCGGCAGTGAAATTGCAGAGTATCTCAAACCGTTGGCCGCAATAAATGTGAGTGTGGGGATAGATTCTATATTGCATAATGGCGGTATAACAGAGATTCACCTCTCAAAATTGGCGAGCGATTACCCTTTTAGGGAGAATACCGTAAAGGATATTTATGCTATTGTAAAAAAATATTATCCGAATGAGAATTTCAAGGTTTTTGCAAATGGTTCAACACTTGAGGAGCTCGCAGGCAGATTCTACTCTCAAGAAAAACCGGCAGTGCAGAAAAAATCTGCCAAAGCAAAGAAAAACGCACAGGGGGCAGATGTGCTGGTAACAGATTTGTCGAGACCATACAATATTACTGAAGGATTGCAGAACAGGCATCTTGCCTTGTGGCAGAGCCACGGATTCTATTATACCCAGCCAAATATGCGTTGGGAGTGGCAGAGGGCACCATTGTTCCAGACAGTGGAGGATATGTATACCCAGAGTTATGTGTTGCCGTTTCTGGTTCCTATGTTAGAGAATGCAGGAGCAAATATTCTGATGCCGAGAGAAAGAGATTGTTCTGATATTGAGGTTGTTGTAGATAATGATCAACTTCTCGGAGGATATTCTGAGAACTCGGGCTCTTTTGCGTGGAAGAAAGGCGATTCATTGGGGTTTGCAAATCCTAAAGAGTTTTATGTGCAGGGTGAGAATCCTTTCAGAATGGGTTCTTACAGAGTTGCCAATAGTCTGAGCCAGCAGGATGTGAAGGGAAAAGCTGCCAAAAAGGAGAGTGTGGCAAAGTGGATACCTGCAATGCCGCAAACAGGCGAGTATGCCGTTTATGTTTCATACAAGACTCTTCCAAACAGCACAGATGCAGCATATTACACTGTAAAGTACAAAGGCGGGGAGCGTGAATTTAAAGTGAATCAGAAGATGGGTGGCGGTACATGGATCTATTTGGGCACTTTCTTGTTTGATAAGGATTCCGACAGCCAGGGTGTTTATCTGACCAATTTCAATAAAGGATTGAAGGCATCTAAAAACAGCGCTGTTGTTACTGCCGACGGCGTGAAATTCGGAGGTGGAACCGGCAATATAGCGCGCAAACCGGCCGATTCTGATATCGCTCCTGAAATCAGCGGTCATGCCCGTTTTACTGAGGGCTCACGTTACTGGCTGCAATGGGCCGGTTTTGCCGATTCTGTATACTCTTCTACCAAAAACATGAATGACTATACAGATGATTATACTTCGAGAGGCCGTTGGGTCAATACAATTTCAGGCGGTTCGAGGGTTAATCCCCAGTACAATGGTCTGAATATTCCGATAGACCTTTCATTTGCATTCCATACCGATGCGGGAACTTTCCCTGATGATTCGATTGTGGGAACACTCATGATTTATACAAGATACTTAAACGGATCCGACAAATATCCTACCGGTGAGAGCCGTATGCTTGCTCGAGAGTATGGCGACATTGTGCAGACCCAGATCGTTGATGATGTAAGGGCTATATTTGATCCAAACTGGAGCCGTAGGGGATTGTGGGACCGTTCATATTCGGAGGCACGCACTCCAAATGTACCTGCTGTATTGTTGGAGTTCCTTTCGCATCAGAATTTTGCAGATATGAAATATGGCCATGACCCTTATTTTAAATTTGTGGTGAGCAGGGCGATTTATAAAGGTATGCTCAAATTCCTCAGTATGAAGGATGGTGTGCCTTATGTGGTGCAACCGCTTCCTGTGAAGAATTTTGCAGCGGTACTTGAGCCTTCGGCAGATGGTATGAATGTACATTTGACATGGTCTCCTACAGAAGACAAACTGGAGCCTACTGCTGTTGCAAAACAGTATGTGGTTTATACAAAAATCGGCGATGGAGGATTCGATAATGGCGTTGTTGTTGATGCTGCAGAGGCAGTATTGCCTGTCGGGACCAATAAAATTTACTCTTACAAAGTTGTGGCATTGAATGAGGGGGGTGCAAGTTTCCCTTCTGAGATTCTCTCTGTTGGAATAGCAGGCGGATATTCAAAAGAGAAGACAGCACTTGTTGTCAATGGATTCAACAGAATATCAGGCCCGGCGTCGTTCCAGTCTAAAGATTCAACTTTGGCAGGCTTTAATATCAGAAAAGATTTTGGCGTGCCTTATATGAGTGATATTGCATTTATTGGTGCGCAATATGAGTTCAGAAGAGAGATGCCTTGGATGGACAACGATGCCTCAGGCTTCGGCTCATGCTATTCAAATTATGCAGACAGGGTAATTGCCGGAAATACATTTGATTATCCGGCAGTGCATGGCAAGGCATTTATGAAAAACGGTTACTCTTTTGTATCTGCTTCTGCAGGTGCTGTAATGGCTTCGGATGTGGATATGGCAAACTACACTGTTGTAGATTTTATTATGGGCAAGCAGGCACAGACCAAGGATTGTAACGATCAGGTGCGCTTTGAGGTATTTCCTGTGGCTCTGCAGAGTGCTATAACAAATTATTGCAATGGCGGTGGCAATGTGCTGATTTCAGGCGCTGATGTTGCAACAGATTTGTGGGATAGCTACAACATTTCAGAAGAGAGCCGGAATTTTGCAAAAAATGTACTTAAATATCGTTGGATGACAGATTTTGCAAGTGCCGATGCCAAAGTTCAGGGTGTGCCAAATCCTTTTGGCTTTAAGGGAAAATACTCTTTCAACAACACTTTGAACGACAGAATCTACATTGTGGAGGCTCCTGACGGACTTGTACCGGCTTCTGATGATGCCTATACAATTTTCAGATATTCCGACAATAAAGTCTCTGCCGGTGTGGCTTACAAGGGTAATTACAAAGTTGTAACATTGGGATTCCCTATCGAAACACTCAATAGTGAAAGGCAAATTGATGAAATTATTGGCGAAACATTAAGATTTTTTGAAAGTAAGTAGTTTTTTACCCATAATAACTGTAAATTTGTAATCAAATTATATTATTGTAGCGACAAAAATAAATTTAAGAACTATATATGACACTTGATAGAGAACTGGAAATTATAGAGCTTCTTCATAAAGAAGTAAAGCCTGCATTAGGTTGTACTGAACCAATTGCTGTAGCATTGGCTGTAGCCAGAGCTTGCGAAGAGCTGGCTGATGGCGGTTTTGGCACAGCGGAGAGTGTTGAAGTTGAAGTGAGTGCAAATATCCTCAAAAACGGAATGGGCGTGGGTATCCCTGGCACAGGAATGGTTGGATTGCATATTGCATCTGCACTTGGAGCAACATGCGGAAAATCGCAATATAAGCTTGAAGTGCTTAAAGATTTGAATGATACCACACTCGAAGCTGCAAAGAAGATGGTAGCCGAAGGCAAAGTGAAGATATCATTGGCCGATACCAATATCAAATTATTTGTAAAGGCTTATGCCATCAATGGCGAAAACAGGGTCTCTGCAACAATAAAGGATAATCATGATTCTATAGTTTCGGTTCAGCTTAACGGTGAGGAGAGATTGGCCGTTGCCGAAAAGGGAGGGGCTGTAGGCACTGCCGCTTCTGATATTCCTGTCGAAAAGGGTACACTGGATTATAAACTTTCAGTTAAGGAGATTCTTGAATTTGCCGAATCTGCAGAGTATAGAAAGATTGAATTTATTCTCGATTCTGTAAAACTCAATTATGCGCTTGCAGAGGAGGGATTGAAGAATGATTATGGCCTCAGAGTCGGCAAGACAATTCTCAACAAAAATCATACACCTGTATTTGGCAGCTCTGTGCTTACATATGCTATGGCAGCAACTGCTGCTGCATCTGATGCCCGTATGGCAGGCTGCACACTTCCTGCAATGAGCAACTCAGGCAGTGGAAATCAGGGTATTACAGTAACAGTTCCAGTTATTGCTGTTGCAAAACAGATGGGAGTGTCTGATGAGAAATTGGCAAGAGCATTGGTTCTCAGTCATTTGGTGGCAATACACATTAAAGGATATTTGGGCAAGCTCTCTGCATTGTGCGGTTGCGTTATTGCCTCTACAGGCTCTTCTTGCGGTATTGTATATCTCAACGGGGGTACTTATGAGCAGATTTGTGCAGCCATCAAGAATATGGTAGGCAACATTACAGGAATGGTTTGCGACGGTGCAAAAGTAGGATGTGCATTGAAGGTGGCATCGGGAGTTTCGTCGTCGGTGCAATCTGCAGTGCTTGCTCTCGATAATATCTGCATCTCTTCAAACGATGGAATTATTGAGGACTGCATAGAGAAGACCGTTGCGAATCTTGGTGTGCTCGGCTCTCAGGGAATGCAGGTTACAGACAAAATGATTCTCGATATAATGGTAAGCAAATAGCAGAGCCGCACTCTGCATATAATAAAGAAGAAGAGGGTTGCCGCAGTGGCACCCTCTCTGTTTTATAGGCAGGTCTATAAGCCGGATTCTGTACTTCAGACTAGTAAAAATACCCTAAGAAGCTTCTATCATTTATCTGTTGCAGCCTACCCCCCAACAACGGACGGGCAGCCCTTGAATGTTGGTATACATGGCCTTGCAAGTTGTAGTGGAGTACCATATATGTGTCGCCACATATACCTGTGAGCTCTTGCCTCACATTTTCACCCTTACCCCAATAGCCTGGGGCGGTTATTTTCTGTTACCCCGTGCATAAACTTCCGCCTATCTGCGCTTTCCGCAGTACAATGCCCTCTCTTGTCCGGACTTTCCTCCCGGTTGCCCGAGCGATAGAACGACCTGCCGGATGCGCAAAGGTAATTCTTTTTTTTTAAATAAAATTTTAAACAGTTTTTTTAAATTTGTTATGTGGTAAACTTTTTGTAATCTTGCAATCTTGTATTTTAAGTCATTATTTCGACAGTTATGAAAAAGAATATATACGCAAAGGCTTTCAGGTGCATTTTCTCCATAATGGGGATTCTGCTATTGTCGGGGCTGGTAAATTGTTCATATACACAGCAGCCCACAAATTACAAACTCAAGGTGTTGGAGATATTGCCGCACGACAGGAATGCCTATACCCAGGGCCTCTTTTTTCATGATGGAATCCTTTATGAGAGTTGCGGACAATATGGGCAGTCACATTTCAAGAAGAGTGATCTGGCTACCGGCAAAACTCTTCGCAGGCTCGATTTCGACCCGAAATATTTTGTGGAGGGCTCTTGTGTGTTGAACAATTATCTTTATATACTCACTTGGCAGGAGCACAAATGTTTTATATACGATATCAATACCTTTAAATATCTGGGCGAGATGCCTAACTTTACCGAAGGGTGGGGGCTTACTACCAATGGCAAGGAGCTTATTATGAGCAACGGATCTTCAACTCTCTATTTCTTGGATCCGATGACTTTTGCCGTAAAGTCAAAACTTGATATCAGACTAAATGGGAAGCCTGTAATGTATCTTAATGAGCTGGAGTTCATTAATGGAGAAATTTGGGCAAATATATATTGTAGCGACACTATTCTGATCATAAATCCTACAAATGGCATGGTAAAGGGTGTGGTTGATTGCCAGAATCTGCTTCCTCGCCATTTGAAGAGCCCTTCAACCGATGTCCTGAATGGTATAGCCTATAATCCCCAGACAAAATCACTCTATCTTACAGGCAAGAACTGGCCTAAAATGTATAAAGTTGAACTTGTGAAAAAATAGTGGTGGGAGAATGGAGCGTTTTATAGAGTATTTTGGCTTTGTTACAGGTCTGCTCTATCTCTTTTGGGAGATCCGGCAGAATAATATGATGTGGATAGTTGGAATTCTGTCGGCACTTGCATATATGGTTGTATTTGCTCAGAATGCACTTTATGCTTCGATGTCTTTTCAGGTCTATTACCTGGCAGTAAGCATTTATGGATTATGGGTGTGGAGGCGCAGTAAAAGGATTGCAAAAGAGAATCCCGATGTGGAGGGGGATAACCCGATAGTCTACAGAGTGGCAGGATGGAGGGAGTTCCTGTTGGGACTTATTGCGGCACTTGCAGTCTTTATTGCCCTTTTTGTCTTTCTCGAAAGATTCACCGGAGATCCCATGCCTGTAATGGATGCAGTTATAACTTCATTGGGAATCGTAGCCACTTACTGGTTGGGCAAACTCTATCTGCAGCAGTGGCTGGTATGGATTGTTGCAAATATATTGAGTGTAATCCTCTTCTTTTCCCAAGCTCTTTACCCTACAGCATTGCTCTATGTGCTATATACGGTTTGTGCGCTGTATGGTTACATCCATTGGCTGAAAAAAGGTGTCAAATTAACCGGCAATTGATTTGTCAAGTAAAAATAAGTGTGTGAAAATTAACATATTTTTAGTAATTTTGCGCCGCTAATAAAATACTTGAAAAACATACTAATTTTATACTGATGCGACTAATAGCAGATAGCGGTTCTACAAAAGTGGATTGGAGAGCCATTCTTGACGATGGTACAGTAAAATCAATCAGTACCGAAGGTATTAATCCTGTATTCCAGACTAAGGATTACATAATAGAAATTTTCAAGACAAAGTTGTTGCCTGAATTGGACCCTGATGTGAAGGAGATTTTCTTCTATGGCGCAGGTATCCTCTCTGCAGAGCTTTCACAGATACTCTCCGATGCCTTCAAAGAGGTTTTTCCGGAGTCTGTATGTTATGCCGCTTCTGATATACTTGCAGCAGCAAGAGCATTGTGCGGACACCAGGCCGGTATTGCCTGCATTTTGGGAACAGGCGGAAACACTTCGTTCTACGACGGTAAAGAGATTGTAAAAGGTGTCAAGGCAGGAGGATTCATTCTTGGTGATGAGGCAAGCGGTGGAGTTCTCGGAAAAAAACTGGTGTCGGATTTCATTAAAGGACTTCTTCCTAAAGAGATAGAGGAGGAGTTTGTGAAGAGATATGATCTCGATTATCCTAAAATTGTGGCAAAAGTATACAAGGAGCCGCTTCCAAGCCGTTTTCTTGCATCATTCTCTCCATTCATCAATGAGTTCAAATCGCATCCTCATATTGCCAACTTGTTGAGAACCAGCTTTGATGAATTTATAACACGCAATATCTACCAGTATGACTACAAGAACTATTCTGTAAATCTGGTGGGCAGTGTTGCCTATTATTATCAGGATATTCTCAAGGAGGTTGCGCAAGAGAGAGGTGTAACCATAGGAAAGATACTTAAAACACCTATCGAAGGCCTTATTGAATATCACAAAAACTAAATTGATTTATAAATTTTAACTACTCGATAAATATGAAAGTTACTGAACAATCATCCAATTATGCAAATTTGGACAAAATGTCTACAGCGGAGCTGTTGCAGAATATGAACAATGAGGATAAAAATGTTCCTGTTGCAGTTGAAAAATGTATTCCGCAGATTGAGCAGCTTGTAGACGGTATTGTGGAGAGAATGAAAAAAGGTGGAAGACTCTTCTATCTTGGTGCCGGTACCAGCGGACGTCTCGGTATTCTTGATGCCTCAGAAATACCTCCAACATACGGCGCTCCATTCGATCTTATTATCGGTCTTATTGCCGGTGGCGATACTGCTATCCGTAAGGCTGTTGAGAATGCCGAGGATGATCTTGAGCAGGGTTGGAAAGATATGCTTCCTTACAATATAAACGAAAATGACACAGTGGTGGGTATTGCTGCATCAGGCTCTACTCCTTATGTTATCGGAGCTGTGAGAGAGGCTAAGAAACGTGGAATCCTTACCGCCTGCATCACTTGTAATCCTGGTGCTGCTGTTGCTGCAGAGGTTGATATTCCTATTGTTGCAGTTGTAGGCCCTGAGTTCGTTACAGGAAGTACAAGGATGAAATCAGGTACAGCTCAAAAGCTTATCCTCAATATGATCTCTACATCAACAATGATTAAAATGGGCCATGTTAAAGGCAATAAAATGGTTGATATGCAGCTGAGCAATGCCAAATTGGTAGACAGAGGTACCAGAATGATCATGGATGAGGCAAACATTACAGATTATGAGTATGCAAAATCATTGCTTCTTGAGCATGGTTCTGTAAGAAATGCAGTAGATTTTTACAATTCGCAGAAGTAATCTGAATGTTCAAACAAAACTACTCTTCGGTATTATTGGAGAAAGCAGTGGAGGAGTTTGCTTCATTGCCGGGTATAGGGCGTAAGAGTGCACTCCGTCTGGCATTGCATCTTTTGAAGCAGCCTCAGGAGAATGTGGAGAGGTTTGGAAATTCTTTTATCGCATTGAGAAAAGGGGTAAAATATTGTAGTATATGCAATATGATATCCGACAGCAATATTTGTGCTGTATGCGGTGACACTTCGCGTGACCGTTCCGTAATATGCGTTGTGGAGAGTATAAGAGATGTTTTGAGCATTGAAAATACAGGGCAGTACAATGGCCTTTACCATGTTTTGGGTGGCATAATCTCACCGATTGATGGAGTTGGCCCAGGTGATTTGCCCATTAAGGAGTTGGTGGAAAGGGTCGTTTCCACAGATGTAAAAGAGGTGATATTGGCTCTCAGCACAAGTATGGAGGGTGAGACCACCTCTTTTTACCTTTACAAGAAGCTTGAACCTGCATCCGTCAGGATAAGTACCATTGCAAGGGGAGTGGGTTTTGGTGATGATCTTGAATATACAGATGAACTCACTTTAGGCAAGAGTATAGAGAACAGGCATCTGTTTAAAATGTAAACACTTAAAAAACTATTATGAATACAACAATCCTATTAATCACTTTTGTGCTGTATACATTGCTTTTGTTTGGAATAGCATGGCTTACCAGCCGCAATTCCGACAGTAAAACATATTATACAGGAAACAGAAGCTCAAATTGGTTTCTTGTTGCATTTGGTATGATCGGTTCTTCTATGTCGGGAGTATCGTTCATGTCTTTGCCGGGCAATGTAATCAATGAGAACTTTTATTATATGCCAATGGTATTCGGAATGTTTTTCGGTTATGCGATAATAGCCGGACTGCTTCTTCCGCTATACTTCAAACTGAATTTGACCTCCATTTACACATATCTGGAGCAGAGATTCGGTTCCCACAGTTACAAGACCGGTGCATCGTTCTTCATAATTTCCAGACTCTTGGGAGCTACAGTAAGGACATTCCTGGTGATATTTGTGCTGTATAATTTTGTTTTACAGCCACTTGGCGTTCCGTTTGTGGTTGCTGCAATAGTATTTGTGGGACTTGCGATATTGTATACAATGAAGGGTGGTGTAAAGACCATCATCTATACAGATACTATCCAGACAACATTTATGATTGTTGCAATTGTTGTATCAGTAGGCGTTATCTGCAACCAGCTCGACTGGAGTCTTGGTGATATGCTTAAAAATGTGCATGAGAGCCATTTCTCTGATATGTTCAATACCGATACAGCTGCCCCTACAAACTGGATAAAGAGATTCCTTAGCGGTGTATTGATTCCTATCGCAATGACAGGTCTCGACCAGGCTATGATGCAGAAGAGTTTGAGTTGCAAGAATATCAAGGAGGCCCAGAAGAATGTGATGACCTCTATCCTTATGATGATTCCTATTAACCTGCTCTTTGTAACTTTGGGTGCGGTTCTTGCCATTTTCATGCAGAGCCATCCTGAACTGATTGATGCGGTAACCACTGCAACAGGCAAACTTGAGGCCGACAAAATATTCCCTACAGTTGCCCTTTCATTGGGCCCTGTTGTTGGCGTAATCTTCTTTGTGGGACTTATCTCTGCTGCATATCCTACATGTGCAAATGCCCTCACATCCCTTACAACATCTACCTGTATAGATCTTGTAGGCATCGAAAAACGCAATTGGGATGATGAAAAGAAGAGAAAGGTGAGAATGAATGTAACTTATGTTATGGCAGCTCTGTTTGTATTGCTTATTGTTGCATTCAATATCCTCAAGAATGATGCTGTAATCAATATGGTGTACCAGATTGCATCATATACTTACGGACCGCTTTTGGGATTGTTCATGTTGGGAATCCTCACTAAAGTGAACATTAATGACAAGGCTGTTCCTTATGTTTGTGTTGCTGCCCCTGCTATCTGTTATGTTATTGAGAATTATCTGTTCAGCTTTGGATTCTCGCTCATAGCAGTGTGTGCTGCAATTACATTCTTCGGATTGCTTGTTTTCAGAAAAAAATAGTATTGCTGCGTTATGACAGGTTTTGAACTTCTGCTGCTTGCAATAAGTTTGTGTTTCGACACTTTTGCAGTTTCTGTTGGAGGAGGCCTGTCGCTGCATAATGTAAAATTCTCAAAGAAGGCCGTAATTATGGCCTTCTTTGCTTTTTTTCAGGCAGGGCTGCTCTGTGCAGGATGGCTTACAGGCTCATTGTTTGCCAATTATATAATGGATTGGGACCATTGGATTGCTTTTGCAATACTTCTCTATATTGGCGGAAAAATGATTGCAGACAATTATTCTGAGCTGCTTGGAAAAGAAAAAAACACTCCGCAGAATGATGGGCAGAAGGGATGCGGATGTGAAAAAAGTATAAATCTGCTTGATTATAAAACTCTTGTGATATTATCTGTGGCAACCAGTATCGATGCGGTTGCAGTTGGCGTGAGTCTTGCGTTAGTGGACATTACTGCCGTAAAAATGTGTTTTACAATTGTCGCAACATTCATATTTACAGCACTGGCCTCTTATATCGGGCTTGTGGGCGGTGAAAAGATCGGGTGTAAAATAGGTGCAAAAGCCTCAATACTTGGTGGCGTGGTATTGGTTCTTATTGGCATAAAGATAGTGATAGAGCATATTTTTTTATAGAAATTGATATGTTTCTTATACTTTTTTCTTAACTTTGCCAAGATAACTCCAAAAAACTCCGCTATGATAGAGATTTTCTACAAATCGAAAGGTCGCATACTATCTTCAGCAGATATGATTTTCTTGAACGAGCTGGGGTTCGATGATGTTTTATGGATAGACTTGTTTGAACCTTCCGGAGAAGAAAAGAGAACTGTTGAAGAGTTTTTGGAGACTACATTGCAAAGTAGGGCGCAGGCAGAGGAGATTGAGAGCTCTTCTCGTTATTCAGAGACCGATACAACTATATTTGCCAATACAAACTTCTTGATTCCGGGTCCGGATGAGTACTCGATGGAGACTGTGTCGTTCATCATTTCAGAGGGTATTCTGGTAACAATCCGTCAGGTTCCACTCCGTACATTTACCGATATGCAGAGGAGAATATGTATCTCATCAAAATTGTATCCTACAGGTTATCATATCCTTGTTGCAATTTTGGAGAGCCGTATTGATTTGGATGCAGATATGATTGAGCTTATGAGCAAGGAGATTGCCCAGTTCAGCAAACGTGTAAGTGTAGGAGAAAATGTAAATGAGGAGTTCCTTTTGGATATCAATCAGTTGCAGGAGAATACAATGTTGGTTAGGGAGAATGTGATTGATAAGCAGCGTATGATTTCCTCAATTCTGAAGAGCGACAAGTTCCCTCGTGATGTTCATGTCAAACTGAATGTTCTGATAAAAGACATTTCGTCGCTTCTGAACCATACCAATTTCAGTTTTGAGAGATTGGAGTATCTTCAGAATACTGTTCTCGGTCTTATCAATTTGGATCAGAACAAGATTATGAAGGTGCTTACATTTGTATCGCTGTTGTTTATGCCGCCAACCCTCATATCCGGTATCTTTGGTATGAACCTCAATCTGCCTATCTTCCACAGCAGATGGGATTTTCTCCTCGTAGTGGGAATAATGCTCGTTTCGGTAGTTGTTGCCTCGTTTGTGTTCAAACGCCGCAAAATGTTCTAAAACTATTGTATATTGCTGCTAATGTGTTAATTGGCGGCAGATTTCCTCCACGCTTTTATATCAAACTTTACCCTCGACGGATGTTTTATCATATTGTGCAGCAAATAGTAGCATTTTACTGCAATATATTGTGCTTTCGATGAGTGTTTGTCGAAAAAACGGCGTAATGATTTCTGGACAATCACTTCCCTCTCCAGACTGCTCCATACATTCTGGCTGCAGCCTCCTCCAAAATGAAAGACAGGGGTGCTGAGCATCTCTATTTCAATATCCTTTTTCCAGAAATTATAAAACAGATCAAGATCCTCACCATACATAAAGTAATCTTCGCACCATTTGCCGGCTTTCTCAAAGTTGTGTTGCGAAATTATAACAGATGCTCCCTTAAACCAGAATCGTGCCCTTTTGCGGCACACATTCCACCAGAAGATGTCCCTCAGGAGCGGGAGTGGCATCTTGCCGTTTTCAATGGAATTGTCCCTGTTCAGAAGAGGTGTTACATAAACTTTGTGGGGAGCAGCGATAACTCTTTTGTAATCCTCCGAAGAGCCCTTTTGCATCTGGGTATCGGGGTTGAGAAAGTGCAGAATATCACCGGAGGCGGCTTCTGCTCCGATATTGCATCCTTTGGCAAAACCATTGTTTTTGTCAGACTCTATAAAAATGAATCTTGAATCCTCCCTGAACCCGTTGCATAAGGCAATTGAGTTGTCGGAAGAGGCATTATCAACAACAATTACTTCGTAATCTACATCAATTTCCCTCTTTATACTCGACAAACAGTTGTATAACAGTTCTTTAGAATTGTAGTTTACTATTATTATGGAGATATTGCGTTTCATCATTTTCCCTTTTTGGTGAGATGCGCCATTTTAAGCACCTCATTTTTTATATCTGTGTACTCTTCTGCCTTATATACCAGCTCATACATGGCAACAGTAATGAAAAAGCCTGCAGTTATTTGCAGAATGAGCAGCGGCAGTGCTGCAAGGTTGAGCATTCCCAAACAGTGAACTGCCAATGACATTATTGCCGATATGATTATGAAGGGCAAGATATCCTTTATCTGCAGCCAAAGCGGATAGGCAATCTCCTTTGATACAAATTTTGCATGAATCAGATATGAAGCAACCGAAATGGCAACCATTCCCCAAAGGAGCAGTTTGATGTCGAACAGCACGCCAAGAGTTACCGGTATAGCCGCCAAAAGGGTTTTAATGATCTCTAATAGCAGGGTCATATCAGATTTTCCGTTTGCATTAAATACATTGATACTTCCCAATATAAGCGGAAGGAAGATTCCGGAGAGTCCTAAAATTCTCAGATACTCTGCTGCAGGCAACCACTTGCTGCCGATAAGAACCTCAATCATTGCATCGGCACATCCTATCAGTCCCATAACGAGAGTGGCTGTTATCAGCATGGTGAGCCTTGTTACCTTTCTGTATACTCTTACCTGCCTTTGGGGATCATTCTGTATGCTGCTCATTACCGGATACCCCACTCTCTGTACCACTTGCCCGATGTTGGAAGTAACGAGGCTGCGGAACTTGTCGGCTCTTGTAAAGTAGCCCACAGAGACCGGATTATACATCTTTCCAATAACAAAGGAGTAGATTTCATTCCATATTACGCTTATGATTGAGCAGGCAAGCAGTTTGCTGCCAAAATTGAACATCTCCCTGAAACTGGCAAAAGAGAAGACCAGAGCAGGTTTCCATGTTGAAAAGAGCCACAGAAGAATGGAAACTACAGCCTGTCTGGAGATTTGCTGGGCAACGAGACTCCAGACTCCATAACCCTCGAGTGCCATCCAGATACTGACAACGGCACTTGTAAGTGATGCTGCAAGTGAAATGATGGCCTGTGTCTTGAAATCTATTTTTCTGATAAATGTTACCTTCTGTACTTGGGTAAATGAGATTATCACAACCGAAAGGGAGAGTACTCTCACAAGGTCGCACAATACAGGCTGATTCAGAAATGTTGCTATAGCAGGAGCGCAGATGTAGAGTATTGCATATATTATTAAACTCAGAATCAGATTTGTGTAGAATACAGTACTCAAATCTTTATCCGACACATTCTCCTTTCTTATCAATGCTCCGGAAAATCCACTATCCATTAATGAGTTGCCCAACGAGATGAAGATGGCAATCATTCCCACAAGACCAAACTCTTCGGGCGAGAGTATTCTTGCCAGAATGATGCTCACAACGGCAGTGATTCCGGTACTGGCAAAATTATCTATGAACCCCCAGCCGAGTCCTTTGGCTGTCTTCTCCTTTAATGTGCTCATAATACCGATTTATAAATTGATATCATTGTATCTACATTCTTCTCCCATTTGTAGAGCGTGCAGACACGCTCCCTTGCTGCATTGCCCATCCTTTCAACATCTTGAGGATTCTCTATGAACCTCTGTATGGCATCGGCAGCGGCCTCAGGATTGTTTTTGGGAACAATTGTTCCGGTAATGCCATCTTCTATTACCTCGGTGAAACCATCGGCGTCAGATGCTACAACCGGAGTGTTGCAGGCCATCGCCTCAATGGCCGATACTCCAAAACTTTCAGAAATGGAGAGATAGCAGGCAATGGAGAAACTGCTGTATAATTCAGGCAGTTTGGACTGTTCTACAAATCCTCTGAAAATGACTTTGTCGGCAATGCCGAGCTCATTTGCAAGCTCCTTCAATCCGGCCTCGAACGGCCCTTTTCCAACCAGTTCCAGCCTGCACTTGATGTGCGGGTTGTTGCGGACAACAATTTCAAAAGCGCGGATAAGAGTGTCGGTGCCATAATTTGGAGCGAGAGTTTTTACACTTCCCACAACAAATTCTTTTTCAGCCTTGTCTGAGCCTGTTCTTCTGAATAAAGCGGTATCCACTCCAAATGGAGTTATTTCAATAGGCTTGTCTGTATATCTGGAACACTCTTTTGCCATTACATGGCTTGTGGAGAGTATCTTGTCGGCCTTGCCAAGTGAGTATTCAACAATAAACCGGTTGAGCGCAGATTTTTTTGGATAGAGATATACATCGCTGCCCCATACCGATACAATAAAAGGATGAAATCCTGCAAGTGCCGCAATCAGGGCATAACTTGTTGCAAAATGGGCATGCACAATATCGGGTCTCTCTTCTTTAATTGCCTGCTTCAGATCCTTTACAGCTTTGATATGCAGGGATATGGCATTTAAAAATCCTTTTTTCTCCCTTTTGAAACTGAACAGGTCAAAGAATCTGCATCTGATACCTCTTGTTGAGTAAAAATTGTCGGTTACCGGTTTTATCGTATACAAAACTATATCAATTCCCCGTTCTTTAAGGGAAGATACCCACCTTTGGGTGTGTACACTCTGTGCATCCGATACAACCAGAACCTTCATTCCAATTCCAACTTATTTTTTGTTGATAACCTTATTGTATACAAGCAGTCCTGCAATGCTCAAAACTCCAATACCCGAGAATATCAGCCATAAAAGTTGTGGCTGCTGCATCTGCTCAACAATCTTCACATACAATCCTGCTCCAAGGAATGATCCGATAGAGCTTCCTATTACACCGTAAAGGAATGAGTAGCCCATATAGAGAGCCTTTTTGTCAGGAGGTGCAATTATACCTATATATGAGAGGAATTTTGGATGTGTGGTCATTTCACCAAGGGTAAATACCATAAGGCCTGTAATGAAGATCCATGGAGTGCTTCCCAGGCTGAGAATGAACATACCCAGAGTACCGCACCCTATACCCATGATCATGGTAGGAAGTGCAGGCCATTTCTGGACAAGTTTTGAGACAATCAGCTGCAGGCAGATAATTACACCGGCATTGATTACTGTAACATGTTCAGTGTCGAATTTCCATGAAGGGTCTGATACAAATACTCCTAGGAAGGAGTTTACGGCATCATTCAGAGGTGTCATGTCTACATACTCTTTCAGATACCACAGAACGGTTCCGTACATCTGGAAGTAGAGAATCCAGAAACCCGAATAGAGAAATATGAGTGTTATGAATTTTACATCTTTAAGGACAGCCAGAATACCCAGAAGCATTTTTCCGATACTTTTTCCGTCACTCTCTCCATTATTTTTTTCCGACAGCTCTCTCCTCATCTCTATATTGGCCTTAGGCTCTCTGTAGACAAAGGTGTTTATGAGCATCAGAATGCAGCCTACGGCTGCGGCCATATAGAATATATTGTGGTAGCCCTGAGCCTTTAGAATTGGGACAAGGATCAGTGGAACGAGAAATGCTCCGAGGTTGATTGACCAGTAGAATATTCCAAATCCAAGTGTCGAGTTCTCCTCTGTTGTTGATTTTGCAATTGTGCCGGAAATGACAGGTTTGAAGAAACCTGCTCCCACTGCCATCAGCAGCAATGATGCAAATACCGGTATATATGATTGGGTAAGTGCTGTGCAGAGGTAACCTCCGGTTATGCAGGTGAAGGCAAAGAAGAGGATTCTCCGGTAGCCATATCTGTCGGCAATGCCGCCTGCAATTATCGGAAGAAAGTAGAGCAGGGGCTGTATGGTTCCCATAATTGTTCCTGCCTGTGCTTTTGAAAAGCCGAGACCTCCCTCATTGCCGCTGATTACCAAATATACCGATAGTATGGAGAGGACTCCGTAATATGCACCTCTCTCAAAAAATTCCATAATGATTGCAACCCAGAAATTGCGTTCAAATCCTTTTTTACTGCTCATGTCAAATATATCATATGTGTTTTTATCCATTTACAAAGATAATTAAAATATGTCATCTGCTAACATGACGAAAAAATGTTGACAAAATACGTTTTATATACCTTATAGTAGTATTTTTTTATAATTCTGCATGCCGTAAAGTTATTGTACAAATTTTAGTCTATGAAAAAACTTCTACACATTATAAGGTCAAGTTACCTTAGATGAAAAGAATGAAATACAATATTTATTTGAGCGCCGTAATGGATTGAATGAGTTGGCAAAAATTCTAACAGCGGAAAATGAAGCATTGTATGAAAAGCTTATTAAAGATATGGGTGAAACTAGTGTGAATTTCCAAAAATGGTGGGATGATATGGCTAAAAAGTATAATTGGGAAGGTCTAGAGGGCGGAAATTGGGAGATTGATTTTGAAACTTGTGAAATATATCTGGTTTATTGAAACTTATCTATAGAAAAATTTGGTTAACTGCCCAATAACCATTACTTTTGCAGCCGCTCAAAATATTGAGATTATAAATAATGTTTAACCCACTTATTGTTAAAAAATTTAAAAACAAATGAGTAAAGAAAAACAAATGATGGACGCGGAAGAGCAAGTTGTTGCTCCGGTTCGTAAAGAGGAGTCTATGGAGGCTTTCGTAGAGGAGACACCTGCTATCGTAGACACCACTAAAAAACGTAAAAGCAATGCTTCTGTTGCAATCGACAAATTTGATTGGGATGCATTTGAGTCAGACACTGAGTATGGTGTTTCAAAAGAGGAAGTTGAGCAAATGTACAGCCAGACTCTTTCTACTGTAATCGAGAATGAGGTAGTAGAGGGTACTGTAGTTGCAGTTAGCAAAAGAGAGGTTCTTGTAAACATCGGTTACAAGAGCGAGGGTATTATCTCAATCAACGAGTTCAGATACAATCCTGAGCTTGCAGTTGGAGACAAAGTTGAGGTATACGTTGAGAATGCTGAGGACAAAAAAGGCCAGCTTATCCTTTCTCACAAAAAAGCACGTTCATTCCGTTCATGGGATAGAGTTAACGAGGCATTCGACAAAGACGAGATTGTTAAGGGTTACATCAAATGCCGTACTAAA
>JAZNEW010000058.1:0-48413 GCA_045588775.1 Candidatus Egerieisoma sp. | reverse complement strand
GCAGTAATGTCAAAGCCGAGCAGTACTAATAGCCCGAAAGCTTAATCGCGCAACGCTTGTTGCTAGTAATGAACAAGTCAATCGAGCAATCGATAACCGAAGTGTTTCTCTCTCATTAATATAGCATACGGTGGTGTATATGCTGTATACATCATACGAGGAGAAAATAATGGTGGTTATAACGATGGGGATCCACCTCTTACCATACCGAACAGAGAAGTTAAGCCCATTAGTGCCGATGATACTGCTATACCAAGTGGGAAAGTAGGTAGCCGCCAACTTTGTGAGACCTTCAAGAGAAATCTTGAGGGTCTTTTTTTATGCACTATACTCAATGGATTTTATGCACTACACTCAATGGATTTGGGGTGTGCCCGGCAGTTACCGTAAGGCGGCATGCGCCGCCTGAATAGTTCAAGTGTGGCTTTCTGAACTGATTGAATGGTGCTGCCTGCTGCAATAAAGAATATAATATTGTTGTCGGGTTAAATTTATGAGGAAAATTCATTAACTTTGTTAACCTCTATTAATTGTAGAACTCAGATATTATTAAAATCAATATATTATGTTTGCAAAGGATATTTATGTTGGTCGTAGAGCCAAATTGATGGAAAAAGTTGATAAAGGCATCATTTTACTTTTGGGTAATAGTGAGGCGTCGTGCAATTATCCGTCGAATACATACAAGTTCAGACAGGATAGTTCATTTTTGTATTTTTTTGGCTTGAATGAGCCGGATATGGCTGCTGTGCTGGATGTGGAGAGTGGTGAGCAGATTTTGTTTGGCAATGATGTTGATATCGATGATATTATCTGGATGGGGCCTCAAGAATCGGTAAAGGAGAAGGCTGCAAGTGTAGGAATTGAAAAGAGTGCTCCTATGGCCCAATTGAACGAATATATAGGCAATGCAAAGAAACAGGGCCGTAAAGTACACTTTTTGCCTCCATACAGGAACTATAATAAAATACTTCTTAACTCTTTATTGGATATTCCGATAGCTGCACTTAAAGCTGAGGCATCAGTTGAGCTTATCAAGGCTGTGGTTGATTTGAGGATTATAAAAGACAAGTATGAGCTTGAAGAGATTGAGAAGGCTTGCAATATTGGTTATGCAATGCACCTGACCGCAATGAAAATGGCTAAACTTGGTATGGTTGAGCAGCAGTTGTATGGCATTATGGAGGGAATTGCATATTCACAGGGAGCAATGACCTCTTTCCCTACAATCCTTTCCCAAAATGGTGAGACTTTGCACAATCACAAGCATCATCAGATTCTTACCGAAGGAAGAATGGTTGTGATTGATTCCGGAGCTGAGACAAATATGAATTACTGTTCGGATTTTACCAGAACCTTCCCGAGCAGCGGAAAATTTACACAACAGCAGAAGGAGATATATCAGATAGTGGCTGCTGCAAACAATCTGGCAATAGATCTTGCACGTCCGGGCGTGTCATATAAAGAGGTGCATCTGGCTGCGTGCAGAATCATTGCACAGGGTCTCAATAATTTGGGTATTCTTAAAGGTGATGTTGATGAGGCTGTTGCAGCAGGTGCCCATGCTCTGTTCATGCCGCATGGACTTGGCCATAACATGGGTCTTGATGTGCATGATATGGAGGATCTGGGCGAAAACTATGTAGGTTATGATGATACTATCCAGCGTTCAACCCAATTTGGATTGGCCTCTTTGAGAATGGGACGTATGCTTAAACCAGGTCATGTGCTTACCGTTGAACCAGGTATCTATTTCATACCTGCACTTATCGACAAATGGCAGGCAGAGGGCATCAATAAGGAGTTTGTGAACTTTGACGCTCTAAAAGATTATCGCACATTCGGCGGTATCAGACTTGAGGATGACATTGTGATTACAGAGAATGGCTGCAGACTCCTTGGTGCAAAACGTCTTCCTATTACAGTGGAGGATGTTGAGCGCGAAATGGGAGAGTAGTTCCGGTTTTAAGTAAACATTTAGAGCAGATTGTATGTTGCCAGAAAAGTTGAAGGGTTACTTGTGCGGATGCATATCCTCGGCAGCCTACGGACTTATTCCGTTATTTGCAATACCGATTATCAGGAAAGGGATGGACATAGACTCCATCCTTTCCTATAGATTTGCATGTGCCTCAGTGGTGATGTGCCTTACACTGCTCTTTAGGGGCATTTCTTTAAAGGTCTCTATAAAGGAGTTGCTCACATTGGCTCTTTTGGGAGTCGTATTTTCGGGGTCATCACAATTTCTCTTTTTGGGTTACAATTATATGTCGGTGGGTGTGGCCTCCACTATTCTCTTTACATATCCGGCATTTGTGGCTCTGATAATGTTCGCTTTTTTCAGGGAGAGAATATCATGGATAACGCAACTCTCCATATTTCTGGCATTTGTGGGTGTTGCACTCCTCTATCTGGGAGATGACATTACCGGAACAATCAGCTTTTTGGGCATAATAATTATATTGCTGTCGGCCCTGAGTTATGCTTTATATATGATTATAGTGAACAAATCGTGTGTAAAGAGCATGAATGGTACAAAGCTTACATTTTATGCAATGACATTCAGTGCGGTTGTGTTTACATTAAAAGCATTTGTTACCGACGGACATCTGGAGCCCTTTCCCGATATGGCAAGTGTGGCAAATCTGATATCCCTTGCAATAGTTCCAACAGCAGTATCGGGAATAACAATGGCCTATTCTGTAAAATATATTGGCTCCACTGCTACCGCTGTATTGGGGGCAATGGAGCCTGTAACTGCTGTAATTGTCGGAATGATTGCATTTGCAGAGCCATTTACACCAAATCTTGCTGCAGGAATATTCCTGATAATAGGGGCTGTTACTCTTATTGTGCTTTCCGACAATATTGTAAGGGCTTTGAAAAAGCTAATCGTCAAGTCGGAGTAGTTCCTGATTTTTGCTGAATTTTAGGGAAATGCCATTGTCGAGCTCCACTTCATATCTGTGCGAGTCGTCATCTATCTCAATCTCTTTCACTATGGCATTGGGATAATGCTCTTTTACAAATGTGGCAATTTTTGAAGGAATAATGCTCTCTGGAACAGATGTGCGTGGGCAGTCGATATCTGTCCAGTTTCCTTTTTTATTGAATTCAACTTTTGTTCCGTTATCAAAAACAACGCTGTATGATTTGTCGAACAAATCCATATCCTCTGTGATGATAACGGGTTTTAGCTCTGCAAAGTGATGTTTTATTACTTTTTGGGCATTTGCAGGAAGCTGGTTCATTTGTATGATTCTATCGTCATCTGCCCGGGATGTTATGGTGCATAGCATGGCAATGCAGATTATGAAGAATAGGGTAAAACGTCTCATCTTAATTGTGTTTAATGTTACTGAATATTAATACTGTTTATATAAACCGTCGGAATAGGATAGTTGTTCAAACAACAAGGCGGCAGCGCTTACTTTTTTAGCACCACTGCCTTTAAAGTAAAATTGCTCTCAGATTTACTCTTTTGTAGCCAACGGTGCAGGAGTTGTATATGCTCTTGTACTCAAATCTTTGTCGATCATATACAAACCAAGTCCATTGTCTCCTACTTTATTCAGGGAGTCGATAATCTCCTGGGCACTCTCTTCCTCTTCTACCTGTTCGTCGATGAACCATTTGAGCATGCTTTGTGAGGCATAATCCTTATCCTCTACAGCAATTTCGTAAAGATTATGAATCATGGCTGTAACCTTTTTCTCATGCTCCAAAGTTGATTCGAAGACTGCAAGCGGACTCTCCCATGAAGTCTCAACACTGTCGATAGCTTTTAGTTCAACTCTGCAACCGCGTGAAACCAAATAATTTATGAAAATCTGAGCATGATCCTGTTCCTCTTTGAATTGTACTGCGAACCAGTTTGCAATTCCTTTCTGACCCTTGTCGGCAGCATCTACAGACATTGAAAGGTAAAGATATGCAGACCACATTTCTGCATTGATCTGAGCATTGATAGCATCGTGTAATTTTTTGCTTAGCATAGTATTGAATATTTAAGTTATTAATCGTTTCTTTTTGTTTAAGGAGTTCTTTCTCCTTTCTGATACAAAGATATAAATTATAATCTTTATAAACAAATAATTTTTATAAAATATTTATATTTCTGACCGACAAAACTCTTTTCTTATCAAATAACAGCAAAATGGGGCTCTTTGTTCATTTTGCCTCATATTTGTCGAGGGCCTCTTTCATTAAATTTCTGCCCAATTCAGAAATTTCTGCTCCTTTTATGTAATCAGAAATCTCTCCGTAGGAATCGAAAGGCATTCTGACAAGAATATCTGGTCTGTTGAGCTGCAGGGAGAGTTCTGTTACGGTGTGGTAAAGGATGCTGAAAGAGCGGTCGAGAATACTATAATAGGTCTCTCCAAAATCGATATCGTTCTCCTCCTCTGCCAAATCAAGACTCTCTTTATGAGCGATTACCTCTTTAAGAAGTGAAACGCCTTTAATTCCGGCCAGTTTCAAACGTTTTAGAAGACTCGGATTGGCCTTTCTGTTGCCCATATCATCAATAATCTCCTGCATTTGGGCCTCTTTCCACTCCTGGAATGCAGTTTCGGCAAGTTTTATGGTATTCTCCTGTTTTATACACTCCTTTATCTGCTCAATTTCTATGTGGTTTACATCAAATGCCACAAGAATATCCCCCTCTTTACGGTCGATTCTGTTCAGAGGCAGGCAGTTTGTCATGGCTCCATCTATAAAGGTTGTCATTTCATGTTTTACAGGTCTGAACATTGAAGGGATTGAAATCGACGCCCTTATGGCTGAGAGCAGATTGCCTTTGTCAAAAATGATCTCTTCGCCTGTATACAGGTCGGTTGCAATGGCTTTATAAGGTATCCTCAGATCCTCTATATTGGTATCCGGTACAATCTGATTGATGGCCTCGATTATCCTGTCGCCCCTCACAAAATGGTTTTTGCCAAATGAAAGATCCATTAATGAAAAAAGATTCCATTTGTCGAGCGAAAACAGCCACTCTTTAAATTCAGGCAATTTGCCGGCCGCATAAACACCTCCAATCAGTGACCCTATCGAGGTTCCGGCTACAGATGTAATGTTGTAACCTCTGTCCAACATCTCCTCAATAGCTCCTATATATGCAAATCCACGAGGCCCTCCGCTTGAGAGCACAAGTGCAACATCCCTTTTCGCTGCCATATTGTTTATTATTTGATACTTCGTATACTATAAACGCTGTTCCCGGTTTGCAGTTCAGATTATACTTCCCGGACTTAAAGTGTTGATGAAATCTCTGCAGGCGTGAATGAATTCTCCGGTGCTCTCCCAAATGTACTCATTTTCACTGCCATTCAAACAACTGAAAGCGTAGAGCACTGTTTGGGCATATTCCAGCTTGCGCTCTTTTGAACACTCCAAAGGGGATAGGAAGTAGTAGGCATGCCTGTAAATTTCCAGGGCAGCAGATTCATTACCTTCATCCAGACAGACCTTGCCCACGCCAAGAAGCTCATCCATTTTCTCGGTGGTTTTAGGGTGCTCGTACAGAGTATTCAAATAAGCATCCAACTCCTCTTTATCATGTATTTTAAGATTGCCGTTTTTGGAACACTCTGCAACTTTCTGGTAAAAGATTGTACTCATAAAAACTTATCTTTTTAAAAACTACTTTCAAACTTACTTAAAATAGATTTAGAATGTATCTAAAAAAGCAGGTCATCACAAAATTAAGAAAAAGAGACAATAAATATATCATAAAAATATATAGATATATTTATATTGATCAAAGTCTCCTCCCGTTATCGTGAAATCGGTGAACAAATGAAGAAGGAGCTGGTTGGGAAGTCATACTAATGGGTATAGGTTTGTTTATGGGCACAGCACTGTGATTGAGAATTCCAGTAGAAGAGATGAAAAAACCTCTCAGATTAAATTCTGAGAGGTTTTTCGTACCCAGAGCCGGGGTCGAACCGGCACGGGTCGCCCCACTGGTGTTTGAGACCAGCGCGTCTACCGATTCCGCCATCTGGGCCTAAAAGTTTGCGCTCTCGCGAGCGGCTTAACATTGGTTAAGAACTTTTGAGAGCGCAAAGATAATACAAATTTGTTAATGTGAAAACTTTTTTGAAGTTTTTTATGCTTTTTTCACACTAATCAGCTATTTTTCTTCTGTAGAATTTGTGTCTTCCTCATAATATGAGAAGAACAGGTAGCGGAAAGTTCCGATTCCTGCAGTTTTGTTGTCTACGGAAGTCTCTGTTTTTGGATTGAAAATGTTTACAGTAGAGTTGGACATAAAACCATTGGCCTCAGAAGTGAATACATTGCCTGAGTAAGGGCTGATACCAACGCTGTACAGATATTCTCCATCAAAAAGTTTAACTGTTTCGCCGGTTTTTGTATTGAGTCTGTATACACATGATGATTCAACATCGCTCCAGTCTGCAGTGTATTTGGTTGCAAAAGTGTAGATATTTCCCTCAGTGTCCATAGTGATGTAGCCGTTGCTGTCGAGGCACTCTGCTACAGGATAGCGCTCGCGTACTTTTTCGTCGTTAGGATCGTATGCAATAATGCCATAACCAGGAATGGAAGCATAGAGCAGGTTGTTGTAGTAGGCAAAATATTTTACTGCACCAGGGTACTCTTCATCTGTATATGTGCTCTCCTTGACATATTTGTCGCCATTTTTCTCCAATTTTACAATGCCGGCTTTTGTTCCTACATAGAGGGCGTTATTGTAATAAATCATGCCTTGTGCATCTGAGCCTACATGTATCGTATCAACTGCATTATTGTTTGACTGGTTGTAAACAGATACATATGAGTTTATGTATTCCCAAGAGCCGTCGGCAAGTTCTACATAATCAGTGCCGGCGTTGGAAACAAAGATATGTTCAGTTCCGAGGGCAATTTCTCTTGTATTTAGCAGATTTTGCTCGATAGGATTAGACAGTGTCTGCATTGTGAGCACATTTATAACCTCAATTTTGTCGGGATTTGAACATAGCAGATAACCTATGCCATAACTTGAATATGTACCGCTCATGAGGGTGGCACCAAGTCTGGCATTGTTGTTAGCCTTTGCATATGCGTTAGGAGTCATTATCTTGGTATCCTCATCATATACATAAACGCTTCCGTCTTGTGATTTGTAATTACCTTGATTCAGAACAAGCACTTTATTCTTTTGGACATACTTGGTCTGTGAAATAGGCTCACAACTTGTTGATAGAATTGAAAAGGCTGCAAGAAGCAGTAGTACGAATTTGAATTGTTTCATATATTAAAGAATTAAAATTTAAAAATTCCATTGCAGTGCCATTGCAAAATTTATGCCCGGCATTGCATAAAACATAACATTCTGATAATTGGTGTCAAGTATATTGTTAATCTCCCCTGTAATGTCAAAACTCTTTTCAAATAGTGTAAAACTGTATTTCACAGATAAATCCAGGAGAGAATAGCCATCCATTATATCATATATGTCTGTGGTGCTCCTTTTGCCTGTGTAATTGTATGAGACCTCTCCTGTGATTTTTTTATAAGAGACTTCGGAGCATAGAGTAAATGAGTGTTTGGGCTGATATGCCATCTGATGTCCCACTGCAGGGTCGTTTTTTAGTAAAGACTCCTTTATCGTAACATTGGTAAAAGTATAATTTGCATTTGCCGACAATTTCCACTCCATCCAATTTTTTACAAAACCAAGTCCCGCTTCGATACCCTTTGATTCAACTTTTGGAACATTTTGCGGACGCCATATCTCTCCGGCAGGCAGCCATCTGATCCAATCCTTCACATCAGATTGGTAGAGTGTGATAAATCCTTTGATACTCCAGCTTTTATAGAGTAACGAGTAGTCGGTGCCAAGTTCTCCTGTAAGGCCCGACTCCGGATTCAATATAGTTGTAGTGCCTCCCCAGTAGCGGTCGTTGAGGGAGGGAACCTTCACACTTTTTGAAACAGAGCCTCTCAAGGCAAGATCATGTGTTGCATATCCTGTACTGTTTTTTGCCTTATTGGGGTCGATTATCCTGTATTTGAGATCCAATGCCGGTTGGACCGGTATTGTAATTCCGCTTACAAATGTACCTCTGATTCCACCTCCAATGGTAAGTGGATCGAGAGGATTCCATAACATGAGTGCAAAAATTTCACCGCGCCACTCTTGTGTGCCGCTGGCATAGGCATGGACATCGGGTTTTATGAATTCTGCTGATCCGCCGCTCTTTACACTGAAACCTCCTGTGCGGTATTCGATATCTGCATTGCCCATAATCCGGTTGGCCGCAACAATATCCTCTTCGTAGAGTTCGTAGTCATGGCTATATGATATTCTCGAATTGTAGTGCCATTTGCCGCTGTTTCCATTATACTTTGCCGATACTTTTGTATTTCTGTCGAGGATTGAATGGAAAGATCTCTCCACACTGTTATTTGAAACAGACGGCTGGATTTCTCTGTAAAAATTGAGGTACATCACACTCAACTGGAGCTGTGAGTTGTCTTTGAATCTATGGAAGAGCTCTTGCAGGGCTCCCCAGTTTTTGTATTCGGAGTTATTCAGTCTCTCAACAGGATGTCCTGCTTTTGTATTGTTGTGAAACTTGTAGTTGTTTTTGGCATAGGAGCAGTAGAGGCTTGTGCGGCTCTCCCAGCCGTTTTTGCCGTATCTGAATGTGCCGCCGCCAAAAAGGGTGGTAAAGCTGCCGGCTTTGAGGGTAATGTCGCCACTGATGCCCTCTGTGTATGATGGAGTGGTCTGCAACTGGATATTTCCGCTCAAACTTCCACTGCCGTAGAGGGCAGAGTTTCCACCAATATGCACACTCATATTGTCGAAAAAATAGAGTGGAATATGACTTAAATCGGTCTGACCCATTGTTGGAATGGAGAGTGATTGTCCGTTCCAGTCTATGGCAGTATGTGATGATGATGTTCCGCGCAGCGAGATGTAGGAGCTCATGCCCCTTCCATACTCCTTTATATATATTGATGTCTGTTTTTTCAGCAGATCACTTAATGTGTTGCCGGAGGTAACTTGGGAAATCTCTTCAAATTTTCTGATTTTGGTTCCGGGACTGAATTTTGCATTGCGCGAAGCATTCCCTTTATAGGCATGGCTTACAATTGCAGTATTTAATGTGTCGTCTGTTTGTGAGTACAGAAAATATGGACAGGCTGCAACAAGCAGCACAGAGAGGAGAATTCTCCTCAGCAGAGTATTTGCGGACAGACCGTTCATCATAAACTTTTCTCCCTGAAAGTCTTTAATGTATTGCTCAAAAGCAGGTTTTCTGACTCAATTTTACCTCCTCCTTCTCCCTCATATTAGGCACTTTCTATCTGTTTGGTGTGCTTTTGTGAGGAATGGATGCCGGAGAACCGTTCGCAAACGGATAATTTTACAGCAGCAGGTACTGTTCCGGATTTTACCGGATTCCCTATCTTCTGAACACAAAAAGGTTAATAACTTAAATCCCGACAAAGGTAATAAAAAATTGAAAAGCTGTTATGGATTTAAGAAAAAATCCAACAGCTTTCCAATATGTTGTAAAAATATGCGGATATTTTATCCGGAATGTTTTTAGTAGTTGAAAACAATTGTCTTCTTCAAGTCTGGATGGAGACTGTTTGCAACAGGACAAGTTCTTGCAGAAGCCTCAATGGCTCTTTTCTGTTGAGGGGTAAACTCTCTGTCTTTAGGGAAGTTGAATGTAATTTTCACCTCTACAACCCTTCTTGGATTGGTACCCATAATCTTCTCTGTCTCAACGGTTGTTCCATCGATATTATAACCATAAGCCTCTGCCGAAATACCCATGATTGTAAGCATGCAGCTTCCAAGTGCTGTGGCAAGCAGATCTGTAGGCGAGAAAGACTCTCCTTTACCATGATTATCGAGCGGTGCATCTGTGATAATTTTTGTTCCTGACAACTCATGAACAGCTTCTGTTCTCAAGTTTCCTGTATAAACGGTATTAATCTTTGTCATTTTTTGAATTTATTAAATTGTTGATTTCCTTATTTATTATGTTTTTCAAATCTTTTCCTATCTCCCTTAAATCGTTGCGGATATCGTTGAAATCGATCTTTTTTGATGCTCCATGCGGCACATCCTCTTCCACAATCTCTGCAATGAGTGTGGCGCTGGTGCATGAAATGATTCTGACATTTACATAATCGCCGATTTTATATCCTTTGGCATCAAATATGCAGGTCTTGTTTTGTGGAGTACGGCCTATGAGCTGTTCCTGGGAACGCTTTGAAACACCCTCAATAAGAACCTGATATACTTTGCCCAATGTCTTCTGGTTGGCCGACAGGGAGAGAGAGTTCTGCAGCTCTATGATCTCATTCAGACGGCGGGTCTTCTCTGCAAGCGGAACATCATCAACAAAGTGGCGGGCAGCCTTGGTATTTGGTCTCAAAGAGTATTGGAACATGAAAGCGGAGTCATATCCTACCTCTTTCATAAGGCTGAGAGTATCCCTGTGATCCTCTTCTGTTTCTGAGCAGAAACCTGCAATTATATCTGTGCTTATTGCACAATCGGGAAGAATCTCCCTGATCTTTGCAACCCTCTCCATATACTTTTCTCTGGTATATTTGCGGTTCATTTTAAGGAGCATTGCATCACTGCCCGATTGGACAGGCAAATGGATGTGGTTGCAGATATTCGGATACATGGCCATAGTGTAGAGTACTCCATTGCCCATATCTTTTGGATGTGATGTTGAAAACCTTACACGAAGAGTTGGGTCTACAAGTGCAACAAGTTCAAGCAGCTGTGCGAAATTCACGCTCTCTGTAGGGTTCTCCGGATTGGTCCATTTGTAGGAATCCACATTCTGGCCGAGCAGTGTAACCTCCTTATATCCGTTGGCAAACAGCTCCTGAGCCTCTCTTACTATGCTGTATGGATCGCGACTTCTCTCTGCACCTCTTGTATATGGCACAACGCAATAAGAGCACATATTGTTGCAACCCCTCATAATTGAGATAAAGGCCGAAACACCATTCTTGTCCATCCTTACCGGCGAAATGTCGGCATAGGTCTCTTCATGGGAGAGTATGGTATTTATCTGTTTTTCGCCGCAGGAAAGGGCATCTATCAATTTGGCAATATCCCTGTATGAATCAGGGCCGGCAACAATATCAACAGCCGGATGCTGGAGCAGCTCGCTCTTCAGCCTCTCGGCCATACATCCCAAAATTCCTACAATTATACCTTTCCTCTTTTTCTTTTCCTGTAAAAAGACATCAAGCCTTCCCCATATCCTTTGCTCTGCATTATCTCTTATGGAACAGGTGTTTACAAGAATCACATCGGCCTTTTCGAGTGAATCGCAAAGGGCATATCCGGCCTTTTGCAGCACAGAGAGTACAACCTCGCTGTCGCTTACATTCATCTGGCAACCGTATGTCTCTATAAACACTTGTGGCAGACTGCTGTCTGTAATTGGTCTTACTGAAGTATATTTGTTCTCCATCTGGTAAATAATTTGCATACAAAGATAAGATTTTTATAACTTTTTCTACCTTTGTTTTTCAAAAGAGTAATATGAAGAGATATTTATTGTTGGCCCTGACAGCTTTGTTGCTTTTGGGCAGTTGTGTAAATTACAGGGATATAGATATTGTAGATGCTGCAATAAAAGATGCCAGAATTGTGTCGGCATCAAAATATCAGGTAGATGTACAGGTGGAGATTGATAATCCAACCGGCGTGAAATTTGTGTTGAAGGAGGCAGAAGGCATTATCTTTAAGGATGGGGAACCATTTGCCGATGTGAGGATGCAGCAAGAGGCTGCAATTCCTGCGCGTGGTGTGCATAAGGTGGAAGTCCCTTGTGAAGTTGTGGTGAGGAATCCTCTGGCAGCTTTGGCTATTGGATTGAATTACAAGTCATTGAATTGGGACAGTTTTACAATCGATGCAAAAGGGGTGATAAAGGGAGGCCCTGTAAAGAAGAAAAAGGAGATTAAAAATATCCCTTTAAAAAAGTTGTATAATTACGTGAAAGGTAAGATAAAATAAATTATAGGCAGTTGTTATGAAGAGGATATTGGCATTATTGGTTGTGATGATGTTTGCAGGCCTTGCACAGGCTCAGGAGATTACTTTTGATGAGACCGCAGCCGGCGATTCATTGGTTGTAAGAAGACCTGCGGCTGTAGACTCCACATTATTGGGACGTTCTGTTTTTGATTTGATAAATAGTGCTGCAACAGATGTGAAAATCAACAGGAGCTCTCTGGTAGATGCCGCCTTTGTGGAGTATATTGGGAAAAATTCAGAAAGAAAATTGAACGGTTACAGAATCCGCATATTTTTCGACAACAAGCAGACTGCCCGCACACAATCAGAAGAGATTGAGAAATCTTTTATGGAGAGTTTTCCGCAATATCCGGTATACAGAACCTACTCAAATCCCTATTTTAAAGTGGCGGTTGGTGATTTCAGAACAAAATCAGATGCTGTAAAGGTGCTGCAGATAATACAGAGCCAGTTTCCTAAAGCCTTTATAATAAAGGATGTAATCAATTATCCATTGTAGGGGTCTTTTACATCCTCCACCATTTTACACGTATCTTTTGGGCCCATGCCCTTAGCGGGCTTATATATCTCTCTATCTTTTCGGGGTAGATATCCGGAATATGCACAAGAATACCGCTCTCTTCTACCTGTCCGAATTCTTCATTTATGGCAGTGCCGAACATCTTCATGCTTGGCGAAAGGTTCATATATGAGTTGATTAGTGGCGGAATATGTTCGCCGAAACTTTTGAGTTCCCTTTGGAGTATTTTGTAGCTCTCTTTGTAGTCGAGGCCCTTGAAAAGGTCGGCAAAGAAGGGGTTGTCCTTATCGCACGATAGTGGCGATATCGGGCAGACAAGACTTTCGTTGTCGGTAAAATATTTATGCAAAAAATGGAGCAGCATATTTCTGGCGCTTGTATTGTACGAAGGGTACATGGTTACTTTGCCAAAGAAATATTTTATGTGTGAGTATTTTACAATGAGGGCGCCGAGTCCGTCCCAAAGGTTGTCGAGTGAATAGAGGCTCTTTCTTTTCAGATTTGTACTCTGATAGTTGGGCTGGATGAATGAGCGTCCGAGCTCAATTGTGTAGGGGAGATATTTTGTCTTGAAATCGTCTGAAAAACTGAACAGTTCTGCGGTTGCCATCTTTTTGGTATCAAGTCCTCCGCATTGGATGTATCTGTAGCCTCCAATGATTTCCTGATCTTTGGGATCCCACACTATAAGCTGTTTGTAGGGGTTTTTAGGATCTGTATCAAACTCATCAATGTCGATATGTTTGCCGGTTCCGCCGCCGCCAAGTCTGAATGAGATTTCGCGAAGGCGTCCTATCTCGCGCATTGTCATGGGAGAGTTTGCCGCTGTAATTTCAAATAGAAAGTTTCCTCCCTTTCTGGTTACTCTGATAAATTTGTCGGGGGTAAGTTCCTTTATTATAAGGTGCCTGTCTATAGGTTGTATTACAGCTTCCATTGTGTAGTTGTTTAGATACTGTGTTTAGAATCGGATTTTTTATAATTTTTCAAGGAGTACACTGTCTCTCTTATCCGGTTGCACATATCATTGATCTGCCCGTTGCCATTAATATGTGTAATCTCGACAGGTTCCCCAACGAAAACCTCAAAGATAGCATTTTTTTTCTTGAACATCTCATCGGGGAGAAAACACATCTCAATGTTGAACTTTATTTTAAAGAATTTGCGCAATTTGGCAAGTCTGTAGAAGAATTTTGAGTTTTCTCCGCTGAAGTATACCGGCACAATTTTACGGTTATATTTTATTGCCTGTTTTATAAAACTTGTTTTCCACTCCAGATCTATGATCTTGCCATCAATCAGGCGGGAGCACAGACCTGCCGGAAAATATAAAATTTGTGATTGGGAGCTGTAGGCCTCTTCAAATTTGGTTAGATTGGTGCGGTTCATGTTGCCCACTTTGTTTACCGGAACAAAAATCGGCTCCAGCGGTTTTATATGCATCAAAAAATCATTTACCACAAATTTTATGTTATTGTTGAAGAGTTTGCCTATTTCTGAAATAAGGATTAATCCGTCGAGACCGCCAAGAGGATGGTTTGAAACAAAAATGTACCGCTCATCCTTTTTTAGCGAATCTTTGTTTATATATGTGATATTGGCGGAGACATTCAGCTCATTAAGAGCAGCTTGTGCAAAATCGAAACCCGTTGCTCCGGGATTTTTCTGCAAAAAAGCATTGAGCTCGTCCTGATGGATAATACGCTTTATGAAGTTTATCAGAAACTTTGGTGTGTATTTTGCTAAAGAGCTGTTTTTAGATGCAATTACTTGCTCTACATTAATTGTGATGGATTCTTTGGCATTAACATTCATGACACTTTGTTTATGAAATGCTAAGTTAAATAAAAATTGTATCTTTGTAGATATGTTAAAACAGGGTTTACAACAAAAATTGCAGACAAAGCTCTCGCCTTTGCAGATTCAGACAATAAAATTGCTGGAATTGCCTGTGCTTGAACTTGAACAGAAGATAAAGAAGGAGCTGGAAGAGAACCCGGTTCTGGATGAGGTTTCCGATGTTCAGGAGTCGGAGGATGGAACTCCAAAAAATGTCTCTCTGAGTGAGTATCCTGCAGATGATCCTACACCCTCTTACAAATTGTATGTAAATAATCAGGGAAAGGATGCAAAGCCGCAGTACAATACATTTTCGGTCAGGGAGAGTTTCCAGCAGAGTCTGCAGATGCAGTTGGGGTATCGCAATATCGATGATAGAACCAGAAGTATTGCAACATTTGTTATCGGAAGCCTCGATGATGACGGCTATTTGAGGAGGGATCTGGAGGCTTTGTCTGATGATATTTCGTTCCGTTTGAATATAGAGACTTCTGAGCAGGAGCTGGAAAAGATTCTTGAGATGATTCAGGAGTTTGAGCCGGTTGGTGTTGGCGCAAGAAATCTTCAGGAGTGCCTGATCCTTCAGTTGGAGGCGAAAAACAGAAGCCGCCAGCAGGAGATAGCATTGACAATACTGGAAGAGTATTTCCAGGAGTTTACAAAAAAACACTTCTCAAAGATTGTAGCCAAAATGGGAATATCCCAGGAGGAGCTTAAAGAGGCAGTTGATGAGATTGTAAAATTGAATCCCCGTCCGGGTGGCCAGATAGATGATTCCTATGTGGAGCAGGCCCAGCAGATTGTGCCTGATTTCCTTTTGGAGGAGAAAGATGGCGAACTCATCATGTCGATGCCAAAATTCTCAGTACCCGAGTTGCGGGTAAATAAAAGGTATGCCGCACTGCTCGAAAAATCAGCCTCTTCGCAGGATAAGGCTGGTAAAGAGGCTGCAAGTTTTGTAAAACAGAAGCTCGACTCTGCAAAATGGTTCATTGAGGCAATCAAACAGCGTCAGAACACATTGCAGAATACAATGAATGCAATTATAGATTTCCAACGCGAATATTTTCTCGATGGTGATGAGACAAAACTCAAACCTATGGTTCTCAAAAATATTGCAGAAAAGACAGGGCTCGACATCTCCACCATATCGCGTGTAGTGAACTGCAAATATATCCAGACCCATTTTGGTATATTTCCTTTAAAATATTTCTTTTCCGAAGGAATGGTTACAGATAAGGGCGAGGAGGTTTCAACAAGAGAAATCAAGAAAATACTCTCTGATTGTATTGAACAGGAGAATAAGAGCAAGCCTCTTACCGATGAAGAACTCGTTGGAGTGTTGCAGCAGAAGGGTTATATTGTGGCCCGACGGACTGTTGCCAAATATCGGGAACAGTTGAACATTCCAATTGCCAGATTAAGAAAAGAGCTGTAAATCATTTGATTACAGCTCTTTTTAATTCTTCTTGATTCTTCTTGCTGATATTTGCAGAAATGTTGCACAATCCCGAATGGCTTTCAAACAAGATTGAACCTGTGCATTGGGTTTATAATTTGTCTCCAAAAGCCAAATCTCCGGCATCACCCAGTCCCGGAACAATATAAGACTTGTTGGTAAGTTCCTGATCCACTGCGGCAACCCAAAGTGTAACCCTTTTGTGAGGCAGGTGCTTTGAAAGATATCCGAGGCTCTGTTCGCTCGCTATCGGGCAGACAAGGTGTGTATGGCGGGGCTCTCCTGATTCGCACAGCTTTTTGTATGCCAATACCAGAGATGAGCCTGTAGCAAGCATAGTGTCGGCAATAATAAGTATTTTGTTTTCGAGGCTCGGAGTGCTTGCATACTCAAACTGTATTGTGAACTTGTTGTCTTTGCCATACTTTCTGTATGCGGCTACAAAGGCATTTTGTGCTTTGTCGAAATAGTTCAGGATTCCTGTATGAAGAGGGAGACCCGCTCTGAGAATAGTTGATATCACAATATCGTTTTCCGGCAGATTGCATTGGGCAATGCCCAAAGGAGTTGTAACCTCTGTTGCATTATATTCCAAAGTCTTGCTTATTTCATAAGCGAATATCTCTCCTATGCGTTCGAGGTTCCTTCTGAAGCGCATGCTGTCTTTTTGTATTTTCTGATCGCGTATCTCAGCTATAAACTGGTTGAGGATACTGTTGTTTTCGCTTAGATTTATAACTTTCATTGCTTTTTTTTTGAGTTATGCCAAAGTTATAATTTTTCCGGCAAATGACAATGTTTACAACAGCCCTTCATCCAAAAAACTGAAATAACTTTTGCCGGCGATAATTATATGGTCAATTAATTCGATGTCGCATGATTCTGCAGCCTTTTTGAGCCTTTTGGTCTGCTGCTTGTCGTGTTCTCCGGGATGTCTGCTGCCGGAAGGGTGATTATGTACGAGTATTATGGAACTGGCAAGTTTTGCCATTGCGCTTTTCAGAATGATTTTGATATCTACGACGGTGCAATTTACCCCTCCGCTTGTAATACGCTCCTTTGCAATAAGTTTGTTTGCAGTATTGAGGAACAATACCCAGCACTCCTCATGCTGGAGATCTTTTAGGATGGGCGACATGGCCTCCGCAGCATGCTTTGATGAGTATATTACTGTTTTTTCCGGCAGTTGCTCAATTTCAAGTCTTGTTGCAAGTTCAAAAGCAGCCATAATCGGCAGGGCCTTTCCTGCTCCAACTCCATTGAATCTGCTGTAATCGTAAAAAGTGAATCTCTTCAGCTTCTGCAGGCTGTTGTTGGCTTTGAATAATATTTTTCTCGACAGCTCTATGGCATTGTCGCTCCTGTTGCCTGTGCGGATAAGGATTGCCAGCAGCTCCGCATTGCTCAAGCTCTCTCCACCTTTAGACAAAAACTTCTCCCTCGGTCTCTCCTCCGCCTCCCAATCATGAATTGTCAATCTCTCCTCCATAGTATAAAAATAAAAAACTCCCCAAATTTGGAGAGTTTTCTATTTTGTCAGATGCAAAAACGTAAATTTACGCCAATTTGTTAACGTAAGTAGCGATACCGCTCTTTAGGTTAGCAGCTTTGTTTTTGTGGATAATATTGGTTTTAGCCAATTTGTCCAACATTGCATAAACTTTTGGCATTAGAGCCTCTGCTGCTGACTTGTCTGTAGTGTTGCGCAATGCTCTGATTGCATTACGAGTTGTTTTTGCATAATAGCGATTGTGCAGTCTGCGTTTCGCATTTTGGCGAGTACGCTTGTCTGCTGATGCGTGATTTGCCATTTTATTTACTTTTTTAATATTTTTAGTAGTGGATAGGGGAATCGAACCCCTATTGCAAGAATGAAAATCTTGAGTCCTAACCGTTAGACGAATCCACCTCGGACCCCTGTTGCTAAAACAGGTTTTTGGTTTTGGGACTGCAAAGGTATAAATATTTTTTATTCCTGCAAAAATATTAACATCTTTTTGTTAAAAAATGTTGATAAATACGCCACAGGCGCTCTATCTGCTGAAGTTTTCAGCCCAGTCAAATGAGTAGATAATAGACTCTACCTGTCGCAGATAGTTCCTTTTGTCGTACCTTGGAGCGTATACAAAACCCTCAACAACAATTATGTTTTTACCGCTTTTGTCGTAAAAGGCGTGTTGTACAAATGGACCGCCCATATAATCATTCTGTACCTCCCACAAGCCTCTCAACTCTCCAAATTCGCGGTTTTTATATTTGATCCACTTCAATTGGGGCTCCTTGTCTTTCACGATACTTGTAGTCATGTAGCTTCCTTCGAGCATACCGGGTACATTTTTCTCCAGGATCTCGTTTCTTGCAGCAATAAGTCCGTCAAGTGTCATTGTGGTTGAGTCCTTAACAGGATATTTGTATACAAAAAGGCCCTGGTTTATATAGGTTGATTCGTATGATATCCAGATGAAATCATCGGTCCGCTTCTTTAGAGAATAGCCGGTAGGGAAATATGGAGAACCGCCGAACTGGTCTGCTACCAAAGCTCTGAGAGGTTTCTCCTCGTATCGTTTTGAGTTTCGGATTACGCGGTTTCTCTCGCTCTGTTCAAATGTATTGAAAAGTATTTCGCTCTTCTCTTCAATAAGTTTTATCAGGCTCTCTTTATCAGGCGCAACAATTGTTACAACAGTTTGGGGAGCCGACCACACATCCTCCTGAATGGTAAATCTGGGTTCTGGATATTTCTGGCTGTCGGCAGACATTATTATAATGTTCCTGTGTATCTCAAATATATTTGTAAAGGCATTGTCGGGAACATTTATGAGGGTAAATGATGGTTCTTTTTGTGGCAGAAGCGGATAGTCCGCTGCAAGAATATCCCTTAAAAGAGTTCCCGGTTCTGATTCCCAATTGCCCTTTGTTGTTACAACAAGAATTTCACCGGCCTTTCCGCTGATAGATGGTTTGAGCTGCAAATTATTGCCTCTACAGCCGGTGAGAACAGATGCAACAGCAACCAGGAGTATAATATACCTGTGGATTGCCCTGATATTTTCAAATAAATTTGCTTTCATAATATCAAGTGTTAATTGAATAATCTGATTATATCGTTTCCAAAAGCCAGGATCATAAGGGCAAACAGCAACAGCATTCCCACAGTTTGTGCATATTCCAGAAATTTGTCGCTTGGTTTGCGGCCTGTAATCATTTCGTATAGCGTAAATAGCAGGTGTCCTCCATCAAGTGCCGGTATAGGCAATATATTCAGCACTGCCAACATAACAGACAAGAAGGCTGTAAGGTTCCAGAAAATTTCCCAATTCCATGAACTTGGGAAGATGGAGCCTATTGTAATGAAACTGCCGACCGATTTATAGGCCTCTGTTTTTGGAGATACAATAAGTTTAAGCTCTTTCCAATAATTGGCAACTGTCTGTACGGCCTTGTTGAATCCTGCCGGTATTGCCGCAAAGAAAGAGTACTCTTTTTTTGTTATAGTATAAAAATCCGACAAAGAGCTCTTTGGAACAACCTGCATTCTGCCTGTAGTATCTGTGGCGATAGGTATGAGCAGCAACTCTTCTCCTCTTGCGACAGTGGCAACGAGTGAATCGGCCTTATGCTCCTGCAGAAATTCAAGGGCATCAAGCAAAAATTCGGTATTGGTTCCGTTCAATGCAAGCACACGGTCGCCTGCAGCAAGGCCAGAAGCAGCATTGATGGAGCTGTCGGGAATGGAACCTATAATATAAGGTATGCCATAATCGAACATCCCTTTGCTCTGGAGAATGGCAGGTATATAATTTTCATCAATATTTACGGTAACTGTATCGCCATCGCGGAGCACTTTTGCATATTTTGCCTGAGTTCTGATCAGATCAACCTGCAGCTCCTGGAATTTGTGAGGAACAACGTCTTCAAATGATATGATGCGGTCTCCGTTTCTGAAACCTATTTCGTAGGCAAGGTCATTTACTCTCACACCGGTTGTAACATCGGAGTTCTTGATGTACTCCTCGCCCCAGGCAGAAAGAATGCCGGTATATATTACAACCGCAAGAAGGAAATTGAAGAGGACTCCGCCAAAGAGAACCAGCATTCTCTGCCATGCCGGTTTTGTGCGGAACTCCCATGGTTGGGGTTCCTGCTGCATGGCCTCTTTGTCCATAGACTCATCTATCATTCCGGAAATCTTGCAATATCCGCCCAAAGGCAGCCAGCCTATACCATACTCGGTGTCACTATTCTTGGGTTTGTATTTGAATATGCTGAACCACGGATCGAAGAAGAGATAAAATTTCTCAACCCTTATCTTGAAAATTCTGGAAAAAATGAAGTGGCCAAATTCATGAACGAGCACAAGTATGCTCAGAGCCAATACTACTTGTAATATTTTTATAAGGACAACCATATCGTTTGTATATAAAGTTTAAAAAACATCGTTACAATCTACAAAGATAATGCAAAAAACAGATATGCGCCACTTTAAAATCTTGCATCTGTTATATTACATAGTTGAATATCAGGGCAATGTGCGGAGCAGCGCGGAGTTTTTCTTGCAGAGTCTGTTTATTAAATGAATTCTGCTGCTATTGCTTTGGCGCAGGAGTCGGTCTCAAAGATATCTTCGATTGTAGGCTCTGCTATAAAGCTGCAGCGCTCCATAGTCTTCTCTATAATGTGCGGTATCCGGCCGAAGAGAATCTTTTCCTGAAGCAGTGCCGCTACAGCAACTTCGTTTGCGCCGTTCATGATGCAGGCCATATTGCCGCCCCGTTTGTGGGCTGCGTAGGCGAGATCGATGGCAGGGAATTTCTCTCTGTCGGGAGCGGAGAAGGTCAATTGGCCCAATTCGGGAAGACTGATTCTTTTTGTGTCCAGGTCGATGCGGCTCGGATAGGAGAGCGCATATTGTATGGGAACCCTCATGTCGGGGGCGCCCAACTGGGCCTTTAGTGAGCCGTCGGTAAATTGTACCAGTGAGTGGACAATCGATTGCGGATGCACCACTATCTCAATCTGCTCAGGGGGTATGTTGAAGAGCCATGAGGCCTCAATCATCTCCAGACCCTTGTTCATCATGCTGGCAGAGTCTATTGTAACTTTGGCACCCATGCTCCAGTTCGGGTGTTTCAGGGCTTCCCTGTGTGTGGCATTGCGTATCTTGGAGATTTCTGTGTTCAAAAAAGGGCCTCCTGATGCTGTGAGAAGGAGCTTTTCTATCTGGGCATGTTCTCCTTGCAGACATTGGAAAATGGCCGAGTGCTCGGAATCAACCGGTAAAATGGGGCTATTGTGCTCTCGGGCGAGTCTGGTTATAATTGAACCGGCGGCAACGAGTGTCTCCTTATTTGCCAGAGCTATCACTTTTCCGCTTTTTACAGCACTTATTGTTGGAGCAAGACCGCTGAAGCCAACCATTGATGCAAGTACTATGTCGATATTCGAGCCTTTTACAAGTTCTGTTGCAGATCCGATACCGGCAAATACCTTTATATTCTCCTTGTCCAATGCTTCAAAAACGGTTTTGTATAATTTTTCGTTGCAGATGACAACTGAGTTGGGTTTGAACTTTAATGCTTGTTCAATAAGCAGATTACTATTGTTGTTGGCTGTAAGAAGTTCTACTTCAAAGAGATCCTGATGCTGCGAAATCACATCAAGGGCTTGTCTGCCTATGGAGCCGGTAGAACCTAATATTGCAATATGCCTTTTAGTCATAAATTGTGGGGTTAATCTTAAAATTTTATGTAATTGGTGGGATTTACAGGCTCTCCTTTGTACCACAATTCAAAATGCAGATGCGATGCCGTGCTTAAAGTTCCTGTATTTCCAACCAAGGAGATAGGACTTCCGGCCGAAACCTTGTCGCCCACTTTTTTCAGAAGTTTTGCGTTGTGCTTGTATATGGAAATCAAGTTGTTGTCGTGTTGGACCTGAATGATGTGGCCATTCTGGTCGCTGTATTCTGCTGCGATAACAGTTCCGTCGAGAACAGATGATACCACACTGTTTTCCGGTGCTGCAATATCAATGAACGGGTGGTTTATGGCAGAATTGTACTCTTGGGTAACAATGCCTTTTACCGGAGGGAAAAAGTGCAGTCCCTCAATTTGTTCAATTTTATGTGATTGTGCCGACAGGTTGAACTGCTCCTCCTTGAGCACAGTGCTTCTCAGCAGGGAGTCATCCTTTGAGTAGAACGACGAAGCGGTGAGGGATGAGTCGCTGTATTGCGACAGACTGAGTATGCTGTCTATTTTAAGAGGCTCTTTGCCTGTAACAATTCTCTGTATGTTTGAGAGCTGAAGCCGCCACAAATTTACTTCATTCTGCAGTGAATCCAGCTTTATGGTGTTCTGTATAAGGGTTCTGCGGCTCTCTGCAGAGGGATATCCCGGAATGAACTCCCTCAAAGGAGTGAATGAAATAAGGGCGGTTACCGAACCTATAATTATAATAATGAAGAATATTATTGTAAGGATGGTAAGTATACCGTTGCTCCTGAATGAAAAAAGCACCTCATGGGTTGTATCATTGAAGATGGATATACGGAATTTGTTTGATAATTTATTTTTATTTTTTCGCTTTATTGCCGCCATATTATTTAAAAAACTAACTTTGCAACATGAACAGAATTATAGGTATAGATTACGGTAGAAAAAGGGTGGGTGTTGCTGTAAGCGACCCGCTTGGAATCTTTGCATCTGCCTTGGAAACTGTTCCGTCTGCAAAGATAATTGAATATCTCAAAAATTATACCTCAAAAGAGAAAGTGGAGCGTTTTGTTGTGGGTTATCCGATGAACTTGAACAACAAACCGTCGGAGGCGGCCAAAGATGTTGATATATTTCTCAAATGGCTGCAGAAACATTTTCCTCAAATTCCTGTTACTTTGGAAGATGAGAGGTTTACATCACAGCTTGCCATGAAGGCGATGATTGCAGGTGGAGTAAAAAAATCAGACAGAAGGGAGAAGGGCTCTGTTGATAAAGTGAGTGCTGCAATAATTCTCCAGACTTATCTCGACAGAAAACAGACAACATTTGATATAAATTAGACAAATATGATACTTCCAATTTACATTTATGGTTCAAGTGTCTTGAGAGAGACAGCCGCAGAGGTGGATTTGAACAATACAGAGGGATTGCCCGAACTGATAGAGAATATGGATCAGACAATGAAAGAGTCGGATGGAGTGGGCATTGCCGCACCGCAGGTGGGCAAGTCTTTGCGACTGCTTATTGTAGATGGATCCGACCTCGCGGAGGATATGCCTGAGCTTGAAGGTTTCAGAAGAGTTATGATCAATCCCGTAACCCTTTGGGAGAGCGAAAAGACAGCCGAATATTCCGAAGGATGTTTGAGTGTGCCCAATATACACGCAGATGTAATCCGTCCGGAAAGCATAAGGGTAAAATATTACAACGAAAAATATGAGCAGGTAGAGGAGGATTTTACCGGTTTTGCCTGCCGTATGGTGCAGCACGAAATGGATCATCTCGACGGCCGCCTTTTTGTAGACCATGTATCGCAGATCCGCAAAAAGATGATACAGTCGAAGCTGAATAATATAGCAGCCGGGAAAGTGCGCACACACTACAAAATAGTGAAGAAGTAGTGTTGTTTGTGGGGATATAGATGCAACGCAATAACAAAATAATACGACGTTTAAAATTATAAAGATATGGGGGCATTTCACGCATACGACATAAGAGGAATCTATAACAAAGATTTCAATAAGGAGACCGCATACAAAGTCGGATTCTTTTTGCCGGAGCTGTTGAATACCGGCAGGGTGCTTGTTGGAAGGGATGTGAGGGTCTCTTCAGATGAGATAAGGGAGTATCTTGTTGCAGGAATAACTGATGCCGGAGCCGATGTGGTTGATATGGGGCTCTCTACAACCCCTATGGTCTATTTTGCCACTGCAAAATATGGTTTTGATGCGTCGGTGCAGATAACGGCTTCCCATAATCCCAAAGAGTACAATGGCATGAAGGTCTCAACAACCAATGCGCTTCCGGTAGGTTATGCCAATGGCTTGGGAACTATCGAGAAATGGATAAATGAGGGGAAGGAGTGCAAATTGTCGGGGCAAAAGGGAAAAGTGGAGTTCCTTGATATAAAAGAGGAGTATATCCGATTCATGCAGAGGTACAAAGGGGATTATTCAAACCTCAATATAGGCATGGATATCTCCAATGGAATGGCAGCCATCATTATCAAGGATATTCTGAATGATTCAAAGAGAGGCAATATCAATTATATTTTTGATGAACCCGACGGAACATTTCCCAATCATGAGGCAAATCCTCTTGTAGCAGAAAATATTGTGGATCTGCAGAATCTTGTAAAGGAGAAGGGGTGTGATATTGGAGTGATTTATGATGGAGATGCCGACAGGGTGATGTTTGTTGATGAAAATTCGAGATTCATTTCTCCCGATCTGATGATTGCCCTTATGGGCCATTACTGGCTGGAAGAGAGGGGTTTGAAGGGGAAAGTGATTCAGGATATAAGAAGCAGCAAGGCAGTTGGCGAGTATCTGGTACCAATGGGAGCGGAGATGTATACCTGGAAAGTGGGAAGAGCATTTGCTGCCCACAAGCTGAGGGAGATCGACGGCGTCTTTGGAGGAGAACTTGCCGGCCATTACTATTTTAAAGAGTTTTTCTACTCCGACAGCGGCATTATGGCATCGCTCATAATATTGGATATTGTTGCCGGACTCAAACGCAAAGGGGTGAAGCTGAGTGAGGCCATTGCAAAAATAGAGCGCTACAAAAATTCGGGCGAGATAAACTTTAAGATTGAGCGTAAAAAAGAGGCTATGGATGCTGTGAGGGAGTATTTCATCACTCATGAAGAGCCTTCTGCCCAGATGGATTTCGACGGATACAGGGTTGAATTTCCCCAATGGTGGTTTAACATACGCCCTTCCAATACAGAGCCGTATCTCCGTTTTATTGCCGAAGCAAAAACAGAGGAGCTTCTAAAAGAGAAGGTTGATAAGGCTACGGAGATTATAATGCAATTTGCCGGATAGGCTTGATATTGTCAGCAGAATGAAAAGCCGTTACCTTTCGTTGGACTTTTTGCGCGGAGTATCAATCTTTGGAATGATATTCAGCGCAATAATTCCTTCAGGGGTGTTGCCTGCCTGGATGTATCATATTCAGAATCCGCCGCCAACCCATGCACTTGACACTTCGGTTTCCGGAATCAGCTGGGTGGATCTGGTGTTTCCTGTATTCATTTTCTGTATGGGAGTGGCAATTCCGCTGTCGGGACAAAAAAGGATAGAAAAGGGCATCTCAACCTTTGGATATATTAAGGAGTGCTTCGGACGCTTTTTTATGTTGTGGCTCTTTTCATATCTGTATGTTCTTCTGAATTTTTCCACTGCGGAGGGCTTTGGGCCGCAGTTTTTTACCTTGTTGGGTTTCTTTGCCCTGTTTGCATTGTATAAAGTTCCAAAAGAGAGGGAGAGTAAGTGGCGCTGTTGTGGATTCAGCGTGCGGAAAAGTGCGGCAATGAAGATGACAGGGCTCTTTATGGCATTGTATATCATTGTGATAGGCCATTTTGAATTTGGAGAAGTTGTAAATCTGCACAGGCGGGGAATAATTATTTTTCTGCTGGCATTTCTCTATCTCTTCGGTTCGCTTATCTGGTATTTCACCAAAGACAAATATGGTGCGCGAACTGTGATTTTTGGTCTGCTGGTAATCTTCACTTTTGTAACAAAGGAGTTTGGATGGCCCTCTGCAACATACTCAAGACCGGATATAAGATGGTGGTTCAATATGGAGTACTTTTACTTTCTGCTGATACTTGTGCCGGCAACATTTGTAGGAGATCTGATAGTGAGCAGTGGAACATTCCCTTATAAGAAAATTATGATGATGGCTTCTCTGTTTATGGTGTGGGGATTACTGATGATTCCGTTGGAAGGGGGAATTACCAAAGTGCCATGCACTGTTTCATATTGTCTTGTCTCATGCTCGATAGCGGCACTCCTGTTCATTTTGTCGGACTGTTTGTGCAGATATGCTGCAGATACATTCTTTGTAAAGGTCTTTTCGGGAGCCGGAATGAATCCTTTGATGAGTTATATAGCCTTTGATAATTTTGTATTGCCACTTCTGGAAATGACAGGCGCAATATTTTTATATAGAGCGGCATATCCCGATGGATATCACCTGATTGGCGTTTTGAGAGCCGCCGTTGCCGTATTCTGTACAATGTGGATTGTAGCATCATTTACAAAAAAAGGAATCCGATGGAGGGCATAAGGGATATATGCTTGATTTTTATTTGCATAATAAAATGAATATCCATATCTTTGCGCACCTTTTCTCGAGAAGATAAGGAAGTTAAAAAAATTATTAATTTTTAAACTCACAGTTATGGCTGTTAAAATTCGTTTGGCCCGCCACGGTAAAAAGAATTATGCATTCTTCCATATCGTTGCTGCGGACAGCAGAGCACCACGTGATGGTCGCTTTATTGAACTTTTGGGTACTTACAACCCTAATACTAACCCTGCAAGCATCGTTTTGAACGATGACAGAGCTCTTTACTGGTTGAACGTAGGTGCACAACCTTCGGATACTTGCCGCAGAATCCTTTCTTACAAAGGTGTTCTTTTGAAAAAACATCTTGCTGGCGGTGTTGCTAAAGGCGCTTTGACTCAGGAGCAGGCTGATGCCAAATTCAACGCATGGGTAGCTGAGAAAGAGGCAAAAGTAAACAACAAAAAATCTACTTTGGAGCAAAACAAGAGAGCTGCTAAAAAAGCTGCTTTGGAGGTTGAGGCTAAAGTAAATGCAGACAGAGCTGCTGAATTGGCTGCTAAGAAAGCTGAGGAAGAGGCTGCTAAAGCTGCTGCAGAGGCTGCTGCAAAAGCAGAGGCTGAGGCTGCTGCTCAAGCTGAGAATGCAGAGGAGACTCCTGCAGAGAACACAGAAGCTTAATTGTGCAATGGGTGCAAAGGCTAAAAAAAGGAGTTGTCTGTTTGCCAATAGTGGTGAGTTGGATAACCCGATAGCTGTAGCACATATTGTAAAATCTTATAATACAAATGGTGAGATAGTTGTAAAACTGTCGAACGATTTGTTGGAAGATTTGGAAAAGAGAGAACCGGTATTCATCTATTTCGATGAGTTGCCGGTTCCTTTTTTTATTGAAAAATTCTCAACTAAAGGAAATTCCGGGGCTGTAATAAAATTTGATAATGTGAATGATCTGGCCCATTCAGAGGAACTGGTAAAGAGAAAAATATTTGTTGAGGCATCGTCTGTCTCTCAAGAAGCATTGGAAGAGTTTGCCCAGGAGGATATGGGTGCATATATCAATGGTTTTACACTGTTGGATGGAAGTGGTAAAACTGTGGGCAGAATATCCGACTATTTCGACTATCCTAATAATCCTTGTATTGAGGTTGTCCTTGCCGAAGGGGTGAAATCTCCCCTTTCGGATTCTGATGAAAACAACGGGACTGTGTTGTTGCCTTTTCAGGAACAACTCATTATGGCGTTTGATCCTCAGCAGAGAGAAATTCAGATGGAGATACCGTCGGGGTTGATAGTGTAAAAAAATAGGCTGCCTTGGGGAAGGCAACCATATTTTCTTAACCTAAATTAACCTATGAAAAAACTATTTGACTTAAACTATTGCAAAGCCTGTGCCAAAAAAGTTTCAAAAGGTAAAAATTTAATGTTTTTATAGTTTTTTTTAAAAGTTTTTACTCTTTTACCCAAAAATCTACAATAATTTCTTTTAATGTGCGTTTTGGAACGTGATGTGTTCCATCCTCTTCTCTCCAATATTTATACTCATTGTTGGTGATATCGTCTACTACAACACTCTCTTTTGGTTTGCCAAGAGCTATGACCTGCAGTATTTCGAGATGCTCAGGAAGATTGAGAAGTTGGGAGAGAGTCTCTCTCTTTACTGAACCTATAATGCAACCTCCATATCCCGATTCTACAGCCTGCAACAGCATGCTCTGGGCAGTTATTCCATGATCGCAAGAGGCTGTGTTTGAGATATTTTTGTCGAGCAACTGTATAATGTATGCCGACGGCCTTTCTCCCTCCTGAGGGCCTGCCCATTCAGTAAGATATCCTGCCCAAGCCAGTGTCTCAAAGACTTTTGCATTTTCAGACGGAGTATTTACAATGATATATTTAAGTGGTTGGATATTTCTCGAAGAGGGTGAAAATCGTGCTGCCTCCACCATAAGTTCAAGCTCCTCTGTAGAAACAGGAATCTCCTGGTAAAAGCGACGGTAACTTCTGCTTTTTTTGATTATCTCCAATACTTTGCTCATGTTTTCTTATTTGTGAAAGTTAAATAATTCGCCCAATTCGTTTATTGAGTTGAGCTTTACAAGGTTAGGGTGGTCGAACTCCTCAACTATTTCGTGTGTCCAGATAATTTCCGACGGAATATATACGGCACTCGCTCCAATTTCAAGAACCGGTTTGATATCCGATTTGAAAGAGTTGCCCACCATTACAAAATCCTCTACCGCCACATCACATTTTTCTAAAAGCGCTCTGTAATTGTCGCAATCCTTTTCCGACATTATTTCGATATGTGAAAAGTATTTTGCCAGTTGCGATTTCCCGATCTTGTATTGCTGGTCTTTGAGATCACCTTTTGTGGCAAGTATAAGCCTGTGGGTTTTGCTGAACTGCTCCAGGATCCTCTCTGCATGGGGATAGAGTTCCATTTTTGGAGTTACTGTCTTTTTGCCTATCTCCATGACCCGCAGAATGAGCTCGTTGGGGGCATTGTTGTTGCACAATTCAATGGCTGCCTCCACGAGTGCAATAATGAATGTCTTGGTGCCATATCCGAGTAGCGGTATATTGCGCCCCTCAACCTCCAAGAGATGGTCAATCGCGCTCTTTTCGTCGCAAAAAGGGAGCATTGCCTGAGCAAACTCCCTCTCTGCATTACGGAAATTTATTTCGTTGTGCCACAGCGTATCGTCTGCATCAAAAGCAATGACACTCTTGTCTGAGAACAATTTCTTATTGGGCATTTTCAACTGTTTGTGGCTGTTCTGCAGGAGTTACACTCTCTACAACTGTAATGCTCTCTATAACAACCGGGCTATTAGGCAGATCCCTTTTGGCAGCGCCTGTAGGTACTGCTGCTATTTTGTCGATGATCTCCAAACCCTCAATGGTCTCGCCGAATACTGTATAGGCGCCATCCAATTGGGCACAAGCGGCAGCATCCTGTACTATATAGAATTGTGAACCCGAAGACTCTCTGTTTGGATTGGCAGCATCTCCTTTGCGGGCTGCAGCCAATGCTCCTTTCTTGTGTTTGAGTTCAGGACGGAACTCTGCAGGAACATTGTAGCCAGGGCCGCCTGTACCATATTTTGCTACAGCGTTAGGATCTTTTGAAAGAGGGTCTCCTGCCTGGATCATGAATCCCGGGATGACTCTGTGGAACAATGTTCCGTTATAAAAACCGGTTGTAGCCAATTTGAAGAAATTGTCTCTGTGCATAGGGGTCTCCTTATACAATTGGACCTTGATTGTACCCATATTGGTTTTGATCTCCAAAACAGGCTCTTCTGATTTCATGGTTACAACCTTTTCTTCTTTAGGTTGTTCTTCTTTTACAGCCGGCTTGTCGGAATTTCCATTCTTACAAGCAAAAAGCATAGTAGCGCAAAGGGCTAACAGGGCAATTTTTTTCATGATAATATCTTTTAAAAATAAACTCAGTACAAATGGCACAATGCCATCAACGCAAATTTAGTGATTAATTCTTTTTCTATATAAAAAAACGGTAATATGAAGGGCAAAATATATTTGATATCGATAGTTCTTCTCTTCTGGTCGGCTCTGTCGTATGGCCAGTCGGTGGGGCTTGTCTTGAGTGGAGGAGGGGCAAAGGGACTCTCCCACATAGGTGTGATAAAGGCTCTGGAGGAGTATAATATACCAGTGGATTATGTTTGCGGAACCTCTATGGGTGCAATAATAGGCGGATTATATGCAGCCGGATTCACACCCGACGAAATGATTGCCCTATTCAAGAGCAAAGAGTTTGAAGCATGGTACAGAGGTATTTCGGAGCAGGGGTATTCATCATATTTTTATAGAGATGATGCAGATGCCTCCATGTTTACATTTTCATTGACACGCAAGAAAGAGGATAACAGAATATGGGACAATCCTTTTGACCTGCAGGAAAAACCGGGACTTAAAGTGGATTTTCCAACCAGTATAATACCGCCATATTATATGGATTTTGCATTGGTGGAGGTATTTGCACCGGCCTCTATTGCAGCCGGGGATAACTTTGATAATCTCATGGTTCCATTTTTTTGTGTAGCGTCGGATATAAAAGCAAAGAGGCCGCTTGTTATGAAAAATGGCAATTTGGGGTCGGCTGTGAGGGCCTCAATGACATTTCCCTTTGTCTTCAGGCCAATTACAATAGATTCCACACTTTTGTTCGACGGTGGTTTCTACAATAATTTTCCGTGGGATATAATGGAGCAGGAGTATAATCCCGATTTCATAATAGGCGCCAAGTGCGTTATCGGAGATACTGATATCGACGAAGATGATATAGTAACACATGTCTCCAATATGATGACCTACAGTACAAAATATAGTATTCCTGCAGAGGTGGGTATTGTTGTGGAGCGCCGCTATCCCTATGGTCTTATGGACTTTCATAAAATTGATGAAATAGTTGGAATGGGTTATCAGAATGCTTTGCTGTATATAGAAAAGATCAAGGAGCGCGTTGGCCGGCAAAGAGCTGAAAATGAGCTGGATTCTATGCGTATGGCTTTTCGCAGCCGCCAAAAAGAGATGGTCTTTGAGGGCGATATTGAGATTGCCGGGCCGGTTAATGATGCCGGCAAACGGTTTATAAACAATACAATGAAAGGAGAAGAGAGGCAGAGCTGCACAGATATTAAAAAAGGATATTATAAAGTAGTTGCCGCAAACCGTTTCAAGACCCTCTATCCCTCATACAGAATCAAAGATGATTCATTGCTTGCATTTAACTTGAGGGTAACCAAGGCTCCGTCGTGGAGTGTATCAATAGGAGGAAATATCTCATCCTCTTCACTGAATCAGGCATTTGTGGGGACAACATATTCCCATTTGTCGGAGCGGCCATGGAAACTGGGAGCAGGAGTAAATGTGGGGAAATATTATAAAGGGGGCTACCTGTTCTGGAGACACGATGCCGGGATAAATCCATTGTATTATTATAGGACGGAGCTTGTTATGCAGCAATTTGATTATTACAATGGAAACCAGAATCTCTTTGTGTCGGACAAATTGCCGGGCAATATCCGGCAGATGGAGTATTATGGAAGAGTGGAGTTTGTGCTGCCTGCATCAATGGAGCGTAATATCTTCTTTAAAGCAGGTTTTGTGGCGGGACAGGAGTACTACAAATATTATCAGAACAATTATAATACAGATAGCGGCCTCTATTCTGATGTTGCAAATAAAACATTCCTCACAATTTTCTCACCAATGGTGGGATTTGAGAGAAATACGGTGGATTATCCGCTCTATCCTGTTTCGGGAAAGCGGGAGCAGCTTTTTGTGCGATACAATTATGCTTTGGAGGGGTATAACAAATATCTTTTTAAAGCAAAATCTGAAGCATATTTCAGACTTTCCAACAGAATATCGCTTGGATATATTGCCGATTTTGTAATATCCAACCGTAACAGATTAGACAATTATATCTCTACAATGCTCTACACTCCCACTTTCAGGCCACTTCCTCACAATAATACAATAACAATGGAGGGATATCGTGCCGATTCTTATCTGGGAGTTGGAATTTCTCCTGTGATTTTATTCTCAAATTCATTATTTTTGCATTGCAATATCTCATGGTTCCAGCCGTATGAGAGCATTGTAAAGTCTGATAATGGGAATTACCATTATACCAAGCCCTTCCCGAGAGGAGCCATGCTTGCAGGCGTAGCCTTTGTGTGGCGTTCTCCTATAGGTCCGGTTTCGTTGTCGGCAAATTATTATGAGAAGGGAGAGAACAGATGGTATACGCAGTTGAATATCGGCTTTTTGATATTTAAAAAGAGGGCGCTGGAGTTCTGATTTAATGGCGAGTGTATTAAAGAAACTGGCGGGAGAGACCGCAATTTACGGATTGAGTACCATTCTTGCGAGGATGATCAATTTTCTGATTGTTCCTCTATATACAAGGGTGTTGGCAACTGAGAGTTATGGAGCGTATACCGAGGTTATGTCGTATATTGCAGTTCTGCAGGTTCTGCTTGTTCTGGGTCTGGAGACAGGCTGCTTCAAATTCTCTGCAAATGAAAAGGCTTTCTCTACTGCTCTTGCAGCGGTAGGCTCTGTTGCCGTTCTGTTTTGGGGTGCGGTATCTCTCTTTTCTGTTCCGCTTTCAGATGCAATGGGATATGAGGGATATTCAAAAATGATAATCTTCTCCGGTGGAATACTGGCTTTGGACTCGGTTACTGCCATACTCTTTGCCAGATTGCGATATCAGCAGAAAGCATTGAAGTTTGCGATATTCAAAACAATAAAGATAGTGAGCGAGCTTGGCCTGAACCTACTGCTGTTTCTTGCGCTGCCGGGTTATCTGGTGTCGCATCCGGATTCATTCATTCTCAATTTTATACCATCGGTTCCTGATTTTTCATATATAATCTTTGCTGTATTTTTAAGTTGTGTGATATGTGCAATACTCTTTATACCGGACTTTTTGAGGGTGGGTTTATCTATGGAGAGAAAACTTTTGCGCCAGATGCTGGTATACTCTTTACCCTTGATGGTTGCAGGTTTGCCCGGTATTGTAAATGAGAGTCTCGACAGAATTATTTTCCGTTTCTTCGCCCCCGAAAATATCGATTGGCGTTCCGATCTGGGCGTCTATCAGGCAGCTGTGAAACTGGCTGTCATAATGAATCTTTTTGTGCAGATGTTCAGGTATGCCGCAGAGCCGTTTTTCTTTGCAAGAGAAAAGGATAAGGGTTCTAAAGAGCTGTATGCCAAAGTTATGGAGTATTTTGTAGCATTCTGTATGCTTATATTCCTGGGCGTTCTGGCCTATATGGATATAATAGGACTCATTTTAGGAAAAGATTTCAGAGGTGCGCTCGATACAGTGCCGTTGATGCTTATTTCATATATGATTATAGGTGTGCTGTTCAATGTCTCGATGTGGTACAAATTGAGCGGACATACAAAATTTGCAATAAATATTACGCTCTCGGGTCTTGCTGTAACTGCCGTAATCAATATGCTCCTTATGCCATATTTCTCATATTGGGCCTCTGTGTGGGCACATGTGTTGAGTGGCGCAGTAATGTTGGCTTACAGCTTGTGGCTGGGCAATAAATATTATCCTATACCATATAATTGGAAACGGATTGGAAGCTATGTGGCAGTGGGTCTTTTGCTTTTTGCACTGTTTTTGGGCCTCGACAAATTCCTTTCTGGTTGCGCAGGAATAGGAGAGAGGGGAGCAATGGCGGCAAGACTTGTTTGTGGTACGGCAATGGTGCTGCTCTATCTGCTCTTTGTGATGGTTAAGAATAGGGAGCTGATACCGTCGCGGTTACTTGGAAAAAGAGAATAGATATATAATAAAAGGTAAAGATATGAAAGTGAAAATTGTGAACCAGTCCCAATATCCTGTGCCGGCTTATGCAACGGAGTTCTCTGCAGGAATGGATCTTAAAGCAAATATAACAGAGGCGGTTGAGCTGGACTCTTTGGAGAGGGCAATGATACCTACAGGCCTGTTTATTGAACTGCCGGAGGGTTATGAGGCTCAGATACGCCCGAGAAGCGGATTGGCGGCCAAGTTTGGAGTTACAGTGGCCAATTCTCCGGGAACAATTGATGCCGACTACAGAGGTGAAATTAAAGTCATTCTGGTTAATCTTTCAAAAGAGAAGTTTGTGGTGAATCCGGGAGAGCGTATTGCGCAGATGGTTATTGCGAAATATGAAAAAATTGAGTGGCAGGAGGTAGAGGAGCTTGGGGAAACAGAGCGCGGTGCCGGTGGTTTCGGTTCAACAGGCAGAAAATAAGAAAAGGGTAGCAGAGGTTAATATGATGCAAGAAATTTCCATAAAAATAGGGGAGAACTGCATTGGTTGCGGACGGTGTGCAAGAGTCTGCCCTTCGGGGGTGTTGTCGTTTGACAAAGAGAGGGGTGTTGTTGTGGAGAATACAGACTCCTGTATAGCTTGTGGCCATTGTGCTGCAGTTTGTGGTGTTGGTGCGGTACAGCACAATCTTTTTCCGGCTGGGAAGGTACACAAAATTGATTATGGGCAGATGCCCTCACCGGAGCAGGTAATGCTTTTGTGTAAGGCAAGACGTACAAACAGGGCCTTTTCAAAAGAACGGGTATCGGATGAACATATCAAACTGATTCTGGAAGCTGCCCATCGTGCCCCGACAGCAAGCAATATGCAGAATGTGGAGTTTGCTGTTGTAACCTCTCCCGAGAAGTTGAGGCAGATAGAACTCTTTGTGATAGAGGTGTTTGGCTCATTGGTCAAAAAGTTGGAAAATCCACTCCTCAAACCTCTGCTGAAGAGGGTTGTGGGGCCGGTTTACCGTTATGTGCCGATCTTTTATAAAATGAAGGAGGAGTTTGAAAAGGGTAACGACAGAATATTGCGTGGAGCAACCTCGGTAATATTTATCCATACTCCAAAAAGTTCCAGATTTGGTGATGCAGATGCCAATCTCGCTTACGAGAACGGCTCTCTTATGGCAGAGAGTCTTGGGGTAAGCCAGCTTTATACGGGCTTTGTGTGTACTGCGATAAAACAGAAAAAGGGTGTGCTCGAAAAGATATTGGGTATTCCTGCCGACAGGGAGATAAAGGCCGGAATGGGTTTGGGCATGCCTGAGTTCAGATATCCCAATTATATTGATAAAAAAGAGTTGAAATATACAGAGATGTAATGAAAAATATAGAGACTGCCAACTTGTATGAACTCTTTGTAGAGTGCAATGCTGCAGTGTGTACCGACAGCCGCAGCGTGAAGAGCGGAGATATGTTTTTTGCATTGAAGGGCGAAAATTTTGATGGAAACAACTATGCTTGTGCCGCTTTGGAAAAAGGGGCTGCTTATGCGGTAATTGACAGTTTGCAAGTGCATGAGGCAAATGAGCAGCTGCAGCAGAGGCTTGTGCTGGTAGAGGATGTGCTTACAGCATTGCAGCAACTGTCGAGATATAACAGGTTAAAGCATAAAATTCCTGTGATAGCCCTTACCGGAACAAACGGAAAAACCACAACAAAAGAGCTGATTACCGCTGCCTTGTCGGCAAAATATAATGTGGTTTCAACTATAGGAAACCTAAACAATCATATAGGAGTTCCTCTTACCTTGCTGAGAATCAATGCTGATACGCAAGTGGCTGTTATTGAGATGGGGGCAAGCGCTCCGGGCGAAATAGATACCCTTGTGAATCTGGTCTGTCCGAGTTTTGGATTGATAACTAATGTGGGCAAGGCCCATCTGTCGGGTTTCGGCTCATTTGAAGGGGTGAAGAAAACTAAAGGGGAGTTGTATGACAATCTGGTGGCACATAAAAAGATTGCCTTTGTGAATGTGGATAATCCTCATCTTATGGAGATGGTGCATCAGCGCGATACTCTGCATATTGTTCCGTACGGGCTTAAAAACAATTGTGTGGAGATTGTTGCCGACGAGCCGGGAAATCCCTTCCTGAAACTTGTAATGCCAAATCCTTGTCTAACAGAAGAGCCTGCAAGGATAGAGATAAAGACAAATCTTATAGGAAAATATAATGCCGACAATGTTCTGGCAGCTCTCTGTATATCATCATATTTTGATGTGGCAACTGAGGATGCGGTGGCGGCAATTGAGGCTTATGTGCCGTCGAACAACCGCTCGCAAATGACAAAAACAGAAAATAATACCCTCATCATAGATGCCTATAATGCCAATCCTACAAGCATGATGGCCTCCGTTGAGAATTTTGATGCGCTCAATTTCCAGAATAAAGTGCTGGTTCTTGGCGATATGAGGGAGCTGGGCGAGGATTCGCTCAAGGAGCATTGCGCAATTGTGGAGTATCTCAAACAGGTTGCAGTGGAGCGTATATTCCTTGTGGGAGAGGAATTTGCAAAGGCTGTGGCAGCATTGGAAGATGGCGGATGCTCTGTTGTAGGACAAATGCCTGTAATGCTTTTTGAGGATTCGTTGCAGCTCAGGGAGTATCTGCAGAAGGAGCCGCTGATTCAAAAGACAGTGCTGATAAAGGGCTCGAGAGGCATCAGACTGGAGCGGATATTTGAAATGCTTTAAACCATTAAAACTTATGATACTATGAAAACTATTTCAGCTTTTTTTGCAAAGGCACTATGCGGGTTAGCTCTGTTGGCCCTGATGTGTTCGTGTAATTGTGAAAACAAATATTACAAATCAATACCCGACGGGTTTGATGCAATGTGCCAGCGTGCCATAGACGAGTGGAAGGTGCCGGGGATGGCAGTTGCTGTTGTAAAAGATGGTGAAGTTGTGTTCTTGAAGGGTTATGGTGTGGCAAAACAGGCCGATTCTCTGAATGAGGCTATACCTGTTACACCTCAGACACAGTTTGTAATTGCCTCAACTTCAAAGGCGTTTACATCGGGATTGCTTGCAAATGTAATGGATGAGTATCCTCAGATCAAATGGGATGCTCCGGTTAAGGAGTATCTTCCGGATTTTAAAATGTATGACCCTTGGGTAACTGAAAATTTTCAGGTAAGGGAGATAATGTCGCACCATAGCGGATTCAATTCGTATGCTCTCGATGACCTGCCAACCTGGGGCTATAACCGTGATGACCTATATAAAATTTACTCTGTACTCCAGCCTACATACAGTTTCCGTACAAAATATGCCTACAATAACAGCATGTACACAATAGCTGCAAAGATTATTGAAAAATATACAGGCAAAAGCTGGGATGAGGCGCTTGTTGAGCGTATTTTCACACCTCTTGGAATGAAGAACAGTACCACCGGAAATCTGTCGTTCTATACAGCTGAGAATCTGGCGCAAGGTTACAGAATGAGAAAGGCTGAGGGTAAAAATGAGATAGAGATTGTGCCGCGTACTGATAAGGATGATGCGTTTGCATGGCTCTCTGCCGTAGCTCCTGCAGGTTTTGTAATCTCAACTGTGGAGGATATGGCAAATTGGGTAAAGATGCACCTTGATCATGGCACTTTTGATGGCAAGGAGATAATTTCGCGCAAAAACCATGATATGCTCTTTTATCCTCAGACAATTACCGGAAGCGACTCTACACGCCTTACCAATTATGCCCAGGGCTGGACAGTTGAGTATGGTCTTCAGGGCCGCTATATCAGGCATACCGGTTTGGCTTACGGATATACTGCACTTGTGGGATTGCATCCCGAACTCAACCTCGGCTTTGTGTTCCTTACAAACAACGGAAGTTCATCAGATCCGCAATCTGCTCTTGGTCGCGATCTGATAGAGCTCTATAAAGGTAATACCGATACCGACTATTTTGGAGAATATCTGGCTGATTATCTCGAGGATCTGTTCAGCGAAGAGGAGGAGGAGAAAAAAGCGGAAGAGACTCCTGTTGCACCATTGGCAAACAAAGCCTATGTGGGCAACTATACACTTGAGCCTTTTGGAACTGCAAAAGTTTATGAGAAAGATGGCAGCCTCTACTTCAGTTTGAAGAAAGTTGATGCGCAGCTTGTGCATAAGAATGGCAATGTGTTCAAATTCCACCAGCCAGGTTCCGGCACATTTGATCTCACCTTTACCGTAAAAGGAGGCAAAGCCCAATCACTTACCTTTAATATAAATGACCCTGTAGGGGAGTTTGTGAGGAAATAGGAAGCGGCTGAGCTGCTTTTGGAGCCATCTTTAGTATATCATCTTTAATACACCACGTGGGACTCCCTGTATTTTTTTGGGGAGATTCCCACGTTTTTCTTGAAGAACTTTCCAAAGGATGACTGATCGGAAAAATTCAGCATCTCTGTTATCTGGAGGATTGTTATATCGGGATTCCGCAGCAGTGTTTTGGCTCTTGCAACAAGATATTTTGAAATGCAGGCATTGGTGGTTAGTCCCGACACCTCTTTCAGAATAACGGAAAGGTATTGTACACTTATACATAGCTTGTCGGCATAGAAAGAGGGATTGTGCTCTTTATCTGCGTGTCTTACAAGCAGCTTTATGAATTTCTGGATATATATCTTTTTTATTGATTTCTCAGCTGGTGCCGGTTGGGCCGAATTGTCAAAAATTATACTTATTATCTCCAGCAAAAATGTGTAGAATGTATTCAGCACAAGTTCAGATCTGAGGCGGTGTCCTTTGTTTTTTAAATAATAATGGACACGGTCGAGACAAGTTGTCATTATAGACATCTCTGTTGTGGTGAGCTGTTTATGGGGACTTTTGTCTGCTGCCAATACTTGGGAAATGGAGACCGGAGGACGCCTGTTCAAAATTGTCTCATCAATGAAATTTTTTGAGAAAATTATAATATATCCCGAAAAATCCGAACTTGTCTGCAGTTGGGTCAATATTTTAAAGGGTGGCACCGATAGAATTGAGTTTGACCTTGCAATATATGTCCTGTAATCAAGACTTGCAGAAGCCTCTCCTGTCAAAACAAAAAGGGTACATGCCAGATACTCTCTTACCTGCATGAGTAAGTGCTCCTCTATAATGGTGTTGAGCAATTCATTGTTTGATGAATCTATTTTTAAAACGGTAATGCCATTGTCGAGAGAACTTCCATGCATTGCCGCAGCAAATTCCGATATTGAAAATTTTATATTCTCCATAAGCTTGTCAAGTATGCACTCCAAATATACAATTATTATTCCATGTATATTGAAATGGAATAGTTTATTTGGTAAAATATGCCTGTAAAGTGGTTAATTTGGTTATATTGTATAGTTTCAAACCAAAAATGTACGATTTTCGCCAAATGCGTTTCCTTTTGATTATGCCAATTTTGCCCCCGTATTTGCTATACTTTGCAGTAAAAGATTTATAATGAAAAACGGACGTATATTGGAGTACACATTTAATGAGGTTGCCGAGCATGGAATCAGGCATGCAAATGTGGATAATATTGCAGCAAAACTGCATATGTCCAAGAAAACCATATACGATTTGTTCGAAAATAAAGAAAAGTTGATTCTGGAGTCTTTAAAATATAAGATTGGCAAAATTATTGAGAGGTTTTCAAATCCCTCTGATAAGGGTGAAAATCTGCTTGCTGCAATAATACGGAACGCGGTGCACCTCTTCAAACTGGTAAACTCGATGACTCCTGTTTTCAAGCAGGAGGTATCTGCCTACCCTTTGATAAGCGGATATATCGAACAGGTAAAGCAGACATTGTTGGTGGCAGGAAGAAGCCGTTTTGAACAGGGAATTGAGGAGGGGTGTTTAAGGAGTGAGGCCGATTTTGATATTGTTGGAAGAATGTTGAAGCTGCAGGTTATTGCCCTGTATGAGGGAAATAGCGGGAAATATACTCCGGTAGAGATTTGCTTCAACAGCCTTATGATAATTCTCAGAGGGGTCTGTACTGATAAAGGACAGAAGATGTTGGAGCAGTTGGATATGGATTGCTTTGGAGATGAAATAACAAGATAATTTAAAATTATAATATAATGGGAAAACAAGTAATTAAAACAATTGTAGCTGTTGTGTCTCTGTTTGCGCTGTCGGTTCCGTCTTATGCGCAGGATACACTTAAACTGACACTGGATGAGGCTCTTCAAATAGCATTGAGCGATAATATTACAGTAAAAGTTGCCGATATGGAGGTAACAAAAACCGGTTATGCAAAAAAGGGTACATACGCATCATTGTTCCCTCAAATTGATTTCTCTGCAAACTATCAGGCTGCCATTAAAAAGCAGGTGATGGCAATGGGAGACCAGACATTCGAAATAGGTAAGAACCATACATGGAATGCCGGCTTCTCGTTGGCTATGCCTTTGGTTTCTGTTCCATTGTGGAAAAGTCTCCAGATAACAGGCATGGATGTGGAACTTGCAGTTGAGAAGGCAAGGGCATCGCGTCAGGATCTTATAGCTCAGGTGCAGCAGACATTCTACACAGTATTGCTGGCCAATGACTCTTACAATGTATATCAGCAGAATTACGAGAACACTCTTGCCGATTATAATGATGTGAAGGAGAAGTATGATAATGGCAGTGTGGCAAAATTTGATCTTATAAGGGCCGATGTGGCATTGCAGAATGCAAAACCTGCCATGTATGATGCCAAAAACAATATTGAGTTGTGTTTGTGGAAATTGAAAGCATTGCTTGGTGTGGATTTGAACATGAATATATCATGTGTGGGATCTCTTGCAGATTATAGCGCCCAGATGAAGGAGATTTCGATGAATTCAGACTTCTCGCTTGAGAACAACTCCTCACTAAAACAGTTGGAGTTGCAGGATAATATGTTGCATAAGACATATCAGATGCAGTTAGCAAAATATTATCCGTCGTTGAATTTTGCCATGTCGTACCAGTGGATAGCAATGCAGGACAATTGGAAATTCAGGGAGTATACATGGAACCCTTACTCTACAGCAGCCATTTCGCTGAGTATTCCTATCTTCTCAGGTGGAAACAGACTCAACACTGTAAGGCAGACAAAAGTACAGCGTCAGCAGTTGCAGTTGCAGAAGGAGAATGCAGTGAGGGAACTTGAGGTGGCAGTGCGCCAGTCGTTGAGTTCAATGGAGACATGCCTTAAACAGTATGAGGCTGCAGAGGCAGGTGTTGAGGGTGCGGCAGCAGGTTACAGCATTGCCCAGAAGATGTATGAAGTCGGTAGCGGAACTCTGTTGGATCTGCAGGACTCGCAATTGGCATTATTGCAGGCAAGATTGAACCTTAACCAGTCTGTATACAATTATCTTGTGGCAAAATCTTCACTCGACAAAATATTGGGAGTAACAGGAAATTCTGTTGAAGAGAATAACTAATCAGGGAAAATAAAAATTATACGATATGAAGAAAATGAACTTTTTTAAGATGTTGCTGGCTTCGGCAGTTATAGTTTCTGCTGTTGCTTGTAAAAACAGTGCCAAAGAAGAGGCTACAGCAGCTGTTGCTGAGAAAGAGGCTGCAGTACAAGTTAAAGTAAAACAATGTTTCAATAGAGAGGTTGAGCAGATTGAGTCATTTACCGCAACTGTTGAAGCAAATGCTGTAAATAATATCTCACCTAAAATGGCATTGCGTATCACCAATATATATGCTGAGGTTGGTGACAGAGTGAGCAAAGGGCAGAAACTCGCCAAAATGGAGGATATCAATATGACTCAGGCGAGACTGCAGATGCAGAACGATTCTTTGGAGTTTGAGAGAACCGACAACCTTTACAAAGTTGGTGGTGTTTCAAAGAGTGTATGGGATGCCCGCAAGCTGGCATACAGCATCTCTTCATCAAACTACAAGAACTTGTTGGAGAATACACTTCTTGTAAGCCCTATCAATGGTATTGTTACTGCAAGAAATTATGATAAAGGTGATATGTATGCAATGGCAGCACCTCTGTTTGTTGTTGAGGAGATCCGTCCGGTTAAACTTATGGTGAATGCCTCTGAGAAACTCTTCACAAGCATCAAGAAGGGTATGCCGGTAGATGTTAAACTGGATGTATATGGTGATGAGGTTTTCAAAGGTGTTGTTTCATTGGTTTATCCAACAATCAACCCTCAGAGCAGAACATTCCCGGTTGAGATAAAGATTCAGAACGGAAATGAGAAGATCCGTCCGGGAATGTTTGCAAGAGTGACATTTGCATACGGTACTGCTGAGCATGTGGTTGTTCCTGATATGGCAGTTGTGAAGCTCAGCGGCTCAGGCGACAGATTTGTATATGTAGTGGAGGATGGAAAAGTGGTGTTTAAAAAAGTTGAGTTGGGCAGAAGGTTTGATACAGAGTATGAGATTGTAAGCGGCCTTAGCTCTGGTGACAAGGTTGTTGTAGAGGGTCATAGCAGACTTGTAAACGGTGCTGCTGTAGATGTTATCGAGTAAATGAATTAAAAAGAAGTTAAAGATGAGTATATATCAATCAGCAGTAAAAAAACCGATTACTACAGCCCTGATCTTTGTGGCTGTGGCTATATTCGGTATTTTTTCTCTAACAAGAATTCCAATAGACTTGCTACCTGAGATAGATACAAACGCAATCATGGTCATGACTGCGTATGAGGGTGCAAGTGCTTCAGATATAGAGAACAATGTAACCAAACCCTTGGAGAACTCATTGAACAGTGTTTCAGATTTGAAACATATATCATCACAATCCAAGGAGAATATTTCAATCATCACTCTCGAGTTTGAGTATGGAATAGATATAGATGTTGCAACCAATGATGTGCGCGACAAACTTGATATGGTAAAGCAGGCTCTGCCTGATGAGGTGAACAACCCTATCATCTTCAAATTCGGTACAGATGATATTCCGATCATGATGCTCTCGGTAACTGCAGATGAGAGTACCAGCGGTTTGTACAAGATTCTGGATGACCAGGTGGCTAACCCTCTTGCCCGTATCAGCGGAGTTGGTGCCGTTTCTGTGACCGGTTCTGCAAAACGTGAGATCAAGGTTTATTGCGACCCTCACAAACTGGAGGCATATAATCTCTCAATTGAGGCCATCTCTGGAATTATCGGTGCAGAGAACAGAAATATCCCTGGTGGTAATATTGATGTAGGTTCACATACATATGCTTTGCGTGTGCAGAAAGAGTTTGAGGATGCCTCTGAACTTTTGAATCTTGTTGTAGGCAACTATAATGGTCAGATTGTTTATCTTAGGGATGTTGCCCGTGTTGAGGATGGCCTGGAGGAGAGATCTCAGGAGACTTTCAGTAACTTGAAGAAGGGTGGTATGATCGTTATCCAGAAACAGGCTGGAGCCAACTCTGTGGCAATTTCGAAGAAAGTGATGGAGAAACTTCCTGAGATTCAGAAGACATTGCCTTCTGATATCGAGCTGGGAATTATTGTGGATACTTCAGACAATATCAAGAGAACAATCAATTCATTGTTGGAGACCATCATCATCACCTTCTTGTTGGTAATATTTGTGGTTTACAGTTTCTTGGGCCGATGGAGAGCTACATTTATCATTATGCTTACCATCCCTATCTCACTGTTGGGCTCTTTGATCTACCTGTTTGCTACCGGAAGTACATTGAATATCATTTCATTGTCATCCCTTTCAATTGCTATCGGTATGGTTGTGGATGATGCCATTGTGGTATTGGAGAACATTACAACCCATATTGAGAGAGGTAGCCGTCTTAAGCAGGCTGCGGTGCATGCAACCAATGAGGTGGCAATTTCAGTAATTGCATCTACACTCACAATGTTGGCTGTGTTCATGCCTATGACCATGGTTACAGGTTTGAGTGGTGTGATGTTCCGTCAGTTGGGCTGGATTGTAAGTATCATCATGATTGTCTCTACTGTAGGTGCTCTTACTCTTATCCCTATGCTCTGTTCACAGCTGTTGAAACTCAATCCTTATGTTGGAAGATTCCAGAGAATGTTCTTTACTCCTATAAATAAAGCTCTGGATGCTCTTGACAGAGGTTATGGAAAACTTTTGGGTTGGGCTGTTCACCATAGAAAAACTGTAATCATGCTCGGTCTTGGAGTATTCTTTGGTACAATCCTTCTCCTTGGTCCGATGATGAAGACTGAGTTCTTCCCTGCACAGGATAACGGACGTATCTCAATAAAGATACAGTTGCCTATAGGTACACGTCAGGAGATTACAAGGGATCTTGCCCTTGAACTTGCTGAGAAGTTCATGAAGGAGTATCCGGAGATTACAAGATGTAACGTTACCGAGGGTATGGCAGATTCAGACAACGTATTTGCCTCTATGCAGGGTAACGGTACCCACATCATATCATTCAATATCGCTTTGACCGATATGGAGGAGCGTGAGAGAGGTCTGTTGCAGATTTGCGACCTTATGCGTAAGGATCTTGCCAACTATCCTATAATCAGAACATTCCAGGTGAATGCCGGTGGACAGCAAGGTGGTATGTCAGGTCAGGCATCTGCGGAGATCGAAATTTACGGATATGATTTTGCTGCGACAGATAAAGTTGCCCAAGAGATAACCAACAGACTCAAATCATATGAGAAGATTGATGAGGTTATTACAAGTAGAGAAGAGTATTCTCCTGAGTATCAAGTTGATTTCGATAGAGAGAAACTATCTATCAACGGATTGAATACCTCTACAGCTGCACAGTATCTGAGAAACAGAATCAATGGTGCTTTGGCCTCTTATTATAGAGAAGATGGTGAGGAGTATGATATTACAGTAAGATATGCCCCTGAGTACCGTCAGTCGATTGAGGATATTGAGAATATTCTGATTTACAACCCTCAAGGACAAGGTATCAGAATACGTGACTTGGGTGAGGTAAAAGAGATTCTGACTCCTCCTACAATTGAGCGTAAAGACCGTGAGAGAATGGTGAAGGTTACAGCAGTGTGTCCTGAGGGTATGGCCCTGTCTGATATGGTTGCCATTGTAAATAAAGAGATGGAGGCGATAGATATACCAACCGGTATTACCTGGGATCTTGGTGGTACATATGAAGAGCAGCAGGAGTCTTTTGCAGACTTGATTACATTGATGCTTCTCGTTGTTATCCTCGTATTCATTGTGATGGCTGCACAGTTCGAATCATTGACATATCCATTTGTAATCATGTTCTCAATTCCATTTGCGGTTGTCGGAGTATTGATGGGATTGGTATTTACCGGAACCCCAATGGGTATTATGGCGATGGTCGGTCTGTTGATGTTGCTCGGTATTGTGGTGAAGAACGGTATTGTGCTCATCGACTATACTATCCTCTGCCGTGAGAGGGGAATGGGTATATTGCAGTCTGTGGTTACAGCCGGTAAGTCCCGTCTGAGACCAGTACTGATGACAACCCTCACCACTGTATTGGGTATGGTTCCTATGGCTATCGGAACAGGTACAGGTTCTGAGATGTGGAGAAGTATGGGTATGACTGTTGCATGGGGTCTGTCGGTATCAACATTGATTACATTGGTTATAGTACCTACTCTGTATGCAGTATTTGCAGGATTCGGAATTAAGAAGAACCGTAAAAAATTGGCTAAACTTTATGCTGCAAAATAGGCAGCCTTTAATGAATTGATGTAATGAAAGCAATATTTTTATCATATAACCAAGCCTACCACGAAGAGATTCTTGAAATTATGAGTCTTTGTGGATTGAGGGGCTATACTTATTGGGATGTTACTATGGGAAGAGGCTCATTTAAAGGTGAGCCTCACCTTGGCGACCACGCCTGGCCTACTTTGAACTCCACACTGCTCATTATGGCAGAGGACAGACTTGTTCCAGAATTCAAGAGAAGGCTTAAAGAGTTGGATTCTAAATCAGAAGCTATGGGCCTCAGGTACTTTACCTGGACTATAGACGACGAGTAGTCCTTCCTTGGCTAAAAGGAAGTTACCGGCACCGCAGAAATTATTTCTGTGGTGCTTTTTTATAGGTTGCTGAACTTTTTGCAGCCTGTAAAGAAACGCAGGATAATGCTTCGGTTGTAGACTCCGCAAAGGTACCTCATGTATGAATTGGTATAGCTGATGCAACGGTTTGATCTGGAGGTAGTTTTCTTCATTCTGCAAAAATCCCGATGGGCTGTCAAAACTGCCTTGAAGAATGAAAATTTGCCCTGCAGCAGGTAGGCAATGGCACTTGCCCCGTCGATGCACATTCTTATAAATATTGTAGCCTCTCTCCTTAAAATGCTGCTGTTTCCCTCTTTTTTGTATGGAAGGTTTTTATAAAGCATCAACAGGTTGTTCCGATAGTTCAAGTAGAGTTTGCGTGGCGAATTATTGGGCAGGGTGCCTCCTCCAACATGGTACACCTTGCTTTGTGGGACAACCCATACATGATATCCCATCAGCTTGGCTCTCCAGCAGAAGTCAATCTCCTCCATGTGGGCAAAGAAACTCTCATCCAGACCTCCGAGCTTGTTATATATGTGGCTTCTTACAACCATACATGCCCCCGTTGCCCAGAAAATCTCCATAGGGTTATCATATTGTCCCTTATCATCCTCCACATCCGACAAAATCCTGCCCCTGCAGAACGGGAATCCGAATTTGTCTATAAAGCCACCACAGGCTCCCGCATATTCAAACTGCTCCACCAGCTCCTGATCTTCACAACACTTTGCCTTCTCATATTTGGGATTGCACTCCTTAAAACCTGTATTGCCTGACTCCTCTTTTCTGCTCCCCAAAATCTCCTCGTGTCTGGTTTCACTCAATATTTTTGGCATGCAGATTCCGGCCTCTGGATGGTTGTCCATAAAATCCACAATTCCCTCCAGCCACCTTTCTGAGACCCTTATATCCGAATTTATCAGCACATAGAATTCAGCCTCAATCTGCTTCAAAGCCCTGTTGTATCCCCCCGTAAAACCATAATTCTTATCAAATTCAATCAACTTTACATTTGGATACTCCTCCTTCAACATCTCTACAGAACCATCCGTAGATCCATTGTCCGCAACATAAATAACACCCACATCTTTTCCCGTATTCTCAATAAGTACAGGAAGATATTTTTGGAGGAAGGGTTTGCCGTTCCAGTTTAGTATTACTACTGCTGCTCTCATATTCTCAAGTTGTATAAATAGGCTTTTTCTGCGTTATACTCATTCCAAAATTGCTCACTTACCCAAGTAAGCTCCGCATTTTTCATATCGCAGGCCTTGAAAAATCTATGCCGATATTTAAAGATAAGGCGACTACAGGATGCAGTCGCCTTAATATCTGATTAATGTATTTATGCTTATGCAGTAACTCTCTCAAGCCATTTTACCATACCAAGCATTACACCCATAGAAACAAGGCATACTACAAGGAATACGGTCCAGCATTGCCAGATTGGCCAAGCGTTGTACATAAGTGGGCCAATCCACAATAGAAGGTTACCAAGAGCTGTAGCTGTAAGCCATAGACCCTGGCAAAGACCAAGCAAGTTCTTAGGGGCAACCTTTGAAACGAATGACAAACCAAGAGGTGAAATGAACAACTCGGCAACTGTCAGGAAGAAGTATACAACAATAAGTACCCACCAGTGTGCTTTTTGAGCCATCTGCTCAGCAATAGGAAGAGCTTTGTAAGCATCTGCTGAAGGGTAACCTTTAAACATTGAGAAGATAGCAAGGAATAGGAATGCCAAACCTGCAATGAACATACCTATAGCAATTTTGCGTGGTGTGGAGATTGCTCTTCCTTTCTTTGCAAGAGCTGCAAAAATTGCCATGATTATAGGGGTAAGGGTGATTACGAAGAATGGATTGATTGCTTGCCAGATTTCTGGGGCAACAGCTGATGAGTCTACGAAGTCGCGGGCAAAGAATGAAAGGGACATACCATTCTGGTGGAATGAGAACCAGAAGAAGATAACGATTGCCAATACAGCGAACAAAGCGTACATTCTTTGTTTGATCTCTTTTGCCATAGCAGCCTTCTCTTCTGCAGTATACTCAATGCTCTGTGCTGCAACTTTTTTAGCAGGTGTAGGGAACATCTTTTGTGAGAAGAAGAAGATAACCAGTGAAATTACCATGGCAGCAACTGAAGCGATAAATGAGTAGTGGATACCCTCATTGAAAATCTGCAGGTAGTTTTGGCAAGAAGCAGCCAGATCTGCAATCTGACCACCAGCTCTAGCTATAAGTTCCTGCAAGTTTGCAAGTGCCTCAGGAGTCATTGTAGCGGCTGCATTGATATATTCATGGCATAGTGCAGGTAGTTGAGCATTGTACTCCATACCATTGGTGCCTAACCACCATTGACGCAAAATAGGTGCTACAAATGGAGCGATAAGACCACCAACATTGATGAATACATAGAAAATCTGGAAACCTGCATCGCGTTTGTCTTTTGCAGCTTTAAGAGCCTCAGGGCCTTTTTTTGCAGCCTCAGCCTCAAAGTCGTCGTACATTTGGCCTACAATAGCCTGCAAGTTGCCTTTAAACAAACCGTTACCAAATGCGATAAGGAATAGTGCAAGACAAGTCAGTGAAAGCAACCATGTTGTATTTCCAGCAGTTGCAAGGATAGGAATAGACAGGATGATGTATCCTGTAGCCATAATTACAAGACCGGTCTTGATAGTGCCTTTGTAATTTTGGGTACGGTCTGCAATAAGACCACCAACAAGGGCAAGAATATAAATGCCGGCGTAGAAGCATGAGTAGATAGTACCGCTCACACCCTCGCTCAAACCAAATTTAGAGCATAGGAACAACACCAATACGGCATTCATGATGTAGTAGCCGAAGCGTTCTCCCATATTACTTAGAGCTGCTGCAAGCAACCCCTTAGGATGATTTTTAAACATAAACAGTAATTTTTAGTTAATATTATTATTGATTTTTCT
>JAZNEW010000057.1:0-44521 GCA_045588775.1 Candidatus Egerieisoma sp. | reverse complement strand
ACAAAAAAATGTATCGTGTTATCGATTTCTTGAGAAACAAAGATAACTATACCGCTACTGTTAAGACTATTGAGTATGATCCAAACCGTAGTGCAAGAATTGCATTGGTGCTTTATGGAGATGGCGAGAAACGCTATATCATTGCCCCTAAGGGTATTCAAGTAGGACAAGTAATTGCTTCAGGTTCAGGCGTTGCTCCTGAGATTGGTAATACTCTACCTTTGGCAGAGATTCCTCTAGGAACAGATGTTCACAACATTGAGTTGGTACCTGGTCAAGGTGCAGCAATGGCACGTTCTGCAGGATGCTATGCACAGCTTACTGCAAGAGAGGGTAACCACGCTATTTTGAGATTGCCTACAGGCGAGACAAGAATGGTATTGGTTAGCTGTCGTGCTACTGTAGGTGTTGTATCTAACCCTGATCACAACTTAGAGTCTCACGGTAAAGCCGGCCGCAAACGTTGGTTGGGTCGCAGACCTCGCGTTCGTGGTGTAGTAATGAACCCAGTAGATCACCCTATGGGTGGTGGTGAAGGACGTGCCTCTGGAGGACATCCTCGTTCAAGAAAAGGTTTGCCAGCTAAGGGTTACAAGACTAGAAACCCTAAAAAGACTACTAAGAAGTTTATTATTGAAAGAAGAAGTAAATAGGAATTAAACTGAAGTAGAATTATGAGTCGTTCAATAAAAAAAGGCCCTTATATTGAGGCAAGCCTAGAGAAAAGAATTCTTGCTATGAATGAGTCAGGCAAGAAAGATGTAGTGAAAACCTGGTCAAGAGCCAGTATGATTTCGCCAGACTTTGTTGGTCATACTATAGCTGTTCATAACGGAAACAAGTTTATTCCTGTTTATGTTACTGAGAATATGGTAGGTCACAAGCTCGGAGAATTTGCACCGACTAGAACCTTTAAAGGTCACTCGGGTAATCGTTAATAAATAATGAAATACAGATTACAGTAAAATGGGAGCTCGTAAAAAATTAATGGCCGAGAGGCTTAAAGAGATAAAAAAACAGACAGCTATTGCTAAGCTGAATGACGTTCCTACCTCTCCTCGTAAGATGCGCTTGGTTGCTGACATCATCAGAGGCGTTGAGGTTAATCGCGCTTTGGATATTCTTAAATATTCAAATAAAGAGGCTTCAGTTCGTTTGGAAAAACTTCTCCGTTCTGCTATCGCTAACTGGGAGGCAAAGAATGAGGCTGACAGAAAAGAGTTGGAAAACGGTAATGTATATGTTACAACTATTATGGTTGGACAAGGCCGTTCTTTGAAGAGAATCAGAACTGCTCCTCAAGGTCGCGCTGCAAGAATCCGCAAACGTTCTAACCATGTAACTATAATTGTAGGTACTAAACCTGCTAAAAAAGAGGAGGCTAAATAATGGGACAAAAGACTAATCCTATAAGCAACAGACTTGGAATTATCCGTGGATGGGATTCTAACTGGTACGGTGGAAAAGATTACGCTGCAAAGATTTTGGAAGATACCAAAATCCGTGAGTATCTTAACGCCCGTTTGGCTAAAGCCAGCCTCTCTAAAATAGTTATTGAGAGAACTTTGAAATTGATCACTGTTACTATTCATACTGCAAGACCTGGTGTTATCATCGGTAAAGGCGGTCAGGAGGTAGACAAACTTAAAGAGGAGTTGAAGAAGATCTCTAACAAAGAGGTTCAGATCAACATCTTTGAGGTAAAACGTCCTGAGATTGATGCCAATATCATTGCTAACAACATTGCAAGACAGGTAGAGGGTCGTGTTTCTTACCGTAGAGCTATCAAAATGGCTATCGCAACCACTATGAGAATGGGTGCTGAGGGTATCAAAGTACTTATCAGCGGTCGTCTTGGTGGAGCTGAGATGGCTCGTGCAGAGCTTTACAAAGAGGGTCGTACTCCTCTTCACACTTTCCGTGCAGATATCGACTATGCATTGGCTGAGGCTCATACCAAAGTTGGTGTATTGGGTATCAAAGTATGGGTTTGCAACGGCGAGGTATATGGTAAGAGAGATCTTACTCCTAACGCAGGCGTAAGCGCAAATGCTTCAGCCGGTCAAGGCAGAGGCGGTGAGCGCAGAGGTGGCCGTGGCGACCGTAAAAACGATCGCAGAGGCAACCGTCGCCAAAGACCAAATAAAGAGGACTAATTCCAACAGATTATCCACAGAGATAAATCAAAGGAATAAATATCATTCGAGAGGCTGACCCAAAAGGTTGGCCTCTTTTGCTTTCTATCCATCAAAATCGGCAATCTATGGATACGAATAGCGGCCTGATGTAGGTGTCAGGATATTTTGCCTGTTTCTGTACGGCAGTGTTAGAACTCTTATATGTGATAGTTTTGGCTTTGTTTTTTATTTCTATCTTCCTAACTTTGTCGGGATATTATTAAATATTAAATTAATTAATAACATATTACTATGAAAAACTTCTCTGTTGTTGCGCTAGTCTGCGCAATCGTTTCTGTGGTTTTCAGCCAGTGCTGTTGTCCACAAAGATCATGTGATGCCACTTTTGAGAGAGTTACTCCGGAGAGTGTTGGAATGAGTTCTGAAAAGCTTGCAAAGGCCGATGAGATTATCAATGCCTCTATTGCAAATAAAGAGATTCCGGGTGCGGTTCTTGCTGTTGTAAAGAACAGTAAATTGGCATATCTGAAGGCTTATGGCAACAAAAGTGTTTATCCCGACACTGTTGCTATGACAGAAAATACCGTATTTGACCTTGCATCTTGCAGTAAAGTGGTTGGTACAGCAATGTCTATGGCCCATCTTATGGAGAGGGGCGGTTTCAGACTTACCGATAAAGTGAGCATGTATATTCCGGGTTTCCAACCATGGGAGGATCCTGAGACAGGAGAGAAAGTCGATATCCGAATCATAGATGTGCTTACACACTCTTCAGGCCTTCCGCCTTATGTTTCACCGGAGGTTGTAATTGAAAAATGTGGCGTTGCAGATCCGGATTCTCTGATGAGCTATATCTGCACCATGAAACGTGATTTCAAACCTACAACTGCATTTCAGTACAGCTGTTTGAACTTCATTACTTTGCAGAATATCCTTCAGAAAGTAACCGGTCAGAAATTGTGCGATTATGCCCAGGAGAATATCTTTGATGTATTGGGTATGAAGAATACTACTTACAGCCCTAAAGCGCAGAATAAAGAGGCTATTATGGCCCTTGTAGCGCCAACTGAGAAACAGCCTGATGGTTCGGTGCTATTGGGAGAAGTTCACGACCCTCTAGCACGTGTGATGAATCATGGTAATTCAGGTAATGCCGGTGTATTCTCAACTGCAGAGGATTTGGCTATTTTGGCGGCTGCCCTTATGAATGGCGGCAGGATTAATGGCACAAGTGTATTGGGTAAACTTACTGTGGATGCAATGACTACCGTTCCTGCAGGTTTTGAGCATATCGGCCGTTCTTTGGGTTGGGACAACTACTCACCGTATGCTTCAAACAACGGCCATATGTTGAATCAGACCCGCACATTCGGCCATACAGGCTATACCGGCACATCAATCGTAATAGATCCTGTTTCGAAAGTTGCAGTAATTCTTCTTGCCCACAGAGTACATCCGGTTGATAAAGGTGGCGTAGTGAGATTGAGAGCGCAAATTGCCAATGTAGTTGGTGGTGCGGTGATAAAATAAGGCAATAATATAAGTTGTTGACCCACGAAAAGTGGAAAAATGAGATTAATCATTTTTGGATTAGATTTATCGTTTTGGATTATAATAAAGAGGTTGGCCAAAAGAGCTATCTTTAAATGCAGTATCCCTGCCGGAGTGTGTTTCCAGCAGGGATATTTCTTTGGAAATAAACTTTGAGTTATTCCTCCGCTTTTGTCGTTTTCTGCAATTCGTTGGCCACGGCAATATGCCTTGCAGTGTATCTGGAGACGATTGGCGTGGAAGACTCAACAAAATTGTTGAGTTGGCCATCTTTGCGGAATCTATATTACTGAAATACAAATAGTTGCATTTTGGGAAGGTGGCCGGTGAATTGCAGGGAAGAGGCGCTTATGGAACTGAAGACCTCATTCGACGGTTACGAGTTATTGCGCAGTAATGACGAAGTAGAGGAGACTGCGTCGTTTCACTTCATAAGTGCCTCTGCAGACCGACAAAAGGGGAGGGTATATAACAGAAGGAGGTGGCACTTGATTGGTGTCACCTCCTTTGCTTGTACAGTATTGTGCAATCCTAGAATTTCTACTGCTAGAATTTCTCTCTATAGATAAGCGAGTGGCGGATTGGTTTTGTTACAGGGTGGAATACTGTATACAGATACTTGCCTTTGAAGTCGAGGCCTTCCGGTTCATTCAGCTGGTCGGCGTAGTAGTATACGCCAAGTTTTTCACCTGTTTTAAGATCAATCACATGAAGTTTGTTGCCTTTCGGAGAGCATCCGTCGGGGAGGTATGCTTTGCCCTTATGGATTTTGCTGCCCTGGGCAATTGCGTGTCCTTCAATTGCAATCTCTTGCAAAACATCTTCTTTTGAAAAATGCACCTCACCATTTTCATCTGAATCCGACAGTTTTGGGAGAGGGAATTTCTTAAGATATTTTGTACCCATATGTCTGCCGCCATAGGCGTAGATGAAGCCGTTCTTTGCATCTACAACCCAGTCCATCGCATATTTGAACTCATCTGAATCGTAGAATATCTTCTGCACAACTTTAGCTCCTTCAAGGGTGATGTCGGTTACATAGCAGCATTTTGTGCCGCGACATTCGGTAATATACAATAGTGGAAATTTGGAATCTTTAGAGTATTTCTCTTTTCCAAATCCTGCATTGTTGCAATGTGCTCTCTTCAGTTCATCAATTGTGAAAGAGTTTACAAGTGTATTGTTTTTGATGTCAAGGATAACGCACATTCCTCTGTCGCGTAGCGAAAATCCGTAGTTGCCTTTAATTGCAAAACCTTGAACCGGACCTTTTACCTTGAAGTCTGCAGGCAATACTTTGTCGTACTCAAGAACCAGTTCATCACTTTTGAAACTCAGTGAATCTTTATCTTGTGCCGATGCTGATGTTGTTGTAAACGCAGCTGTTGCCAGGAGAACAGTTGCACTGCATAGAATATACTTTAAAATTTTCATTAATCTCTTCTGTTAAATTTTAAGAAGAAGGGCAACCCATTTTACTTTTTGGTTGCCCTCCTTTCCGATTTAAAACTCAAGTGATTTTACTCACTGGGAATACTCTTTTTAATAAGCCATTTTATTAGTAAGCCACCTTGGCACCTGTATAGTTTGCAGCTTTACCACATTTGAACATTGTTGCAACCGGAGTTCCGGGAATGTCGGTGATATGAGCCAGTACAAGGCCGTTGTTCACATCCTCAGGATCGAGGTTGTTTTGTCTGATAGCAGTAAGTTTGGCTTTCTGGCTATCCAAAATGATGAAATGACCATCTGAGAAGGTAACACCAATCTGTTTTGCATCAGCTCTTTGGGTAATTGACACAATGTCGCCTTGAGGTGCATTCTCCTCTTTGCTGAAGTCTCTGTAAAGATAAGTCAGACCTGTAGAGAAGTGGTAGAAATATAATTTCTGTCCAACATTAAAGAAGATGTGGATATCGCTGGCATAATCAGTACCAGTACCGCGAGGCATCAGGAATTGGGTATTCTCATCAAATGTGTAGCCGGTGTTGAACTCTTTTTGGCTGAATTCAGATGCTGTCACCTTTTTGGTTCCAGAAGCAAATGTCAATTTGGCTGAGTTGATGTAGTATGTGCCTCCTCTCTTGAGCAGATTTACCAAGTTTATGTAGTTTGTAGACTCGTTATTTGATTGGGCATATACCAGTTCAACATCCTCTGCCATACCTGTGCAATAGTTGAATCCTTCTGGGAATGATACTGTTCCAGGCACGAATTCCGGAATTGCATACTGTGTTGAAATGGCATTGGTATAGTAAGCCAGCCATCTTCTGTTCAAAGCATCATATAATGCGGTGATGTTGCTTGAAGCGCCTGGGTAGGTATGGTAAGTGAACTTGTAAGCACCGGCTGCGTGAGGATATACCTGTGTTGTAAAGAGTGCATCCTGGAAAGTTGCAGTTGAAGCTGTTCTGCTCGTTGCATTGGTTCTGTCGTACAAGTTACCGCTCTCTGCAATAATCATCTCCGCACCCCTGTGGCTGAACAATGCATATTTGGCCTTGAAGTTCTCTTCCGGGAACTCTTCTCCAATAAACTCATGTTTCAGGTAGCTTGCTTTGGCAAACGAAAGTCCGTTTAGTGAAACAGGGCCTTCACCACCCTCCTGAAGTACCATAATCTGGTCTTGTTTTGCGATACATGTATTGGCAAGACCATAAGGTTTTGTGCCAAGCTCATCACCTGAATTGAGTTGTGCATAGATGTCGGGATATGAGGTGAAAGAGTCCATATCTATGAAGCTCAATTGCGATTTCTCGCCAGTACCCTCTGAGAGTATTACCCAACCCAGGAAATATTTACCGGTAACTGTAGCTTTGAAATCTTTACCATAAACAATACCGTTTTTTTTATCAATCATCTGGAATGTGAGGTAAGCATCACCCATCTCCTTAAAGATATATTTTAGGGTAAGATCTGTTGAGATAACCTCACGACCGTTCAAAGTCCATTTGTAGTCATAATCATCTTGTGAAGTGCCGCCCCATTCAATACTTGGTGTATAATCCGACTCCACACCCACAAAGAATGGCATATTTTCATGTGAAGCGATAGTTACATCAGCCAATGGAATATTGAATGATGTAGAATCATCTTTGTAGCAGCCCGACAACAAACTTATCAGGCATACAGCTGTAAAAATATATTTTAAATTCTTCATAATGCTTTCAATTATTATTTACCACCTGCAGGAACTGTCATAGGTGTGCCGTTTGCCTCAGTTATTGTATTTCCGGCTGCATCCTGTTCTGCAAGCCATGCTTTAAAGATCAGGGCATAGTGCCTTATGATACTGGTGCTTGCTGTTTCATCAAGGTCTACCTTGGTCACCTGTAGGAAATATTTGTATTTAAGGTCTGAATAAGTTCCAAGATAGTATGATGTTACACTTGAAGTCCACCATGCTGGTTTTGCAAGTTTGTTGTTGAAGTATATATCAATCATACGGGCAGAAGTTTCACCCTCAAGGAAGTTTTCATTAGCTTCGATCTTCAGGGCAAGCCTCATTGTCTCTGCATCCAGCTTATCGGTGTAATTAAGGCTTACATAAAAGGTGTCGGCCACTGCTTTTGCAGGCATTGTAAAACTTGAAGGTAGAGTATAATCTGTGCTTTGGGCAGTAGTACTGTCTGCTACAACGGATATTGTGTAATTCTGATCGTTCTCGCTATATCCTGTGCTGTTTACAACAATCGGATATTGGACTGTTGTCTCTCCAGGATATCTTGAGAAGGATATTTCAACCTGTGATGAGGCAAAAGAGAGATATCTGGTAGAATTGTCGTATGTGATGATATCCTCTTTATTACAGCTGGCAAATGTTGCAGCTGCAGCCAAGATTGTAAATATATATTTTAATTTCATAGCTCTCTATTAATAATTAACAGTTTCAGAATCTGGAATAGGAAGTACATACCAACTTTCAGGAATTGCCTGTCTTGTTGGTGTACCATCATACATGGTAGGCCAGTTCAATTTTTTCAAGAATGTGAAAGTTGTACCTCTTGTCAAGAAATCGCGCTCAGCCTCATTTACCATTTTCTCCATGAATGAATCCATGTCAGGAGTACTTACAGGCTGTGTACAAGCTCTTGCATCCCTTACTTGTTTTAGAGTTGCAGCTGCATCTGTGAATAAGCCTGCCTGTGCCTGACACTCGGCTTTGATAAAGTAAATCTCAGGAAGCTCCAAAACAGGGATAAGAGGATTACTGTATTTTTGGACTGTTGAGTTTGCACTGAATGCAGCATCTTGTCCATCCCACACGCGGTAGCGGAAATTGTCAGGATTGTAAAGTACAGTATATCTGTAGTCGGCAGCCTCATCACCCTCAAACAAGTATGAGAGCTCTACCATCTGATGGTAAATGCTACCAACCTCTGTAGTATAGTCTTCACAAACTTTATCATTCCAGAATGCAAGGATAGGCTCAGGTCTTCTCTTGCCGTCGATGGCGTTAGGATTTGTAGCTTTAGGGTTCTTGCTGTACAGGTTGAACTGGTTAGGTCTTACCCACTCAATGATAGTGTCGGCATAATCCTCAGCATTATCAAAGTCTCTCATATAAGAGTAGACTCTTGCAAGCATACCGGTTGCACTCCAGTAGTTGAATCTGTAACCTCTGAAAGCAAAGAAACCGCCCTCACTCATGGCATTGTCTCTTTTTCCGCCATCAGGTTGGATATTACCTACACCTTGGAACAATACATAGTCCATATCATCAAGACGGGTTGTACCGCTTACAAAGTTACTCTTGTTCCTCATCTCGTCAATATCGATAGGAGCCAGAGTCGTCTGGGCATACTTCAAATCTTCAATCACAAGTTTGAGTACCTCGTCGATATTCTTGTGGACAGGAGCAAGGTCGGGATATGTGGTGATGTATGGAATTGCTTTGCCTGTATAGCCTGTAACAGGTGCCGGAACAAACAATTGGAGCAATTCAAAATGCAATAGGGCACGAAGACCGCGGGCCTCTGCCATAATCATATCTTTCTCCCAGTCATACTCAAAAGTATCGTTGCATTTTTCAATCTTCTGCAGCAGATTGTTGATGTTGGCGATTGCATTGTATGACTTCTTCCAGATGTTCTCAGCCATTGCTTTGGTCTGTGAATCCTGATAAATCTCATTGCTGCCATCAAGAACGGCTGCCAGCGCATTACGGTATTTAGGGATAGCGTTACCGTATTTGTAGTTCCAAGACAAAGAGGCCTTCAAACCCCAAGTAAGTTCCTGTCCATATAGTGCTTCTGAAGCAACTATTTTGTAGACACCTGTAAGGGCGCTTCTGAAACCTTTTGTAGAGGCAAAAGCATCGTCTTCAATAACCTCCTGGTCTGATGTGATATCAAGCCACTTGTTGCAAGAGCTCAACATCAATACAGCCGAACAGAGGGCGCATATTATAAATTTAAAATTTTTCTTTTTCATAACTTGTCTGCTATAAAGTGATGTTCAAACTAAAGTTGTAAGTTCTTGCGAAAGGATATGTTGTACCTCTCTCCTGTTTAATTGAAGATAGAGTGAAGATCTCCTCTGTACTCAACTGGAGTCTCAATGCAGAGATGCCAATCTTGCGGAGCTGTGTTCTGCTGAAGTTGTAGCCCAATGATACAGAGCCCAATCTCAATTCATTATCATCCTGTACGAATCTTGAGGTAGGTTTAGTTGTATATGTACGGTCTTTAAGGCTCTTCAAAGTTGCCATGTCGCCAACAGTTTTCCATCTGTCTGTGAGAGTTCTTCTGTCGCCGCTGTATTGCTCAAGATTGATATTCTCAATGCCAACAAGAGTGTTGTTGTAAGCCTGTCCGCCATATTTGAAGTTCAATGTGCTGTAAAGGGTCCAGTTTCTCCATTTTACATTGAAACCGCAAGTTCCGGAGAAGTCAGGGTCATAATCGCCAAGACACTGCTGCTCTGCAGAAGACCAGGTATAAGTTACAGTGCCATCACGTTTTACATATAGCTCTTTACCGGTAGCAGGGTCAATACCCAAAGATTTCATACCATAAATTGCCGATAATGAGTTGCCCACCTCATATTTGGTAAACGGCTGGCTGTATTTGCTGTCGGTAGTATTTGAGCCTGCACCGTTGAAGAAGTCGTCGATTCTGTCGTTATAGTTCTGCAAAGCCTCACCAATCTCTTTAATGGTATTGGTATTGTGGTTTACATTTGCAAACAGATAAACATCCCAATCTTTGTTTGAGAATGCTCTTACATTCAATTTTACATCAAAACCTTTGTTCAATACTTTACCCACATTGTCTTTGTATGTGGTAAAACCAGAAGAACTTGGAAGAGATACATCCTCAACCTGATCTGTTGTAAGGTCGCGATAGTAATCGAATTGTACTGTTACGGCATTCTGAAGGAATGCAAGCTCGGCACCAACGTCAAATTTTCTCACTTTCTCCCACATCAGATTTTCGTTACCGAGTGCTTTGAGAACCATACCCCATTGGTCGAGATAAGGATTGTCGTATTGGATTTCGTAAGTTGTACGAGCCATATAAGGGCTGAAGTTAGCCTTACCTGTAATACCGTAAGTAGCTTTGAGTTTGAATCTGTCCAACCATTTTGAATCTTTCAGGAACTCATAGTTGTGCAAGTTCAAACCGATACCGCCTGAGTAGAACAAGCCCATTTTCTCTTTTGCTCCAAATGCAGAAGAACCCTCGTATCTGCCTGCGATATCAAACAGATAGATATCCTTGTAAGAGTAGTTGGCTTGCAGATATGTACCGAATCTTCTTGAGTTGGCATCGCTATATACAGGCTCATCTTTCAATTTTAGAGCATTGTTTGCCGATGGTTTTGCACCCTCAACAAATCCTATGTAGGTTGTATATTTTGAAGAAGAGATATTCTCGTTGGCCTCAATACCCCAGGTAATATTTATGTGGTTGTCCTTAATGTCCTGGTTGTATGAAATCAAACCGTTCAAAGTCCATCTGCTTGATCTCAAATCACCCTCTTTCAAACTACCTTTTTCAGTTGTAGCTGCCTTTACATATTGGCCCGACATAGGGTCTACATACACTTCGCTGTCCTGAACTTTCCAGGCCATGCTCATGGTTGCCTTTGCCATCAGATGTTTGGTGATATTCCAGTTAAGGCTGAAGTTCTCAATAATCTCTTTGTATGAAGTGGTGTTGTAGCTGCCCAAACTTGCTTCGTATAGCGGGTTCTCAACATATGTAGGCTCAGAGACAGAAGAACGGATATTTCTGTAGATAAGGAATGTCTTGTACCATTGGTTGTTCTCAGGATTGATAGGATCGAGATATGGTTTCATTCTCGCATAATCGCTGAATGTGCCGTATGGCGACTCTTCTGATGTTACAGCATTGAAAGTTACTTTGTTTTTGATCTGCAAAGTTTTGTAACGGTAATCCAATGTCATTGCAGCACCATAGTTGTTTCTCGATGAACCCTTCATTACACCGCTCTTGTTCTGGTAGTTCAGGTCGGCATTCCATCTGAGTGATTCGCCTCCGCCACCAAGATTCAGCGAGTGTTTGTGGCTCACTGCGGTTCTTACAGGCTTTGCAATCCAGTCGGTATTCACACCGCGTCTTACATTGTTGTAAAGCTCGTCATAGTTGATCAGACCACCGGCATTCTTGTCATTTGAAGTACTCTCAAACAAACCTGCATACCACTCTGCTTCCAAAGCCTCCTGAGCATTCATAAGATCGTAACTTGTAAGATCAGGGGTGCTCATAGAGGTTGTGTTGGTATATGAGAGGTGTATTTTGCCTTCAGCCGGAGCGATGGTCTCAACAACGATGATACCGTTTGCCGCTCTTGAACCGTAAACTGCAGTAGCAGCTGCATCTTTCAAAATAGTTACACTCTGAATACGGTTTACATCCAAGTCGTAGATTGTAGCCTGGTCTACCTCAAATCCGTCGAGAATGAAGATAGGGGCACTTGGGTTGTTTTTGAGGGCAAATTCAGATACATCCTCGCTCAAAGCAACATCAAGCTCTTTAACTTCAGATACACCTGAACGGCCACGAACATAATATTCAGACATGTTGTTAGGGTCTGAACCCATGGCATTGTTTGTTACCATTTTGATTGAAGGGTCAAATGCACTCAGCGCCTTCATTACGTTGGTAGGGGCAATGCTCAAAATTTCATTTTTACCAACGGTAGTTGATGTTCCGGTAAAGCTCTCTTTACGGATGCTTGAATAACCGGTTACAACAACATTGTCGAGCATAATGGCATCTTCCTCCATAACGACGCTGTATTTTTTACCGGCTTTGTAAGGTAATTGTTGTGTCTTCATTCCCAAAAGCTCAAATTGGAGCGTTGCTTTTTCATTTTCGGGGAATGATAACTTGAAATTGCCATCCACATCTGTAGAAACAATAATTTTTGTTCCTACCACCAAAACAGTTACACCTGGCAGTGGCTCATTATTCACATCCACTACTGTACCTGTTGCTGTTACGGTTCTGGTGCTATGGCTGTTTTGCTGTGCTCCCAATGAAACTGAAAGCATACTCAGCAAAAAGAAGAGAAACAAAGTTCTCATTTTTTTACAATAGCTACTCATAACGTTAAGGTTAATTGGTTAATATTAAGTCAAAAAAATAGCCTCAAGGCATCAAAATAAAAAGAAGATATCAAGTTTAAGATTATGGTGGAGATAGAGGGAGAACTCTTATCACCTGCATTAGTCTTAAATCGTGATAATCTTCTCCCATCCAGACTTTACTGTCGGTTCCGTAATTGCAACGGACACATCCCTATCAGGACTCGCGGACTATACCGCCGGTCGGGAATTACACCCTGCCTTGAAGATTTGACTACAAAAATAAGAAAAAAATCAGATTTCCAAATTATTCAAGATTTTTTCTTACACCGTCGAGAAATAATTTCATCTCGGCGCTATCTTTTTTGTTTACGATATCACTCAATTTTGTGAGTTCATTTATGATTTTCGACAGCTGTTGGGGAGTGTTTGGGTTGAAGAGAATTTCGGTCAGCAGATAGTCATCTTCCGAGAGCAGGCCTCTTGCAATGGCCATATGCTTCTTGAAAGTGGTTCCCGGCGCATCCTGATGTTTCATGATTGAGCCGAATACAAGGGTAGATGCAAAAGGTATGGAGAGTGAATAGGCAACAACTTCGTCGTGCCCCTCAAAAGTATACTCACAGATATTCAACTTTAAAGAACTGAACAGATCTTTGAAGAAAATTTTACCCAAATAATCAGACTCCTTTATAAGAATGGCATTCTCTCTCTGCAGATTTCCCAAATTGGCAAAAGTGGGACCGAACATGGGGTGGGTAGAGACAAATCTGAATCCGCACTCCTTGTAGAACTCTTTAAGTCCGGTCTTTACGGAGGCGATGTCTGCCAGAATGCAATCTTTGTTTAGATACGGGATAATATCTTTGAATGCCTGAATGGTGTAATTTAGTGTTACACAATTCAATACAAGCTCCGGAGAGAACTCTTTAACTTCATCGTAACTTGTAAATCTCAATGCATTATAGATAAAACGCATCCTTTTGGGATCGGATTCCAGAACTGCAATTTCGTGGTTAAAACTGAGCAGGTCTGTAAAAAACGACCCCATCTTGCCTGCGCCAAGTATTAAAATTCTCATATTTCTACTCTCTCTTATCCAGTGTCCTGCAATTATTTCATAATCTCCATCTGAACCTTTACAGACTCCTCGTGTATTGCTTTCATGATCTCTGTAACAAACTCATGGCTAAGGCTCAATGCCTCTCCCTGTTTTGCCCTGTTCTCGAGGATGTCATTATATCTGCCCGATTGGAGGATAGGCATATTGTGCTCCTTTTTGTAGGTACCTATCTCTTTTGAGATTCTCATACGTTTGGCAAGGGTGGTGAGCAGCTGTTCGTCGATTTCGTCGATCTGCTTTCTCAAAATGTTTATATTCTCGGTTGTCTGTCCGTTTTCTCTAATTACAAGCATATTCAAAGTATATTCCAATATATCCGGAGTAATCTGCTGTGCTGCATCGCTCAATGCACAATCAGGATTACAGTGTGATTCAATGATAAGGCCTTCGAATTTAAGGTCGAGAGACTGCTGGGCAATAGGTGCAACAAGCTCCCTTTTGCCGCCGATATGGCTCGGATCGCAGAAGACTGTGATATTCGGATACCTTCTCTTGAGCTCGATGGGTATGTGCCATAGCGGCATATTCCTGTATATTTTTTTCTCATAAGAGCTGAATCCCCTGTGTATGACACCCAAATTTGTAATGCCGGCTCTGTATAGCCTTTCGATGGCACCGATCCACAATTCAAGATCAGGGTTTACAGGATTTTTTACCAATATCGGCATGCTGGTACCCTTTAGGGCATCTGCAAGCTCCTGCATCGCAAATGGGTTGGCTACAGTGCGGGCACCGATCCACAAAATGTCAATACCTGCTTTAACAGCTTCAAACACATGGTAAGGAGTGGCAACTTCTGTGGCAGTGAGCATGCCTGTTGTCTGTTTTACCTCTTTAAGCCATGGCAGTCCCACTGCACCGACTCCCTCAAATCCTCCCGGTTTTGTGCGTGGTTTCCAGATACCGGCTCTGAATATCTTTACACCTCTGGATGCCAGGCTGGTGGCTGTTTCCAAAACTTGCTCCCTGCTCTCTGCACTGCATGGTCCTGCAATTACTATAGGTCTTTTATTATCTATTCCGTTTATGTTTATTTGATTGATTTCCATAGCTGTAGTTTTTATCGTTTAATGTTTTTTATTCTGTTGAGTGCCTCTTGAAGCTGCTCCTCTTTGCTGCAGAGGGAGATTCTTACATATTTTTCTCCCTGGCTGCCGAATATGAATCCGGGTGTGATGAATACTTTGGCATTGTAGAGTATGTTATCGCAAATCTCTTTTGTATCACCATCAACTTTGCCCCAGAGGAACATACCAACCTGATCTTTGCGGGCATCTGCTCCAATCTCCCTCATTATGGCATGGGCAAGATCCCGTCGTGCGGAGTATACGGCATTCATCCTCTTGTACCAGTCGCTTCCGGCTTTCAGTGCCTCCACAGCTGCAAGTTGCATCGGTCTGAACATTCCTGAGTCCATATTGCTCTTGACTCTGAGAATCCATTGCAGGAACTCACTGTTGGTTGCCAGCATTCCGATTCTCCAGCCCGGCATATTTGAGGATTTGCTCAACGAGTTCAATTCAATGCAGATATCCTTGGCTCCCGGCACGCTCAAGATGCTGAGGGGTTTTTCTGTGAGGATGAAACTGTAGGGGTTGTCGTGGCATATTATTATATTGTATTTTTTACCGAATTCCACCAGTTTCTCAAAAAGCTCCATTGAACCGTTTGCGCCTGTAGGCATGTTGGGATAGTTGCACCACATCAGTTTTATCTCTTCAAGATTTATCTCGCCATTTTGGTGCGCCCTCTCCAGTGCCTCAAAATCGGGCTGCCACTCATTCTCCTCTGTGAGATTGTAGTTATATATTTTTGCACCGGCAAGGCGTGAAACAGATGTGTATGTAGGGTATCCCGGATTTGGAACAAGAACACCGTCGCCCTCATTTATAAAGGCAAGTGTTATGTGCATGATTCCCTCTTTGCTGCCTATAAGCGGTAAAATTTCATTTGTGGGATTCAGATCTACTGTATACCATTTTTTGTACCATCCGGCAAAGGCTTCCCTCAACTCTGCAATTCCCACATATGGTTGGTAACCATGGACATTTGGCAATACGGCATTTGAAGTCAGGGCCTCTATAGTGTTGCCCGATGGTGGTAGATCGGGGCTTCCTATACCCAGATTTATGACATTTTCACCATTTGCATTCATTTGGGCAATCTCCTTGAGTTTTACAGAAAAGTAGTACTCCTGCACATTGCTTATTCTATTTGCCGGTACAATTGGTTTCATATATATTGTTTTTTTAGTTGTCGGGTTAAGATGATGTTTTAAAGTAAAAGCTATATGGTCTGTTTTCCCTCCGGATATTCACCGAGAATCTTGAATTCGTTGCAAAGGGGCATTATTGCATCAATAGCCTGAATATAGCGGTGGTAATCTTCAAACAGCAGGTTGATATAGAATTGGTATTCCCATTCCTGACCCACAATCGGCAGCGACTGTATCATGCTCAGGTTCATGTCGTAGAAAGAGAGTACGGCCAGAACTTTGGAGAGACTTCCCGAAGAGTGGGGCAGGGTAAAGACTATTGAGCTTTTGTTTACCCACTGGTTGCTCTCTTTTGGCGCAATGTTGCTGTTGCTCTTCTCTTTGTTGTACAATTGGATAAGAACCTCTTTGGCAACTGCTTTATTTGCAAGTATCAGAAAACGGGTGAAATTGCGCTTGTTTGTCTCAATACCCTCTGCCAGAATGTTCATTCCATATAGCGGTGCCGCTCCTGAGGGACATATTGCCGCATGGTCTTTAAGATTATTCTCCATAATCCATTTTGCGCTGCCGGCGGTATCATCCTTTTCAACGAGTTTCATGTGCGGATAGCGGTCGAGGAACTCCTCACATTGTCTCAGAGCCATAGGGTGGGAATTAACCTCTTTGATTTCCTCTATCTTTACCCCCGGAAGTGCTACAAGCGAGTGCTCTATCCTCAATTTGTATTCGCCCACAACAACCAGATCATTCTCCCTTATTAATTTGTAGTTTGGAAGGATGCTGCCTGCAATAGTATTCTCTATAGCCATAATGGCAAGAATATCAGGATTCTGCGCAACCAAAGAGGCAAGCTCTTTAAAAGTGTCGCAATCTATGGTTTCAATCTCCTCTCCCTCAAAAAAAGCCTTTGCTGCGATGTAATGGTTGCAACCTCCTATTCCTTGTATGGCAACTCTCTTTTTCATAATTTGTCCCGATAGCTTCCTTTAAATAAAAACTCCCGCCCAAATGGACAGGAGCGATAAAATCTTCAAATATATTTCAATCAGATATACATACAAACTCCTGTCCTTACTTTGTGCTAAAGTAAAAGTAATAAAAGTAAGAGTATGTAAATCGCTGTTGTGTCATCTCAAAACCAAAAGTGGAACAAATGTAGATATTTTACATAAAACATCAAAGAATTTTTATATAAATTTGTAACCGATAAAAGGATGTGAATATGAAAAATATTTCTATTTGTAAGGAAATGAGCGGTTTGCACAGCTTCTTAAATGATAGTGGAGATGTGTTTGTGGTTATAGACAGCAATCTGAAGCACCTTTATCCGCACTTTGCAGGGCATACAATAATAGAGATATCGGCCTCCGAGCAGAACAAGAGGCTGGAGAGTATAATGGATATTTTGGAGAGGCTGCTGCAGTCCGGAGCCGACAGAGGGGCTTTCATTTTGGGAGTTGGTGGCGGTATCACAACTGATATGGCAGGATTTGCGGCATCGGTATACAAGAGGGGAGTGAAGTTCGCTTTTGTCCCAACTACGCTTCTTGCTCAGGTAGATGCCTCTATCGGTGGCAAAAATGGAGTCAATTTTGAATCATATAAAAATATTGTAGGCACAATAACTCAGCCCCAGTGGGTCTATATATGTGTTGAGGTGCTCAGAACATTGGAGCACAGGGAGTTCAAGGCAGGTGTTGCAGAGGTGTTGAAGACTTTTATCCTTTTTGATGCTGAATACTACAGAATTGCCGCAGATTATTTTGCCCAGCTGGAGAGGCTCTACAAAGAGACCGGCTCGTATCTGGTTGATGGCGAGTTCTATAAAGAAGAGTGCCTTTTGGAAATTGTTGGAAAGTGTGCCCATTACAAGAGTGGTGTTGTGGAGCGTGATGAGTTTGAAAAAGGTGAGAGAAGAATGCTGAATCTAGGCCATACTTTTGCCCATGCCATTGAGAAGGTCTGTGCCGATGGGGAGAATTATGAGCCGCTGATGCATGGTGAGGCTGTTGCAATAGGTATGTATCTGGCGGCAAGAATGGCCGCAAAATATTATGGTTTGTCGGAACAATTTGCTGGGCAGCTGAAACACGATCTGCAGAATGCAGGCTTGCCGGTAGATGTGCCGTCCGACAGACAGAATGAGCAGATTCCTATGGAAATATTGATACAAGCGCTTAAAAAAGATAAAAAGATGGCAGGCAGTTCAATACATTTCATATTGCCGAAAGGTGTAGGGGATGTGTGTGATGAACTGTTGCCTGTAAATGTAGTGGAGGAGCTGGCGAATGATTTGTGTTAGTGTTCAGCAGCAGACACTTGCAGGGTGTCTGGAGGCAATGAAAAATGTTCCTATGGTTGAATTGAGGGCAGACTTGTGCAAGTTGTCTTTGCCCGAACTTGAAGAGGTTGTGGCATCCCATCCCAATCTGCTTGTAACATGCAGGATTGCCAACAGTTCTGTGGAGTTTGCTAAGGAACAGATAATTACAGCAATCCGTAAAGGTGCAAAATATGTAGATGTGGAGATAGAGGCACCTGTGGATTTTCTGGAGTATGTGAAGGTCTATGCGCAGGTGAATGGTGCAAAACTCATTATTTCATACCACGATTTTGAGGGTACACCCTCTCTTGACCAGCTGCAGCAAATTGCCGATCTGTGCAGAAGGAAAGGGGCTGATATAGTAAAAATCGTAACTACGGCCCATGATATTTCAGATGCAGTGCGGACTCTCAAATTATACAAAATGGAGGGATGGGCAAAGGAGTTTACAACCAATAATTACTCAGAAAACAAAGATGTGAAACTGCTTGCGTTCTCTATGGGCAAGGCAGGCCAATTCAGCAGATATCTCTCCTTGAAACTTGGCGCACCATATACTTATTGTGCCTATACGGAGGATTCGGCAACTGCGTCGGGCCAATATACTGTGGCACAGATGCAGAGACTTCTGGAGGAGGGCAGTGTAAAATTGAATTATTCCTTGAGTAAAAGCGAAACGTCAATTCCATGCTCAAAAAGTGTGGCGCAACGGGCCATTTTGGCCTCGGCATTTGCCAAAGGTGTGAGTCTGCTCACAAACTTTGAACCTTGCAACGATATCAATGGGGCAATAAAGGTTATAGAGCAGTTTGGCTGCGGTGTTACCTGTGAAAATGGGGAACTTGTGATAAAAAGCGGTGGCGTGGAGCAGATTATAGATGGAATCTTTGCACCCGGGGAGTTGCCGCAGGCAAATGACAGGGTCAAGATTGTAACTGGGGAATCGGGGCTGCTTACAAGATTGCTCATTCCGTTTGCAGCCTACGCATCCGGCGTTGCACCTTGTGATGGAGTACAAAATGGCGGCAATGGAACAATCGAAATAACAGGTTATGGCTCAATATTGGGGCGAAATCTTGGCGGTGCTGCCAAAGCTGTTGTTGCGGCCGGTGCAGAGTGCAAAACCACAAACGGAGGTTATCTGCCATTTGAGTTAAGTGGAGGAATCACTGCCCGTAAAATAGTTGTAGATGGTTCAGAAAGTTCCCAGACCGTTTCGGGATTTTTAATGACATTGCCACTTTTGCCGCACAATACCATATTGCAAATAGATAATCCGGCCAGCACTCCTTATATAAGGCTTACACTGGATATGCTGGATAGTTTCGGTATAGAGATTCATCAGCAGCAGCTCTCCAACGGTTCGCTTGTTTTTTATATAGAGGGTAACCAGCAATATATGCCGAGAAGCATTTATATGGAACCCGACTGGAGTTCTGCATCATTTTTTGCTGTGGCCTACGCAATAGCTTCGATGATGGGGAATAAAACAATATACAAACTGCTGAATATGCCTGTAGGAACAGCTCAGGCGGATGAGGCGGTTCTTGAGGTGTTGAAACTCTCGGGCGCTAAAGTTGATGTAATTGCCAACGGTTATGCAAATGATATAGAGATAAGTGCGCCTGATGGTCTGAAGTGTTTTGAATTTGATGCAACTGATGCACCGGATCTGTTCCCGATTCTTACTGTGCTTGCATGTTTCTGCAGCGGATGTTCAGTAATAAAGGGAGTGAACCGACTTTTGCAGAAAGAGAGCAATAGGGCAGAGAGCATCTTTACGGAGTTTGTAACTCTGGGAGCCGATATCGACATCAGGGATGATTATATGTATATCAATGGAGGTGGAAAATTGCATGGAGGCAATGTGCACAGCCATAACGACCATAGAATTGCAATGAGTGTAATAGTGGCATCACTGTTTATCGGGCAGCAGGTGGTTCTGGATGAGATCAAGTGCATCGACAAGTCGTTTCCATCATTTTTAACCCGTTTTAGCAGTGACAGGAAGTTTTAGAAATAGTTTCTTAATATAAGGGAGATATTGTATGAATACATACGGACATAAATTTCGTATCTCAATTTTTGGAGAATCGCATGGTGAACTGATAGGTGTTGTAATGGATGGAGTTCCTGCAGGAATTCCGCTTTGTGAGAACGATTTTGCAGAGGATCTTGCGCGCCGCAAAAGTGGGGCAAAGGGAACAACACCCCGTAAGGAGGATGATTTGCCAAGTATTGTGAGTGGTGTTTGCGACGGATGCACAACCGGAGCCCCTCTTACAATTGTATTTCATAATAACAATACACGCTCAGGAGATTACTCCTCTTTCAGGGAGATTCCCCGTCCGGGCCATGCCGATTTTGTTGCGTCGGTAAAGCACAATTTCTTTAATGATATAAGGGGTGGCGGCCACTTTTCGGGCCGATTGACCTTGACACTTGTGGCTGCAGGTGTTGTTGCAAAAAAGATGATAGCACCGATAGCTGTCGGGGCAGAAATTGTGGAATTGGGAGGTGCAGACCGTTCCAGATCTGCACAATGGGATGAACTTGTTGATGCGGCAGTTGCAGAGGGGGATTCTATTGGCGGAGTAGTGGAGTGTATCTGCAATAATGTTCCTATAGGGCTTGGAGAGCCATTTTTTGACTCGATGGAGTCGCAGATTGCCCATCTCGCATTCTCTATTCCGGCAGTGAGGGGAGTGGAGTTCGGCGACGGTTTTGCCGCTGCCCGCATGAAAGGCTCCGAACATAATGATTGCTACATCGACAAAGAGGGCCATACCGCTACAAATGGCGCAGGTGGTATAAACGGAGGAATAACAAACGGCAACCCCGTAGTATTCAGGATTGCCGTAAAACCAACTTCAAGCATAAGCAAAAAACAGACCTCTTTCAATTTCATAACAGAACAGATGGAGGAGTTCTCCGTAAAGGGGCGTCACGATGCCTGTATTGTCCTCAGATGTCCTGTTGTTGTTGAGGCAATTGCCGCCATTGCTTTTGCAGATAATATGTAATTGGAACTGCAGTTGTTGCTGAGGGGCATTTTAGAACATCTCCTGAATGTCCCTCAACATATACCACATCTCATCGTCGATGCTTTGGTCGTAGCTGCGTGAGTTGCACAATATCACTCCGTTTACACCGCTTATATTGCGTGCCCAGATTGTGGCAACACCGGCAAGCGTTCCACCGTGGAATGCCTCCCATTCAGGAAAGTCGGTATACATTGTTCTCCATCCCATAGCATATTTTTTGTATGGTTTCTTTGTTGAGTAATATACCACATCTTCCATAGGGGCATACATCATATCGAGGGTCTCTTTTTTAAACATGTCGGGAACTTTTGTGCCGTAATCGATATACGACATGAGAGTCATCAGCTCCTCTGCTGAGGCTATCATTCCTCCGGCCGCTTTAGAGAGTTCCACATCGTTTCCATAGGCATTTTTGCCATCCTGACCATAATATTGGCACTCATTTTCGCGGCGCTCACCAAGAGAGTTTTTGCCTACAAAAATATTCTTGACACCGGCCTTTGCATGTACCTCCTCTTTCAGGAATGTTTCATAATCCTTGCCGCTTATCACCTCTATGATTTTACCCAAAATGCAGAAACCCAGATTGCTGTAATCGAAAGTGGTGCCAGGAGTATATGCCGGATTCACACTTGTTACATAATTCTCTATGCGCTGGTCTAAAGTTGTGGTGGCGCTTGTATAAATAGGGTCAGAATCCCATCCTGCAGTGTGGTTCAAAAGGTGTCTTACGGTAATGCTCTCCACGCTTGCAAGCACATTTGTGCCAAATTCTTTCTCAAGAATACCTCCTTTGCCAAATACTTTGTCGTCAATACCCAGAAGGCCTTTTTCATAGAGTGTCATGATGCCGAGGGCGGTCTGCTGCTTCGACATACTTGCGAGTCTGAAGAGTGTTTCAGGTGTAACCCTTATCTCTTTGTCTACAACTGCAAAACCATAACCGGCTTTGTATACAATCTCCTCATCTTTACTGATTGCTACAGATATTCCCGGTATTGCATGGGCAATCATAAAAGAGTATACCATGTTGTCTATTTTTGGATTGCCGTTTCTTACAAGAATGGTGTATGTCCTCGATGTTCCGCTCTCGGAAGTAACTGTTATTTTTGAAGTATTGGAGAAATCACACTCTGTAATATCGCTCTCTACAGGTTTGCCATTTATTGTGGCAGAGGCTCCCTCTGCTATGGTAAATGAAGGTACAAGTGATTTGGTGTCAACATCTTCCGGTACAGTAATGTAAATTACACTGCCATTTGTACTGCTGGTGGCATTTGAGTTCATGTTGTCATTGTTCCCTTTTTTAAAGGAGAATCCCGACAAAGAAGTGTTGTTTGCATTCGGATTTTCGATAACATCATCTTTGGAACATCCTACCATCACAAAAGTGAGTGCGAGTAGGAAAATAAAGTGTTTTTTTAGGTAAAAAGCCATGATAATGGTATTAAATGTATTATAATAAGTTTTGTTTCCTGTTAAAATGTGAACGCAAAGTTAAAATAAAGAATTTTATAATGGTGAAATATCGGTTTAATTTTATTATATTTGTATAATCTCTTTTTTTGTGATAAAAAGTTGCTAAAGGTATGAATTTTAATATAGATCAAAAGGTACATTCGCTAAAGGATGTTGAATTGTTACTGAATGGTAATTCCAGAATTATATTGGGCGATGAAGCAAAGGCCAGAATAATCAAATGCAGGGAGTATCTCGATAACAGAATGAGAACCCAGAAAGAGCCTATTTATGGTATTACAACAGGTTTCGGCTCTCTGTGTAATGTCTCGATAGGTGCAGAAGATCTGAGTACTTTGCAGAAAAATCTTGTAATGTCCCATGCCTGCTCTCTTGGCGAGGAGGTGCCTGAGGAGATTGTAAGGCTGATGCTGGCGTTTAAAGTGAAATCACTCTCTTATGGCTATTCGGGAGTCAGATTGGAGACAGTAGAGCGTCTTGTAGATTTCTTCAACAACGGCGTTTATCCGGTGGTCTACCAGCAGGGCTCTCTTGGAGCATCTGGTGATCTTGCTCCGCTTGCCAATATGTGTCTTCCGTTGTTGGGATTGGGTGAGGTGAATTATAAAGGGGTCAGATATACGGCGGCTGAGATTAATGCAAAATTCGGATGGGAGCCTTTGACTCTTGCCTCAAAAGAGGGATTGGCACTGCTTAATGGAACACAGTTCATGCTCTCTTTTGCAATGTATAATTTATGGAAGGCAAAAAAACTGTCGGAACTTGCTGATAAGATTGCAGCAATATCATTGGAGGCGTATGATGGCAGAATTGAACCGTTTACCCTTGGTGTGCATGCAGTGAGGCCGCATTCAGGACAGATGGAGACTGCCAGAAATATTTTAGGTTACCTCGAGGGAAGCCAGATAATACAGCAGTACAAACAGCATGTGCAGGATCCATACTCGTTCAGATGTGTTCCTCAGGTGCATGGAGCTGTAAAAGATGCAATCCGCAATATCGAAAATATCTTTACAACAGAGCTTAACAGTGCTACGGATAATCCTACAGTTTTGCCGGATGAGGATATGATAGTTTCTGCAGGAAATTTCCATGGGGAACCATTGGCCTTGAATCTCGATTTCCTTTCAATTGCCATTGCGGAGATCGGAAGCATTTCTGAGCGCAGGACATACCAGCTCATAGGCGGAAAGAGAGGTCTGCCATCGTTCCTTGTGGCCAAACCGGGCCTTAATTCGGGATTCATGATACCGCAATATGCTGCCGCCGGAGTGGTGAGCCAGAACAAGCAGCTTGCAACCCCTGCTTCGGTTGATACAATTGATTCATCACAAGGACAGGAGGATCATGTGAGCATGGGCGCCAATGCTGCAACAAAATGTTACAGGATTGTAAACAATGTGGAGAAAATTCTTGCAATCGAGCTTATGAATGCGGCTCAGGCACTGGAGTTCAGGCGTCCGTTGAAGTCATCGCCTGTTCTCGAAGAGTTTGTCGGCAATTATAGAAAATATGTGAACTTTATAGAGGATGATCAGGTGATGTATGTGCATATAAACAACTCTGTGAAGTTTTTGCAAAGCTGTTATTAGGATTAAAAACTGTTATTAAAAAAGAGATGGGAAAGTTGTTGGTTATAAATATAAAGGAGTTGCTGCAGGCAGGTGAGGATATCACCTTGAAAAGAGGCGGAGAGATGGATCTTATCAGCAGTGTGGAGAATGCTTATCTCTATTCTGTTGATGGCAGGATTGCAGATTACGGGAGAATGGAGCAGCTGCCTCAGGAGCTTTGTGCGGTTGTGGCAGATTGGAAGGGGCGCGATCCGCATGCTCTGGCTTCGAGTGATAATCAGGTTGAAATTGAAGTGGTTGATGCCTTGGGCAAATATGTAATGCCTGCTTTCTGTGATTCGCATACCCACCTGATATATGCCGGAAGCAGGGAGCGTGAGTTTGTTGATAAAATCAAGGGATTGAGTTACCAGCAGATTGCAGCCAATGGCGGCGGAATCCTCAATTCGGCTCAGCTGTTGAACAATACCTCTGAGAACGAACTTTATAGAAGCGCACTGGGCAGGGCTTATGAGATTATGGCAACCGGAACGGGTGCTGTTGAGATAAAAAGCGGTTATGGCCTTACTCCTGAGGCTGAATTGAAGATGTTGCGCGTGGCAAAGAGACTGCAGAATGATCTGCCGATGGTTGTCAAGACAACATTCTTGGGAGCACATGCGTTTCCTGCAGTTTATGCCAATGACAAAAAAGCCTATGTAGATGAAATTATAGGAACAATGATACCGCAGGTAGCTGCAGAAGAGCTCGCCGATTATATCGATGTCTTTTGCGAAGAGGGATTCTTCTCGGTGGAGGATACAGACCGTATTCTCAATGCCGGCATGAAGTATGGCATGAGGGCAAAGGTTCATGCAAACCAGATGGGAGTGTCAGGCGGTGTTCAGGTTGGTGTAAAATATGATGCGATAAGTGTAGACCATCTTGAGAGTGTGGGCGAAGCTGAGTTTGAAGCTCTCAAAAAATCAAGCACAATTGCAACAATGCTTCCTGGAGCCACATTTTTCCTGAATATGGATTACTCTCCTGCACGCAAATTCATAGAGAACAATATTCCATTGGCACTGGCTACCAATTATAATCCGGGGTCATGCCCGAGCGGAAGTATGCAGTTCCAGATGGCTTTGGCCTGCATTGCAATGAAACTTACTCCAACAGAGGCTCTCAATGCCTGTACCATCAATGGTGCCTATGCCATGGGAGTTGGAGAGGAACTCGGATCCATAACAAAAGGAAAAAGGGCCAATTTTATCATAACAAAGGAGATTCCATCGCTGGCCTTTATCCCTTATGCTTTTACAACTCCGTTTGTAGATGCCCTGGTATTGGATGGAAAACAAATTGAAATATAGAGTGTAACAAATAAAAAACAATCATTATGGGAAATCAGATTCACAATACATTTTATACCCCGATAGGTTTGGTAAATGTAGAACATCTTGCTCACGGTTCGTTGCATCTCGATTGGGAAGGTATGCATATCTATGTAGATCCCTACAGCGATCTGTATGATTACTCAAAAATGAAGAAAGCAGATCTGATATTGCTTACTCATGCCCATACCGACCATTACGATTGCAAGGCAATAAAAGATATTGCAACACCAAATACCGAATTTGTAGTGAGTAAAGGTGTAGGTACCTGTTTTAAATATGACTTGGCAAAGTTGGGACTGGATGTAGACAATAATGAGTATAATGTGGATCCGTCAACAAACCTTGAGAATATTTTTAAAGATGCGCATACACTTAAAAATTGTTCGGTAAGAGTATTGGAAAATGGCGACAATATCAATATAAAAGGTATCGGAATTACCGCAACTCCTGCATATAATGTTGAGAACAAGAGGGATAATGGCAAACCTTTCCATTTGAAGGGGGAGGGCAACGGTTATATCCTCAATATGGGAGGTTTTATAATTTACATTGCCGGAGATACAGAGTTTATTCCCGAGATGGCTGTGGCCAAAGGGGCGGACATTGCATTCCTGCCAAAAAATCTGCCGTATACACTCTCGGATGAGAAATTTATTGAAGCAGCCAATTTTATAAAGCCAAAGAATTTGTATCCGGTTCACTATTTTGAACTCGACCCACAAGTGCTGATTAATGGGCTTTCAACAGGTATCTGTCTGTATATCAATGGTAAACAGTATTGCAAATAGAGATTGAAAAAGTAAATAATAGAGATTGAAATGAAAAAAATAATAGAGTGCGTTCCAAATTTCAGTGAAGGACGCGATATGGATGTTATCAAGCAGATTACAGATCAGGTAGAGAGTACAGATGGTGTAAAATTGCTTAATGTTGATCCGGGTGAGGCAACAAACCGAACAGTGGTTACATTTGTCGGAGAGCCTGAGGCTGTGATTGAGGCGGCATTCAGAGCCATAAAAAAGGCGGGAGAGGTTATTGATATGAGGGGCCACCATGGAGAGCACCCAAGAATAGGTGCAACAGATGTTTGCCCTCTTATACCGATTGCCAATGTTACAATGGAGGAGTGTGCCGGATATGCCCGCAAATTGGCAGAGAGAGTTGGAAATGAGGCCGGAATCCCTGTGTATTGCTATGAGGCGGCTGCCTTTACTCCACAAAGGCGCAATTTGGCGGTCTGCAGGGCAGGTGAGTATGAGGGAATACAGAAGAAATTGTCGGATCCACAATGGAAACCAGATTTTGGACCGGATGAGTATAGCGAAAATATTGCCCGTACAGGAATCTCTGTAATTGGAGCAAGAGATTTTCTTGTGGCCATCAACTACAATCTTAACACCACATCTACACGCAGGGCCAATGCCATTGCATTTGATGTGCGCGAGAAGGGGCGTAAAATGCGCGAGGGCGGCAAACTTACAGGAAAAGTTCTTGTTGATGAGAATGGCAATGAAATGTGGCAGCCCGGAACATTGAAGGGATGCAAGGCAATAGGATGGTTTATAAAAGAGTATGGAATCGCCCAGGTTTCGATGAATGTTACAGATATAAACACAACTCCTGTGCATATTGCATTTGATGAGGTTTGTGCCAAGGCTGCAGCACGCGGTTTGAGGGTTACCGGTTCTGAACTTGTAGGCCTTGTCCCTAAAAAAGTGCTGATAGATGCAGGCAACTACTATCTTGCAAAACAGCAGCGCTCTCTGGGTATTCCTGAAGAGGAGGTTATAAAGATTGCAGTGAAATCGTTGGGACTTGATGATTTGAAACCGTTCGACCCTAAGGAGAAGGTTATCGAGTATCTTATGGAGGCAGATAATGATGGCGGCGACAAACTCGTGGATATGACCTGCACAGGTTTCGCAAATGAAACAGCAAGCGAATCTCCTGCTCCTGGCGGCGGCTCGATATCGGCATATTGCGGAGCATTGGGAGCTGCACTCGGAACAATGGTTGCAAATCTTTCTGCACATAAACCAGGTTGGGATGACAAGTGGGAGTATTTCTCCGATTGGGCAGTAAAGGGCCAGAAAATCAAAGATACACTGTTGCATCTTGTAGATGAGGATACTGTTTCGTTCAACAAAATAATGGAGGCTTTTGGCTTGCCAAAATCTACAGAAGCGGAGAAGGCTGCGCGCAAAAAGGCAATTCAGGATGCTACTATCTATGCGGCAGAGGTTCCGTACAAGACAATGGAGGCTGCATATTCTGCATACGAAGTGGTTGAGGCTATGGTAAGGGATGGAAATCCGAATTCGATTACCGATGCCGGAGTTGGTGCATTGTGTATCAGAACAGCCGTTTATGGGGCATACCTCAATGTGATGATAAATGCAGCAAGCATTACCGACAGCGATGTGGCTATAGAGCTTAAATCAAAGGCAAAAAATCTGCTTGATTTGTCGGAAGAAAAAGAAAAAGAGCTTTTAAAGGTGGTAGAGGCTGTTGTTATACAATAATAACAGATAGTGTCATAATTGAGCCATTGGTATAAAATGATGTACCAATGGCTTTGTTTTATTGAAAAAAATGGTAACTTTGACAAAATTTACCCGGCTAAAAATGCAAAAATTCGATTATATTGTTGTAGGAAGCGGTCTTGCAGGGTTATACGCTGCCTATAAGGCTTCGTTCAACGGTAACGTGGCCATTGTTACAAAGTCGTTTGTTAGGGAAAGCAACTCTTTTAATGCTCAGGGCGGTATTGCCGCTGTGACTTCTGTTGAAGATGATCCTGAAATCCATAAATCAGATACATTAATTGCAGGTAGAGGCCTATGTGAAGATAGTGCTGTTGATGTGCTTGTAAATGAAGGCCCCGACAGAATAGATGATATTATTGCCGACGGAATGGAGTTTGACAAGGAGAACGGCAATCTGGCATTGGGTCTTGAGGGCGGCCACCACAAAAGGAGGATTCTCCATGCAGGAGGTGATTCTACAGGCCGTTGGATTACCGAATTTGTCATTTCAAAGGTTGTAGAGAAGGATAATATAAAGGTATTTGAGAATACCTCGCTGTTGGATCTGCTCATATCAGACGGCACTTGCTACGGTGTAAGATGCTGGAGCGAAAATGCAGAACTGCTCGAAATGTCAAAGGATCCGGCCTCAGATGCTGCTCCTGCTGCAGAAGGTGAGGTGCTGATGTATGCCAACCATGTCTTCCTTACCTCCGGTGGAACTTCGGCAATTTATGAGCGTACAACCAATCCTCAGACAACAGTGGGCGATGGCCTTGCAATAGCATACAAGGCCGGTTGCAGGATTATGGATATGGAATTCATACAGTTCCATCCGTCGGGATTATATGTAAAGGATTCACAAAAGGCATTTCTGATAAGTGAGGCTGTAAGGGGCGAGGGTGCTTATCTTTTTGGAAAGGATGGCAAGCGCTTTATGGTACCGATCCATGAACTGGCAGAGCTGGCTCCGAGGGATATTGTGGCCCGCTCTATCTACAAGCAGATGAAAAAAGATGATATGCCTTATGTGATGTTGTCTTTGAAACATCTCAATCCTGAAAAAATATTGAAACGCTTTCCGGGTATCAGTGCAAAGTGCAAGGAGTTCGGATATGACCTCACTAAAGAGATTCCGGTAGCACCTGCCGCACACTACACTGTTGGTGGCGTTGTTTCAAATATCAATGGACGTACAGATATCAAACGTCTTTATGTTTGCGGAGAGATTGCGGCAACAGGTATCATGGGTGCCAACAGATTGGCATCAAATTCGTTGCTGGAGTGTCTTGTCTTTGCCAACAGAGCAATAGAAGATACTCTGAAGGAAGGGCCTGTGGGTGATGTTCCAAAATTTGAAAAGGAGTACTACAAAGATGATTCAAAACAGGAACTCTATTTGCAGTTGAAGGAGAAGGTTTCAAAGATAATGAATGCCTATGCCGGAATTGTAAGAAAAGAGGAGTGGCTGAAAGAGGGTCTTGAGAAGATCCAGGAGCTTGGTGCCGAACTTATGGCAAGCAGAAATGTTGTTGGAAATGGTCTGCTTAAAGAGTTTTACGAAGATGCTTCATGGCGTCTGCTTATAGTTTCATCGCTTATAATGAACCCGGCTTTATTGAGGAAAGAGAGCCGTGGAGGCCACTACAGGGAGGATTATCCATGTGCGAGCGAGGAGTATGCAGTGCATTCAATCCAGCAGATCGGCAAGGAGATTACAACAGCGCCTGTTAATGGAGGCTACCTTAATTTTTAACAGAGACTTTTAAAAGAAACGATATTTATTATGCAATACGAGAATTTGATAGACAAACTTATTGATCTGGCCCTTGAAGAGGATATCAATACCGGAGATGTAACAACAGACTCCATTATACCTGAATCCATGAATGCAGTTGCAACTATGACTGCAAAGCAGGAGGGTGTAATTTCAGGTCTTGAAATTGTTAAAAAGGTGTTTGACAGATTTCAGAAAGATGTGGTTTTTACACCATATTTCAAAGATGGGGATTTTGTGCAGAAAGGTGATGTGATTTTGAAGGTTGAGGCCTCTTATCCCACATTGTTGAGGGGCGAAAGATTGTCTTTGAACATATTCCAGAGAATGTGCGGTATTGCAACAGAAACAAGTAAATATGTAAAGGAGCTTGCAGGATTGCAAACCCAGTTGCTGGATACCCGCAAAACAGCTCCTGGATTGCGTGTGCTGGATAAACTGGCAGTAAAACATGGAGGCGGAACAAACCACAGGATGGGTCTTTATGATATGGCCATGATCAAGGATAACCACATAAAGATGGCCGGAGGTATAACAAAGGCTGTGGAACAGGTGAGGAGCCATATACCATCAACCATTAAAGTTGAGGTTGAGACAACCAATCTGGCAGAGGTGGATGAGGCAATTGCAGCCGGTGCAGATATCATTATGCTCGACAATATGGATAATGCCACCATGGCAAAGGCAGTTGGAACCATAAAGGCATCCGGTAAAAATATCAAGACCGAAGCTTCGGGAAATATGAATATCCCCCGTTTGAAGGAGGTTGCCGCTACAGGTGTGGATTTTATAAGTGTGGGAGCTCTTACACACACCGTAAAAGCTATGGATATAAGTATGAATATTCAAGTAGAAAAATAGCAGTATGACAAAACAGGAACTTATACAGGAGATCGAAAGGCTTAAAAAAGAGAAAAAAGCAATAGTGCTGGCGCACTACTATTCAAATGCAGATGTGCAGGATATTGCAGATTTCCTTGGGGATTCATTGGAATTGTCGAGGAAAGCAGGAAATACAGATGCATCTGTGATTGTTTTTGCCGGTGTCCACTTTATGGCCGAGACGGCTGCTCTTATCTCTCCGGATAAAAAAGTTCTGGTTCCTGCTTTGGGCGCTGGATGTTCGCTTGCAGATTGTGTGAAAGGGGAGGCACTTGCCAAATGGAAGGCAGAGAATCCCGACGGAACAATTGTCAGCTATATCAATACCACAGCAGATGTCAAGAATTATACAGATATCTGTTGCACAAGCGCAAACGCGGTATCTGTTGTGAAGAGCCTTCCTGCAGATGCAAAAGTATATTTTGTTCCAGACAGGAATCTTGGAGCATATATAACAAAGAGTACAGGACGTCAGATGGAACTTTACGATGGCTGTTGCAGAGTGCATGAGCAGGTGACTGCAAAGATGATTCTCGACAAGATTGCAGAGTATCCTCAGGCGGATGTGCTGATTCATCCGGAGTGCCCTTGCTCAAGCGATCCGGCCATTCTGGAGCATCCTAACTGTTATATGTATTCAACTTCGGGCATTCTCCGTCACGCTTCAGAGAGTGATAAAAAGCAATTCCTGATTGCTACAGAGATAGGAACATTGCACAAACTGCAAAAAGACAATCCGGACAAAGAGTTCATACCTGTTTCAGAGAAGATAGTTTGTGAGTATATGAAAATGTCTACACTCGAATCTGTTTATGAGGCTTTGAGGGATGAAAAATATGAAGTGAAAGTTCCTTCCGAAATATCCCGGAGGGCATTGGAGCCTATTACAAAAATGATGGAGCTGAAGTAGAAGCAGTGATTGAAACGTCTCACTCTCTAATGGATTCATTCAAGGAGTTATATTGCAACACATTCGGCAGACTGAAAAATTTTGCAAACACTTATGTCAAGTGTGAGGATGTTGCTGTCTCTATAACTCAGGATGTTTTTACCTATATCTATGAGAACCGTGGCAAATTCCCTTTAGATGAGACACTGCTTCCTTACCTGTTTGTAATGGTAAAGAACAGGTGTATAAATTATTTGAAGAAGGAGAAATCCAGGCAGAGATATTATACCGACAAAGTATACCAGTTCAATATAGATATCTCATTGGATGCGTTGAATGAGTGCTCTATAGAGAGTTATGACTACAAAAGGCTGGTGAGTCTCTATAAAAAGGCATTGGATATGATGCCCGACAGTGTGCGTGAAACTTTCCTTTTGAACAGAAACGGCAATTACAGGTACAAAGATATCGCAGATATCCAGCAGATTTCCATAAAAACAGTGGAATATAGAATTTCTCAGGCCATTAGGGTGCTCAAAGAGCATCTTAAAGGGTATTATATTATTATGCTTTATTTATTATTAGGGTAATTTATGCAGGTGTTGTATTTATAATAAGTTGATATGGATACAGAGCTATTATTAAAATATGTAAAAGGAACATCTCTTCCGCATGAGAGCGAGAAGGTGATGGAGTGGGCAAGAGAGAGCGAAGAGAACAGGAAATATCTTATAGAGCTGACAAATATGTATGCCATGTTGCCACAATATGATGACAAACTTGAGAACACGCTCCAATATGATGCATTTGTCAGAAGAAATGTTGGCAGCAAAGGTGTTGGAAAAATTGGTTTTGTCAAGAGATATTTCCCTTATGCCGCACTGTTCGCCCTTTTAGTTTCCGTTACTTTCAATATAATACAATCATATAAATTGTCACATAGAACGCAATGTGAGGCCCAGCCTCTTATATGTGGAACGAGAGTGGTGGACTCTTTGAAGAGGGTAATTTATGTTGCAAAAGGAGAGAAATCGAGAGTGGAATTGCCCGATGGCTCTGTTGTATGGCTCAATTCTGATTCTGAGATAACATTTCCGCTCAAATTTTCAACAAAGGCAAGGGAAGTATTGTTGTCGGGTGAAGCATATTTTGATGTTGTTGAAAATCCGAATCATCCGATGATTGTCAAATTGGGCAACGACTATTCACTGAAGGTGTTGGGTACAACATTCAATGTCAAGTCGTACAAAGGTGAAAATACAATAGAAACAACATTGTATACCGGTAAAATAGATATTTACCAGGAGGGCAAAGATGAACCCATACACAAGATGAGGCCCAACGAAACTTATGTGATAAAACCTATGGCCTGTATCCCTGCAAGTTCAATCATAAATCCGGGTAATGAAACAATGGGCAAAATTGCCGCATGGAAAGATGGAATCCTCTATTTTGAAAATTCATCACTGGAAGATGTGATAATAAGGCTGGAAAGATGGTATGGAGTAGATGTTGAGGTTTGCGACAAGCAGTTGCTTGAATATAAATTTACCGGTAAATTCGACAATGAGCCGGCTGTAAATATATTATATGCCCTCACACAGAATTTGCCTGTAGAATACACCATACAAGACAATATAATTTATATAGAGAGTAGAAAATAGACGAAACGGCTTGCCGAGGCACCGCGTTTATAGTTAAAATATAAGAATGTAAAAATATAAAAATATAAATCATATGAAAAGAGTTTTATTAGCATTGTTTGTCTCCCTCATTTTTTCTGTGGGAGCTATTGCCCAGGATGGAGTGAAATGGGAGACCGGCTCACTTAAAGAGGCTTTGGAAAAGGCCGGAGCCAATAAAAAAGGCCCCTCTTTGGTATTTCTCGACTGCTACACATCGTGGTGCGGACCTTGCAGAATGATGGCGGAGAATATCTTCCCACAAAAGGCCGCCGGTGATTATTTCAACAAAAAATTTGTGAATATCAAAATTGATATGGAGAAAGGGGAGGGTGTTGCACTTGCAAAAAAATATGCAATAAAGGCCTATCCTACATTTCTTATTCTTAATCCCGATGGAAGAGAAGTTGGCCGTGTTGTTGGCGGCGGACAGCTTGAACAGTTCATACAAAGGGTAGAAGAGGCTATAAATCCTGCCAATAGCCCGGAGGTTATGTTGAAAAAATATAACAGCTCCAAAGATATGGCAGATGCGTATGCCTATCTGAGTGCTATGGATGAGTTGCATAAGGATGCAGAAATTGCAGAGTTTGTAAAGGTGAACTACAATAAAATTCCAGTAAAAGATTTGTATACATCAAAATTCTGGTATTATATCTTAAAAGCCATCTCACTTTCAGATACAGAAGTTTTGGAGAATGTAATTGCCAATAAAAAGAGATTTGATGCCTATTTTGGAAAGGAGAAGACCGATAAGGATCTGGCATCGGCTTTAAACAGCAGACTTTACAGCTATGTTGTCAATCAACAGTCCATTCCTGCTCAAAATATAGAGAGAGGATGCGAATTGTTCCATTTGCTGGCAACTTCTCCGAGTTTGCTTGATGAGATGGTGGTAAAGGTTTCAAAAGCTGTGGCTGCAAAGAAATATAGTGAGATCAAAAACTCAATCGACGGCAGATATATCGGCTACTCATATACTCCAAACCAGATGAGAAGGGTTCAAAGTCTGTTTTTCAGTATTCCTGAAGTTACAGATGCGGATAAAGCCAAATTTCTGAAGGGTTATAAAGAATTTTTGGAGTCCCAGCTCAAAGGTGTGGATAAAGATTTTGAAAAGTATAAAGATGTAGTTATCCCGGAAGAGAAAAAAGATGTGGTGCCTGCCATGATGATGATTATGTAGTTTCTCATGGCCGCCGTATGGCCCGGCCTCATTTTCTACAAATATACAATTATATGAAATGATAGGAGGCTGACCTTTTGGGGTCAGCCTCCTCAATTTTGTACACAGCCTGTTTGCGGCAATTACTTCTCTTTTGCGAGAAGTTCGTCAATGGCTTTGTCGATCTCTTTGCCTCTCAGATGTTTTGCGGCAATATTGCCCTCTCTGTCCAATAAAATGAGGTAAGGGATGCCGCTGAACTGGTATTCTTTCATGATCTCTTTACCTGCTTCTGGGGCAAGAATCTGAGCCCATTCCATTTTCTCCTCATTAAGTGCTTTCAGCCACTCCTCTTTTTTGCTGTCGATAGAAACACTCAATACTTCAATGCCTTGTGAGTTGTATTTCTCATACACCTCCTTTACATGAGGAATCTCCTGTCGGCAAGGGCCGCACCATGATGCCCAGAAATCGATGAGAAGGATCTTGCCTTTATAATCTGTATTTGAAATCTCTTTTCCATCAGGATCTGGAAATTTGAATTCCGGAGCCGGTTTGCCTATGGCGAGTCTCTCTCTCTGGTACCTCTCCTCTTCAACAGCTGCTTTATACTCTTTAATTGGTGCATAATCAGGATTGCTTGCCTCAACTTTGGCAATGGTTGCATCTATCAGTTCCGCATCTGTTACTTTATTCAGATATGGAAGTACTGCAATAATGCTTTTGCGGTCGCCATAATGCTCTACAATATATTTGACACGTGCATCTGTTTCTGAATTGAGCAGATTATAATTTTTCATGGTTAGGGTGCCTTTCTCTTCTGCCGAGATTGTTTTGAGTGAGTATGGAATCTGTGTCAGGGTTATCATCATCTGATAGTTCCTATAAGACTCATAGTTTATAAGGTTCATCACCTCGTTGAGCGGGCCGCCATTGATATGCACATACGAGCCGCTTTTGATAACCATTTTTGCGGTATCTTTTCCTCTGAAATTGATCTCAAGATCTTCATCTTCTGCCCAGAAGTTTACAGATTCCCATTTTTTGCAGTTGAGAGTATACACACCCGGCTTTTCCACTTTCATGCGGTGGTTGAATGTACCGTCGGGGTTAATATTGAATGTGTCGATTATGATTTTGTCGAAGCCCTCATTTTTTACTATTTCCATATTGAAACGGGGATCGTCGAATTGTACTTTACCCTTTATTGTGATATAACCGTCATTTTGGGTAGAGCATGAGATCATTGTCAAAAGAGTAAATGCTAATAATAGTTTCTTCATAATTTTTATACTTCGTATATTCTAAACATTGCGTCCAGGCACAGCTCCAAACAGGTTTTGAGCTTCTGCGGCCGACTTGCAGTTTAGTTGAATTAAACAAAAAGAAAAACACGCACCTATATTGACAAACAGGTGCATTTAGCCTTTATCTCTGAACAAATACGCGACAAATGTATATAAAAATGGAGAATCAGCCAATTACTTTGGAGCGAAATTGTGAAAATATGAAAATCTTCCCTTCGTGCAAAGTTTTGTCTTAGGGTGAAACAGGGGGTGTGTTGTACTAAATTCAAGCGTGTCTTTGAACAAAATACATAAACCTGATTTATCAATAAAAGAACTATTACTGACATGAAAAACCGAATCTTCTATCAATTGGGTCCAATTGGAAAATTGCGGGCTTGTATGTTGTTGATAGCCTCTGTGTTGCTTTATAGTTCTGCGGCGTATGGATATGCCGGTTCAGAATTTTCTGGTAAAATTGGCACAGATGAGATTATTGGCATGGCCCAGCAAAAGAGAATCAAGATCACAGGTACTGTTTATGATGCCGACACAAAAGAGACACTGCCGGGTGCAGATGTGTTTGTTGCCGGTGGAAAAGTGCATACAGTAACCGATATCGACGGTAATTTTACACTTGAAATTCCTGCAGATGTGGCGCAAATAGAGGTTGCCTATTCCGGATATAAGCAACAAAGTGTAAATGTTCAAGGAAAATCAAAAGTTGCCGTTTATATGCACGCTGAGTCTATGCTTTTGGAGCAACTTGTTGTTACCGGAGCATTTACCCGCAGGCAAAATACTTATACAGGAGCTATTACAGCTGTAAAATCCGATGATTTGATTAAAACAGGTACTATAAATGTGATTCAGGCATTGAGTACATTGGATCCGTCGTTTGTTATGATTGAAAATAACTTGAACGGTTCAAACCCTAACGCGCTTCCTGATTTGCAATTGCGTGGTGCAGGTTCATTTACAGATATGAAAAATACATACTCCACCTCTCCAAACCAGCCGCTGTTTATTGTAGATGGATTTGAGCAGTCGCTGGAGAGAATTCTGGATATGGATATGAACAGGGTTGAGAGTGTGAATGTGCTTAAAGATGCTACTGCCAAAGCAATCTATGGTGCCAAAGCCGCAAACGGTGTAATTGTTATTGAAACAAAAACGCCGGAAGAGGGCAAACTTAAGGTTTCATATAAAGGTGAGATGAATGTGCAGGCTCCTGTTTTGAGTTCGTACAACCTTTTGAATTCAAGAGAAAAACTGGAACTTGAAAAACTTGCAGGTGTATGGAGCTCTACAGATCCATATTATCAGATGCTTAACGATCAGGAATACAACGAATTGTATAAAGAGGTCCTGAGGGGTGTCGATACCGATTGGCTTGCAATTCCTACCAGAGTAGGTGTCGGACACAAGCATTCATTGAATTTTGAGGGTGGCGACAATTCCATCAGATATAATGTGAATGTTGCCTATAATGATGTGGCCGGTGTAATGAAGGGCTCAAACAGAAAAACATTGGAGGGTGGATTCAATTTGCAGTACAGATATAAGAATCTGTTGTTTAAGGAGCAGTTCACTTTCATTGATAATGTCGCTACAGAGTCGCCATACGGCAACTTCTCGGATTATGCAAAGATGAACCCTTATTACAGGCCATATGATGAGAATGGCAATATCAACAGGGAGCTTGGCGGATATTCAACATTGCAGTCATATGATGTTATCTATAATCCGATGCTCAATGCTTATTCAAATTACAAGGATGAATCGAGATATACAGATTTTACTAACAATTTCTACATTGAGTATGCTCCATTTGCAGATTTCAAGGCCATCGGACGTATAGGTATTACCAAACGTAAAGCTCAGGATGATCTCTTCTATCCCAATAATTATACAACGTTGGAGTTCAGCTCGCCTTACAACTATATCTCTGTCCAGCCGGATGATCCCGATGATGCTTACTTCAAACGTGGACTTTATCAGCAGACCCTTCAGGATATGATGACAATGTCTGCCGATATTACATTGAACTATTCAAAACAGATCAAGAAGCATCTTGTATTCCTTAATGCCCAGTATAATGTTTCTACAACAAACAACAACTCCACATTATATGAGGGTATCGGATTCCCGGACAATGCTACCGAGATAACTCAGGCACTTCAGTACAGGGAGTCTTCAAAACCGTCAGGATATGAAAACAGGACAAGGGAGATGGGCTTCATTGCCTCTGTAAACTACTCTTACGATTCGAGGTATCTGTTTGATGCAAACTATAGGGCAAGTGCCTCTTCGCTGTTTGGAGCAAATAACAAATGGGGCCATTTCTGGTCGGTTGGTGCCGGATGGAATGTTCATAATGAGTCGTTTATGAAAAATGCCGACTGGTTGGACCAGCTGAAGATAAGGGGTTCATTCGGTTATACAGGTTCTCATAACTTCTCATCTTATCAGGCGATTGCCACCTATTCATTCTTCAATAATGATGTTTATGACAATGTGGTGGGTGCCTATCTGATGGCAATGCATAATCCAGATTTGAAATGGCAGCTTACAGAGGATTTCAATATTGGTGTTGATATGACATTGTTTAAAAGATTGGATCTTACTGTTGATTACTACGAAAAAAATACCTCAAATTTGCTTACCCCGATAACAGCTGCGCCATCTATGGGATTCTCCACTTTTGTGGAAAATCTTGGAGACTCAAGAAACTATGGTGTTGAGGGTAAAATCAATCTCCGTATATTGAATGATTCCAAAAGGGATATTTTCTTGTCGGTGTTTGGCAGTGCAGCATGGAATGTGAATACATTGGAATCCATTAATGACGCCCTTACTTCAATTAATGATGCAACCAATAAAGAGTTTGGCGGTGCTTCAAATAACCTTGCAGAGGAGTTGAAGAAGACTAAACCAAGAGTTGAATATGCAGAAGGAGTGTCGTTGAGTGCGATATGGGCAGTTCCATCATTGGGCATAGACCCTTTGAATGGCGAGGAAATCTTTATAGACAGATTCGGCAATCCTACATACGACTGGAGTGTATTGGACAAAAGGCCTATGGGAGACTCCATGCCTAAGGTGCAGGGTACTTTTGGAGTAAATTTCGACTACAAAGGTTTTTCTGTCAATGCCATATTGGGTTACAAACTTGGAGGCCAATACTACAACAGCACTTTGGTTGAAAAAGTGGAGTGTGCCGATGTAAACTATAATGTAGATGAGAGGGTGCTTCTCGACAGATGGAATACCCCGGGTGTAGCGGCAAAATATAAGGCACTTACAATGTATAACCAAGTTCCTACCCGTCCAACTTCGAGATTCATACAGGATTTTGATGAACTTAAAATGACCAGCCTCAATGTGGGTTATGATTTCCGTAACTGCGCTTTCATGAAGAGAGGCAAATCTATAGAGAGATTAAAATTCTCCGTAGCTATGAATGATTTGTTCAGAATATCTACAGTAAAGACAGAGAGAGGTACATATTATCCTTATGCACAATCATTTATTTTCTCTGCCCAAATAACATTCTAATTTATGGAGGAACAGAAATGAAACTGAAAAAATATATAAAACTACTATTCTGCCAGATGGCATTGGCAATTGCCATGGGTTCATGTTCGGATTGGTTGGAGGTAAAACCATCCAATCAGATTGCAGCGGATGAAATGTTCTCAAAAGAGGAGGGTTTTAAATCGGTACTTACCGGAGTCTATACAAATATGACAGAGACCTCTTCTTATGGTAGGGAACTGACATTTGGCGCTATGGATTATCTTGCCCAGTATTGGGTTAATCCTAACCAGTATTCTGCATATTTTGCTATGGCAACATATGATTACAAGACATCAAATGCAATGAGTCTGGTAGATCCTATCTGGAATAACCAATATAACTCCATTGCCAACTTGAATGATATGCTCTCTTATATTGATGTGAATAAAAATGTATTCTTGTCGGAAAAGGTACGTTCCATCATTAAGGGCGAGGCTTTGGCGCTGAGAGCATATTTGCATTTTGATATGCTCAGAGCATTTGCACCACATAATTTTGGAACAGGAAAAGAGAGTTCCGACAAGTGGTTGCCTTATGTTGAGGAGTATACAAAAAATACAAAGGAGTCTTTGTCGAATGCAGATTTTGTAGAGAAGGTTTTGTCTGATATTGAGGCTGCTGCCGAGCTGTTGAAAAATGATCCGATATATACTGGAGAGGCAATCAATGACACATATTTCAAGAATAGGGTATTCCATCTGAATTATTATGGAGTGAAGGCATTGGCGGCCCGTGTGTATATGTATATCGGCGATAAAACCAATGCTGCGGAGTGTGCCAGAGAGGTTATAGAGGCCCAGATGAGCAAGGGACTGTTTGCTTGGGTGAATATTGATGATGTAACACATACCAATGATGCGGAGAGAGACAGACTGTTTGCTTCTGAGCATATTTTTGCCTTGAATGTACGTAAACTTGCAGATAATATCTCGGCTTTTGTAGGACTTGAAAATACCATGAATGCAATCAAGTTGCAAAAAGGAAAAGCAATATTTGAATCTCTTACCGAGTATAGGGAGAAATTTGTCGACAATAATGATTTTTGCACAAAATTCAATCAGCCCGACGGAGCCTCTTCAAATTCTGTAAGCAAATTTTTAAGAAGGATGCCAATGTTGAGGATTTCTGAAATGTATTATATCCTTGCGGAGTGTACCGGTGATATTTCATATCTTAATACGGTGAGGGCTCATAGAGGAATTGTAACAGAACTTGATGCCTCGGCAAATTTTGAGACCGAACTCAAGAAAGAGTATGAAAAAGAGTTTATAGGGGAGGGCCAATTCTTTTTCTTCAATAAACGAAAAGGAAATTTGACCATCAATTCAAAGGTTGGAGGATATACATTGCATATGCCTCAAACTGAGATAGATTTTGGTAACAGACCTCGTCCAACCATTTAATTATGAGTGCTATTATGAAAAAGATATTTTTAATTGCAGCTGCGTTGATGGCTTTGTACAGTTGCAGCGAAGATGAAGTAGAATTGTACAAAGGGCCGGCATTTACTCAAATTAATGCTTTGACTCCGGTAATTGGAGCGGTTAATGAGTGGTATGCCGATTCTGTAGCCTCTTATGATTTTTTGTCGGATCCCGAAAAGACAGAAGATATTGTGAGGGTAAGGGTTCAGATATCAGGTGTCAAATCAGATCAAGACAGAACTCTCCATTTTGAATATGATGGTGATTATAATCCTGCAACCCAGACCGATTTTCCGGAGAGTGTGACCATTCCGGCCGGTGAATTGGCCAAAGAGTTGGAATTCAAACTCTTCAGACCTGCATTGGAGGATGAGGGAAGAGAGAATTATGTGCGAATGACCATTAAAGAAGAGGGCGAATTTTTACAGGGGCCCAATAGGGTAGCCCGTTTGGAATTTGGTATGATTCCAAGTTCATGGCCTGCTGATTGGGGTTGGAGCGCAGATTATTTCTTTGGCGAAGCATCCAAAGTGAAATGGCAGATTATTTATGATCTGTTTGGAACATTCCATCTCGAAGTTACTCTCTCTTGGGGTATGATATCCAATCATGCGGAATATAGTGTGCCGTTGAAGGAGTTTGTAGATGATTATAATAATGAGGCTGTGCAGATGGAGCGCAAATACGGCCCTATTCCACTTACAGATGAAAGGGGTAATATAATAACAATAGGATAGTGATATGAATAATATAGTTATAAAAACAGGAACTGCAGCATTTATATTCTTTATGGTGCTTGCACTTGGCGGATGCGTCAAAGATAACGGCAACTATGATTATCGCGAACTTCCTGCATTGGAAATAGATGGTTTTATTGTAAAATCAAATGGCTCCGATGTGGCTGTGGGCGAGGAGAATAGCGTGTATATAAGTAAAAATGCAAATGTGGAGATATCTCCTGCATACAATGTGAGTGAAGAACTTGATCCTATATACGAGTGGATATTGTATCCAAATCCGAATACAGAAGATGTTCCGGGCACAGTACTCTCCACTGAGCCGGTACTCACCCATAAATTTGTAGAGAAACCGGGCAAATATGATCTGGTTTTGAGAATGATGAATACAGAAGAACCCAATGATTTCAACAATTATCTGATGATCGCCCTGACAATAGAGTCTGTTAATGGTATTGCTATTTTGCATCGTGATGCGTCAGGTGCCGGTGATGTTGCAATATTCAAGAGTGAGGAGATAGACTTGACACTGTCGGGCAATAATGTTGTATTTGAAAAAGAGGTCTATTCTAATGTAAATGGCGGTAAAATCTCCAATCCTATGGCTATTGCCTTTGATTATGAGGCAACCAACCGCTTCCATCTTGCCTATGGCAATGGTGTGAAATATTTGGATGTGGAGATGATGGATACAGATGTTGAAATGACAAAGATCTTCTATAGAGCGGAGGATATACCGCAAACACTCTCTTCTGCTTATTTTGTAACAGGACTCAGAACAGGTACTATGCCGTTCAGCTTTATGATTGCAAATAACAAATTGTATGGAAGAACAAGCAGCAGTTACTATGAGAACCATAACCAGTATCTGAAAATGTCGGATGCAGATTATTGCAACTTGATTGTAATAAACAAAGGAGAATGGTCTGGTCATGTGGCATTCAATAGAACCGACAAATGTTTTGAATACCTTGATTATGGTTGCGGTGGTATCATGTGGGGAATGGATTACACATTCAAGCCTAAAAAGATAAACTCTTTAGGAGGTGAAGTTGATATTGCCGGCACACAGATGGATGCTGTGGAGTTTGGAAAAATCTCCTCTACACTGAATGCCATAATGAAAGATGAAAATGGTTATTATGTAGTTGGATTTACATATCCAGAAAATGGTGCCGAGAGTGAGTGCCTTTACAAAACCGACATTACATCTCTCGAAGGTGTTGGCGAGAATAGTGTATGGGAAGTAGGATCTAAAGGAGAGTATATTTTCTATTCAAACGGCAGTACACTCTATACCTATAGTATTGCAAACAATACATCTTCTGATCAGAAGTTAGGCCTGACAAGCGGCTCCACTATTGTAAAACTCGAATTGTTTGAGGATAATTCGGGCGAAAATAGTGCAAATGATGGTGCACTGCTCTTTGTTGTAACCAAAGATGGCGGCAGTTATTCATTCCATCAGTTTGCGATCAATCCTCTTACAGGAAAAGTTGATGCATTGAGCAGAAAATCTGCAGAGGGATTGGGTGAAGTAGTTGATATAGTGCATATACCACGATAGGGTTGTGTAAATGGTTTACATGAGAGGAGGCTGACCTTTTGGGGTCAGCCTCCATGCTTTACAGATACTTTATCAAATTGGAATTTATCTAATTCCACCAACCGGGGCCGAAACCTCCGTTGCCAGGACTACCATTGCCGGGATCGCCGTTGCCTGGTCCGCCACCCAAACCGCTGCTCTGACCGACAGTTGTGTTGATATTATCAGAGGTGAATGTGCCCAATTCGGTACCCTTATTATATTTACCATCCTCGAACCATCCGTTCCAGTTGATGGTGTTGCCGCTTAATGAACCTCCCGAATATACGGTATAAGTCGCTCCTTGCCTGATGTCGGGTGATGAGAAGAAGATTGCCATACTGGTCATTGTTCGCGGAAGTTCATATTTCAGAATCGACTGCCCGTCTGCATCCGTTATGACAAAGAGTTCTCCGGTCTTTGCTCGGACTCCGTTATAGATTACAGACCGTTGTGTGCTGGAAGTGGAGGTTGAGACAGCAGCACCGCCTGTACCGATGATAGTTCCGCCGCTGACTATGAAATTCTGACTTCTGTCGCAGTCCACTCCCCCCTCCGGTGTCGCACTGCCGGAAGCAATTACAACTCCTCCGTTGATTATGATCTCACCATCAGCCTTTACTCCTTTCGGAGATGAATCGAGGTCCTGCGCAGCATTATAAACATATTTCCCTCCTAATGTGGCAATCTCTATCTTTCCTGATTCTATCGTTAGTCTGCCATCTACATTGATACCTTTTCCATCCTCACCCGAACTTACGCACAGAATGTAGCAATCAGATATTGCAAGGTCTCCGTCTGCCTTTATGCCGGCAGCAGAAGATGTGTCGTTTTCATCCTCTTCGTAGATTGCATTGCCGGATGTGTAAAGTTTGAGTGTGCCACCTGATATGGTAATGTCAGCATCCGAACTGAGGCATTTTCCTGCCTCTGCAGAAGTCTTGGCCCATGTATAGCCGTCAAGAATCGTGATGCATTCAGCCTTGATACAGTTATCAGCCACATCGTTGATCACTACTGTTACACCCGGCCTGAATGTTACCGATGATTTTACCGAGATTCCATGCTTTTCTTTCCAGTAATCTGAAGCAATCCGCTGCCGCTGAATACAACTGAGCCTTTGTTGTAGATTGCTCCATTGCGTTTTTCATCTTTTGCCACGACGCCGTCGGGGTAATATGACTCATCAACCTGCTTTGCCGCGTCGCAGATGATATTTTTTGTACCCTCACACATATGGACATAAAGTGTGGATTTGTTCTGAACATTTATGGCTGCACTTTTATTTGAAGTGAGTTCAAGACCGTTGAGTGTGAGTTTTACTTCTGAATCCCCATAAATCTTAATCTGACCAGCATCAGATTTGCCTTCTGCAATGATTTCGACTGCTCCTTTTCCATTCAGATCAAGGGTTACATCCGCTCCTGTATGGTTGTGTATTTGTCAAAAAGAAGAGGCCGAGTCAAAACTTTGATGTGACCCCCAAAAGTTGGACGGTTTAACATTATCAAGAGGCGCTTTTAGATTGGAATAAAGCTCGGTATTGCACCGGGCTTTTTCCATTTAGCCTCAATTTGATTCTATCATTATTGTAGTAGCATATATACTTA
>JAZNEW010000056.1:0-25339 GCA_045588775.1 Candidatus Egerieisoma sp. | reverse complement strand
TTAATTCTACTTGAGCGTTACCTCCACAACCACCGGATTGCTATCTTCGGTGAGTTGTGCAGCCACCTCTTTCATACGGGCGGAGGTGCTCTTTCCGGCCATTTCAATGAAATCGATGGCGTTTACAAGCTGGTACATTTTGTTGTTTTTCAAATATTGCGGATAAAAATTCATTCCACCATCAATGTCGTTTTTAAAGTTTGCATCGGACTCTTCTTTGTTGAACTTTATGCAAGTGGTTTTTCTCTCTTTTTTATCATATATAAAACAAGAAATATTATAATCCTTATTATAATTTGGGAAATCTAATGGACTGAAAAGAACACTCATTAGCAAAAAACTTTCTGATTCAATAACGGAATTATTTAAAAATTTGGCACCTATCATGTTATCAGACAATCCATATTTTCCGAAATCCAGCTGATATTGCGCACTCAGTTTCCAATCGGAAATATTGAAATCATAGATTATGTCATTATTCCTTATAATCTTTATAGAATTGCCAGCTTCATAAGCTATTGCAGCTTTACTACTCACGCCGGTACCTTTTCCAAATGGGTCATCTAATTCAAAGGTCATAATAATATGTTTTCCCAATTCAAATTTCTGCACAATATTTCCCATAGTGTCAACCACCAAAAGTTCATCGCTCCGAGGATTCTTGTCATCAAGATATGCTCCAAAATTTTTCCTTTTTAAAAATGCAACCATGTCATTTTTCAACCACATTCCACTCATATTACCTATTTCGTTATGAAACATCTCAAAATTGTATTTATACATACCTTCTCTTGAATAGGCCAAAGCTCTGTCTCTATCGACAATTGAAATGATATTTTTGCTATCATTTACAAGTACATTGTAAATGGCAAGAAACTCATTATCTGCTCTGCCATGAGTTCCAACCGAATTTAAAAACTCACCATTAGAATTAAAGCATAAAACCGGAGTTCCTGAAACGGTGCTTCTAGTAGTTTCCCAGACACATATAACATCATTCAACATTTTGATATTCAATCTACTGACATCACCCAATAAAGAGTATAGAGAAGTCTCTAACGGGATATATCGTATCTCTTTGGCATACCTGCTCAAATAAACCTCCAAGGGCTTCTGTGCAGCATTTCCAATATCAATCACCTCAATACCACCATTATTCTCACTGGTTCCACCACAGCTCCACAGACACATGCACACAAAAAATAATGCAATCAAATTAAAAGTCCGTTTCATATAGAATACATTAAAATCCATTTAGTTGCTTGTTTTTATAAATCTGAAGATCTCATTCGACGGTTACGAGTTATTGCATAGCAATGACGAAGTAGAGGAGACTGTGTCATCGAAGATTTAAAAAACAAGCACTATTCAGCAAATTTAATAAATTAAGTGTAACTTTGTGAATCCAAACCACACAGGAATGTATAGAATTTCAATCATAGGAGCAGGAAATGTTGCCACCCAATTCGCAATTGCATTTCAAAGGGCAGGACACAGTGTCATTTGTGTCTGCAACCGCAATATAGAAAAGGCAGAGCAGCTCTCCAGAATAATAGGCAGATATAAAGGAAAGGCGCAGTATGTGTCGGATTATAAAGATATTCCGGAGTCGGATATTGTTTTTATAACTGTTTCCGACAGTGCAATAGAGAGTGTTGTTTCAAATATCACAAATCCGAATGATTCAACTCTTTATGTGCACACAAGCGGAGCAACGCCGATGTCGGTTTTTGAATCGAATGGAAATATTGCAAATTATGGTGTCTTCTACCCTCTCATGACATTGAGCAGAAACAAGAATCTCGATATAAGAATGGTTCCTTTTCTGCTTGAGGCTTCAAGCAAAGAGCATGAAGAGAAACTTGCCTCTCTTGTTAAAACATTAAGGGCTGAGTATAATATCTGCGATTCCCAAAAGAGGCTGAAGATGCACACTGCAGCGGTATTTACAACCAATTTTGTAAACTATATGCTCACTATGGCGTATGAAATTGCCCATCCCGATTTTACATTCCTGTTGCCGTCGGCAATAGAGGCTGTGAGAAAGGCATTCCTCCAAACCCCAATGAGTGCGCAAACAGGCCCTGCATTGAGAAAGGATATGAAGACACTCGAAAAGCACATGCAGCTGTTGCAGAAAGGGGGATACGCAGAGCATCTTGAAATATACAAAAAACTGTCGGAATGTATAATGGAGAGATATTCAGAAAATGTGTCGAATAATTAATGTATTGATAATAAAATAGATAATATATGAGCAATTATAAAGCTAAACTTCATGACATAAAAGCCTTTGCATACGATGTAGATGGCGTTTTTACAGATGGCGGTGTTATGGCAACCGAGAGTGGCGACCTTATCCGCACATTTGATTCAAAGGATGGATTTGGTGTGAGAATGACTGTTTTAAAGGAATATCCAACAGCAATTATTACCGGTGGCAGTTCAGAATCAATCAGAAAAAGATTTAAGGGAATCGGCGTTGCAGATAGTGATATTTATCTTAAAAGTCGCGACAAAGTTCCTGATTTTCTCGATTTCTGCAAAAGACACAATCTGAAACCCTCTGAAGTTGCTTTTGTTGGTGACGATTTGCCGGATATTCCTATTCTGAAGATATGCGGATTGGCTGTATGCCCTTCTGATGCAGTAGCGGAGGTTAAGGCTGTATGCGATTATGTTTCGCTCTATAATGGCGGAAAAGGGTGTGTAAGGGATCTGGTTGAGCAAGTTCTCAAAATTCATGGTGATTGGGTATTCGACCCTGTAGCCTATTCGGGTTAGGCCAATTCTTTTTTGAATATCGTTTCTTACAATTACTTAACGCATAAATTATGTTGCTTCAAGAACTTCTAAAGGGCAAAAAGGTTATTTTGGCTTCGGCCTCTCCACGCAGGAAAGAGCTGTTTTTGGGACTTGGTGTAGATTTTACAATTGATACGGGAAACAATTTTGAGGAGATTGTTCCAGCGGATATGGAGATTGCGCAAGTGCCCGAATATATGGCCAAAGGAAAATCCTACGGATTCCACAGGGAGCTGCAGGATGATGAAATTCTCATAACTGCCGATACTATGGTGCTTTGTGATGGTGAGATTCTGGGAAAGCCCAAGGATAAAGATGATGCCATGCGCATGCTGCGAATGTTGCAGAACAACCGCCATACTGTAATTACAGGAGTGTGCATAAGAAGCACTTCTGCCTTACGGTCATTTTCGGTGCCAACAGAGGTCTTCTTCAACAAATTGTCGGATGAGGAAATAGAATATTACATTAATAATTGCAATCCTTTTGATAAGGCCGGAGCATACGGGGCACAGGAATGGATTGGATATGTGGGAATTAAAGAGATTGAGGGGTCTTATTTTAATGTAGTGGGTCTGCCTGTGCAAAGATTATATAATGAGTTAAAAGAGTTTATGTTATAAAACCAATGTTACTATGAAAACCAATGTTACAATGAAAACCAATTTTATCAAGCAAGCTGGTATTTGCTTCATTTCTTTACTTGTCTGTGCATGTTCTTCAAACTCAGATCTGAAATCAGATTCGCATCATATCATCAATTTTGGTTCCGACAAAGGCAAGGATGTGAATTTGAGTGAATATGTATCTGATATCCAGTATATTCCAATTGAAACAAAAGAGGATTTTTTACTTTCCGATATCTGGCAGATCGCTGTTTCAGATGATTATATATATGTAACTTGTGAAAGTACACAGAATATTTTCCAATTGTCGGGAGATGGTAAACTTGTGAAAAAAATCGGAGTTCGGGGAAGAGCCAGAAACGAATATGCAGCTGTAAGATCATCATATGCAAACAATTCATCATTTTTCGTTGAATTCGGACGCAAGATTATTTCATATTCTCCCCAAACCGGAGAGATTCAGCAGATACTCGAACCGTCGGACATTAATTTGAATTTGTTTGGAAATGTAATTTTCCAGGATAATGGTTCTTTTGCAATAATGAATTCGCAGGAAAATTCAAATTGTTTGTATGTTTTTGATAAAGAACTGAATAAAACAGACTCTTTAATACTGTTCAATACAGAAGAGAAACTTATAGAAACACAATTTTTATCAAATAATATTGTAGTTGAAGGTGGTGGAGAAGTCCCTGAAAATCAAGTGTTTAAAACTCAGTTAATGTGGAGATACAGTCCGGCTGTTTATAAATTCAACGACACTTTCCGTATCATTTCACCTTTTATGGATACACTTCTTGCTTATAAAAATGGAAAACTTTCTCAATTTGCCGTAATGGATTATGGTGATATTACTGCCGAGCAAAGATTTTCCCCAACATTGAATGGTGAGCTGGCCGTTGATACAAGAACTATAATGGAGTCGGACAATATCTTGATTTTCTCCACCTATAGCGATGACAAATTTATCTACAACAAGGCTACCGGAGAGACCATAAAGAGTAAAGATGGTTTTATAAACGATATTGATGGTGGCGAAAACTTCTGGCCTCTCAAAATTTCAGGCAATAAGATGTATCAGTTCATGAGTGCTGATCTGTTTATAGAGGCGGCTGCCCAAAGCAATTCCAGCCAGATGAAAAAAGTTGCAGATTCAATTACAGACCAAAGCAATCCGGTAATTGTTATTGCAACTCTCAAATAGTTATAATCCCTTCATCTGCCATTTCACGCAGAACCTGGAGGTATAACTTGTAATTGTCGCCGGCAATAGTTTGAATATCAGATAATGATACAGGCTGTTGCCGGTTTTTTATATACTCCGAGATATGTTTTCTTGCCTGTTCTGCACTCGCCTGGGGGTTTGAACCGTTTCTTTTTGCAAGACACACATCGCACACTGCACAATCATACTGCGGAATCTGGCCAAAATACTCTATCAGTTGCCGGCTGCGGCAAATTTGTCCGTTCTGCACGAATTTTATCACGCTCTCTATGCGTTTTGCAAACATCTCTTTCCTCTCATTGTACCGCTTTTGCGAAATATAGAAATTGCCCTCAAGAAGCCTTTCGTAATTCATGATAATCAGAGGAGTGCGTACACGCGGAATATATTTTATAATCTTCATTCTCGACAAAGTGAGCAGTTTTTCCCTCACTCCTGCCTCGCTGTCGGATGTTACCCTTGCCACATAGGATTCGTCGATTGGGGTAATTTTAGAGAACAATCCTGTATACAACCTCAGAACCGCCTTTATGAAGACATCGAGCTGCACATTGCCGAGCTGCACCTTATAGAGTTCATCCCTATTTACTATAAACATTATCCTCGACGGATTGTCTATTTCATCTGTAAGTTCCCAATACCCCTCCTGCTCAATGTATTTGATTGCATAATAGGCAGATACCGCATTCAATGAGAATTTGCGGGCAAACTCCTGCAGATTGAATTTGTTTACACTCTCCCTGCCTGCCTCGTAAGGAATCTGCAGATAAATGAAGACCTTCTGGTAAATATCCTTTATATATTCAATCGACGGATAGGTTACATTGTGGATAGCACGAAGCCTCTTGAGGTCTGAATCGTTCCATAACAGGGTTGCGTATGAGCGGTTCCCGTCACGTCCGGCACGGCCTGCCTCCTGAAAATATGCCTCGAGCGAATCAGGCAAATCGTAATGGACCACAAAACGTACATCAGGTTTGTCGATGCCCATACCAAAGGCATTGGTAGCAACAATAACACGCAGCTCTCCCCTCTTCCACTGATCCTGCTTTAATGATCTGAGTTCTTTGCTCAATCCGGCATGATAAAAATCTGCCGTTATGCCGTTGCCTCTCAAAAAGGCAGAAATCTCCTCCGTTTTCTTTCTCTCACGAACATATACAATTCCCGACCCCTGCACTCCGTTGCATATTCTCAATATGTGTCCGTGCTTGTCTTCTGTATTTCTTGCAACATAAGAGAGATTTGGCCGCTCAAAACCTGTCTTTACTATGTTATGTTCACCAAATCCAAGTTTGTGCACAATATCTTCAACCACTGTCTGGGTGGCTGTTGCTGTTAATGCAATAACCGGCACATCGCCAATAATCTCCTTTATTGCAACAATTTCGAGATAGGCAGGTCTGAAATCATATCCCCATTGCGAAATGCAATGTGCTTCATCCACAACAAGATAATTTACACTCATTCTCTTTGCCCTCTCCCTGAACAGTGGTGTCTGCAATCTTTCTGGAGAGACATAGAGAAATTTATAATCTCCATAAATGGCATTGTCGAGTGCAATATCTATCTGGCTGTGGCCCATTCCTGAATAGACAGCTATGGCCTTGATTCCCCTTTTGTTGAGATTCTGCACCTGATCTTTTATAAGGGCTATAAGAGGTGATACAACAATGCAGAGCCCCGGCTTTGCCAATGCAGGCACCTGAAAACACAATGATTTTCCGCCACCTGTGGGCATAAGCGCAAGGGTATCTTTTCCCGACATGGCAGACTCTATTATCTCCATCTGTCCGGGCCTGAATGAAGTGTATCCCCAATTCTCTTCCAATATCCGGTATATCTTCTGCCGCATCTCTCCTTACAAATAGGTTTTCGTGTAAATAGGTTGAGCAATATTATGAACTTTTACTCAAACTTCAAAATAACAGGCACCAATTAATGCCACATAGAGCCCCCCCTAAACTGCCATAATGGCAACAAATATTTCTTATATTGCCTAAATCTGCAAAATATCTCTCTATGGCTTGCTTTTTGCAGACAATCTCTATGCCGTAGAATTAAAAAAATATTATCTTTGCGGCCCGGATTAATCCAATCCGAAAAACGAATATTAACTTTTTACAAATAAAATAAATTATGTCACAAATCGATTTAAGCAAGTACGGTATTACCGGAGTTAGAGAGGTTCTTTACAACCCTTCATACGAAGTTCTTTTTGAAGAGGAGACAAAACCAGGTCTTGAGGGTTTTGAAGTTGGTCAGGTTACAGAGTTGGGTGCTGTAAATGTAATGACAGGTGTTTACACAGGCCGTTCTCCTAAAGACAAATTCTTTGTAATGGATGAGACTTCTAAAGACACTATCTGGTGGACTTCGGAGGAGTACAAAAATGATAACAAACCTGTTACAAAAGAGACTTGGGCTGAGTTGAAAAAAATTGCACAGGAAGAGCTTTCAAACAAGAAATTGTATGTAGTTGATACTTTCTGTGGTGCAAACGAGAATACAAGAATCAAAGTTCGTTTCATCATGGAGGTTGCTTGGCAGGCTCACTTTGTGAAAAATATGTTCATCCGTCCTACAGAAGAGGAGCTTGCAAATTATGGCGAGCCTGATTTCGTAGTACTTACAGCTTCCAAAGCTAAAGTTGAGAACTACAAGGAGCTTGGCTTGAACTCAGAGACTGCAGTTGTTTTCAACCTTACTGAGAAAATGCAGGTTATCATCAATACATGGTATGGCGGTGAGATGAAAAAAGGTATGTTCTCATATATGAACTATCTTCTTCCTTTGAAAGGCATTGCATCTATGCACTGTTCTGCAAATACTAACAAAGCAGGTGAGACTGCTATCTTCTTTGGTCTTTCAGGTACAGGTAAAACAACCCTTTCAACTGATCCTAAACGTGAGTTGATCGGTGATGATGAGCATGGTTGGGACGATGACGGTATCTTCAACTTCGAGGGTGGTTGCTATGCAAAAGTTATCAACTTGAGCAAAGAGGCTGAGCCGGATATCTACAATGCAATCAAGAGAAATGCACTTTTGGAGAATGTTACAGTTGATGCTGAGGGCAAGATTGATTTCTCAGACAAGAGCGTAACTGAGAATACCCGCGTATCATACCCTATCTACCATATCGAGAATATTGTAAAACCTGTATCAAAAGCTCCTGCAGCAAAGAAAGTGATCTTCCTTTCAGCAGATGCATTCGGTGTTCTTCCTCCGGTATCTATCCTTAGTCCTGAGCAGACAAAATACTACTTCTTGTCGGGCTTTACTGCAAAATTGGCTGGTACAGAGCGTGGTATCACTGAGCCTACCCCAACATTCTCTGCTTGCTTCGGTGCAGCATTCCTTTCACTTCACCCAACAAAATATGGTGAGGAGCTGGTTAAGAGAATGGAGCAGTCTGGTGCAAAAGCATACTTGGTAAATACAGGATGGAATGGTACTGGAAAACGTATCTCAATTAAAGATACTCGTGGAATCATCGACGCTATCCTCGACGGTTCAATCGACAAAGCTCCTACCAAACATATCCCTTACTTCAACTTTGAGGTTCCAACTGAGCTTCCTGGCGTTGATCCTAACATCCTTGACCCTCGCGACACTTACGCAAGTGCTGAGCAATGGGATGAGAAAGCAAAAGATCTTGCAAGCAGATTCATCAAGAACTTCAACAAGTTTACCGGTAACGAGGCTGGTAAAGCGTTGGTTGTTGCAGGTCCGCAACTATAGTCAATACTCTTTACAGAGTTGCAAATCCAATGGGAGGGCGCCAAAGGTTGCCCTCTTTTTTTGTATATGCAACTGCAATACTACAGACTCATGAACAACCTTGTATCTCAAACAGGTTATAAATAATACGGCAAGTCTTTGGTACTATTGAAAATCCAATTACCACATTGGCAAACCGCTGATTTTTGAACGGGTTCATTCTACACGATTTCAGCTACGGCACAGCTCACAAAGATAGCAATCCTATAATGGTTGTGGTAACGCTAAAGTAGAGTGTAGGATATTAAAAATTAGTTTATTACCTTTGAACAATTAACCTATTAATATAATTCTTTATTAAAACTATTTTAAAATTCAAGTCTTTGTTTGCTGTATTAGCTTTTTTAACAATTGCAATGTCATCCATTAATGCGACTTCACTGGGAGGTGTTTCGACTTGTGGTATTGGTGAATATGAAGAAAGGATTCTACCTATTATTTGCCCGGATTGTAAAGGTAACAAATGGTTAGTTGCAGAAGATGGTACAGGTAGTGTATACCATGCATTATGTATAAATTGTGGGTATGAATTCTTTCCTGGTGAGTAGAAATTCTTAAAATTACAATTGATGAATATGGTTAAGAGATTAATTTTATATTCAATCTGCTATTGTTTTTGCGCAGGATGCACGATGAATATCACGTCAGATATTCATCGTGGGGATGAATCTATATTATATATTGAAGATGCTATTGATAATGCAACAACTATAAATTTAAGTAAATATGCATCAAATATTAATTATATACCGCTAAATGGTACCTTAATTGGAAATATCGGAAATTTTATTGCAACCGATGATTTTTTTTATTTCAAAACATCTTCAATGAATGCCACGATTATGAAGTTTAATAAAAATGGAAATTTTATTGGACAAGTGGGCAAATATGGTCGTGGTCCAGAAGAAGTCATAATGGCCAACAATTTTTTTATAGAACAGGACTGTTCTGGCAAAGAAAATGTAGGAATTTCCGATTTGCAAAGTAATTTATTGATATACAACTCTAATAATGATTGCATAAAATGTTTTCAAAGAAGAGATATAGAAAATAAATTACATTGCACAATAATATCAGATAAAGGCTATTTTGAAAACAACTTGTACTATATATTGACAATAGCTGGAAAAGCTGCTACTAATGAGTTTTTGTTCGTTGTAGACTCTTCGCTAAATATTGTTAGTCAAGCAGATTTAGGGGAGGTGTTTATTATGAAGAAGACAATGACATTTGATAATATCACCGCGAAACAATTGAATCTATCTTCAAGTAAGATATCGTATAATCATCCCTACGAAAGCTATATTTGGAAATTTAAAGAGGATTTAAGGATTGCCAAAGGTAAAGGAGATACCATTTATTCATTTTTGAATGCATGCAAAAACCATTCTTTGTCCAACAAAGAAGCAACATATATCATTGATTATGGCAAATATAGGTCAAATGATAAATCAGAAATATCTGATGATGAACCTATTATTTTTTTAGCTGAAAAGTCATTGGAATCTAAAAAATTTGTCATTTTTGGATTCCGGTTCCAAAGTTATATTTTCCAATCACTTTTGAGAGCAGGGATTCCAACAGAGAAAGTGTTTGATAGTTTTGTTCTTTATGATAAAACAGAGAATAAAACATATGCAATAAAACACGATTTAAAAAAAGGAACTATTGGCTTTACCAATGATCTTGACGGCGGAATGAACTTTTGGCCGCAATACGCAAAAGAGGACAAGATGTACCAGCTTGTAAACGCCATAGATTTCATTGAAATGGCCGAACAGAGCACTTCTGCCCGCATGAAAGAGGTGGCGGCACAGCTCACCGAAGATAGCAATCCGGTGATGGTTGTGGTAACGCTGAGGTAATTTCTAAAATTCTACGGTAATGCCTATGGTAGGCACTACCGTTCCCGCCTGTTGTGAAATATATTTCATAAGATACCGTTGCTCTGTTACAGGGGCAGCGGTATTTTCTATTATACCTGTACTCATAAGAACATCCTGCTGGCGGAGTTTTGAACCTGTAACATTCTGAACATCGACATACACTCCCAGCATCCATTTTTTAAAGTAAAAACTTTTGTCGATACGCAGGTCGAGTTGGGCAAATGGTTTGAGTCTCTCTGTATTGTAGAGCGTGTAATCGATATATGGCCTGCCCTGCACATCCCACGCCTCTTTAAGAGAAGATTTGTCTGCATCATAAGGTGTGTATGGAGCGCCCCCTATAGTGCTTAATTTTGCGCCTGCACTCCAGTTCCTGCCAAAATTATATGTGCATACGATATTGGCTATAAACCTGTTGTCCCATGCCGAAGGAATATACTCTCCATCATTGGCCGGCGTTTGTGAGTCAGGCCTTTGATATTCACTTTTGAAGAGAGTTGCAGAGGTCATAAAATTGAGTTTTCCCGGAATTTGCCAGCGCACTGAGAGCTCTGCTCCGTAGGAGCGGCCTTTTGCCGCAGAGAGCAATAATTCATTTCCCACAACTCCATAATCATTCCCTTTACAGGCCAGCGGTATTCCATCCTGCACCGAGAATGGCATATTTCCATAACCTTTGTAGAATCCTTCCAAAGAGACCACAATGTGTGAGCGCTCTCCAAATTCCCTGCTCCACTTCACTCCTGCACTCATCTGCATAACTCTCATATACTCCAAGTGCTTATTGGCATACTCATCTCCAATCTTATATCCCAGCGATGTGTAGGGCGGCAGCTGGTAATAAATTCCACCTCCTGCACTTACGCTCCATGCGTGGGAAATCATATATCCCAATTGCAGGCGTGGAGAAAAACTCTCCCAGAAGCGCTGCATATTTTTTGAATAGTTGCAGCCATCAAACCGTACACCCATTTTAATGGAGAGCAATTTGTTTTTAGAGAGATAATTTCCCCAGGCAAAGGTTCCCCAAGTAAATGTTGGCAGTGAAGTTGCGTAGTTGTATCTCTGTTCTGAGGTGGTGTATGCTCTCTGGTAGGTGTTGTTCCAATAATTGGAATATGCTCCCTGAATTCCAAAAAGAAGATTCCATCTGCCCAGATCTACCCTATCCTCTGCTCTAAATGTTGCTTTCTGCTCGGTGGAGCGCAATTTCAATATCAAATTATCCTCCGACGAAGCATCATTGCCCATATACTTCAAATTCTTGTTGTACAAAAAGTTATATCCCAACGAGACCAGCAGCACATTGCCATTGCCATAATGGCGGTATGCAGCACCAACCGTGTAGGTCTGCTGCTTTATTTGAGGAAGATAACTAAGCAGATACTCCACATTTTCTCCCTTTTCTTCTGTGTTGAGTTCCATATCATCTATTCCGGCCAGCGCAATAAGTGTAATTTCGTCATTTTGCGATATTCTGTGTTTTATTTTTAATTGTCCGTCGATATAATCCGGTAAAAAAGGAAGGCCGAGAAGTTTGAAAAGAAATTGCAGATATGAGCGGCGCAGCGAAAAGAGCCATGTTGTCTTCTTTCCAATATGTCCGCCTCCGCTAAAGGCAAATTCAGATGCTCCAAGCGTGGCTTTAAAATCATTTCCATAAAAATTGCCATCTTTCAGCCTGATATCCATGACTGAACTCAAAGCACCTCCCCACTCTACCGGAAAACCTGCAGTATAAAACTTTACCTGCTCTATGAGGTCGGCATTGATAATGCCTACAGGCCCTCCTGAGGCACCTTGCGTTGAAAAATGGTTGATATTTGGAATCTCTATTCCGTCGAGATAAAACAGATTTTCTGATGGAGCTCCGCCCCTTACTATCAAATCATTGCGATATCCAATGGGCGAAAAAGAGACACCCGGATATGTCCTTACAACACGGGAAATGTCGCGGTTGCCACCGGCAATCTTCTCTATATCGGCTATTCCTATAATCTGCTGCCCCACTCCAACATCCCTGCTCCGTTCCAGAGCAGAACTTACCACTGTAACCTCTTCGAGCAGATTAATATTCTGACTCATGACTATCTCTATAAATGGAGTGCGTGCAGAAATTATATATTCGGGAGTTACTGCATCGTTATAACCCTGACACACTGCCGAGAGCGAGTAGATGCCGGGAGTTACTCCCTCTATTTTAAAATATCCCAAAGTGTCTGTTGCCGCATACCATTGGGAATTGCCCACTACAAACACAGTAACATAGGCTACCGGCATACGCGAATCTTTGTCTATTACTCTGCCGGTAATGGCAGTGGTTGCATTTCCGCTTGCATGAAGCTCTGTTGCAGAGAGATACAGCAACAGCAAAAATAGTTGTACAATCCTGTTCATCGAAACTTCAATTGTAGGGTTCCGTAATAATAACCATAAAAAGCCGCAGTTGTTTGATTATTTTTGAAATAACAACGCAATTTGTTAAATTTGTTACCTAAAATCCATTGTTATGACTGCCAATTCAAATGCTCTGTTAAGGCACAAGACCATAGATGCCTGTCTTAGAGATAGACAGAACAAATATTCTCTTATTGATCTGATAAATGCCTGTTCAAAAGCATTAAAAGAGAAGAACAAGAACAAAAGCAAGGGAAAATGCAAGGTCTCTCTCCGTACCATCCAGCTGGATATCCAGTTCATGCGCGACAAAAAGAGCGGTTATGGTGCGCCTATCGAGGTCTTTGAACAGAAGTATTACAGATATAAAGACAAATCCTACAGTATAGACAGAGCCGGAGTCAAGAAAGAGCGGCTGGATAATCTCAAGGAGGCAGTTGAAGTGCTGAGGCAATACAGCTCTTTCAAAGGTTTTGAACAGATTGGAGAGATTGTAAATATCCTCGACAGCGGTCTTATTTCGAAAAATGGCAACTGCGATTCTGTAATTGCGTATGAAAAGAGGCAGAACCCACTTGGATTGGAGTATTTTGATATGTTGCACGATGCAATTGTAAACAAAAAGGCACTCTGTATAGGCTACTACTCATCGCGGTCGAACAATATAATGTCCATTATCTTCTACCCTATGTATCTGAAAGAGTACAAGGGCAGGTGGTTTGCTTTAGGATATAAAGATGGGCTGAGAGGGGTCTACAAACTCCCTATAGACCGCATCAGGGATTTTTCTTATGCAATCCTGCCATTCCCCGAAGGGCTCTCATTCAACCCTCATGACTATTTCAAGGATATAATAGGTGTTACAAAACTGTCGGGCGATATAAGGGAGATAAAATTTGAAGTGAAGAACAAGATTGCGCCGTTCATAAAGCAGAATCCTCTTCACCACTCACAAAAACTTGTTGAGTGCCAGGAGAATGGCGATATGGTATTTACTATAAATATAATCCCGAACAGAGAGTTCTTCAATATCATTTTTGAGCGACAGCCTTATATCAGAATCATATCTCCCAAAGATATTGGCGTGCAGGCCAACAATATGGTTCTGGATCTTGTTGGGGAGCTTCCTGACTATACCAAACCTGATAAATCGTCTGAAAATAGTGCTCCGGACAATTGGGACGACGGTTTCAACCTCTTTTCTAATTTGTAATGCCACAAAGCAATGGATTCAAACACACGCACAATAATCAATTACAGTACATGGGAAAGGCGTCAGAATTTTGAATTCTTCAAAGATTTCATGAACCCCACCTACTCGGTAACCTGCGATGTGGAGTGTACCTCCGCTTTTGAAAAATCAAAGGAAGAGCACTCTTCATTCTTTTTGAAATATCTCTATGCAATACTCAGGGCAGCAAATGAGATACCCGAATTGCGCTACAGAATAGAGAAGAACGAAAATGGCGAAGATATCATTGTGCTATATAAAAATGTGTCGGTAATCACTCCAATAAGTGTGGGAGAAAACGGACGCTTCCACTCGGTAAATATTCCATACAACAAAAATTTTGACAAGTTCTGCAGAACTGCACAGGAGATTATCAGCAATATTCCGCAGCAGACCAACCCTTATGCCGCAGAAAACAGGGCAAATGAGAGCAGACACAAATTTTTGGACATGATTCTTGTGGCGGCCAATCCGCAACTGAACTTCAGCTCCATGACCTGTACCCAGTCGGGGCCTGGAGGAAATAAAAAGCCTCTGATAAATGTGGGCAAGGCTACAAAAAAGGAGGGCAAGATCTATATTCCCGTATTTATAAATGTACATCATGGCCTTTGCGACGGATATCACCTCACCCAATTTTATAAAAAGACTGAAGAATTCCTGAAAGAGCTTTAAGAAACTGTCTGGAATAGAATTAAAACAGTTTCCAATAAAATTTAAAATACTTCACAGATATGGACCAACCGAAAATGGAGAGGCTGCTGCGCCTTATGAAGATGCTGACTGCCAATAACAAGTACTCTATCGAAGATGTGGCGGAGAAGCTCGGTATGTCGCCAAGAACCGTTTACCGATATGTTGACACATTCAGGGAGGCAGGCTTTGTTGTAAAGAAGAGTGACAATTATATAAGACTCGACAAGCAGTCGCCATACTTCAAGGATATTTCACAACTTGTCCATTTTACCGACGAGGAGGCCTATATCCTCAAAAGTGCAATAGAGAGTATCGACGAGAACAACATAATCAAGCAGAACCTCAAAAACAAGCTCTACAGCGTATATGATTACAAGATACTTGCCGAATGTGTAACAAAAGGCAGCAATGCCCGCAATGTGAACAGCCTTACAGAGGCCATATCGCAAAAGCAGCAGGTTATACTTAAAAATTACAGGTCGGCAAACAGCAATCATATCTCCGACAGAGTTATCGAGCCTTATGAATTTACCACAAACTTCATTCAGGTGTGGGGTTATGAGCCGGCATCAGGCGAGAACAAACTCTTCAAAGTGTCGAGAATAGCAGATGTGCAATTAACTGGAAAGAGATGGGAATATCCAAACCAACATCGCACAGCCTATATGGATGTATTCAGAATCAGCAGCTTTTTACAATTGCCGGTCAAGCTCCAGATGGGTCTGAAAGCAGCTTCGCTGCTTACCGAAGAGTTTCCACTTGCAGAGAAGAGTCTTACAAAAGTATCTGATTCACAATATATTTTTGAAGCCAATGTATGCAGCTACGAAGGTGTGGGACGCTTTGTCTTGGGATTGCTTGACGATATAAAAGTGCTGCACTCCCCTGAATTTATCGCATTCCTCGAGAAGAGAATTGCAATGTTTGGTGCAAAATAAATGTTGTTTGTGGTACAACGATAGAAAAATATTTTTAAATTTGCCTCACATATGTGTTCATAATAACGAATGTTATAGTTAATAGTCAAGATGAATTTTACATTATTTATCCATTTGCGTCATCACCATCACCGTCAAAATGATTTGAGGGCGATTCCGTTGTTGCATATCAGATAATTATAAAGTAAAATTTCATTGCAAGACAGAAAACTCGCCCACTCAGGCGGGTTTTCTTTTTATTTATTTCACACAAGTAAATTATTAACAGTATTTATCATGATAAGGATTGCATTACAGGCTAAAGGAAGATTGAACGAAGAGAGCATGATGCTGCTTAAAGAATCTGGAATTAAAATAGAAGAGAGCAAACGCAAACTGCTCTCGAAATCGTGGAATTATCCGATAGAGGTTCTCTACCTCAGAGATGATGATATTCCGCAGGCTGTTTCGAGCGGAATTGCCGATATCGGTATTGTAGGGTTTAACGAAGTTTCTGAGAAAGAGCTGGATGTGCAGCTGCTATATCAATTGGGATTTGGAAAATGCCGTTTGAGTCTTGCAATTCCAAAGAATGAGCAATATAGCGGTCTGGAGTATTTCAACGGAAAAAAAGTGGCTACATCATATCCCAAAATACTCTCCCGTTTTTTTGCCGACAACAATATCAACTGCAAAATAGAGCAGATTGCCGGAAGTGTGGAGATTGCCCCCTCAATTGGTATGACAGATGCCATTTTTGACATTGTAAGCAGTGGCGGAACCCTTGTATCCAATGGTTTGCTGGAGGTTGAGAAGGTTATGGAATCGCAGGCAGTCCTCATTGGCAACAAAAATATCGGAGAGGATAAAAAAGAGGTTGTAGACCAGCTGATTTTCAGATTTGAGGCGATCTTGAGAAGTAAGGGAAAGAAATATATGCTTGTAAATATTCCAAACAATAAGATTGATCAGGCGCTTCAGATAATTCCTTGCATGAAGAGTCCTACTCTGCTGCCTTTGGCCGACAAAGAGTGGAGTGCCATACATGCAGTTGTGGATGAAGACCAGATATGGGAAAAGACAGAGCAACTCAAAAAGATTGGTGCAGAGGATATTCTGATTCTCTCAATGGAAAAAATGATACTTTAAACAATATATTTGCAAAAATTTACGGATATGGAAAGTTACATCAACATAATATACAATCCACAAAAAAATGAGTGGAACAATATTCTCAGAGGCAATAACTGTCAGGAAAAGGGAAATAATGAAAATGGAGTGGAGCTCATTCTGAAAAATATTGCAGAATCGGGCGACAAAGCACTTCTCTCCTATGTAAAAATATTTGACAATATAAACATAAAAGCAAGCGAACTTCTCGTTGGCGAAAAAGAGTTTGAACAGGCCAAAGAAAAGATATCCAAAGAGTTGTCCAACGCAATTGACTGCGCAATTGCTAATGTTCAAAAATTTCACATGGCCCAAAGGGAGAAGGATGTGGTTGTGGAGACAATTCCGGGCGTTACCTGCAGCCAGAGGAATATTCCTATTTCAAGGGTGGGATTGTATATTCCAGGCGGCACAGCACCGCTCTTCTCAACTGTAATAATGCTCGCTGTTCCGGCAAAATTGGCAGGATGTAAAGAGGTAATTCTCTGTACTCCAGTTAATAAAGAGGGAAAAGTAGCTCCTGAGGTGTTGTATTGTGCAAAAGTGTGCGGAGTTGATAAAGTTTACAAAGTCGGAGGCCCTGCCGCTATTGCAGCAATGGCATACGGAACTGAGACAATACCAAAGGTAAATAAGATATTTGGCCCTGGAAGCAATTATGTGACCATTGCAAAGCAGCTGGTATCTAAAGATATCTGCGCGATAGATATGCCTGCCGGCCCTTCTGAGGTGATGATCCTTGCCGACGATTCCGCAAATCCGCAATTCATCTGCGCAGACTTTCTCTCGCAGCTGGAGCATGGTTACGACAGCCAGGCCATTCTTGCCACAACTTCAGCTGCACTTGCAAAAGAGGTCCAATCGGCCCTCAAAGAGCAGATCAGCAAGCTGTCGAGAAAAAATTATATTTCAGAATCTTTGAAAAAGAGCAGGATAATAGTGGTGGAATCAGATAGGGAACTTGTTGATATTGCCAATGAATATGCCCCTGAGCACCTGATTATCTGCACAAAAGAGTATCGCAGCATGTGTGGAGAAATTGAGAATGCCGGCAGTATATTTTTGGGCAATTACTCCACAGAGAGTGCCGGCGATTACGCTTCGGGAACTAACCATACACTTCCTACAGGTGGCTGGGCACAATCATACAGCGGCATAAATCTCGGCAGCTTCATGAAAAAAATATCAATCCAGGAGGTTACTATAGAGGGATTGAAAAACATAGGCAGCGTTATAGAGACCATGGCTAAGGCAGAGGGACTCGATGCACATGCCCAATCAGTTACAATCAGGCTCGAAGAGATTGCAAAACAATAATTTGGAAGACCTATGAAAGATATATACGCACTGGTGAGGGAGAATATTAAAGAGCTCTCACCCTACTCCACTGCAAGGGATGATTGCAAATTGAAAATGGATATATACCTCGATGCCAATGAAAACCCATATGACAACGGCATCAACAGATATCCCTCGCCATTCCAGAGGGAGGTCAAGGAGCTTTTGTCGGCAATTAAAAGAGTTCCTGTAGAAAATATATTTTTAGGAAATGGCAGCGATGAGGCTATAGATTTGGTTTACAGAGTTTTCTGTGAGCCTAAAGAGTGCAGTGCAGTTATAGTGTCGCCAACATACGGTATGTATAGTGTGGCGGCAAAGATTAATGATGTAAAGGTGATAGAGTCATTTCTGGATGAAAAATTTGAGATAAGTGCCCAGAAGGTTCTTGCAGATGTGCAGAGTGATACCAAAGTGATATTTATATGCTCGCCGAATAATCCCACAGGAAACCTTCTGGACCGCAGCGAAATTGAAAAAATAATAGAGGAATTCAACGGTATTGTTGTTGTAGATGAGGCATATATCGATTTTGCGGAGAGTGAGAGCTTTTCTCTCTCCATAAACAAATATCCGAATCTTGTTGTATTGCAGACTCTCTCCAAAGCCTGGGGAATGGCCGGTCTGCGTGTTGGTATTGCCTACGCAAATGAGATGATAACTGATCTTTTTAATAAAGTGAAATATCCTTACAACATAAGTGTCATCAACCAGCAGAGAGCTGCAGATATGCTCAGGGATATATTGCCTGCCATTGAGAAGAGGGAGATTATAAAAAGAGAGTGCAAACGTCTTGCCGATTCGCTTGACAAGTTGGAGCAAGTTACTGAAGTCTTCAGATCTGATGCAAACTTCCTGCTTGTCAGGTTTAAAGATAAAGACTTTATTTTCAATAAATTAAAAGAGAAAGGAATAATTGTGAGGGATCGCTCTTCGCTCCCTTTGTGCCAAGATTGCCTTAGAATATCTGTGGGTACTCCAGATGAAAATGATGCACTTTTGGCCGCAATATCAGGCAGTATTGCAGAAGTGGCCCAGTGCAGTGAAGCCTCTCTTTCTCCTGCCGGGAGTGGGGCAAGAAGAGGCAAATATGTAAGGAACACAAGAGAGACATCCATTCAGATAAGTGTTGATCTCGACAATTTCCGCCAGCCTTTTATTGCCACCGGACTCAATTTCTTCAACCACATGCTCGAACAGATTGCCTATCATGGGGGTATAGGATTGAATATAATATGTGCAGGTGATCTGGCGGTAGATGACCACCATACAATAGAAGATACTGCAATTGCCCTCGGAATTGCCTTGTCGCAGGCGCTTGGCGATAAAAAAGGCATTGAACGGTATGGATTCTCCCTGCCTATGGACGAGGCAGAAGCTACAGTTCTGCTCGATTTGGGAGGCCGGATAGATTTCTTGTGGGATGTTGAATTCACCTCCGGGAAGATTGGCGATGTAAGTTCTGAAATGTTCAAGCACTTCTTTAAATCGCTTGCAGAGAATATGAAATGCAATCTGCATATAAAGGCATCGGGCGAGAATAATCACCATATTATCGAGGGAGTATTCAAAGCATTTGCAAGAGCTTTGAAATGTGCTGTACAAAAAGATTCAAAAAACAATGCAATAGCCAGCAGTAAAGGGAGTTTGTAGTTATGGTGGGAATTATTGATTATAAGATTGGCAATGTAAAATCGGTTGGAAATGCCTTGCAAAGAGTTGGGGCAGAATATATTATAACCTCCGACCCTGAAATTCTCCGGGGATGCGACAGAATTATCCTGCCGGGTGTAGGCAGCGCAGGATGGGCCATGCAAAATATCAGAGAGGGCGGTCTGGACAGAGCAATTCTCTCCTTTACACAGCCTGTACTTGGAATTTGTCTGGGTATGCAGATATTATGCAGCTATTCAGAAGAGGACTCAACAGAGTGTCTGGGAGTCTTTTCAAACAGAATCAGCAGATTTCCAAAAGAGGCAAAACTGAGCGGAATGGATGGTGGAGAGCGGTGCATTAAAATCCCGCATATTGGCTGGAATACCATCTTTGATCTGAAATCTCCGCTATACAGCTCTCTGCAAGAGAATTCGTATGTCTATTTTGTCCACTCATACTATGCAAATGTGAATGAAAACACCGCGGCAACGGCAAAATATGGTATTGAATTCAGTGCATCGCTCAAAAAAGGGAATTTTATGGGCTGTCAGTTCCATCCTGAGAAGAGTGGTGATGCAGGCGGGCGCATCCTGCTCAATTTTTTAAGCAACGAGATAATAAATCTGTAACATGAATATAAAAATTATACCTGCAATAGACCTCATTGAGGGCAAATGTGTAAGGCTAAGTCAGGGCGATTACAATAAATGCACAACATATGGCAGCAACCCTATAGATATTGCAAAACAGTATGAAGATTGCGGAATAGAGAGGTTGCATCTGGTTGATCTCGACGGGGCAAAAGCCAGCAGACCTCAAAATCTTGCCACATTGGAGAGAATAGCCTCATGCACAGGACTTACAATCGAATATGGCGGTGGTATCAAAGAGAGAGAGTCTGTTGTTTCGGTCTTTAATGCCGGCGCAAATATGGCGATATGCGGAAGTGTGGCCTGCAATGAACCCGACACTTTTATCGGGTGGCTTGGCGAGTTTGGCAAAGAGAAACTTATTTTTGGAGCGGATCTCAAAAATGGGATTCCTGCGGTACAGGGATGGTTGGAAGAGGGAAAAATCTCAATCGACACACTCCTGCAAAGATTCACCGATGCCGGTCTTACCTCTTCTATTATGACAGATATTGCCTGCGACGGAATGCTCCAGGGGCCTTCAATCAACCTTTACAAATCAATTCAGGAGAAGTTTCCGCAACTCGATATAATTGCAAGCGGAGGAGTAAGCTGCATTGATGATATCCTTGAATTGGAAAAGGAGAATATCTTTGGAGTTGTGGTTGGAAAGGCAATTTATGAAGGCAGGATAACACTAAAAGATTTAACCCGTTTAAATAGCTGATATGTACGCAAAACGAATTGTTCCATGCCTCGACATCAAAGATGGAAAGACTGTCAAGGGCATTAATTTTAAGGATTTGCAAAATATTGGAGACCCTGTTGAAATGGCCAGACTCTATTGCAGTGAAATGGCCGATGAACTGGTCTTTTTGGATATAAGTGCCACAATGGAGGGCCGCAAGACCTTTGCCGAGCTTGTGGAGAGGATTGCTGCAAATATCAATATACCATTTACTGTTGGAGGAGGCATCTCCACTGTTCAGGATGCCGAGATTATGTTGAAGGCCGGTGCCGACAAAGTTTCGATAAATAGTGCCGCAGTTTATAATCCGCAACTGATCAATGATCTGAAAGAGCATTTCGGCTCCCAGTCGATAGTTGTGGCCATCGATGCCAAACAAATCGACGGTGTGTGGAGAGTTACCACGCATGGCGGCAACAAACTCACCGGAAAAGAGCTGCTGAGCTGGGCCAGAGAGGTTGAAGAACGCGGTGCCGGAGAGATTCTGTTTACATCAATGGATCACGACGGCACAAAGCAGGGTTATGCTGTGGAGACCTACAAAAAGTTGTCGGAAATAATAAATATACCTATAATTGCATCCGGAGGAGCCGGAACATCTCTGCATATTGCAGAGGTCTTGTCGGATAAAGGATGCGCAGATGCAGCTTTGGCCGCCTCAATCTTCCATTACGGAGAAATAAGGATTCCCGACCTCAAAAAACAACTGCAAGAAAAGGGCATTCCTGTGAGATTACAATAAACAGCAACAATAATTAATTAAAATATTTACAAAATGGAGATCAAAACAAATTTCAATATAGACGAACTGGATTTCTCTAAAGAGAGCAACTCTCTGATTCCTGCCATAATTCAGGATAGCGCAACTCTAAAAGTGCTTATGCTCGGTTATATGAACCGCGAAGCTCTCCAGCAGACACTTGATCTGGGAAAGGTTACATTTTTCAGCAGATCAAAGGGAAGGTTATGGACAAAGGGCGAAAGCAGCGGCAACTTTTTATATGCGAAACAGATACTGAAAGATTGCGACAGCGATGCACTTCTTATTAAGGCAGTGCCTGTTGGCCCTACTTGCCATACAGGTTCAACCAGCTGCTTCAATACAGATGATACTGAGGGTTTTATAAGAAGACTTCTTGAGGTGATCCGTCAGCGTAAAGAGGAGAAACCGGATGGTTCCTATACCGTATCCCTGTTTGAAAAGGGAGTGAACAAAATAGCACAGAAAGTTGGCGAAGAGGCGGTAGAGACCGTTATTGAGGCCATAGACTGCAACGATGATAGATTGATATATGAAGCATCAGATCTCATATACCACCTGCTTGTACTGCTTGTTCACAAGGGAATGGATATCTCCACTATCGAGAAAGAACTTTACAGACGTCACCGTTAAGACATTCTTATTATCTTTGTGCAAACATCAAATGAACAGAGATATGGAAGAGAGAGAGAAATTGCCTATTGTTGCCCTCATATATGATTTCGACGGCACACTGTCGCCCGGAAACATGCAGGAGTATTCGTTTATAGGTGCTGTAGGAATGAAAAAGGAGGAGTTCTGGGCAGAGACAGATGTTATGGCCGAAAACCAGGATTCCGACAATGTGCTTGTTTATATGCTTCTGATGCTCGAAAAGGCCAAACAGACAGGAAAACCCATCCGTCGTGAGAGTTTCAGGGAGTTCGGCAAGTCTGTAGAGCTATTCAAAGGAGTAAAGGAGTGGTTCTCGAGAATCAACAGATATGGCCTGGAACATGGTATAAAGATAGAGCATTATATCAACTCGTCGGGCACAAAAGAGATTATTGAGGGAACATCAATTGCAAATGAGTTCAAGACCATTTTTGCCTGTTCATTCTATTACAATGAGCATGGCGATGCCATCTGGCCTGCGGCAGCTGTCAATTATACCAACAAGACCCAGTTTCTCTTTAAAATTAACAAAGGTATTTTCAGCATCAGAGACTCTGTGGTCATCAATTCGTCGGTGCCTGAAGATGAAAAAAGGGTTTCATTCAACAATATGGTCTATTTTGGCGACGGTGAAACCGATGTGCCCTGCATGAAGCTGATAAAGCAGTTGGGAGGCACTTCTGTTGCAGTTTATGAACCCGACAATGCAAAGAAACAGGCCATCGCGGAGCGTCTTATGGAACAGGACAGGGTGAACTATCTGTGTCCGGCCGATTATAGCGAGGGCGGCAAGCTCGACACGCTTGTAAAGACCCTGATAAGAAGAATCAAAGCCGATGAAGATCTGCTGCTCATTAAAAAAGAGTGCGTATGCAAATAAATTGTGTTGCAGTATATTTGGGGTCAAAGAGGGGCAACTCTCCCATTTTTGCAGAATCTGCAAATAAATTGGGCAGGGCGCTTGCCCAAAACGACATAAGCATTGTGTATGGAGGTACCAATGTAGGAACCATGAATGCCCTTGCGAATGGTGCGCTCTCTGCAAATGGCAAGATAACAGGAGTTATTCCGGAGAAATTTGCCAGTAGAAGTATTGGACACGATAAGATATCGCAACTCATTCTCACTAAAGATCTTAAAGAGAGAAAATCAATTATGGAAGAGATGAGTGATGCTGCGATTGTTCTACCCGGAAGCTACGGCACAATGGACGAACTCTTTGAATATGCTGTAAACAACCAGCTGGAAAATCGTGGCAAACCAATATTTCTGCTCAATACTGAGGGTTTCTATGACCATCTTGTCGGGCAACTTGAAAATATGGAAAAGCATGGCTTTCTTCTGCCTGAACTGCTCAATATGATTAACCTCTGCAATAGTGTGGAGGAGGTTATTGAAAAGATACTCAACTGCCGATAAATGTGATTCTATGGAAGCAATAACAAATTTTGTAACATCTGTAAATAATATATTGTGGAGCTATATCCTCATTGCAACACTTATTGCATGCGGAGTATGGTTTACCTGCAAAACAGGCTTTGTCCAATTCAGGATGATAAGGCACATGTTTAAACTTTTAGTTGAGACAAGTGGCGATAAAATCAAATCAACCAATAATTTACATAAAGAGAGAAAGATATCTTCATTTGAGGCTTTTGCCGTTTCAATAGCAGGCCGCGTTGGCACAGGAAACCTTGCCGGAGTTGCAACTGCCATAGTAATTGGAGGTCCAGGAGCAGTTTTCTGGATGTGGCTCATAGCACTTATAGGTTCTGCCAGCGCTTTTGTGGAGTCTACACTTGCACAACTGTATAAAATCAAAGGGAAGGACTCTTTTATTGGCGGCCCTGCCTATTACATAGAGATTGGTCTGAAAAAGAGATGGTTATCCATTGCCTTTGCAATCTTTACTATAATTACATTCGGCTTTGCTTTCAACTCTGTGCAGAGCAATACATTAAGTGCAGCATTCAGTAATGCCTTTGATATAAGCACAGCAACTATGGGCATTCTGCTCACAATACTTACCGCTGTCGTGATATTTGGAGGAATACAGAGCATTGCAAAGGTAAGCAGTGTTATAGTACCGATTATGGCCATTGGTTACATCCTAATCGCATTTGTGGTTATAATATTGAATGTAACAGAATTACCTACGGTAATCTATAGTATCGTTTCAAATGCTTTTGGCATAGAGCAGGCTGTTGGAGGAGGAGTTGGTGCAGCTGTTATGCAGGGTATCAGGCGAGGCCTTTTCAGCAATGAGGCCGGTATGGGTTCCGCACCACACGCTGCTGCTACCGCCAATGTATCCCATCCTGTAAAACAGGGCCTGATTCAGGCATTGAGTGTATTTACCGATACTCTGATTATCTGCACTTGTACCGCCTTTATCATACTCTTCAGCGGGGCCCCTGTAGATGGCAGCATAAATGGAGTGCAGCTTACCCAATTTGCCCTTAATAACGAGATTGGCCCGATAGGAACTTATTTCATTGCATTTATATTGATATTTTTTGTTTTCAGCAGCATTTTGGGCAATTACTATTATGGCGAGGCCAATGTCTCATACCTGATGAAGAGTTGTGGCGAAAGGGCCAAAAAGAGAATAATGCTCATATACAGGCTTCTTGTTTCGGCAAATGTGATGGCGGGAGCAGTAATGAGCCTCGATCTGGCATGGAATATTTCGGATATAACAATGGGCCTGATGGCGCTGTGCAATTTGGCCGGCATACTGCTTTTGGGCAAATATGCCTTCCGTCTGCTGGATGACTATCGCAGCCAGCTCAAACAGGGAAGTCGGAGGCCAAGCGGT